>NZ_CP020809.1:4430953-5063947 GCF_002157835.1 Mycobacterium dioxanotrophicus | reverse complement strand
CGCGCGGTCGATGGTGGCGATCGACGGTGCCAGGTTGACCGGCGAGAGGGTCGGACCGAATCGGATGAGGTGGTCGGCATATGGCGCGTTACGCACCATCTGCAACTGCACGGCCTGCGTGATCGGCACGAGCCACAGATGCCTCGGATCCCACTGCGGATGGAAGCAGTCGAACGCCAGGTAGCAGGCGTTGCGGGTGCCCAACCGCCCATCGCGCACGCGTTTCCACGCCAATTCGATCGGCACATTGCTGGCCGCGCCGCCGTCGACGAGCGCCGCGACGTCGTGGCTCTGACACAGCGCGTCCAGGATCGGTTCCATCCGTGGGTCGTTCGTCTCGTGATGCAGCACGCCGGGAATCGCCGAGGAGAACGACGCGGCGTCGACGACGTTGAAATCGCGCGTCAGATCATCCCCGCCGACGACGATCGGCTTCACCACCCGGGAATCGATGAACGCGGCCACTTGCCACATGCGGGCCCCGACCAGTGGACCGATGCCCACCGGCAGCATGGGCAGCAGACGCAGTCCGGCCAGTTCCGGGCGCCGGAACCGCGACGGCAACGCGGCGAACGATCGCTTGCGAACTCCGGCCACCACAGCATCGAACGGAATTGCCATGTCCGACATGCGCATCCGCTCGCCGTCGGCGCGGCTGAACAAGGTGTGTGCGAACGCGTCGAAGCGCAGCGAGAACACGCCGGTCAGTCCGTTCCTGCGGCGTAGTCGTTCCGAGCCGAGGATCGCGCGGTAGGACACGGTCTTGGCCCACTCGACGTACTCGTCGATCGGCACAGGAAGGGTGCGCCCGACCACGGCGCCGATGATCGCGCCGAAGGACGACCCGAGCATGTAGTCGGGGACATGTCCCTCGTGCAGCAGCCGCTGCATGCCACCGATATAGACGAATCCCGCACCGCCGCCACCGCCGAGGACGGTCACCAATTTCTTGTATCCGACTTCGGAATCCAGTTCGGCCGGCGAGAAGTCGTTCCGGTGTCGCTCCAGGAGCAGGTCGCGCTTCTCGGCCTGGTCGTCGGCCAGGCGGGCCAGTGCCTCGCGGGCCGTGGTCAGCGCGGTGACGGCGTCGCGCTCTTCGCGCAGCGGGCCGTGCAGCGCGTCGATGACCCGTGATCGCCACGGGCCCAACTGCGCACCGACCGCGATGTCTCCCCGTCCGCGCGTACCGTTCGGGCCTGCAGCACCTGGTTCGAAGTCGCCCAGCCGAGCGAAATTCAGGATGTAACGCAGTCTGCGCAGCTCGGTGTCGGTCAGGACGTCGGGATCGGCCAGGGTGAGCCGGATCAGCCGGTTTTCCATCTTCTGCAGCAGCAGGGCGGGGTCGGCGGTCGGGGGTGCCGCGGCTTCCGCCACGGCGGTGTCGTCGACCTCATCGACCTGGTCGGCCAGGTCGGCCAGGTCCACCGCGTCCTCGAGGACCTGCGGTGGGCCCGAACGCCGAACCAACCGGTTGAGAACCGAATCCGACAACCGACGGTCCACGTCACTGCCCCGGTTTGGTGATCGCCAGGACCTCGGCGTTGGGCAGCGACGTCAACGCTTCGGCCGTCGCGTACAGCTTCGAAGCCCGCACCCCGCTGCCGATGATCACGCGCCGCGCATCCACCACGCCCTCGTCGATGAGAATGGGCCATTCCGGTGGTAGCCCCACAGGCGTGATGCCGCCGTACTCCATGTCGGTCAGCGACACCGCGGTGTCCATCCCCGCGAACGAGATGCGGCGCGCATCGAGTCGCTTGCGGACGATGCCGTTGACGTCGGCGCGGCTGGTGGCGAGTACGAGGCAGGCGGCGTACCACGTGCGATCGGCGCGCCTGGCCTCGACGACGACACAGTTGGCCGACACGTCGAGGCCGATGTCGTAGTGCAGGCAGAACTGCGCGGTGTCGGCGAGAGCCGGATCGATTGCGCTGGCCCACAGTCCGTCGGGGTCGTGTTCGCCGAGATAGCGCTGAACCGGGGCGCCGACGAGGTCGAGGGCTGCTGCCACGGGCGTGAAGGTGAGGTTCCCGACCTTCACCGGGAGTCCTCGCTATCGGTCCTGGCGCCGACGAATTCGAGCAGGCGGGGGTCGTTCGAGGTGAATCGCTCGACCTCCTCACCGCCGTCACACCGCAGCAGTGCGATGGTGATGCTGCCGGAAGTGCGGGCGATCACCTGCCAATGCGCACCCGAATCCTCCCAGCGCACCAGATCGGCAACGCGATTGACATCCATGCTCCTACGATCGCATGTGATGGCTGCGAAACATCGAATCCGGTTGGCGCGGGTGTACGAGGAACCGGCGCCTGACGAGGGGACCCGGGTATTGGTGGACCGGCTATGGCCGCGGGGGATCCGCAAGACCGATCCGAGGGTCGGGCATTGGCTGCCTGACGTTGCGCCGTCGACCGAGCTGCGGCACTGGTACAACCACCAAGCTGAGCTCTTCGACGAATTCGAGACGCGCTACACCGCGGAGTTGGAGACCTCGCCGGCTGCCGAGGCGTTCGATGAGCTGCGGGACATGGTGCGCAGGGGTCCGGTCACCTTGGTGACGGCGACCCGCGAGGTGGAATTGAGTCATCTGGTGGTGTTGGCGGGGCTGCTGACACCCGGCAAAGGTAGGTAAACCTACCCTCACTTCCTGCGGTAGGCTCGGCGATCAAATGACCGAGATCGACGACGCGCCCGTCCTCAAGCGCGAACTGACCGACATATCCGACGCGGTGCGGGCCGTGGCGGCGCCGCCCACCCCGATCGTGGCCGATCCGTACGCGATCCGGCCGGTCGACCCGGACGCCGACGCCGAGATGGTGTCGGAGTGGATGAACCGTCCGCACCTGGTCGAGGCCTGGGAGTACGACTGGCCGCCCGAGCGCTGGCGACGTCATCTGCAGGCCCAGGTCGACGGTGAATACTCCCGCCCCTTCATCGGCAGTTTCAACGGCGAACCCGTCGGCTATATCGAGCTGTATCGCGCCGCGAAGGACTCGATCGCACCTCGTTATGCCGCCGAACCCGACGACATCGGCATCCACGCGGCGATCGCCGACCTGCGCTACGTCAATCGTGGTCTCGCAGCGTTCCTGCTGCCGCGCATCGTCGCCAGTGTCTTCGAGCTCGAACCGAACTGCCGGCGCATCATGTTCGATCCGGATCACCGCAACACCGGTGCCCGCCGGCTCTGCGAGTGGGCGGGATGCACGTTCCTCGGCGAGCACCAGATGTCCAACCGGCGCATGGCGCTCTACTCGTTGTCCCGCCCCTGATGTGCCGAATGGCCAGTTGTGACACGGCTTTTCGGCCGACACGTGTCACAACTGGCCATTGGCCTCGATGTCAGGCCTGACCGAACTCGGCGTAGCCGTCGTAATCCGGTTTCATCGCGGCGGCCACCAGCTCCCACAGCACCTCGTCGGTGCCGCCACCGACACGGGCCAGCTTCATGTCGCGCCACCACGCTCCCAGCGGCGTCTCGTCGACGAGGTAGCCCGAGCCGCCGAAGATGTGCATGCATTCTGAGAGCACTTCTTCTCCCAGCCGCGCGGCGCTCACCTTGATCGCGGCGGCGGCGCGCATGTCGAGCTTGCCCTGGGCGGCGATGCCCAGCAGGCTGTAGCGCAGCATGTCGACGCGGGCCTGCAGGTCGGCGATGCGCATCCGCAGTGCCTGATGCTCGTAGAGCGTGTGACCGAATTGGCGTCGTTTCATCATGCGCGCCAGCGTGATTCCGATGACCCGCTGGGCCCCGGCGGCCACCTGCCCGGCGATGGACATGCGTTCGTGGGCCAGGCCCCACGAGATCGCCGCCAAGCCGGTTCCCGCGCGCGCGACCAGGGCGTCGGCAGGCACCCAGGTATCGATGTGGACGGCCGCGGTGTCCAGTGGGCCTGCGCCGACCTTGCGGTACGGCGCCTGCACCTCGACCTGGCTGGTGGGCACGGCGATGACGACGACGTTGCCGTGCCTGCTGGTCGGGTCATGGTCGACGCTGCGCGCCACCACCATGATGTGATCGGCGATGGGGGACAGCGACACGAACTTCTTGATGCCCTTGACCTCGAATCCATCTCGGGCCGTGCGGACTTCGGTTTCCACGATCTGCAAGTCGGAGCCACCGGATTCCTCGGAGGCGCCGATGCACAGCACCGCTTCGCCGCGGATCGCCTGCTCGCAGATGGTGCGCAGGTAGTCCGACTTGCCGAAGCGACGCAGCAGGGCGATCGCCGAATCGTGCAGGCTGACACCGACGCCGATGCCCGCCGAGCCCGTGCGGCCCAGCGCGAAGGCCAACTCGAAGAGCTTGGCCATGTCGGGTTGTTGACCGTCGCCCCATTTCTCGGTGAACACGCTCGAGCGCCCGAGGTGTTCGATGAGCTGACGCGGAAAGCGTTCGGTTGCTTCGGCTTCCGCTGTCCAGGCCGTCACGGACGAGTCGAAGACTCTGTCGAGCAGCTCGCGGTATTCCTCGACGGTGGTGGTCGCCGGTCGGGTCGTCATCGTGGTCACTGTCATGCCCTCACCATCTCCAGGTTGCGTTTGACCTCCAGTCGGCGCAGCTTGCCCGACGAGGTTCTGGGTAATGAGCCAGGGGCCACGAACAGCACGTCGGCCGGTACGACGCCGCATTCGGACGCCACCCGCTGCACCACTTCGCTGCGGGCATCGGATTCGTCTCCGCCGCGGAATTCGGCCGCGATCACCAGGCCCGGCCGCGGGGCACCTTCGTTGGCGCCCACGGCGACCACCGCACCTTCGCGAACTCCCTTGACCTGCGCGGCGATCCGTTCGACCTCGGTGGGGAAGATGTTGCGGCCGGCCACGGTGATCAACTCCTTGGCGCGCCCGCACACCACCAATTGACCGTCGATGAGGTAGCCGAGATCACCGGTGGGGAACCAGTCGTCGCGGTGGTGGGGCTCCTGCCCCAGGTAGCCCGACATCATCGAGGTGCCACGGACCTCGATCTCGCCGACCTCGCGGTCGCAGACACCTGCGTTGTCTTCGGTGGGGCGCAGTCGCACCTGCATGCCGGGGATCGGCTCGCCCAGGACGGCCAGCCGCTGGGTGCTGGCCCGGGTATCGGCCTTCACCGTGATCTCGTCGACCGCGACGCCGACGCCCGGTGTGGGAATGGATACGGCACACGATGATTCGGCCAGGCCGTAGGACGGGCACAGGGCTCCGGGGTCGAAGCCGAAGCGGACCATCTCCGCGCCGAACCGCTGGGTGCCGTCACAGTCGACGGGCTCGCCGCCGTTGAGGGCGAATCGAAGCGTCGACAGGTCGAGGCCTTGCAGTCGGCTCGCGTATTTGCCGATCAGGCCGTAGGCCATGTTGGGCGCCGCGGTCAAGGTGGCCTTGCTCTCCGAGAGCCAGTTCAGCCAGCTGAAAGGGGATGCCGCGAAGGCGGTCGTGGGCGCCTGCCACGACTCCAGTCCGTTGATCGCGGTGGTCAACAGGAACGCCAAGCCCATGTCGTGGTAGAGCGGCAGCCACGAGCAGCCGACATCGTTGGCGGACACGCTGATTCGCTCGCTGATGCCCCGCAGGTTGGCCAGCGCAGCCCCGGACGGGATCTGCGCGGTGCGCGGGGTACCCGTCGATCCGGCGGTGCCCTGCAGGATCGCGACGTCGGCGGGCTCGGAGGCGGGGCGGCGCCACGTGGCCGAACGCCGATCGTGGGCAATGGTGACGTCGTCATGGAGGGTGAGTTGGGCCGGGGCCGTTCGCAGTTGCTCCAGGTAGCCGCCGTGGCTGAACACGGTGCCCACACCGATACCGGTGAACCGGTCCAGCGTGGACTGCACCCAGCGCTCCGGGTCTGCGCCGCGGACCGGTCCGGGCAGTATCGACACGGCGGCGCCGGCCAGGACGGCACCCACGATCGCCGCGACGAATTCGACGGTCGGTTCCCCGACGAATCCGACCGTGCGCGAACCGTCTTCGCCGATGCGTTCGGCGACATTCTCGGCGCGCGCATGGACCTGGCCCCACGGATGACGGGACCAGGTGCGGGTGTCGGTGTCGAAAACGACGAGATCGGCGCTGGTCGTGGTCAGTGACTGCGACAGCGCCGTGGCGAGGGTGCTCACTGGTTGCTCTGCACCGCAGGCAGTTTCGCCAGAATCGCGGCTTCCAGGTCGCCGACGGTGTCGCAGCTGAGCAGGTCCTGTTCGGAGAGCGCGACACCGAGCTTATCCTCGATCGCCACCATTCCGACCGCGAACGCCACGGAGTCGAGACCGGCGTCGTCGATCAGCCGGGACTCGCGCGTGACGCGCCGGATGTCGACATTCATGTCGTCGCGCAGGATTTCGATGAGGGCAGCGCTCACGGCGTCAGACGTAGTCGGTTGCATGGGGTGCGACGGTACACCCCCAGATAAGGTAAGGCTAGGCTTACCCCTTGTGCTCAGTAGTGGTGCCGAGCCAGATCGGTGCTGCCGTACCGTACGCCCTCATCGACCACAACGGCAGCGGGGACCATCTCGGCACTGATCAAACCGTGACCGTCGGTCAGCTCGTCCACCGTATCGAAGGCCGCGGCGATCCGGTCGGACGTGTCGATCACGATCGTCGTCACCGGTACCTGACGGCCGATCTGGAAGAGCTTGTCCCCATGCGGTTCCCGGGTGCCGCTGTATCCCCACACGCCGCGTAGCACCGTGGCACCGCGGCTGGTGCCGGACTGCAGGAGTTGGCGCACGATGGCCCGGTGGATCGGCACACCGTCGTGCAGCGTGGCCTCGGACGTGTGGATCATGAGTTTCTGCCACAGGGGCCTGCCCTCGGCATCGGTCGCGGGCAAGGACGGTGGGCGGGTCAGCAGTTCGCCGCCGCTCTTGCACAGTTGTGCCCGCTCCACGGTCAGCAGCGGTTCGTCCAGCAGGTCGTCGAGTTCGCCGAGTGCCGCCGCCACCTGTTCCCGCGTGCCGATCGCGATGATCATGATCGGTACGTCGGAGTTGCTGCTGAAGAAGCGTGCCCGTCGACGCTGGCCGTGCGCGGTCCCGTCGACCCCGAGAAGCACTGTGGCCCCGGCGAAACCGTGCCTGTGCAGCGCGGTGCAGACCGCGCGGTAGGCGGGTGCGCCGCCCACCCGGTGGTGCCGGCCGACGTACACGGTCAACTTGGCGGTCTCGGGGATGGTCGGTGCCGGGCTGCCCCGCCTGACCAGTTGCGCGCGTTCCAGCGTGATGAGCCCGCGGGTGGTCAGCGTGACTGTGTCCTCGGCGAGCGCAGCGATCTTGTCGGCGGTATCCACGGCCGCGACCGCCACCGGGGGGTCCTCCGACATGCTCAGCGTCTGATCACTGCGCAAGTGGTGGTGCGGACCGAAACTGGCGATCCCGCGCATCATCACACTGGTGGCGACGTCGTTGCTGCCGTACAGGTCGAACAGGGCGTCGGCGGCGAAGCGGTGACCGTGGCGCATCCGCTCGGCGAAATAGGCGGTGAGCTTCAGATAGTCGGTCGCGTGCCGGTCAGTCACAGCCGAGCCCCCAACCACATTCCCAGTCCCGCCATCATCAGGCCGAGAACGACACTGACGACGATATTGGCCGCCGCCGGCCACAGGCGGCGTTCTTCGCTCAGCCGCTGCGTTTCCAGCATCCAGGTGGAGAACGTGGTGTATGCCCCGACGTACGCCGTGCCGGCCAGCAGAGCGACGTGCGGACTCAATGCCAGCCCGCCGAAAAAGCCCAACAGCAACGCGCCACTGAGGTTCACCACGAGCGTGCCGAATGGGAAACCTCGCGTGTGTCGCGCCGAGACCGCCCGGTCGACCAGAAAGCGCGACACCGCGCCGAGTCCGCCGAGCAGCACGACCCCCGTCCAGACCAATACCGTCGTCATGCGCGATGCGCCTTCGGCTCCCCGCTGCCGGTCACACGCGAATCCGCCGAACCAGCGCCGTCGCCAGCCCCACCGCAAGCAACCCCAAGGCCAGGCTGGCCGCCGTGTAGCCAGCAGCCAGGCCCCAGTGCCCGGCCTGCAGCATTCGAACGGTTTCCACCTGCATGGTCGAGAACGTGGTCAATCCACCGCACACGCCCGTGCCCAGCAACGGACGCCGGTAACTCGATACCGGCAGGCGTTCCAGCAGTCGGGTGGTGAAGTAGCCCAACATGAAGGCGCCGACGATGTTGACGACGAAGGTCGGCCACGGCCAGTGGCCGGGCGCCGGAGCCGCCACGATCGCCAAGACGGCGCGGGCCACCGTGCCCAGCGCGCCGCCGATGAACACGGCGGCCAACTCGCGAGGGTCATGGCCGAACATGAAGTAAAAGTATGGCGGCAACTCGGCGACCGGCAGACACCGACGCGCTTCTGGTAGCAGAATCGTCAACCATGGCTGCGAACCCCCGTGCCGGACAACCGGCACAACCCGAGGATCTCATCGACGTCGCGCAGGTGGTGACGGCGTATTACACGTTGCAACCCGATCCGGAGGACGTGGCGCAGCAGGTGGTGTTCGGCACCTCCGGACACCGCGGGTCCAGTCTGGATGCGGCGTTCAACGAAGGCCATATCCTGGCCACCACCCAGGCCATCGTGGAATACCGCGCCGCACAGGGCACCACCGGGCCGCTGTTCATCGGCCGTGACACCCACTCCCTCTCGGAGCCGGCGTGGGCTTCGGCGCTGGAGGTGCTGGCCGCCAATGATGTTGTGGCGATGATCGATTCGGCGGATCGGTACACCCCGACCCCGGCGGTCAGCCACGCCATCCTGACCTTCAACCGGGGCCGTGATGCGGATCTGGCCGACGGCATCGTGGTGACCCCGTCGCACAACCCGCCCCGCGACGGCGGATTCAAATACAACCCGCCCAACGGCGGGCCTGCCGACACCGACGCCACCAGTGTGATTGCCAAGCGCGCCAACGAGATCCTGCGAGAAGGCCTCAAGTCGGTCAAGCGCATCCCGCTGACCCGGGCCTTGCAGACCGCGCAACGCCACGACTACCTCGACGCCTATGTCGCGGACCTGCCCAACGTGGTGGACCTGCACGCGATCAAGGCCGAGGGCATCCGCATCGGCGCCGACCCGCTTGGCGGGGCCAGCGTCGACTACTGGGGCGCGATCGCCGAGCGGCACAACCTCGACCTGACCGTGGTCAACCCGCTGGTGGATGCCACCTGGCGGTTCATGACGCTGGACACCGACGGCAAGATCCGGATGGACTGCAGCTCGCCGAACGCGATGGCCTCCCTCATCGCCAACCGCGACAAGTATCAGATCGCCACCGGCAACGACGCCGACTCCGACCGGCACGGCGTCGTCACCCCCGACGGCGGGCTGCTCAACCCGAACCACTACCTCGCCGTCGCCATCGACTACCTCTACACCCACCGGCCCAACTGGCCCGGTGCCACCGCTGTGGGCAAGACTGCGGTGAGCAGCTCGATCATCGACCGGGTGGTGGCCGGGCTCGAGCGCAAGCTCGTGGAGGTTCCGGTCGGCTTCAAGTGGTTCGTCGACGGCCTGATCACCGGGGCTATCGGGTTCGGTGGTGAGGAAAGCGCCGGGGCGTCGTTCCTGCGCACCGACGGTTCGACGTGGACCACCGACAAGGACGGCATCATCCTGGCCCTGCTGGCCTCGGAGATTCTGGCGGTGACGGGCAAGACGCCGTCGCAGCGCTACGCGGAGCTGGCCGAGCGGTACGGGGCGCCGACCTACGCGCGCATCGACGCGCCCGCCAACCGCGAGCAGAAGGCGCGGCTGGCCAAGCTCTCGCCCGAGCAGGTCACCGCCACGGAGCTGGCCGGTGAGCAGATCACCGCGAAGCTGACCGCCGCGCCGGGCAACGGGGCCCCGCTGGGCGGGTTGAAGGTGACGACGGAGAACGCCTGGTTTGCCGCGCGCCCGTCGGGCACCGAGGACGTCTACAAGATCTACGCCGAGTCGTTCAAGGGCCCGGAGCATCTTGCCGAGGTCCAGCAGGCCGCCAAGGACTTGGTCAATACAGTTATCGGGTGAGTGTCACGCAGAGCGACTGTACGCAGACCAAACCGAAGCTACCGGGTGAAGTCTGGGTTCTGATCGCCGCCAATGCCGTGATTGCGCTCGGTTACGGCGTGGTGGCACCGGTGCTCCCTGCCTACGCCCGTCACTTCGGCGTAAGCATCAGCGCGGCGACCTTCGTCATCACCGCGTTCGCGCTCATGCGCCTGACCTTCGCGCCGGCCAGCGGCCTGCTGATCCAGCGGCTGGGGGAGCGACGGGTCTACGTCAACGGCCTGCTGATCGTCGCGTTGTCCACGGGCGCCTGCGCGTTCGCCCAGTCCTACTGGCAGCTGCTGCTGTTCCGGTCGCTCGGCGGCATCGGCTCGACCATGTTCTTCGTCTCGGCGCTGGGGCTGATGATCCGGATCAGCCCGCCAGACGCCCGCGGCCGGGTTGCCGGCATGTTCTCCTCGGCGTTCCTGGTCGGTTCGGTCGGCGGGCCGGTGCTCGGCAGCCTCACCGCCGGGCTCGGGCTCAGTGTGCCGTTCCTGATCTACGGCGGCGCGCTCTTGGTGGCAGCCGCCGTGGTGTTCATCAGCCTGCGGCACTCGTCGCTCGCGGCCCCTGCGCCCGACGACGGCCCCAAGGTCAGTGTGCGGACCGCGCTGCGCAATCGGGCGTACCGCGCGGCGCTGCTGTCCAATTTCGCCACCGGATGGTCGGCGTTCGGCCTGCGCATCGCCCTGGTGCCGTTGTTCATCACCGAGGTGTTCCACCGCGGAGCCGGCGTCGCCGGTCTGGCGCTGGCCACCTTCGCGATCGGCAACGTCTCGGCGGTCATCCCCAGCGGGCATCTGTCCGACCGGGTGGGCCGGCGGCTGCTGCTCATCATCGGACTGACCGCGGCGGGGATTTCGACCGTGCTGGTCGGCTTCACCGACGGGCTGACGCTGTTTCTCGTCAGCGCGTTCGTCGCGGGGTTCTCCACGGGCATCTTCTCGGCACCGCAGCAGGCCGCGGTGGCCGACATCATCGGCAGCAAGGCGCGTGGCGGCACCGCGGTCGCCACGTTCCAGATGATGGCCGACGTCGGCTCCATCGGTGGCTCCCTGCTGGTGGGCATGATCGCCCAGCATTTCTCCTTCTCTTGGGCGTTCGTGGCCAGCGGTGCGATCCTGCTGCTCGCGGCGACAGGCTGGGTCTTCGCCCCGGAAACCCGCCAAATTCCGCCCACCGAGCACACCCCGGCCCGTGCCCTGGGGCCAGAGGCCGGTGGCGAGGTGCCTTGACCAGCGATTTTGAATGGCGGGTAGCCGTGGTGTAACTTCGTGGAGCACGACAAACGGGGCTATGGCGCAGTTGGTAGCGCACCACACTGGCAGTGTGGGGGTCAGGGGTTCGAATCCCCTTAGCTCCACGTTTGAAAACCCGCTCTGACCTCGGTCAGGGCGGGTTTTTCGTTTAGCTGGCGAGAGCCCTCCGGTGTCGAGCCGGCGGGCCTGATCACCGAGATTCACATCAGGGACAAATGAGGCGCATTTCTTGTCCCTCAGTACAGTCTCGGCGCCGTCATGCCAGCGGTGTGAGCCCCACCGACGGGAACAGGTCATGGGTGGGCAGGGTGTCCATGACGGCGTCGATCAGCTCGTCGTAGTCGGGCTGCATCTCGCGCTGCGGCGCGCCGGCATTGAACGTGACGGCCCAGCTGATGCCGTCGTCGCGGATGGCCATCAGCGCGTCGGTATTGCTCAGGCCGCCGTTGTGCGTCCACTCGACGCGGCCGTCCGTGGCGTTACCGGCGAACATGATGTCGGCCGGGCCGTAACTGTTCAGGAGACGGTGCTTGGAGGTTTTCGAAAAGCTCGCAAGCACTTTCACCAAGTCGCATGACGGGAACGCCATCCCGCCGATGGCGTCGCCGACCTCCTCCAGATTGACGTTCCCATAGCCGGATCGCACCAGCGGCTGGTCGGCGCTCATCAGGCTGGCGGGCAGATCCATGTTCCAGTCGTGGCTGAGAACCTCCTGGGGCCGCCGGCGTGCGAGCGTCGATCCCGACGGTGTCGGCAGCGTGAGGCCCAACGGCGCCAGGACGCGGGTCTTCAGCGCGTCGAACCACATACCGCCGGTGAGCTTCTGGACGAGAGCGCCGAGGAACAGGTAATTGGTGTTGCGGTAGTCACCTTTCGGCGGATCGAACGGCTGGCACATCATGAACGCGGCGAAGTCCAACTTGCTGCGGGCCGGCAGCGACTTGCCGAATGCGGCGACGACCTCAGGGTCGAAACTCGCGAAGTTTCTGGCGACGGCCGTCTTGTGCTTGATGAGTTCCAGGACCGTGATGTCTTCGAATCCCTTGGTCTTCGTCAGTCCCGGCGGGGGATTCAACGCCAGCAAGTGATCGATCTTGCTGTTGTCGCCGAATTGAGGTTTGGTCTTCGGGTCCTCCATGAGTTGACGGATCAGGATCGCCGTCAGGACCTTGCTCTCACTCCCGATCCGGAAGCTCGTCTGCGGTTGGGCGATGGGATAGCCTTGGGCACTCCAGGTGAACGCGCGTGCGTAGATCAGCCGATGATCTTGAGCCACAGCCAGGTTGGCCGCCCGGATACCGGTCCGCTTGAGGTAATCGACCATCGCCTCGTCGAGCACGGTGAGCTCGGGTACCGGAGTGCCCGTGATGACGAGCCGACGCGGTAACGGGTCGATCCGCTTTTTGAAGATGACCGAGAATCGATGATCGTCGGTACCACCCATATCGATATGACGCGGCAGATAGCCGAGCTTGCGGTGGGATTCGACCTTGGCATCCATCTCGGCGGGCGTGAGACCGCTGAACGACGCGCCGGGGCCGATGTCGTCGTCTCGGTACAGCGAGGCCCACTGGTCGTCGGACACTGCCGTGAGTTCGACGCGGCCGCCGTGCGCGAGCTGGATCGGCAATTTGGCCATGTCGACCTCCGGCGCGATCGGGTGGGTCTCATAAACCGACCACGGGATGGTGTCCGGATCTCGGCGGTAGACGCCGGCTGCCCAGGACGCACCGTTGCTCTCGAAGAGGGTCAGACTGGTCAGCACCGCCTGATTGCGTTGGGCGATCTTGTTCATCGCCAGCAGCGACCCCGGATCGGTTGAGCCACCGTCGGTCATCCTCGGAAACCACATCAGCGGTGGCTCGCCTGGACGCGTGGTCGCCGCCCACACACGGTCGTTGCCGTCGCCCGACGCGGATATCAATTCGATCGAATGGCCTTGCGAGGCTTCATTGTCCAGAAATCTCGCCAGCCCGGCCTCGTCGACGCCGTGGATCTCGTGCTGGTCGATGTCATTGCTCTTGAGCCAGACGGCCGCGTACACGACGTTGTTGGACAGCCGTTGCACTGCCAACGACACCATCCGGTGGTCCTTGCGCAAGGCGGCGATCTTGTTCTTGTGGAACGTGGCGTCCCGGTTCCAATAGGCCTCCCACGTCACCGATGACTGGTCCACGGCTCCGGTGGCGGATGTCCACTTGATGTCTCCGTGCTGGAAGTGGCTGATTCGGCCATCAGTACCGGCCGGGCCTTCGTCGGTGCGCGGATAGCCGAGCCAGCTCTCCTCCCAGCCCAGTGCGGACCACTTGGCGTGGATGGCGCCGTGCACCTCGTGGGCCCCTGTGCTGGGATGCCAGTAGATCGAGCCGTGGTCGTAATGACGGAACCGCCCGGTTCGGTCGGGGCAGGAGGTCTCCGGTCCTTTCGGAGATCCGAGGTCGAAACCCGCCGCTTTCAGCGCTGCGAATTTGTCGTCGATGGCCGTCATGGCACGATCACCGCCCCGGTTGCCTTGGTCCAACGGATGAGCCCGTGCTCGAACCTGCTGAAGCGGCTGCCGTCGGCGGCGGGTGTCTCGTCGCTGAGCACGCCGCCGAGCGACGCGCCCTGCGGAGACTGCCACGCGGCCAAGATCGGGCCGTGTACGGCGAAGGCTCGCCAGTCATGTCCGGGCCAATCGATCACTCCGTGCTCGAACGTGCTGCGACGTGTCGGCGGGGTCGACGCCTGCTCGTCGGAGACGGGGTATCCGACCGCCGATCGGACGCCGCCGATCCTGACCCACTTGTTGTAGATCGCTCCTTGAACGGCGAACGCGCCCAGATCTTTTCGCCAGACGATGGCAGCCCCGTCGAAGTAGGAGATGCGCCCGGCGCCGTCGCGGGTCATCAACTCGTCGGACGTGGGAAACCATGGATCTGTCGGACTCTCGACAGCGCGAAGGTGATCGAGGATGGCGCCGTGCACCTCGAATGCTTCTTTCGGGTCTGGCATCGTCAGGTCGAGGCGAATCTCGCCGAAGGCGTACCTGCGCCGGCGACCGCGGCCGAAGTCTTCTCCCGGGCTTTTCGGCGGTCCGAGGAAACCGTGGTCGCCGCCGAGCATCGCATATTTGTCGTCGATTAACCCCACAGCCGGGCACCTTAGTGCAGTAGTCTTGGCGTCACCAGATGCTTCGACTGTGAATCACTGGCGCGCTTGGTAATTCGCTTATCTGTTGGTGTGCTGCGTCGCGCACGAGGGGGTGGGTCTGGGCTGACGGTTCCGACGTAGGTGCCTCTTCGCTCACGTTGCCGCCCCCGGCGACGCGGCGCCGAATTCTCATTCAGGCTCGCTGCTCAAGCCTTGTCTCTCAGGTGTTTTCAACTCTGCGGCACGGATGGTGCCAGCATGGGCGATCGCGTCCTGGGCGGTCAGAGCCTTGGCAACCTCGTGCGTTGATGAGTCCTGTTGTGGTGCAGGTGATCACGATGGTCAGGATTCGCGATCGATCTTCATAACCTATCGATAACCTATACATAGGTTGGCTCGATAACGTCGAACGTGGGACGAAATGGAAAGCCATGGCGGCTTTCCACGCCCAGCAATGACTTCGGTCCGTGTCGGGGAGGCCGGAGCCGTGGTTTCGATTCGCGTTTCACAGGGGTGCTCATGAAGAGTCTGAAGAGAGTTGCAGTTGGTGCGGCCGTCGCGGGGGCTCTCGGCGTATCCGCGCTCGGCCTTGGCTCTGCCACGGCCAACGCGGCACCGCTCACGCCCGGCGTGCAGTGGTCGCAAGGTCCGTGGCACCACGGCGGTTGGGGTGGTGGTCCCGGTTGGGGAGATGGACCCGGTTGGGGGCCGCCGCCCCCTCCTCCATACGCCGGCTGGGCTCCGCCATGCGTGTCCGGACCGCTCGGCTTCGTGCAGGTCTGCGCTTAGCGCCGGCACCGGGACACCCGCCCTGACCATCGGTCGGGGCGGGTGTCGCGTCCTGGGCTAGATGTACTGACCACGGACGTTAGGTACGGCGTGGCGTGGTGACATGAAGAAGACCTCCGAGTGAAGTGCGAGCTGTCTAGGAACGCACCAACCCTCTCGGAGGTCTTCGTGTCACACCGTAATGCCCCGCTGTCAGAAACTGGTCGTCTGCGCTTGGCCCGTTGTGTCGTCGATGACGGCTGGTCGCTGCGCCGCGCGGCCGAGCGATTCCAGGTCGCGGTTACCACAGCGGCACGCTGGGCAGGCCGCTACCGCGAGCAGGGTGAGGCCGGCATGGTCGACCGCAGCTCACGCCCACGCCACAGCCCCAACCGCACGCCCACTCGTATCGAGCGGCGGATCATCAAAGTTCGCGTACTGCGTCGCTGGGACCTGCACGCATCGCATACCTGTTAGGACTCAACGTTTCCACGGTGCACCGGGTCTTGACTCGTTACGGCCTGGCCAAATTGCGTTGGCTCGACCGCCCACGGGACGGGTCATCCGCCGGATGGAATCGGCTGCCTGCGGCGACATGGTCCACGTTGACGTCAAGAAACTGGGCAAGATCCCGCCGGCGGCGGCTGGCGGATGCTGGGAAAGTCAGTCGGCAAACGCAACAAACAAGCCGATAAGAGTTCGGGCAGCAGACCAAGCACCACAATCCAGTGCGCGGCTATCACTTCCTGCACAGCGCGATCGACGCGCATTCGCGTTTGGCCTACTCCGAGCTGCTCTCTGATGAGCGCAAGGACACCGCCGCCGCTTTCTGGCTGCGAGCCAACGCCTGGTTCACCCGGCACGGCATCACCGTACGAAAAGTATTGACCGACAACGGTTCCTGCTACCGATCACACGCATTCGGCGAGGCACTGGGCGGCATCGAGCATCGCCGCACTCGGCCGTATCGACCGCAGACTAACGGCAAAGTGGAGCGTTTCCACCGCACTCTGGCTGACGAGTGGGCCTACGCGCGTCTCTACACCAGCGACGCCGAACGCTGCGCCGAATATCCCCGCTGGCTGCACACCTACAATCACCACCGCGGCCACACCGCACTCGGCGGCCAACCACCCGCCAGCCGCGTACCTAACCTCTCAGGTCAGTACAGCTAGACACCGACTGCCACCCCGCCAGGCCTGACGGGGTGGCAGTCGCATCCGGTGTCCTACAGCCGAATGAATGCGCTCGCCTGGGCATCCCACACGCCCCAGGCACCGATATCGGGATCCCAAACCACCGGGAGACCGATGGCCCAGTCCGGAACCGGCGGCGCCGGAGGGGTGCCCATCGGCGGGATTGCCGGGACCGCGACCCACGGCGGCGCCGAGGCGAACGGAATGCGATCCTGCGGCATCGGTCCGCCGTGCCCAGGAGGCGGCAGATAATCCTGTCCCGGCGGCAGCGGATTGCCCGGCACGCCGGCGTTTACCCCCGGACCGGGAATGCCGGGAGCCGGGACCGGCGGTGTCGGTGGCATCGGGACATGCGGATCGGCATGGGCCAGGCCCGCGCCGATGCCCAATCCAGCCATACCGAGCATGCTTGTGGTGACTGCACGCGCTGCGATTTTCTTCAAGGTCATGCGTTTGAACTCCTTGCGTGTGCTTCTGATGACGGGATCGCCCGGCCGGATGGCACACAGCGACGATCCCTGACCCCCACTCACGCCGCATACCCGAACACCGGGCCGCCAAACACACGCCAGGTGAGAGCGGCGGCCCGCGAAAACCGGTGGGAGACGACTCCGCGCGGTCGTTACGCTCAAGGGCATGGATGGGCCGTACATCAACCCGCACAACACGCCGTGGCACCGTGACATCGCCGAACGCAACACGGTGCTGAGGACCCAGGTCGGATCGGGACTGCACGGTGTGACGGTCGAGGGGACGGACGACCGGGACGAGATGGGGATCTGCATCGAACCGCCGGACTGTGTGATCGGGCTTGCACGGTTCGAGCAGTATCAGTACCGGACACAGCCAGAAGGTGCACGTTCGGGTGCGGGCGACCTCGATCTGACGATTTACAGCCTGCGCAAGTGGGCTCGGCTGGCTGCCGGTGGCAACCCGACTGTGCTGTTGCTACTGTTCGTGCCTCCGCAGGAGATCGTCGAGATTGATTGGCCGGGAAGGGAATTGCAGGACAATCCGCAGCTGTTCCTGTCGCGCGACGCCGGTCGCCGGTTCATCGGCTATCTCGACGCCCAACGCGACCGGATGCTGGGCCTGCGCTCACAGCGCACCAATCGCCCGGAGCTGGTCGACGTGTACGGGTACGACACCAAATTCGCCTATCACGCGATACGGCTCGGCTTGCAGGGCGTCGAGATGCTCAGCACCGGTCAGATCACGCTGCCGATGCCCGAGCCATCCCGGACCTGGCTGCGTGATCTACGGATCGGCAAGGTCGACAAACCGACGGTCATCGACACCATCGGCGATCTGCGGTCGCAACTCGCTACGCTCACCGATACGGCTGATCTTCCCGAGCGGCCTGACTACCCAAAGTTGAACGACTGGCTGGTCGATGTCTATACGCGATGGTGGAACCCGCTGCGGTTATAGCGATGTCGTGGATGCGCGGTCACAATGAATGCGGGACGTCAGTGGTGGAAGAGCAGGACGCCGTACACCCCGCCGAAGGGCTGCTGCAGTTGAGCGGCTTCCTGGGCGGCGTCGCCCGGCGTGGCGGTGATCTCGGCGTTGCCCGGATTCTGGTCGATTGACGCGCCGGTCGGCAGGGTGCTGGCAGAGGCGATCGGCGCGGCGGCGATGGCGACGGCGGCCACGCCCATGGCGACCAGCGGAACGATACGAGCAGTGGTGACGTGCATGGTCTTCTCTCAATCTCTGCTGTTGTTCTGATGCCGAACTCGGCACCTATCAGAGTCGTCTCGAGGTGCCCCGATGTCGTCAGCGCTGGCACCCAACCCGGTCTTCCAGCTAGCAGGAAGCCACCTGTGGGGCTGATGCGGACGGCGGCATGGCTGCGGGGAACTGAAAACCGTTGTGCGCCAGCAACATTCTCCGTTGGGGAGAAACGAAGCCGACTCGGCGGCGCGTGACAGCCGGCTCTGGAATGGCCGTAGAATGGTTGGGCCGACCGAGCGGTGAGGCGGCGATCACGTCAGAGATACGGAGCGACCAATGTCCGCGCCCTTCCCCTCTCAGCTTATAGCGTATGAGGGGGCTTGCGGCAAGGCCGGGGGTATGGCGCAAAATCGCTGGCCTGAACCAGAACTCGGCGGGAATGCGGCACCGGTGTGCCGCGCGAGGTGAGAGCGAAAAGCGAGAGTATGTCAGAGTACGAAGACGAACTGCGGTCCGAGCGGGAGTACGTCGCCGGGCTGTACGCACGCCTCGACAGTGAGCGGGCCGAGGCCAACCGCCGTTACAAGGCCGCCCTGAGCAGCCCTGTCGACCCCCAGAACGGCAGCACGCTGGTCGAACGCGACGCCGAGGTGCGTGCGATGGCCAGGGAGATGCAACGGTTGGATGTCGCCGACTACGGTCTGTGCTTCGGTCGGCTGGAGACTCTCGACGACGAACATCTGTACATCGGCCGCCTGGGCCTGCTGGACAGCGAGAACGACTACGAACCGTTGCTGCTCGACTGGCGGGCGCCGCTGGCTCGGGCGTTCTATGTCGCGACCGCGGCCAGCCCGGAGGGGATGCGGCGACGTCGTCAGTTCCACACCCGGGGCCGGCGGGTGATCGACTTCACCGACGAGACCCTGGGCCGCCCCACCGGCGCGGAGCTCGGCGAGGAACTCGACGGCCCGGGCGATGCCGCCCTGCTGGCGGCGGTCAACGCCCCACGAGGGGAGGGCATGCGCGACATCGTCGCGACGATCCAGGCCGAGCAGGATGAGATCATCCGGTTCGAGCACTCCGGGGTGCTCGTCATCGAGGGCGGCCCGGGCACCGGCAAGACGGTGGTGGCCCTGCACCGGGTCGCCTATCTGCTGTACACCCAACGCAAGCAGATGGAACGCCACGGTGTGCTCGTGGTGGGTCCGAGTTCGGAGTTCCTCAATCACATCGGGCGCGTGCTGCCGTCGCTGGGGGAGTCCCAGGCAGTGTTCATGACCACCGGTGATTTCGTCCCCGGCCTGCGCGTGAGTGCCGAGGACACCGAAGACGCCGCGCGGTTCAAGGGCTCGTTGAAGATGCTCGATGTCTTGGCGGCAGCCGTGGCGGATCGTCAGGAGCTGCCGGAGGATCCGATTCCCATCGACCTCTCGGATGTCACGGTTCGGATCGATGCCGCGACCGCGGAGTGGGCCAGGGAAGAGGCCCGCAAGACCGCCCTGCCGCACAACGAGGCTCGTGCGGAGTTCATCGACGTCGTCACCTATGTGCTCACCGAACGTGCCGTCGCCCGCATCGGGAAGGGCTGGCTGACGCGCGACGACAAGCACGCGTGGGCACAGATGCGTGCCGACGTGGTGAACGAACTCGAGGACCACGAGCAGTTCACCGCCGCACTCAACAGGCTGTGGCCCATCCTGACCCCCGAAGATGTTCTGGCGCAGCTGTACACATCGCGTGAGCGGTTGAGCGCGGCAGGGGCGGACGACGCGCTGTACCGTGCCGAGGGCGAAGCGTGGACGGTGTCGGACGTGCCACTGCTCGACGAACTGGTCGATCTGCTGGGCCGTGACAAGGCTGCCGACGAGGCTGCCGAGCGGCAGCGCAAGGAGGAGGCCGCCTACGCGGCCGGAGTGCTCGATCTCATGGTCGACCGCGAGGACCTGATGGATGACGAGGACCACCTGCTGGCCGCAGATCTGCTCGACGCCGAGCAACTGGCGGAGCGGTTCCAAGAGCAGGATGGCCGTGAACTCGCCGAACGTGCTGCCGCGGACCGGGATTGGACCTATGGGCATGTGGTGGTCGACGAGGCGCAGGAACTGTCCGAGATGGACTGGCGCGTGTTGATGCGGCGTTGCCCGCGGCGGTCGTTCACGATCGTGGGCGATCTCGCACAGCGGAGGTCGGCGGCAGGCGCGACATCATGGGGGTCGATGCTCGAACCGTATGTGCCGTCGGAAGCCAAGGGTGCGAACCGGGCTGGCCGGTGGGTATATCGGCCGCTGACGGTGAACTACCGCACACCCGCGGAGATCATGGAGGTCGCGGCCGCGGTGCTGGCTGAGTTTGCCCCGGGCGTCCAACCACCGGAGTCGGTACGCGCGTGCGGCGTCAAGCCGTGGGCCCGCAAGGTCACCGACGACGAATTGGCAACTGCAATCGAGGAATTCGCTCAGGAGGAAGCCGGCCGCGAGGGCACCAGTGTGGTCATCGGGCCGCCGGGGATGCCGGGCACCGTGCCGCCGGCCGCCACCAAGGGACTCGAGTTCGATGCGGTGCTGGTGGTGGAGCCGCAGCAGATCCTGGCCGACGGACCGCGTGGTGCGGCCGAACTCTACGTCGCCCTCACCCGCGCCACGCAGCGACTCGGTGTGCTGCACCGCGATCCGCTGCCGGCGGCACTGTCCGGGCTGGACGAACGCTAGCCGGTGACCGCGGTCGGGTGCTGCGCGCCGGACGGCTCGGGGATGCCGAGGCCCAGATGGTCGCGCAGCGTCGTACCGCCGTAATCGGTGCGGAACACCCCGCGTTCCTGCAGCAGCGGCACCACCCGGTCGACGAACGGATCGAGGCCGCCCGGCGTGACGTGTGGCACGAGAATGAAACCGTCACTGGCGTCGGCCTGGACCAGGTGATCGATGGACTCGGCGATGGTGGCGGCCGACCCGATGAAGTTCTGCCTGCCGGTCACCTCGATGATGAGTTCGCGGCTGCTCAGTCCTTCGGCCTCGGCCTTGGCTCGCCACTCGTTGGCGATGGCGATGGGGTCGCGGTGCATCCGGACGCTGGCCCGGCCGCGGGCGATCGTGTTCTCGCCGACGACGGGGTCGACGGTGGGCAGCGGACCGTCGGGATCGTGGTCGGAAAGGTCGCGGTTCCACAGTTGTTCGAGGAATTTGATCGCGGTCTGCGGTGACACCTGGGCCAGCCGCACTTCGTGAGCGAGGTCGGCGGCTTCGGCGTCGGTGTCAGCCAGCACGAACGTCGCGGCGGGCAGGATCAGCAGTTCGTCGTGGCGGCGGCCGTATTTGGCCAGGCGGCCTTTGACGTCGGCGAAAAACCTCTGGCCCTCTTCCAGGGTTCCGTGTCGGGAGAAGATGGCATCGGCTGCAGCTGCCGCGAACTCGCGGCCACGGTCGGAGTCGCCGGCCTGGAAGATGACGGGCCTACCCTGTGGGCTGCGAGGCACGTTGAACCGGCCGCTGATGTCGAAATGACGGTCGTGGTAAGAGAATTCACCGGCGGCCGGATCGGACAGGAACACCCCGTTCGCCTTGTCTGCGACGATCTCGTCACCGCGCCATGAGTCGAACAGCGTGTGCGCAGCCTGCAGGAAGCTCTCGGCTCGCTCATAGCGCTGATCTTCGGGCAGGAAGCCGCCACGGCGGAAGTTCTCTCCGGTGAAGGCATCCCATGACGTCACCACGTTCCATGCCGCGCGTCCGTCGGAAAGCTGGTCCAGTGACGCGAATTGCCGTGCCACCTCGTATGGTTCGTTGAACGTCGAGTTGATGGTTCCGGTCAGGCCCAGTCGGTCGGTGACGGCCGCGAGGGCTGCCAGCACCGTGAACGTGTCCGGACGGCCGACGACGTCGAGATCGTAGATCTGGCCGCCCTGCTCGCGCAGCCGCAGTCCCTCGGCGAGAAACAGGAAGTCGAACTTGCCCCGCTCGGCGGTCTGGGCGAAGTGCACGAACGAATCGAATTCGATGTGGCTTCCTGATGCGGGATCGCTCCACACCGTGGTGTTGTTCACGCCCGGGAAGTGTGCGGCGAGATGAATCTGCTTGATGGGCTTGCTCATACGGGGTCCTTGTCCAGAGTTCACACGGTCGCATACCGATTGATGGGGCGCTGCAGGCCGAGCAGGCCGCGTAGCGTGGCAGCCTCATAGCGATCGCGGAACAACCCGCGCCGCTGCAGCTCGGGAACCAGCGCGTGGGTGATCTGTTGCAGATCGTGCGGCACGGTGGCCGGACGAAGGCGGAAACCGGCTGCTCCCGCAGCGTGCCAGTCCTGTACCAGATCTGCCAGTTCTGTTGCAGTTCCGGTGAAGATCTCTGCATCGCTGAGGTATTCACCGCCGGCCAGATCATCGAGCCGAGCCCGTCGCGACCGCGCGGCGTCGGCGGTGTCGTCGAGGAACACCACCAAGTCGGCGAACACCCGTACTGGCGCGGCGTCGCGTGCCCGTCGTGCTGCGATACCCGCGACCAGTTCGGTGACCTCGGCGGCACTGTGCGGGGTGACGAACCCGACGTCGGTGCTCGACGCGATCAGCGCATAGGCAGGGTCGACGTGGCCGAGCGCTGCAACGATCGGCTGGCCTTGCGGCGGACGGGGTGTGATGGACGGGCCTTTCACGGAGAAGTGAGCGCCGGCGAAGTCGATGTAGTGCAGCTTGTTCCGGTCGATGAACCGTCCGGTCGCTGCATCGCGAATTTCGGCGTCGTCTTCCCAGCTGTCCCACAGCCTGCGCAGCACCTCGACGTAATCGCCGGCCTCGCTGAACAGTTCGTCGACGAGTCCGGCTGATCTCGCAGGCAGCTGGCGCCGCCCGAAGTGTGCGGCGATGTCGCGGCGTCGGGACACCTGAATCCGCACGCCCGCCCTGCCGGAACTCACGTAATCGAGGGTGGCGATGGCCTTCGACGCGTGGAACGGTTCGGTGTGCGTGGTGATGACGGTGGGCACCAGCCCGATGTGCTTGGTGCGCGGTGCGACCCGGGCCGCGATCAACACCGCGTCGAGCCGGCCCCGAACCCGGTCGGTGCGATCATCGGGACGGCCCGGATGGTCGGACTGCAGCCCGAGCGAGTCCTCGATGGTGACGAAATCCAGCAAGGCCGCCTCGGCTTCGGTCACCAGGTCGGTCCAGTATTGCGCCGTGAGCAGGTCGGTAGGGCGGGCGTCGGGCTCGCGCCACGACGCCGGGTGCCACCCGGTGCCGTCGAGCGCGACGGCGATGTGGGGTGCGGCCACGGAAGGTCCTCACTTTCGGTCGCGGTCTCTGGCAGCAACGCGGCCGGGTAGATCGATCATCCCCGCCCTCGGCCCTCGCGAGTGTCCAACCAGCCGTGACCTGGCCTCCAGAGATCGGCGCACGGTGATGCGAAGTCCTCGATCAGCCTGCCAGGTTCACATGCGACGCGCCGGCGCGCTGGGCTGTCGAACGCACGCTTATAGGGTCCATTAGGAATGCTTATTAAAAGGGGAGGTTCCAGCGCATAACGTAATGACTCCTGTAGTTTTCCGAAGGAGTTCAGATGACACAGCGCGCCAAGGACATCGAGGTCGTGAGCCTCGGTGACGGCGACATCACCATCGAAGAGTTCGTCGCAGTGGCTCGCCATCGCGCCAGAGTCGAGTTCGCGCCGGCGTACGTAGGCCGGGTCCGGCGCTCGCGCAAGTTGATTGAGCGCTTTCTTGCCGAGAACCGACTGATCTACGGGGTGACCACCGGATTCGGTGACAACGTCTCCAAGGTCATCTCGCCGCAGGATGCTGAGGCTTTGCAGCGAAACATCGTGCTGTCGCATGCTGTCTCGGTGGGCGAGCCGCTCCGCGCAGAAGTGGTCCGGGCCATCCAGCTGATGGAGCTCGTGGGCCTCGGCCAGGGCTACTCGGGTACCAGCCTGGAGGTACTGACGCTGATCCGCGACCTACTCAACAACGACGTCACTCCCTATGTCCCAGGGGAGGGCTCGGTCGGCTACCTCAGCCCCGAGGCGCACATGGCGCTCGTGCTGATCGGTGAGGGACGCGCGTGGGTCGGTGACGAATTGCTCAGCGGTGCAGCTGCTTTGAGCCGGGCCGGGTTGGAGCCGGTCACTCTTGGTTGCAAGGAAGGGCTGACGCTGACCAATGGCACGCATTCCGTGAACGGAATCGCGGCCCTCGCGATCTACGACGCGATCGAAGCGGCGAAGGTCGCCGACGTGGCGGCGGCGATGAGTCTGGAAGCGCTGCGGGGCACCATCAACGCATTCGACCCGAGGCTGCACACCATGAAGCGCCATCCCGAGCAGTCGGCTGTCGCGTCGAATGTGCGCCGGATCTTGGCCGGCAGCGAGATCATCGAGAAGTTCCGCGACTACCGCGTGCAGGACACCTACAACCTTCGGGCCATTCCGCAGATGCACGGCGGAGCCAAACGGGCGCTGAAGGACGCGTCGAAGGTCATCGAGGATGAGCTGCGTTCGGTCGGTGACAACCCCGTCATCTTCCCCGAGGGGGACGACGGCACGGCGTTGATGGGCGCCAACTTCGACAGCACCTTCGTCGGCATCCAAGCCGATCTCATGGTCAACGCGATGACCGTGCTCGCCAAGATCTCTGAGCGGCGCACCGACCGGATGGTCAACAGCGCCTTCAGCGAACTGCCGCCGTTCCTTTCACCTGAACCCGGCCTGCACAACGGGTACATGATCCCGCAGTACACCGCGGCAGCGTTGTACATGGAGATGAAGGCAGCGTGCGTACCGGCGTCGGCGGACTCGGTGCCGACGTGTGCCAATCAGGAGGATCCGGTCAGCAACGCCTACCTCGCGGTGACCAAGGCCTACGAATTGACCGGCAAATTACGGTACGTGCTGGCGATCGAGCTGATGTGCTCAGCGCAGGCCCATGACCTTCTCGGCGCCGGCCGCGCATCCGAAGCGTCGGACGCCGTCTATCGGGCGGTCCGCGCTGTAGTCCCGACGGTGGCCGACGACCGATTCTTCGGCGACGACATCGAGCGACTGCAGCGGCTCGTGTTCGATGGCGGCGTCACGCGAACTGTGGAGAGCGTGGTCGGCAGTCTGGAGTTCTGACGCGTCCACGTAGTCCCTTGGCTCTCAGCCGGCGGGGTGCATGGCTGCCGCTTCTTCGCGTGCGACGGTGTGCGCGAGATCGATGAACGCGTGGGCTGCCGGAATCTGGTAGCGATCCCGGTGCCACGCGATTCCGATGATCCGTCGGCTCACGCCTGCAATATGGAGCACCCTGATCCCGTGTCGATAAGGATCGACCGACAACCAGGGCAGGACGGCGGCGCCGACCCCCTCGGCGGCGAGACCCAGGATCGTGCCATTGTCGTTGGAGCGGAACACGATCTGATCCCGCAGGGCCGGGTGGCCGAGGCGGTTCTCGATGAGATGGGCCTCGCGCAGGTGCGCGTAGGTGATGAGCGGTATCCCCACCAGCGCTTTCAACGAGATAACCGATTGTCCTTCTCCCAGTGGGGAATC
Organism: Mycobacterium dioxanotrophicus; assembly: GCF_002157835.1. Lineage (NCBI taxonomy): Bacteria > Bacillati > Actinomycetota > Actinomycetes > Mycobacteriales > Mycobacteriaceae > Mycobacterium > Mycobacterium dioxanotrophicus. Next base: position 5,038,388 of record NZ_CP020809.1, on the reverse strand, counting down.
GGTTCGAACCACCACGACATAGGGGTCTTCGAGCAGTTCCTCCGAATCAAATGGACCCTCTGGTAACGGTGCGACGGTGAAGGTGAGGTCCAACTCGGCGTGTTCGAGCTGGGCCAAAAGTGCGCCGTCGTCCTCCATTTCGACGAGCTGAATGTCCACATCGGGATATCTACCGGTGAATTCGCGAAGTACGCGCGGCAGGATCCGAACTCCGACGCTCTGGAAACAGCCGATGCGCAGCGTGCCCGTCGTGCCGTTCTCCAGCGCGTCGAGATCGGCCGCCGCGCTGGTCAGCCGCGCGACGACGGCCTCTGCGTGACGCAGCAGCATCTGTCCGGCGGGCGTGAGGGAAACCGGGCGCGGACCGCCGGGACGTTCCACCAGTTGGTGGCCGATCGACCGTTCTAGTCGGCTGATCTGTTGGCTCACTGCGGATTGCGTGTATCCGAGGCGTTCGGCCGCGCGACTGAACGATTCTTCCTTGCTGACTGCGATCAGCGCAGTGAGATAGCGCAGCTCGATCGTGTTGATGTCCCGGCTCATTCACTCAATCTAGAACATTCACTAATGGATATCAGTGTGAAGATGAATTGTCTTAATGTAACTGGCCTGACACTGTCGTCGTTGTTGAGGCCTGCACCACATACATATTCCAAGGAGGACACCATGTCTCAAGCAACGGCACGCACGTACGCCGACATCGTCGATCTGGATCGCTACCCGATCGATGAACTCGAGAGCGACCGTGGTCGTGCGTTCGTGGCAGCATGTCGTGAGCAACTGCGGCGCGACGGTGTATGCAACCTGCCCGGTTTCGTGACGCCGGTGGCCATCGCCGAGATGATCCGCCTGGCAACCAAACTCGTATCGGCCGCGCATCGAACGGACGACACGCACACCATCTACTTCGAACCGGCCGACGCAACCGTCGCCGCTGCCCACCCGCGTGCGGCGCAGCAACGGTCGGCCAAGCAGACCATCGCGTGCGATCAGATCCCGGCCGATGCGCCGATCCGCCGGCTGTACGACTCCGACGACCTCACCCGGTTCATCGCCGCGGTGCTGGGCAAGGCCGAACTCCACCGCAGCGCCGATCTCCTCGATGCGGTCATGATCGCGCTGTTCGAGGACGGCGACGAGCTCGGTTGGCACTTCGACCGCAGCGAATTTGCGGTCACCGTGATGTATCAGGAAGCCGAGAGGGGCGGCGACTTCGAGTATTACCCCGGCCTGCGGTCGGAAGCAGACCCCAACTACGCAACGATAGAGAAGGTCTTGCACGGCGACGGCGAGGGCGCGGTGCGGTTGCCGAGCGGCCCGGGCTCGCTCGCGATCTTCCATGGGCGCCACGCGCTGCACCGTGTCAGCCCGGTTGAGGGCGCCCGGCCGCGCATCAATTCCGTGCTCACCTACAGCGAGAAGCCCGACATGCGGCTCAACGCCCTCACCCGAGGGCTTTTCTACGGTCGGACGCAGTAGTCACCCCCTGGTCGCCCGTTACACACTCACTGGGAGCACCGATGTCCAATAACCTCAATCCAGCGACGCCGACCCCGTCGCCACAGCTGATGACCACACCTGACAACGCGGACGATGCACCGCTCAACCGATTCCACGTGAAGATCACCGCACTCACGTTCGGTGCGAACTTCTCCGACGGCTACGCCCTGGGCGGTATCGGGATCGCATTGGCGTTCATCGCGCCACAGATGAACCTCGGCCCGGTATGGCAGGGCATACTCGGCGCCTCGATGTTGCTGGGCATCTTCGCGGGCAGCATGGTCCTCGGCTGGCTGGGCGACGTGTTCGGCCGCCGCCGGGTGTACATGCTCGACTTCATCCTGATCGCGGTGGCATCGGCCGCGCAGTTCTTCGTCGAGGGCCCCACCGAGCTCCTCATCCTCCGACTGTTGATCGGATTCGGGATAGGCGCCGACTATGCCCTTGGACCGACACTGGTCGCCGAATTCGTGCCGCGGCGGTTCCGCGGCGCGCTACTGGCATCCCTGACCGTGATGTGGACTGTCGGCTATGTGGTCGCCTACTTCGTCGGTACCTGGCTCGCCGAACTGTCGCCGCATGCGTGGCGGTGGCTGCTGGCCAGCGGCACCATCCCGGCTCTGCTCGTCCTGATCCTGCGTATCGGCACGCCCGAGTCGCCCCGCTGGCTCATCAGCAAGGGCCGCCTCGACGAGGCCAGAGCGATTGCGGCGCGCTACCTCGGCGGCCACCTCGACGTCGACCGTATCGCCGGGGAGCGCCCGACGACGCCGTACCGCTATCGCGACTTCTTCGGCCCGAAGTACAGACGCCGCACCGCCTTTGGCATTTTGTTCTTCAACTGCCAAGTAATTCCGTACTTCGCGATCTACACCTTCCTCCCGCTGCTCATGGTGAAGGTGGGTCTGGACGGGCGCGAGTTCTTCGCCGGGGCAGTCTTGAACGTCTTCCTGCTCGTCGGTGGCGTCGCCGGGCTGTGGTGGGTGGCGAAGATGTCCCGTCGCCGTCTGCTGATCTGGTCCTTTCTGGTGATGGCGATTGCGTTGTCCATCGTCGCGATCGGCCCCAACGGCCCGCTGCCACTGGTGCTGGCCGCGTTCGCGGTGTTCACGTTCGTGATGTCCGGAGCGTCGAACCTCGAGCAGGTCTACCCGCCTGAACTGTTCCCGACCGAGCTTCGTGGTTCGGGTGTGGGGCTGCTGAACGCAGCGAGTCGGATCGGGTCAGCAGTCGGCACCTTCGTCCTGCCGATCACCCTTGCGGCGTACGGCCTGACGGCGTCCATGATCGGACTGGTCGTCGTGCTCCTGATCGGCGCCGTGTCGTCGGCCTACATGGCGCCGGAGACAGCCCGGCTCTCGCTCGAAGAGTGCGCGGAAGTGTGAGGTGACTGCGGTGGGATCCGAAGTGGGAATGAGCATCTCGTCGCTCGGGCAGGCTGGGTCGACCGGGGGCGCCAGGTCGACACCAGCGAAGCGCTGAGCCGGGCTCATGACAAAAGCAACGCACAGACCGTGCACTGGCGGGCGTGCAAGTCGCTTCAACCTCTATCTGCTGTGCCGGCTTGGGTGGCGAGCGCGGTAGAGACGCCGGCGATGATTGCTGCGACGCGCAGAGCTTCGAGAATCGTCTCGCGCTCAACACCTGATTCCCGGAGGGCGCGCTCGTGAGCGATGACGCAGTGTCCGCACCCGTTGATCGCGGACACGGCGAGAGCCCAAAGCTCGAAGTGTGCCTTTTCGACACCGGGATTGGCGATGATGTTCATGCGCAGGCCGACCCGCAGGTCGTCGTACCGTCCATCCAGAAATCCGCGTGCGCGATAGAAGACGTTGTTCATGCCCATGATGGACGCAGCTGCCAGTGCGGCGTTGTAGGCGTGTCTCGGCAGAACTTCGGTTGCGTCGGCGGCGATATCGGCGAAGACGGTGTCGTTACGGGCAACGGCTGCCGAGGCGAGCAATGTGCCCCATAGCTGTTGCTCGTCCAGGGCGGTTGATCGACGAATCGATCCGAGGTTGAGTTTGAGGTCTTTTGCGTAGTCGGGTAGGCGGTCTTTCAGATTCTCGACGGTCATCGTGGCCGACCTCAGGCGCTCTCGGCGAGTAGCGCGCCTGCATCGATGGTGGGATCGCCCTTGCGCCAATTGCAGGCGCACAATTCGTCAGACTGGAGGGCATCGAGGACTCTCAGGACTTCGTCGACGTTGCGTCCAACGGATCCTGACGTCACTGACACAAACTGTACGGTGTTGTCCGGATCGACGATGAAGGTGGCGCGATCGGCAACCCCTTCCTCATTCAATACGCCTGTAGCGGTGCACAGTTCGCGCTTGATGTCGCTGAGCATGGGGAAGGGTAGATCGCGCAGATCGTCATGCTGTGCCCGCCACTGGAAGTGCACGAATTCGCTGTCCACCGATGCGCCCAGGATTTGTGCGTCGCGGTCGGCGAACTCGCCATTGAGGCGGCCGAAGGTGGCAATTTCGGTGGGGCAGACGAACGTAAAGTCCTTCGGCCAGAAGAAGATAACACGCCACTTTCCTGGATGGTCACCGCTGGTGACTCTGGTGAAATAGTCGTCGGGCTGAGAAGCGGTGATTTCGCCCAAGTCTCCGCCGATCAGAGCGACGAGGTTGTATGAGGGGAACTGGTCTCCGATGGTCAGTAGTGCCATGGTGAGCTCTTTCGTCTGGAACGAATGTCGATGGTGCCGATCCCGTTGGATCCAAACACCTTGTACTTCAACGCTAGTGATGCCTTGGACGCTTGACAACGTGACGTGTGCCCCACTTTTGGTTTTGCGGCGGTCACGTAATAGTGCTGTGGTACAGGGCCTTTCGTATCGATCTAGAGAATTGCGAGTTCTCGTTGCACTTGGTGGACCAGGGCTGCGGTGGCCTGGCGTATGAGACGTGCACTCAGTGTCGGGTCAGAGGAGCAAAGGGGGTCCATGCTGTCCAGCGCAATGACAGCCGTGAACGGGGAGTTGAGGCCGTGGTCGTTGAGGCGGTTGGTGCCGACGATGGCAGCCGAGGGCACCGAGAGCTCGGATGCCAGAGCTGCGACGGCGAAAGGTGCTTTGCCAAGCGCGCTTTGGTCGTCCATGCAGCCCTCGCCGGTCAGGACAAGGGCGGCACCTTCGATGGTCTCGGACGCGCCCAGCATGTCCAGAAAGAGCTCGGCCCCGCGGCGCATATGTGCACCGAGCAGAAGCCCAGCCCACGCAAGGCCCCCGGCCGCGCCGGCACCGGGACGCAGGTGCTCGTCTGGTCGGCCGAAGGCGGGTCCGGCGACTGCGGCGAGCTGGTCCAGGGCTGCGGTCAGGGTGTGAACTCCTTGCTCGTCGGCGCCTTTTTGTGGACCGAACGTGGCCGCGGCTCCGCGTGGCCCGGTCAACGGCGCATCGACATCGCAGGCGACGGTAAGCGTGGTCGTTTTGAGTCGGGGGTCCAAGCCGTCGGTGCAGACAGAGGAGAGGTCTTGTAGGCCAAGGGCGTTCGGGGCTATTGGGGTGCCGGTGCGGTCACGCAGCTGTGCGCCGAGCGCGACGAGCATGCCGGCACCCCCGTCGGTGGTGGCGCTGCCGCCGAGCGCCAGCGTGATGTCACGAAAACCGAGGTCCAACAGTCTCGTGATCACCTCGCCGACGCCGCGACTGGTTGCAACGAGTGCTTGAGCGGAACTGGGTCGCCATCCGCGTAGGCCGCATATAGCGGCGATCTCGATGAGCGCCTGGGTGTTTGAGATCGCGACGGTAGTGATGATCGGCTGTCCCCACGCGTCGGTGCAGCGGATCTCGCGGCGTGACCAGCCAGTGCGTAGCGCAGTGCCCACGCTACCGTCGCCTCCGTCGGCGACAGGCATGGTGATGCAACGATTCTCCAATCCTGCATCGCGGCATCCCAGCGCCATTGCGGAGGCGACTTGATCAGCGGTGAGGGTGCCTTTGAACTTGTCTGGAGCCAAAACGATGTGGGGATGGTATGCGTTCACTGTTGGTCTCCCGGGGCGGTCAGCGGGCGCTGGCCATGAAGTCGACGAGAAATTGCGAGAAGATGACGGCGACGATGATGGAGAACACGAGAAAGCCGAGGGCCCACGTTCGCGCGTTGAGTAGCGGAAGCATTGTCGGCGAACCATTTTCAGGAATCTGGTCCATGTCAGAGTTCCTTGCGATAGACGATGTCGGTGAGGACGGCTCCGACAGCGCACAGGGTTACGATGATGCCGCAGAACACCCATCCTGCTCCGCCTCCGCCCGATTGGGCGTACCAGTCGTTGACATAGACGAGCAGAAGTACGCCGAGCAGTAGTGCGCAGAGAACGACCAGTGCCGAGAGGCGGCGCAGTTTGGCGGTCCGGGCAGCGCTCAGGTAAGCCTCGATGAGTTCGGTGTCGTTGTCAGGCTGGTGGATCGGTTGAGGGGACATGTGTTTCCTTGCCGGTTATCCGCGCTGGCGGGCGATGTAGGACTTGGGCTCGGTGACGATGAACATGGCACCGAGGACTGTGCAGATGGATCCGATGGTGACGATCAGGCTGAATGGCGCGCCGTAGACGGTCAGCGAGAAAATGGCGATGAAGAAGAAGGCGAGAGTGTTGGTCAGGACGCCGCCGCGGACGGCGCCGGCGTAGGAAATGCCGATGTAGTAACCCATGATCATCCAGATGGCCCAGCCCAAGCCGATGACGGCGCCCATGGCAACCAGGCGGGGTTCTGACCATGCTTGACGGGCGATATCGCGCCCGGTGGGGAACAGGAGGAACAGCAGTGCGTTCGCGATGAGAAGTTCGAGGAACGCACGCCACCAGAGGAACCCCTCGGCGGGCATGAGGTCAGTTCCGGCGGAGATCGCGAAGCTTTCGAATCCCCATGTCAGTACCGCGACGACGATGATGACCAGACCGGTCGCGAAGTAGACGCCGTGGGTGGGCGCGCCGATCTGCCCGCCGGAGACTGCGAGCCAGATGCCGACGGCGAGGGCGGCGAGCCCGAGGATGGTCGAGGGGCGCAGAATTCGCTCCCGGTACAGCGCGGCACCGATAACCGCTCCGACGACGCCGGCGAGTCCGCCGACTGCTCCTGCCAGCGCGCCGCCGATGAGACCTGAGGCGGCTGCGAAGCACAAGTCACCGACGAAGCCGCCGACGGCGACAAACAGATTCCACCAACTGACTCGGTGCCCAAGGACGCGCAGGATGTCGCGCCAGGTACCGCTGACGGCGAGGAACACCGCGATACCTAGTACGCCGAAGGGCACCTGCAGTGTGGCGACGAGGGCGAAGGCGCCGGTTGGGGCTTCAATGTTGAACGGTGGCGCGGCGACGATGGAGCCGAGGAGGCCGAACGCGAGGCCGAGTGCCGGCGCGGCCAAGACGGCGTAGATCATGCCCATCCGGGTTTTCTTGCCGTCGGCCAGGCGGGAGCGCTCCGCCAGATGCGTTGGGTCTACCGGGTGCAGGTGGGTCATCGCGCGGTGTCCTTGCTGGAGAGTGCCACCGCGGGGGCCCTGTCGGTGGGAAGACAGCTGTCGAGGTTGAGTTGGTAGGCGATGAGAGGTCGTGCGGATTCGGCGAGGCGGTAGCGGCGCAGAATATGTCCGCAGTGTTCGCGGTGATCGACGACTTCGACCCAACCGACGGTGCTCAGCCCGATGAGGTCCTCGCGCAGGCCACTGAGCTCACTGTCGCGGTAGTGCTGGCGCAGCAGCGCGAACAGTTCATGTTCCCAGGCACCTTGGGATCCAAGGTGATAGAGAGTCATGGTGGCCTGGTACTTCGGTGCTGGTTTCATTTTGAAGTCCTGGTGATGACAGTGCCGGTAGCCAGGGTGGGCCCATGGTTGGCCGGCGTCGGAACGGCGGTCAGCGGGGAACAGTGCGCGGTGTTCGGTGTGGGCATCGCGATGGCGTCGAACTGGGCTGCGATGAGGGAAGCTGCTTGCTGGTAAGGCATGTCCCAGAGTTGTTGGTTGAAGATCTCCACCTCGACGTCGCCGGTGTAGCCGGCGGCCAGCACCGCCTGGGTCAACCGCGGCAGATCGATGTGGCCATGTCCCATGACGCCGCGGGCGAGCAGACTGTCGGCGGGCAGAGGGGTGATCCAGTCATTGACTTGGTAGGAGGCGATGCGGCCCTGGGCGCCGGCCCTGGCGATCTGGTCGAAAACCTCAGGGTCCCACCAGATGTGAAAGGCGTCCACGACGACCCCGACAGTGATCGCGGGGAATGGTTCGGCGATGTCCAGGGCCTGACCCAGGGTTGAGATGACGCCTCGGTCGGCGGCATACATCGGGTGCATGGGTTCGACTGCCAGCGTTACCCCGGCGCCGTGCGCGTGCTCGACGAGGTGACCGATGGCGTCCTGGGCGCGCTCGCGTGCGCCACGCAGATCGGTGTCCCGATCGGGCAGACCGCCGGCGACCAGGACCAGGACGGCAGCTGATCCTTCGGCTCCGGCGTGGGCGAGAGCCGCAGTTTCGTCGATGGCTCGGCGGTTTTCGTCGAGTGCCGCGCTGCGGGCAGCACGGTCGGAGGCGGTGATGAATCCGCCTCGGCACAGGCTGGAGACGCGCAGACCCGACGCGGCGACCAGCTCGGTTGCTTTCGGCAATCCGACTTCGGCGACGGGTTCTCGCCATAGCCCTATCGATGTGATGCCGGATTCCGCGGTGGCGGTCAGCGCCTCCTGCAGTGGTGCGTACTTGATGCTGGCCTGGTTGAGCGACAGGCGGGGATGGGCACTCATGGGAACACCCGCATCGCCGAGCGCACGCCATGGACGGTGAGAAGATCGCTCCAGCGCTGCGCAGCCAGTTCGGGGTGCTCCAGTGCGCCGGCCGCATCGGCGAGTTGCACGAGCCGGGATAGGTGAGGCAGGCTGCGAGCCGACTGCAGGCCGTTGACCATGGTGAACGCCGGTTGGTGACCGTTGAGCCAGGACAGGAACGCCACTCCGGTCTTGTAGTACTCGGTGGGTGCGGCGAAGACATGGCGGGCCAACGTCTGGGTGGGTTGCAGCAGCGCCCGGAAGCGGTCCTCGTCGCCGTCGTCCAACGCCGACAACGCGGCCGACGCCACAGGAGCACAGGTGGCGAAAGCGCCGAGCAGGGCATCACAGTGGCCGTCGGCGTCGCCGGCGATGAGATCGACGTAGTTGAAGTCGTCGCCCGTGTACACCCGCACCGATCCGGGCAGTTCCCGGCGCAGAGAGATCTCGGTGCGCCCGTCGAGCAGGCTCACCTTGATCCCCGCGACCCGGTCGAGGTTGTCTTCGATGATCGAGCGCACCGTTGCGCGTGCAACGCTCAGGTCGTTCGACCCGAAGTAGCCCGCCAGCTGTGCGTCGAACGGAGTGCCCAGCCAGTGCAGGATCACCGGCTGCGCCGCGCGCGCAAGCACAGCGCCGTAGACGCGGCGGTAGTCCGCAGGGTCGTGGGCCGCGCGGGCCAGGTGGCGGCTGGCCATCAGGACTGCCTGAGCTCCCGCGTTTTCGGCGTGGTGGAGCTGTTCGAGGTATGCGCTGATTATCTCGTCGACCGAGATATCTTGGCTCTCAATGTGATCGGTGTTGACACCGACGACCAGAGCGCCGCCTACCTGGGCGGCCTCAGCAGCGCTACGGGTGATCAATTCGCGTACCGCGGGCGCGTCGAGACCCATGTTGCGTTGGGCGGTATCCATGGCGTCCGCGACGCCGAGGTGCCAGGACCACAGGTGATGGCGGAACGCCATGGTGGCGTCCCAGTCGATGTCGGCCGCAGCTCCTGGCACATTGTTGCCCGCGACCCGGGGCACAACGTGTGCGGCGGCGAAGGCGGCCCGCGCGCGGGGGGAGCCGGGCCCTGGATCGCCAACAGTGTTGGACTGCAGCTCGTACGGCGCCAACGTACCGAACTCGTCGATGAGATTGATGTTGCCCATCACACGCTCACTGCCACGTCGTGCGGAGCCTCGAGGGTCAGTTCGCGCAGCTGTACCCGAGTGCCGGTGCGCGAACTCTGCAGCCCTGCTTCGGCCAGCTGCACTCCGCGCGCGCCGGAAAGGAAGTCGTACGGGTGGGGGGCGTCCTCGACGACGTGGCGGATGAACTGCTCCCACTGCACTTTGAATCCGTTGTCGACGGGGACGTTGTCGGGCACCGTGGTCCAGTCGGCGAGGTAGTTGTGTGTGTCAGGTAGGTCGGGATTCCATACCGGGCGGGGAGTGAGCGTTCGGTGCTGCACTCTGCAGTCGAAGAGTCCTGCGACGGCACTTCCGTGAGTGCCGTCGACCTGGAATTCGACCAGCTCGCGGCGGTGGACCCGCACGGTCCAACTGGAGTTCAGCTGAGCGACGATGCCGCCGGCCAACTCGAAGATGGCGTAGGCGGCGTCATCTGCGGTGGCGGTGTAGGCGACGCCCGTCTCGTCGACGCGGGCCGGAATATGGGTGCGGGCTGCGGCATACACCGATTTGACGTTCCCGAACAGGTACTCCAGCACGTAGTTCCAGTGCGGGAACATGTCGACGATGATGCCGCCACCGTCCTCGGCGCGGTAATTCCAGCTCGGGCGCTGCGCGGGTTGCCAGTCCCCTTCGAACACCCAGTAGCCGAATTCTCCACGGACCGAGAGGATTTTCCCGAAGAATCCCGAGTCGATGAGAGTCTTCAGCTTGACCAGTCCGGGAAGGAACAGCTTGTCGTGCACCACGCCGTTCTTGATGCCTGCGCGTTGGGCGCGGCGCGCCAGTTCGAGAGCAGCGTCGAGGCTTTCGGCGGTGGGCTTCTCGGTGTAGGTCGCTTTGCCGGCGTCGATGGCTTTGTGTAGAGCGGGAACTCGCGCCTTGGTGAGCAGGAAGTCGGCGTAGATATCCCATTGGGGATCGGCGAGACAGGCGTCCAGGTCAGTCGAGACGTGGGCGATGTTGTGGCGGTCGGCGATCTCCTGGAGTTTCTTGCGGTCGCGACCTACCAGGATGGGCTCGACCTGCACCCGGGTGCGACCGTCGGAGAGCAGCACTCCGCCTTGGTCGCGGATCGGCAGGATCGACCGCGTGAGGTGCTGGCGGTAACCCATCCGGCCCGAAGCCCCGTTCATGATGATTCCGATGCGCGATGGTGGCATGAGTGGTCCTCCGAGATTACGATTTGGGTAAGCGCTTTCCATAGAAGCATGGGCACCGTGAGGCGCGCAACACCGGTAGTGAAATGTGGGATGCCTGCGCGGTGCGGCCCGCTTCGTGCTCCCATTCGGGGGATAAAGTTCCTGGGGGATAAGCCGAGATGACGGGGCGGTGATGGACAACAGCGGGGTCACACTGCAGGACGTTGCCGACCGGGCCGGGCTCTCGTTGGCGACGGCATCACGGGTGCTCAACGGCAGTTCCCGCACTGTCGGGGCGGCCGCGGCGGAGAAGATTCGGCGTGCAGCCGCTGACTTGGGTTATGTGTCCAATGGCCCGGCCCAAGCGTTGGCGCGCTCGACGACCTCAGTCGTGGGCCTTGTTGTCCATGAGGTCGACGATCCCTACTTCGCCGCGATCGCCCGCGGCGCGATGACTGTCGCTGCGAGACATGGCTTGCTCACGACGCTGGCGAACACCTTCCATGATCCCGACCGTGAGATCGAGTACGTCAAACGCCTTCAAGCTCAGCGGGTTCGAGGGTTGTTGCTCGCCGGCAGTGGGGTGACCACCGAGGGATACACCGAAGCGCTGGCTGCTGTGCTGGAGGGTTTTGCCCGCGGAGGCGGGCGCATCGCACTGGTCAGTGACCACAATCTGCCGTATCCGGGCGTCTTGCCGGCCAATAAGAACGGCGGGGCCCAGGTCGCCCGGCATCTCCACGATCTCGGCCACCGCAAGGTAGGGATCATTTCTGGCCCCTCGTTCTTGTCGTCGGTCAGCGATCGGCTGTCGGGCTTTACGGGCGCGTGGGAATCTTTCGGGCTTGACGCCTCCCAGATCCCCGTCGTCGGTGGCGATTTCACGCGCAGCGGCGGATTTGCGGCGACTCTCGCCCTGTTCGAGCGCGACCCTGGGATCACGGCCATCTTCGCGCTCAATGACCTGATGGCGGCGGGTGCCTTGGCGGCCCTCGCCGATCCACTCGGGTACCGGGTACCTGCCGAGGTGTCCGTGGTCGGCTTTGACGACCTGTGGATCGCCGCAGACCTCCGCACGCCCTTGACCACGGTGCGGCTACCGCTTGAGGACATGGGCGCGCAGGCGATGGACCTGCTGCTTTCCACCGAATCCATGGGCGCTGACAAACCCCGCAACATCCACGTACCGGTGGACCTGGTGGTGCGCTCCAGCACGGCTCCGGCACGCATCGCCGGTCCCTTGGCCTGATCTTCTCTCAGCGCGGCCTCGCCATCTCTGTCAGGCACTTTTGACGTGACCCTTGCCACATACGCTGCGATGCTCGTATGGTCAGAGGAAAGCGCTTACCAATTGCGGGTGCTCGCCGCGGACGTAGGAAAGGGATCGTTATGGAACACGCTGACGTGCTGATCATCGGCGCCGGGGCGTCCGGAGGTGTTGCTGCCGGAGCGCTGTCCGGCGCCGGCTTCGATGTGCTTTGTCTGGAGCAGGGCAGTTGGCCGGATCGCGCCGACTACCCTGCGCAGCGGCCCACCTACGAGCTGGAGGCCCGTAAGCAGTGGTCGGGTAGTCCCAACATTCGGGGTAATCCGGCGGACTATCCAGTCGATGACAGCGCCTCGGATGTGGCGCCGCTGATGTTCGCCGGTGTCGGCGGGAGCATGGTCCTCTACGCGGGGGACTGGCCTCGATTGCTGCCATCTGATTTCCGAGTGCGCACGCTGGACGGTGTCGCTGATGACTGGCCGTTGCGTTACGCCGACCTGCAACCGTTCTACGAACGCACGGATGTCGCGTTCGGTGTCTCGGGAGTCGAAGGGGACCCGGCATACCCGGAAGGGACCGGTCCACCACTTCCCCCGCTGCCCATCGGGGCGATCGGAGCCCGAATGGCAAGGGCCCATGACCAACTCGGCTGGCACTGGTGGCCGGCGGCGCAGGCGGTCCTGTCGGCACCCTATCGCGGCCGGCGACCGTGTGTGCAGATCGGCGCATGCATGCAGGGCTGCCCAGAAGGCGCAAAGGCCTCGACCGACCTGACCCACTGGCCGCAGGCTACCGCGGAGGGTGCCCGGCTCCTCACCGGCGCGCGGGTATCACGGATCCTGATGTCGCCCAACGGTCTTGCCTCGGGCGCGGAATTCTTGCGTCCGGATGGAACATGGGACGCGGCATATGCTGATGTCGTGGTCGTCGCGGCCAATGCGATCGGTACACCGCGCATCCTGCTCAACTCCGCTACGGCTGCGCACCCAGATGGACTCGCCAACTCCAGTGGTGCACTTGGACGTCGGTTGATGATGCATCCGTTCGCCAACGTCACTGGGTATTTCGACGACGACATGGCCAGCTGGAATGGTCACGTCGGTGCGAAAATCGCCTGCTACGAATTCTACGAAACCTCCCCAGACCGCGACTTCGTGCGCGGCGCAAAATGGAGTCTGGCGCCCACCGGTGGACCGCTGAACGCGGCGATGCCCACCCGGGCGGGACAAGACGTATGGGGACGGGCCCACCACGATCACGTGCGGCGACACCTGGGCCGCTCCATCAGTTGGGGAATCTTCGGTGAGGACCTACCGGATGTCGATAATCGCGTCACCATCGATGCCACACTTACCGATTCATCCGGGATCCCGGCACCCAAGATCACCTATGCGGTAAGCGAAAACTCCCGACGACTACTCGATTTCCACATCGCGCGAGCTGTGGAGTCGTTGCAGACCGCGGGTGCCTACGACACCGCGGTCGAATCACTCATGCGCTACTCGGGCTGGCATCTTCTCGGCACCGCCCGCATGGGTGATGACCCGCAGACCTCCGTGGTCGACCAGTACGGGCGCACTCACGACATCCCGAACCTCTACATCGTCGATGGCAGTGTTTTCGTGACATCCGGCGGAGTGAACCCGACCAGCACCATCACCGCTCTGGCGCTGCGATCGATCGAGCACATGATCGCCAACCGCCGCGACCAGAAGGTCCCCGCATGATTGTCAGCACAGCTCAGGAGCTTTCGATGACCACCGGCACCACCGCGGCCACCGGCAAACACGACGCGGCAGTTAGCGGCGCGTGCAGGCTCTGGCTGGGCACCATCGGGGATCTACTCATTCCTGCGGGGGAGCAGATGCCCTCGGCAAGCGAGGTCGACGTCAGTACAACCCAACTCGATGTCGTGCTCAACGCCCGGCCTGATCTGATCGAGGATCTGAACACGGCGTGGGCACGCGCCGCGGGGCTACCACCCCAGATGGCGCTGGATCACCTGCGTACGACCTATCCTGTGCTCTACCAATCGCTTTGCCTCATCGTTGCTGGCGGGTACTACGCCCATTCCGACGTGCTCAAGAGGCTCGGTTACACCGGGCAACAACCGCGCACGGTACAGGCCGGTGTCGACATCGATGAGGATCTGCTCGAGCGAGTCATCGAACGCGGACCCCGATTCCGGCAGGCCTGAAACCTCAAGTCCCCGCAACTCACCGTAGGAGCATTGTGACCAGTACTGACATCCGAACGATCATCACCACCAACCCGGCCACCGGCGAGCCCTTGGCGCACTACCCTGCACACGATGACGCCGCAATCGAAGAGGCAGTCGACCACGTCCACGAGACGGGCCTGAAATGGCAAGGCGTAGCTGTTCCCGAACGCGCCCGGCTACTGGGCACCGTCGCTGACGTCCTGGCGCATCGCCGCGAGGAGCTGGCTGCCCAAATCACGCTCGAAATGGGCAAACCCATAACGGAAGCGACCGCCGAAGTCGACAAATGCATCTGGCAGTGTCGGCAGTATGCACAGGACGGCGCAAGCTACCTGCAGCCGGAGGACCTCGATGTGTCAGCGCAGTCCTGCCGCACTGTGTACGAGCCGCTGGGCGTCGTTCTCGCTGTGATGCCGTGGAATTTCCCGCTATGGCAGGTCTTCCGGTTCGCCATCCCGGCCCTGCTCGCCGGAAACACCGTGCTGCTCAAGCACGCCGCCAACGTCACCGGCAGCGCTCTGGCGATCGAGTCGGTACTGCGGGCCGCCCAACTGCCGGCCGGGGTGTTGCGCACTTTGGTCGTCGAGGAATCCCAGGTACCCACCGTCGTCGCCCGGCTCATCGCGGACCGCCGTATCGCGGCGGTCACCCTCACCGGGTCGACGCGTGCAGGCGCCTACGTAGCCTCGGCCGCCGGCCTCGCTCTGAAGAAGAGCGTCCTCGAACTAGGCGGTTCCGACCCCTTCGTAGTACTGGCAGACGCCGACGTCGATACCGCGGCTGTGCACGCCGCGAAATCGCGATTTATGTGCGCAGGCCAGACCTGCATCGCAGCCAAACGTCTCATCATTCATCGCGATATTGCCGATCAGTTCGAAAGGAAGTTCGTCGCTGCGGTCAACGCACTCACTGTCGGCGATCCGCTGGATCCCAGCACCACCGTCGGTCCGCTGGCCCGGCCGGACATCCTCGATCAGGTGCAGCGGCAGGTCGAGCAGTCGGTAAGTCGGGGAGCCACAGTACTGACCGGCGGCCACCGGCTCGATCGCCCGGGAAACTTCTACGCGCCCACCGTGATCACCGATGTCACCGACGATATGCCGGTGGTATCGGAAGAGACATTCGGACCCGTCGCGGCTTTGATCCGGGTGGATGACGACGATCAGGCGATCCAGGTGGCCAATTCCACCGAATACGGCTTGGCGGCAAGCGTTTGGTCTCGCGACGTGAACCGTGCGCGCACGGTTGGCGAGCGCATCGAATCTGGAGTGCTGTTCATCAACTCCATGGTGACCTCGGACCCGCGAGTGCCGTTCGGAGGTACCAAACGCAGCGGGTACGGCCGCGAACTCGGCGCTGCGGGCGTGCGCGAATTCACCAACCTCCGCACGATCTGGGTCAAATGAACTGACGCTCTGGCTTCAGGTGGCCGCCAGTCTGCCTTACTTTGTCGTGCACTCAGGGTGCGTCAGCGAGTTGCCCCAGCCAGACATGATCGGGATAGAGCCGGGTGATCCAACCGGCGAGGCGGTTTCTGGCGGTGTCGGTCAGCTGCGGTGCGGCACGGGCGAAGTCGTCGTGATCCCTGGCGTCGGTGCGGCGCGCCTTGAACAGCAGAGCCACCTCGGGTACGAGATACGGCATACCGTCGCGGTGACCGATCACCTCGTCGTAGGGCAGCGTGATGGACGGGTCGCGGCGGCACACCCACCGGCCGCGGGTGTGCGGCTCGCGGAACACGTCCAGGTGATAGCGGCCGCTGGCGGGATCACGGCACCAGGTCTGATGAAGGTCGGGATGCTTGCCCGCGACGGCGTACGGCCAGAGTCGCCCGGCTCCGGCGACATCCCACTGGAAGCCTGGCAACGCATGGACGATCTCCGGAAAAGCCTGGCGGGGAACGGCGATCTCGATGTCGGCATGGAGCCGCGGTGTACCGCCGAGGTAGAGGTCGATCGCCCAGCCACCGGCCACACACCACGGAGCGCGAACGTGTGCGAGGCGCTCGGTCACCTCGCTCGGGGTCCATGGCGCCCACAGCCGGTCGAGCTCCTCGTCAGAGGGCATCTGGCCGTCGGGTGGAAGTGCATCGTGCGGTGCGGAATTCGTCATCTCGGCTCAGGGTATCGCGCGTTGGGTCACCACGTGGAGAACGCCGACGTCGACGCCAGGTAATCCAGTTTGCGGCGAATTCCGTTGAGTTCTCGGCCGATGCTGCGCAGCGCGGTGCGGTCTTGGGGCGACAGTACTGACAGGTCGACCCGATCTTCGAACTCGCCGCGGTGGTTTCCGGATTGGGCTGCACCCCATCGGGCCGCCCGTACCCGCCAGCGGATGCTGGACCCGATGGCATGGCACTTGTCGAGTTCCCTCGCGTCGAGACTGTCGAGATAGGTGCTGCCTGCCCCGTCCCGCAGACGAGCGCGGGTGCTCAGGACATCTGAGCCGCAACTGAGCGCCGCCCATCGGGAGATGCGCACGACGGGGTCCACCGCGGCGAGCTTGATGTCGACACCGTCGTCGGCGGTGGTGAGGAGTCGCAGCCGCGACGGCACATGCGCGCGGACATAGGTCGCGTCCTGCAACATTGCGGCCAACGCCGCCGGCTGCGCGCGCGCCGCCGTCCCGGCCTGACCACGGAGGTCGGGACCGGCGGTGATCGGTGACGCATCGGCCAGCAGGCCGATCATCACCACTCCGCGGTCGGCGGCGGGGTCCGCGGCCCAGTAGCTGATCGCGTCGGCCCACTCGCGGGCCGTGCGGTTGAACCGCGCCCGCGCGGCGACCGCGCCGTTGTCGTCGCCGCGGAAGCCGCAGGCGCCGAGCAGTTCGTGAACTCGTGCCGCATGGGACAGGGCAGCCTCGGGCATGGTGTCATCCGCCCGGACGAACAACGTTTCGAGATCAGAGCCGGGTAGCGCGTCGCCGCGTCCGACGCTGCCCGAGGCGTACCAGACACCGCCCTCCGTACCCACCAGCCGTGCCGCAGCGCTCAGAGCTGTTCGGACCAGCGACGACCAGCTGTCTGC
The DNA here is from genome assembly GCF_002157835.1 of Mycobacterium dioxanotrophicus. Taxonomy (NCBI): domain Bacteria; kingdom Bacillati; phylum Actinomycetota; class Actinomycetes; order Mycobacteriales; family Mycobacteriaceae; genus Mycobacterium; species Mycobacterium dioxanotrophicus. The sequence continues at coordinate 5,021,284 of NZ_CP020809.1, read as the reverse complement.
CACCCTGGCAGCGCCGGCTCTCGCGGCGATGAATTCGGCGACGGCTTCGTGCGCGTGGCCGGCCCCGCTGAGCAGGTCCTGCTCGCTGGCCGCAGCAGCCATGCGGCGGCGTGCCGGCTCCAGCGGGTCATCGGACATACGGGCGATTCTGACAGGCCCCGGTCTGTGAGTGTTCGGCAACCAAACCCTTACCGACGGCTACACGAACGAAACATCCGGGTGACGCCCCGGACATCGCGGCCCGCTTATCTATCACTTGACAGATATGGACCGGGCGGTAGCGCCCCGCACCCGAGAGACATCGCCTATGACCAGTAGCGCAACAGCGCCAGGACGCGACGTGTCCGACCACACCGGCGACCATCACGACCTGGCCGAATTCGGTTACGACCAGCAGCTGCACCGCAGGCTCGGGCGGTTCGAGTCGTTCGCGGCGGGCTTCTCGTTCGTGTCGATCCTGACGACGATCTTCCAGTTGTTCGGGTTGGGCTTCGGATTCGGCGGCCCGGCGTTCTTCTGGACTTGGCCCGCGGTATTCCTCGGGCAGTTCTTCGTCGCGCTGTGTTTCGCCGAACTGGCGGCGCGCTATCCGATTTCGGGTGCCATCTACCAATGGTCGCGACGCATGGGCGGCGAGGTGATCGGGTGGTTCGGCGGCTGGTTCATGATTCTCGCCCAGATCGTCACCGCCTCGGCCGCCGCCATCGCACTGCAGGTCGTACTGCCCACAATCTCGGCGCGGTTCCAGATCATCGGTGACGACCCGGCTTTGACCTCGCCGAGCGGGGCGGCCAACGCCGTGCTGCTGGGCACGGTCTTGCTTGTGGTCACGACGACGATCAACTGCCTTGGCGTCAAATGGATGTCGCGGGTCAACAGCGCGGGTGTCGTGTGCGAGATCGTGGGTGTCATCGCGGTCATCGGGGTGTTCTTTACCCACGCCCAGCGTGGCCCCCAGGTGGTGTTCGACACGGGCAGCCCTGGCCAACAGCCCGGTTACATGTGGGCGTGGATCATGTCCGGCCTGATGGCCGCCTACGTGATGGTGGGATTCGGCTCGGCCGGCGAACTGGCCGAGGAGACCCGTAATCCGCGCCGGGTGGCGCCGCGCACCATCCGGTTGGCGTTGTCGGTGTCGGCGCTCGGCGGCGGCCTGATGATCTTGGGAGCGCTGATGGCTGCGCCCAGCCTCACCGACGGGCGATTGGCCACCGAGGGGTTGCCCTATGTGCTCGACACCGTGCTGTCCTCGCCGTGGGGAACGGTCCTGCTGGTCGACGTGTGTATCGCGATCACCATCTGCACACTGGCCATTCAGACCGCGGCGTCGCGGCTGATGTTCTCGATGGCGCGCGACAACCGCCTGCCCGGTTCGGCGATCCTGTCCCGGGTCAACGGCCGTACCGGGACGCCCATCTGGCCCTCGGTGCTCATCGGCGTGCTGTGCATCGGGGTCCTGCTGGTCAACGTCGGCAACGCGGCCATTTTCGCGACCTTGGCCAGCGTGTGCATCATTCTGATCTACCTCGCATACCTGATGGTCACCGCGCCACTGTTGTACCGCAGGCTCAAGGGCTGGCCCGCCGAGCGCAATCAGGCTGATTCCGAAGGCCTTCCGCTGTTCTCGCTGGGCCGGTTCGGTGTGGTCGTCAACGTTCTCGCGGTGGCCTATGGCGCCCTGATGATCGTCAACCTGGGTTGGCCGCGAGCCGCGATCTTCAACCCGACCGGCGACATGCCGATCCTGCAATGGGCCGGCCCGCTGAGCATCGCCGTCACCGTGCTGCTCGGCGTGGCCTGCTTCCCCCGCGGGAAGACGCATCCCAAACCCGTCACGATTGGAGCCTGAGCATGACCACTGCGACCACTGCCGGTGCACGCGACCACGCGCGCGCCCAGGCCGGCACCATCACTGACTCGATGCCTGTTGTCCCGGCATCGAATTGGCCGACACCACCGCCGGGGGTGGATCCACAGCGGCTGACCTGGGCCGAGACGGTACCCGGTGGGCGCTACACCACCAAGGTGCTGGCCCGCGGCACCCGGCTGCGATTGCGTGACCTGGACGGCAGCGCGTGCGCCCATGTGTTGATGTGGCGTGCCGACGCCCCATGGGAACGGCTCAACGTCGCCGACACCGTGAAAGTGCCGTGGCAGGCCTACCTTTCGGCCGGGCATCCGGTACTCAGTGATCAGGGGCGAGTGCTGGCCACTGTCGTATCGGATACCTCACACCACCACGATGCGCTATGCGGTACCACCACGCTCACCGGCAACGGCGCGAAATACGGTGCCGGTGAGGCACAGTCGGCAAGCCCCGCCGGCCGCGAGCTCTTGGCGCTCGCCGCGCTGAAGAATGGTCTGACCCGCCGGGACGTCGCACCCAGTGTGTCGTTCTTCCATGGAGTGCGGGTGGAGTCCGACGGCGCACTGGTGTCGACCGGGTCTGCCGGCCCGGATACGGCGGTGGAACTGATCACGCATCTTCCGCTGATCGTGGCCATCGCCAACACCGCTCATCCGCTGGACCCGGCACCGGTGTTCGATGTCGGGCCGGTCGAGGTAGTGGCCTGGTCGGCAGTTGACGACCTCACGGCCATCGGGGACGGGCTCAGTGCCCGCGACCCGGAATACCAACGCGCTTACCTGAATTCCGAAGACGTCTGGAGTGCCCGATGACTGTGCTTGTTGCCGAGACCATCGTTGACGAGATCGTTCCGCCGCGAGCGCCGTGGTCGAAGACTGTGCGCGCCGGTGACGTGCTGACCATCGTCGACCTGCATGGCAATCAGGCGGTGGACACCCTGTTCTACGGAACCGACGATCGCACTGTGCGCTACAGCGCTCCGGTGACGATTGCCATGCAGGGCAACATCTTCCTGACGACCGGGTCGGTGCTGCGGGACAGCGACGGTGCGCCGATGCTGACGATCGTCGAGGACGAGGTCGGTAATCACGACACCCTCGGCGGCGCCTGCTCGCAGGAGTCCAACACACTGCGCTACGGGCACCACACCAAGCACCAGCACGCCTGCGTGGAGAACTTCATCGGCGAGGGTGCGCGCTGGGGGCTGACCAAGGCCGACATCGTCAGCAATATCAACTTTTTCATGAATGTGCCGGTGGATCCGGACGGTTCACTGGGCATCGTCGACGGCTTGTCCGCACCGGGCAAGAAACTGTCGCTGCGCGCCGAGATCGACACCCTGGTGCTGGTGTCGAACTGCCCGCAGATCAACAATCCCTGCAACGGATTCGATCCGACCGCTGTGCGGATGGTGGTGACGCGCCCGTGACGGGTTTCTCGTGTGCTCCTCGCGTGCGGGGGGTGGAGGTCGTCCGGCCCGGCATGGCCACCACCGTCCAAGACTGGCCGGGGCGGGTCGGCTACTGGCAGATCGGAGTTCCGCCGTCAGGACCCATGGACGATGTGTCATTCCGGTTGGCCAACATCGCGGTGGGCAATCCCGAAGGCACGCCGGGGCTCGAGGCCACCATGGCCGGCCCCGCGTTGCGCTTCGACACCGACACCTGGGTGTGTGTCACCGGCGCGCCGGCCCCGGTCACGATCGACGGGATGCGGATACCGCAATGGGAGCCGGCGCTGGTGCGGGCCAATCAGATCCTCGACGTTGGTACGGTCGCCGGCGCCGGTTTGCGCTCGTACATCGCGGTGGCCGGTGGGCTGCGTGCTGACGAATATCTCGGCAGTGCTGCGACATTCACCCTCGGCCGGTTCGGTGGACACGAGGGCCGGGTGCTGTGCGTCGCCGACAAACTCGAAATTGCCGATGCCCCGGGGGCCCGGCGTCGGCGCATCCTGTACGACGAGCAACCCGCCATCGGCAAGCACTGGTACATCGCGGTCACGGTGGGCCCGCATTCAGCACCAGAGTTCTTCACCGACAGTGATATCGACATCCTGTTGCAGCACGACTATGAAGTGCACTTCAATTCCGACCGCACCGGGGTGCGTTTGATCGGTCCGAAACCCGAATGGGCCCGGCCCGACGGTGGCGAGGCTGGACTGCACCCGTCGAACATCCACGACAACGCCTACTCGGTCGGATCGCTCGACTTCACCGGGGACACACCGATTCTGCTGGGGCCCGACGGTCCCAGCCTGGGCGGCTTCGTCTGCCCGGTCACCGTCACCGCCGCCGATCGGTGGAAGCTTGGTCAGCTCGCGCCCGGCGCCACGGTGCGGTTCGTCCCGGTGCGGGCCGATGCGGCACCGTCACCCGCCACCGTCGGCAGGTCGCGGCGCGCCTTCATTCCGGCCGTGTTCTCCTCCGGTGGTGACGAGGACAACGGAATCCTGCACCGGACAACCTCATCCGACGGATCGACGACGGTGACATACCGGCGCTGCGGTGACGACAACGTGCTCGTCGAGTACGGGGAGATGCGTCTCGATCTGGCGCTGCGGGCTCGTGTGCATGCCTTGCACCATGCGCTGGAACAGGAACGGCCCGCCGGCCTGGTCGACCTCACGCCAGGCGTGCGCTCGTTGCAGGTGAAGGTGGACCCGGCCCGGCTGCCGCTGTCGAAGCTGGTGCCCCTGTTGACCGAGCGGGAGGCGTCGTTGCCCGCAGCGCATGATCTCGTCGTGCCCAGCCGCACCGTGCGGCTGCCATTGAGTTGGGACGATCCCGCGACTCGTGAGGCGATCGAGCGGTACATGCACGGCGTGCGGTCGGATGCGCCGTGGTGCCCCTGGAACATCGAGTTCATTCGCCGGATGAACGGCCTGGAGTCAACCGCCGACGTACACCGGATCATCTACGACGCAGAGTATCTCGTACTCGGCTTGGGTGACGTGTATCTCGGTGCGCCGGTGGCGACTCCGCTGGACCCACGACACCGGCTGGTGACCACCAAGTACAACCCGGCTCGCACCTGGACTCCGGCGAACGCTGTGGGCATCGGCGGGGCGTACCTGTGCATCTACGGCATGGAGGGCCCTGGCGGCTATCAGTTCGTCGGGCGCACGACCCAGATCTGGAATCACCGTCATCCGCTTCGCGCCCAGGGGTTCGAACCTGAACATCCTTGGCTACTTCGGTTTTTCGACCGTATCCGGTGGTATCCGGTCTCCGCCGACGAGTTGCTCGACCTGCGGGCCGACATGGCTGCCGGGCGCGGCCGCGTCGAGATCGCCGACGGGACCTTCTCACTGGCCGAACACGATCGGTTCCTGGAGGCCAATGCCGGCGACATCGCCGCCACTCGCGCGGCGATGGAGGCCGCCCGCGCCGAGGAACGGCAGCGGTGGGCCGCGGCAGGGGAGTTCGCCAAGAAGGAGTCCGCATGAGTGAGCTCGCGAGCAAATCATCGGCCATGAATGACGTCAGCGAGATCTACCGGCGCATCGAGAACAGCGGCCGCAGTGAGGTCTTCATCCACCTGCGCCAGCAGGCCGACGTCGAGCGTGACCGCCGACGTGCGACGGGTCCCTTGGCCGGGCTGTTGTTGGCGGTGAAAGACAACGTCGATGTGGCCGGTGTACCCACCACGGCGGCGTGCCCAGGCTTCAGTTACTGTCCCGATGCCGACGCACCGGCGGTCGCCGCTCTCAAGGCCGCCGGTGCCGTCGTCATCGGGAAGACCAACCTGGACCAGTTCGCCACCGGACTGGTCGGAACCCGCAGTCCCTATGGTGCCGTACGAGATTCACGTCGGCCCGAATACATTTCGGGCGGATCGAGCTCAGGTTCGGCGGTCGCGGTCGCGCTGGGGTTCGCCGACATCGCGATCGGTACCGACACCGCCGGATCCGGGCGGGTGCCCGCCGGACTACAGGGTCTGGTCGGGATCAAGCCGACCATCGGCGTCGTGAGCACGGAAGGCGTCGTGCCTGCGTGCGCCAGCTATGACTGCGTGACCATCTTCGCGACCGACCTGGCGACCGCACAGGCTGCCATGGCGGTCATGAGTTCGGGTGCGCCGCAACGAAGCTGGCCTGCCGACATTCCGCTGGCCGCACCGCCTGCTCCGCGCGTCGCAGTGCCTGCGGAATTACCCGAACTCGATGCCGCCTGGCGCTCGGCTTTCGAGGCGGCGGTGCATCGAGCACGGGCGGCGGGATGCGACACCGTGCCCGTGGCCATGGACTCGTTCTTCACCGCCGCCGACCTGCTGTACAACGGCGCGCTTGTTGCCGAACGCTGGGATGCAGCAGGGGGGTTCGTGTCACGCGCTATCCCCGACGCGGGATTGGACCCGACCGTCGCAGCCATCATCATGGCAGCGGGCAGGCACTCGGCGGCAGATCTGCTGCGGGACCGCCGCCGGGTGCAGGAGTTGCGATCCGAGGCGCTGGCACAACTTGCCGGCTGCGACGCGCTCTTGGTGCCCACCGCACCCACACATCCACGTATCGCCGACGTCGCGGCCGACCCGGTGGCGGTGAACGCCCGCATGGGCCGCTACACCAACTTCTGCAACCTGTTCGACATGTGTGCGGTCGCCATTCCTGCCGGAACCGTCGCCGACGGCGCGCAGTTCGGTATCACGCTGCTGGCTCCGGCTTTTCACGACGCCGTCATTGCCGACCTCGCCGGCCGTCTCCTCGGTGAGCCGTCAGCTGCCGGTTGGCCTGAGCGCGGCGGGGCAGCGGTCACGGAGCTCGCCGTGTTCGGCGCGCACCTGCGGGGCCAGCCGTTGGAGCACCAATTGACCAGTCGAGGTGCCCGGTGGGTCGGCGCCGTCAAAACCGCGCCGCACTACCGGCTGTACGCCCTCGATACCGTCCCAGCCAAACCCGGGTTGGTTCGCGTCACGCAAGGTGGCGCGACCATCGTGGGGGAGCGGTGGGCGTTGTCGCGGGCCGCTCTCGGCGACTTCCTCGATGAACTGCCCCAGCCGATGATGCTCGGCAAGGTCGAGCTCGACGACGGTTCTTGGATCACCGGATTCGGTTGCGACCATGCCGCTGCCGAGCACGGCCGGGACATCACCCAATACGGCGGATGGTTGGCAGCGCTTGCGGGCTGACACCCAGACGGTTCTTGATTTCGATCAGCGATCGGTCGTCATCGCGGGCAGGTGTCGACTCCGGCCTGCGGCACGATGAGCGCGACCATGGTTTGCAGTTGCCGGGCCGCTTGCCGGTAGGTCATCGGGCCGGTCTGGGCCTGCAGCAGCGCGCCCCAGAAGACAGACTCCAGCGTCGCGAGCACTTCTGGCCAGGCGCCGGTTCCCAGCGCCGTCGAAATCCGCCGGCGTACCTCATCGGAGATGCGTGATCGGACGTCGGCAATCGCGTCGTCATCGGTACTCACCAGCACGCGGGTGCACATGCGGGCCAACCTGGGCTCGTCGGCCAGCAGCAGGGTCATCGCTGTGAGCTGGTCGCTGACCCGGTCGGCAATGCCAATGTCTGGGTCGATGTCGAGCGGCAGTGTCGTGACCCGATGTAGGTAGAGCTCGGCGAACACCACCTCGAGCGACGGGAAGTGGGCACGCAACGTCGCGGGCGCCATCTGGGCCTGTGCGGCCAACCGCGACACCGAAACGTCGGCATCGCCCTCGAGCAGTTGTGCCGCGGCACCGAAGACGCGGCGGCACGTATGTGCGCGCCGACCGTAGGCGTCATGCAGACAGGTGACTGTCGCCACCGTCGAGCTGGACATGTGTCCAGAATATCGAGCATCGGGCTCTTGGGCAATCAACTGCTCAAGGTACCGCCAGGACAACGGACTTAACGCGCCGACGGTGAAGCGTGGGCATCATGGCGTCGGTTCGAGCCGGGGAAATGCGCAGAGAGGGCACTAATGATGGACAACTGTCCAAATTGAGATTCACCGCGCGATCTCGGTCTCGGGTTCCTTGGGTGCGTGGGTGGCCAGTACCGATCCGGCCAGGATCAAGCCGAGGCCCGCCACATTCCACACCGTCAGCGGCTCGCCGAGGATGATCACCCCGGCGGCCAGCGCCACGGCCGGGTTGATGTAGGTGACTACCAGTGCGCGGGCCGGGCCCACCTCGCGGATCAACGCGAAAAAGATGATGAACGCAAGCGCCGTGCAGACCACGGCCAACACGGCCAGCGCCAGAAGTGCGCGCAGCGACGGCATCTCGTGCGGCCAGGCCGCTACGGCAGGAGCGGTGTAGATCACGGCGGCGAGAGTCAGACATGCCGCGGTCAATGGCAGGGCAGGTACGTCGCCGAGATAGCGCGCGGCCACCAGTGGCGCGATCGCGTAACACGTCGCGACGAGCAGCACCTCGAGGATCGGCACGCCGTGGCCTCCCGTCAGGCCAGGGCCCGCCAGCACCGCCACACCGGCCATCCCGACGGCCAGCCCTGCGATGCGCCGGGCACTCAGGCGTTCTCCGCCGGTGAGCCGGTCGAGCATCGCCGCGATGATCGGCGCCGCGGCGATCAGCAAGCCGGTCATCGAACTGCTCAGCGTGCGTTCGGCGTCTGTGAGCAGTACCCAGGCCGCGATGATCTCGAAGAATGCGAAGGCCAGCACCGGTTTCCAGTGCCGCAGTACCGGCGCCCAGGCCGCGCGGGACAGCGCCAGCGGCAGGAGCACCAGCGCCCCGACGGCGGTGCGGGCCAGAACCAACACAGGCACGGAGACGCTCTCGACCGCAACCTTGATCAGCAGGTAGGGAATGCCCCAGATGATGCTCATCGCGCTGAACAACAACCACCCGCGCGCGCTCACTCCCACACCTTACGGACGCATCACCCCGCCGGGGCGGATTCTGTCGTGAGATCCAGTGCGATGTCGACGAGCAGGTCCTCCTGGCCGCCGACCATGCCACGACGGCCGGCTTCCTCGAGCAGCGTGCGTGCGTCGATGCCGTAGCGCTCGGCCGTCGACTCGGCGTGCCGCAGGAAGCTCGAATACACCCCGGCATAACCGAGAGTCAGAGTTTCCCGGTCCACTCGAACCGGGCGGTCTTGCAAGGGACGCACGATGTCGTCGGCGGCGTCCTGCAACGCGTGCAGGTCGCAGCCGTGTGAGGCGCCGAGCTTGCTGATCGCGGCGACGAACACCTCAAGGGGTGCGTTGCCCGCACCCGCCCCCATGCCGGTGAGCGACGCGTCCACGCGGTGCGCGCCGTGTTCCACGGCCGTGATGGAATTGGCCACGCCGAGTGCCAGGTTGTGGTGCGCATGGATACCGATATCAGTTGTGGCGGAGAGGGTTTGGCGTAGCGCACTGACACGTTCGGCGACATCACGCATGGTCATCGCACCCCCCGAGTCGACGACGTAGACACACGTCGCGCCATAGCCCTCCATCAATCGGGCCTGCTCGGCCAGCACGTTCGGCGTCGTCATGTGGCTCATCATCAGGAAACCGGCGGTGTCCATGCCGAGTTCGCGGGCCGACGCGATGTAGCGGGCGGAGAGGTCGGCTTCGGTGCAATGGGTGGCGACCCGAACCACGGTGGCGCCGGCGTGGTGGGCGTCGGTCAGATTTCGGACGGTCCCGATTCCCGGCAACAGCAAGGTGGCGACCTTGGCCCGGGTCACCGTGTCGGCGACGGCTTCGATCCACTCCAGATCGGTGTGGGCGCCGAAGCCGTAGATGCAGCTCGAACCGCCCAGCCCGTCGCCGTGGGCCACCTCGATCGAGTCGACCCCGGCGGCGTCGAGGGCCTGCGCAATCCGCACGGCCTGGTCGATGCGGTACTGATGACGCACCGCGTGCATGCCATCGCGCAGCGTCACATCGCTGATGTACACGGGGCGGGTCATGAACCAGTTCCATTGGCGTGGAGGGCGATGTGCTCCGCGGTCGCCTTGGCGGCCGCGGTCACCATGTCGAGGTGACCGGCGTAGGCCGGTAGGTGATCGGCCGCGCCGGTGACCTCCAGCATGACGGTGACGCGCGTACCCGTGAACGGGCCGGCCTCCGGGACGTACAGCGGGCTCTCGGTGCCGAACGTCTCGAATTGCACGCGTTGTTTGAGGCGGTAGCCCGGCACGTACCGGCTGACCTCCTCGACCATGTCGACGATGTCGTTCTCGATCACTTCGCGATCGGGGTCGCCCTCGAGGAGGCAGTAGACCGTGCTTCGCATCGACGCCGGAGGATCGGCCGGGCTCAGCAACAGCACGGCCTTACCCCGGAGAGCTCCGCCGACCTCCTGCAGCGCGGCACTGGTGGATTCGATGAACTCGTCGACGCCGGCCCGGTCGTCGGGCGCGGCGGATCGCGACGCCACCGCGCAGACGGTCTCGGCGTACGTCACGACGCCCGATCGTCCGATCGCCGCCGCGATCGGGACGGCGGCCTGCCCGGCACCCGTTCCGATGTGCAAACTGCTGGTGTCTCGGAAGTCGTCGAGATTGATGACCGGCACACAATGCCGACCGGTCGTGGCCGCGGTGAGGTCGATCGTCCGGGCTCCGCTCTGTGTGAGTGCGGCCCAGCCGCCGGTACGGGCCCGGGGCGCGGTGGTGTCGAAAACCAGTCGGATGTCGGCGAAATTCGGCATGGCGAGCAGTTCGTCGACGCCGTCAACCATGGCGGCCACCGACAGCGGGCCGTCGCTCTGCCGGATCTTGACCATCAGGTCGGTGCCGACGCTGCCGGACCCGAGTACCGCCACGGGCCAGCAGAGCGCCGTCATCGGTCGGTGCCTTCGGCGATCATCCGCATCGCCGTGTCGTAGATGGCATGCGCGTGCACCTCGAACAGAGCGAGGATGTCAACCGAATCCCCGCCGATCTCCTTGGCGACGAACAAACCATCCGCCCCGGCGATCGCGTAGGTGACCAGTAGATCAATCTGGGCGTCGGTGAGGCCGGTGGTGAATTCGTGGAATGCGGCTTTCATTTCGTCGGCGGCCTGAGCTCGCGCGCGCAGGAACATCGCTCGGGCCCGCGGCTCGAGCGGGCGTCGTTCCAGCGCCAGCATCAGCCCGAGCCGCAGGAAGTCCGGAGCGTCGAGCAGGGCCTTGGCGATCTGCGTGGCCATCGCGCTCACGCGTTCGCGGGGTTCGCCGTCCTCGGGCAGACGCCAGGCGTTGAGCCAACCGGCGAAACTGCGCTCGATCACCGCGGCGATCAGATCGTCCTTGTCCTTGAAGTGCCAATAGATGGAGCTGGCCGGTAGTCCGCAGGCCTTGCTGACCAGGGCGATGCTCGTTCCCTCGTACCCGCGCTCAGAGGCAATCTCGGTGGCGGCGTCGAGGATTCGTTCGCGGGACTGTTCTCCGTCGGCGCGTTTGCGACGAGGCGTGGGACGTGTCGTGTCTGCCATCTGCCCTCCCTGGACGACCTATTGACTCTGTAGTGATCACTACATTACCGTAGTGATCACTACAGAACAAGCTCTCCGAGAGAGGCGATCAGTGACCAGTGCAGACATCTATGACGTAGCGGTGGTCGGCTATGGGCCGACTGGTGCCACCGCGGCCAATCTGCTGGGGCAGCTTGGATTGAAAGTGGTTGTGATCGAGCGTGATCCGGACATCTACAACCGCGCCCGCGCCATCTCGACCGATGAAGAGGTGATGCGGGTGTGGCAGTCGGTAGGCCTGGCCGCGCGCATGCAGCGCGACATGCTGCCCGGCCGACCGCTGGCGTTCGTCGACGCCGACGGACGAGCCTTCATCGAAACCGTCATCACAGGACGCGGCTGCGGCCATCCGTCACAGCAGTTCCTGTACCAACCCGCCGTCGACGAGGTGTTGCGCGAGGGGGTGGCGCGATTCGCCAACGTCGACGTGCTGCTGGAGCGCGAATGCCTGCGGGTCGCCAACCGCGAAGACCATGTCGAACTCCTGCTGGGTGATCTGCGCACCGACACCTTCACACGACTGCGCGCGTCCTACGTCATCGCCGCCGACGGCGGATCGTCACCGACGCGTGGACTGCTCGGGGTCGGCTACAGCGGCCGCACCTACGCCGAACGTTGGGTCGTCATCGACACCAAGGTGCTGCGGGAGTGGGATGCCCACGACCGCTTGCGGTTCCACTGCAACCCCGAGCGGCCCACCGTGGACTGCCCGACGCCGCTCGGTCATCACCGGTGGGAGTTCCCGGTCGGGCCAGGGGAGGACGAGCACGAGCTCGTCACCGACGAAGCGGTGTGGCGGGTGCTGCGGGCTCAGGGCATCACGCCTGAGCATGTCGAGATCCTGCGCGCGGTGGTCTACAGTCACCACGTCCGCGTCGCCGATCGGTGGCGGGTCGGCCGGGTGTTCCTGGCGGGGGACGCCGCGCATGCCATGCCGCCATGGATCGGTCAGGGCATGTCCGCAGGCGTGCGCGATGCGGCCAACCTGTGCTGGAAGCTGGCCGGAGTGCTCCGCGGCGAGGTCGCCGAATCGATCCTGAATTCGTATGAGGCCGAACGCAAACCGCACGTGACCGAAGTGACCCGACGTGCGGTGGTCGTCGGCCGTGTGATCACCGAACGCCGCCCGGTAGTGGCGGCGTTCCGCAATCACGTGCTCCGGGCGCTGACGAAGGTGCCCGGTGTTCTCGCCGCCGGACAGCGGCGGTTCTGGATTCCGGAGGCCCGCTACGGCGACGGATTCTTCGCCGCCATGCCCAACCCCGCCGTTGGCAGGCAGATCCCGCAACCGACCGTCACGCACGACGGGGTGGCGATGCCCCTCGACGACCTCCTCGGCGGGACATGGGCGCTGGTCTACACGGGCGCCCTGCCCGCCGGTGCGCGGACGTGGCAACAGATCGGTCTTCAGGCCCGCCGAATCTCCGAGCCTGGCCTGACGCGGTGGCTGCGCGATCACGGCGCCCACGCGGCGGTGCTCCGGCCAGACGGATTCATCTATGCCGCAGCCGGACTCGGCGAATCACTACCCAATCCACCGGCGGGACTGACCCTGCACAACTTGACTGGAGCCCACGCATGACCATCACCCTCACCGAACATATCGTCCGGGTTGCCGACAAAGACATCTTCTTCGCCGAGGCCGGCGCGGGACCCGCTGTCGTCATGCTGCACGGCGGCGGGCCCGGCGCCTCCGGCGTCACGAACTACTCCCGCAACATCGACGCCCTGTCCCAGCACTACCGGGTGATCGTGCCGGACATGCCCGGCTACGGGAGATCCGACAAGCGCATCGACAAGAGCGACCCGTTCGGCTATCTCGGTGACGCCATCCGGGGCCTGCTCGACGAACTCGACATCGACACAGCGCATCTCGTCGGCAATTCCTACGGTGGTGCGGCGGCCCTGCGGCTGGCGCTGGACACGCCGCACCGCGTCGGCAAGCTCGTCCTGATGGGTCCGGGAGGCATCGGCACCACCCGCATGCTGCCCACCGCCGGGCTCAACAGCCTGCTGTCCTACTACGGCGGCACCGGGCCCAGCCGCGACAAGCTGGCCGCCTTCATCCGTAACTACCTTGTCCACGACGCTGATTCGGTCCCCGACGAGCTGATCGACGTACGCTACCGGGCATCGATCGATCCCGAGGTGGTGGCGAACCCACCTCTGAGCCGCCCGTCCGGTCCGCTGGCACTGCGTACCCTGTGGCGCATGGACCTGACCCGCGACCCGCGGTTGGCGACCTTGCAGACACCGACCCTCGTGCTGTGGGGTCGCGACGACAAGGTCAACCGCCCGGCCGGGGGCCCGCTACTGCTCAACACGATGCCGAGCGCCGAACTGGTGATGACCAGTCGCACCGGCCACTGGCTGCAGTGGGAGCGGGCCGAGTTCTTCAACCGAATCGTGTCCGAATTCCTCTCCGACGGATCGGTGCTCGCGTCATGAACATCTTCGGTCAACTGCGCCTGGGCTATCTGGTTGTCGAGACCGAGCGATTCAGCGACTGGCGACGCTTCGGTCGCGACGCCATCGGCATGCACCTCGACGACACCGTCCCGTGCGTCATGCGATTTCGCCTGGACGACAACGCCTGCCGGTTCCTGCTGCAGCGTGGGCCGTCCGAGGATGTCACGGCCATCGGCTGGCAGGTCGACGACCACGCCACCTTCGACGAGATCCTGGCCCGGGTGACAGGTCACGGCGTTCGAGTGGCCGAGGGGACGTCCGAGGAGGCCGCGCTACGCGGAGTCGAACGACTGGTACGCCTGCCGGGCCCCAACGGTCTGAGCCAGGAGATCTTCACCAGTCCTTGTGCCGCAGCTGAACCCCCAGCCCTCGCGGTGCGCGGCGGGTTCGTCACCGGCGAGTACGGCATGGGACACGTCGCGCTCACGGCGAAGGACCCGCATCGGGTGCGTGGCTACTACGAGACCGTCTTCGACGCTCGGCTGTCCGACTACATCGACGAGACGATCAGCGGTGTCAAGTTCAAGATCAGGTTCCTGCGGGTCAACTCCCGGCACCATTCGGTGGCCATCGCCGCGGTGAACCGCCTGCCCATCAACCCGATTCGCACCCGGGTGCAGCACCTCAACATTCAGGTCGCCGACCTCAACGACCTGACGCGGTCCTACCAACGCGTCAAAGCGCTCGGTTTCGACATGGCGCTCGGAGTAGGGCAGCACACCAACGACCGGGAACTGTCCTACTACGCGGTGACGCCGTCTGGATTCGAATGGGAGGTGGGCTGGAACCCGATCGTGGTCGATGAATCCACGTGGGAGCCCACCACGTATCAGGGCATCAGCATCTGGGGCCATACGCCGGAAGGGCAGAGCATCATCGACAAGCTCGCCCAGTTCAAGGTCGGTGCGCTCTCGCTGGCGCACCGAGAAGACGTCGTGCCGGCGCTGGCCGGCGCAGGCATACCCGACAACTGAGAAGAGACCAGACATGCGCCGCATCGACACCCACCACCACATGATCCCCGCGGACTACCGAAAAGCACTGCAAAAAGCGGGAATCGACGAAGCAGGTGGCCGGGCTGTGCCGGACTGGAGCGCCGAGGCGTCGCTGGAGACGATGGCCGAGCTCGGCGTCGCGACCGCGATCCTGTCGGTGTCCACGCCCGGTACGACGTTCCTGCCCGCGGCTGCCGACGCCGCCGCGCTGGCGCGCGACCTCAACGACTTCGGCGCCGACCTGGCCGCGGCCCACCCGGACAGGTTCGGCTTCTTCGCGACCGTGCCCATGCCGCACCTCGCGGAATCGGTCACCGAAGCGGTCCGTGCGCTTGATGATCTGCACGCCGACGGGATCGTCCTGCTGGCCAACAGCTCCGGCACGTATCTCGGTCAGGACGGGCAGGACGAGCTGTGGGCCGCGCTGGACACGCGGTCGGCGGTGGTCTTCATCCATCCGGCCGACCTGCCCGGTCCGGTGGTCACCGGTGTCGCGCCGTTCGCCGCGGACTTCCTGCTCGACACCACGCGGGCCGCCTATCTGTTGGTGCGTAACGGGATCCGGCGCAGGTATCCGAACATCCGTTTCATCCTCAGCCACGCGGGGGGCTTCGTGCCCTATGCGTCGCACCGCATGGCGGTGGCGATCACGGGTGACACGGGTGCCAGCCCGGCCGACAGCCTCGACGACTTCGCCGGCTTCTACTTCGACACCGCACTGTCGTCGAGCGCCGCCGCCTTGCCGACGCTGCTGGCGTTCGCCAAGCCCGGGCACGTCACGTTCGGATCGGACTGGCCGTTCGCGCCCGTCGCGGCAGGCAAGCTGTTCGCCGCGGGTCTGGAGACCTACGGTGCTCTGGACGCCGCCGGACGTGCGGCCATCGACCGGGGCAACGCGCTGGCCCTGTTTCCCCGCCTCGGAACCGCACCTGAGCTGCCGGCACCCACACCACTGGAGCAGATCCGCCACACCGTCAGCCGGGCCGTCATGCGCGGTGTCGCGCGGATGATGCAGCCCGGCTGATCCGACGTCCCCGCCGCTACGGTCGAGTCAACTCCGCATATCGACTCACGTGCGCGTCGGTCGATCCGAACTCGTACTGAACGGCGGTGAGCCGCTTGAAATAATGGCCGATCGCCAGCTCTTCGGTCATGCCCATGCCGCCGTGCAGCTGCACCGCGTTCTGGCCGACGAACCGGGCTGCGCGGCCGATCGTGGCCTTGGCCGCCGACACCGCCTTGGCCCTGCCTGCCGCGTCGGAGTCGAGATGCAACACCGCGAGGTACACCGCGGCCGCGGCCTGCTCGACCTCCATGTGCATGTCCACCATGCGGTGCTGCAGGGCCTGGAAACTGCCGATCGCCGTGCCGAATTGGTGCCGCTGCTTGCAGTACTCGACGGTGTCGGCGAGGACCTTGCGCATGGCGCCGACGGCTTCCGCGCATACGGCGGCAGCGCCCTCGTCACGGGCCTGCTGCAGGGACGGCCACGCCCGGCCCGCTTCTCCGAGCAGCGCGTCTGCCGGAAGCCGCAGGTTCTCCAGCATCAGGTCGGCGGCCCGCCGATCGTCGACGGTGCGGTACGGGTGAATGGTGAGACCCGCTGGAGGTGAGGCGATCTGGACCAGGAACAGCGAAACCCCGTCGGTATCGGCGGGTTCACCCGACGTGCGTGCGGTGATCAGCAGATGCGTCGCCAGCGAAGCGTTGAGAACCATCGCCTTGCTGCCGTCGAGCACCCAGTCGTCGCCCTCACGGCGTGCGGTGGTGGCGACCTCACCCCAGTTGTCCCCGGAGGCCGGCTCACCGGCAGCGAGCGCCACGACGGCGCCGCCGTCGACGATGTCGGCCAGCAGCTGCCCGGCCCCGCCGGCGCGGTGCAGCAGTCCACCGGCCACCACCACGGTGTCGACGAACGGTTCGATCACCAGCGCGTGGCCCAGTGCTTCGGCGATGAGCATGGCCTCGACCGGTCCGCCGCCGCTGCCGCCGGCATCCTCGGGGAGCGTGGCGCCCAGGATGCCGAGCTCGTCGGCGAAGGCACGCCAGATCTCTGGCTGCCAACCCGGTCCGGTCTTGGCGGCAGCCCGGCTCGAGGTGAGGTCGTAGCGGCTGCACAGGAACTTGGTCAGTCCCTCGCGCAGCAGTTCCTGCTCGTTGGTCAGATTGAAGTCCATCTACAGCCCCAATTCCGCTTTGGCGAGGATGTTCCGCTGAATTTCGTTGCTGCCGGCGTAGATTGAGCCGGCCCGGTCGTTGAAGTAGCGCAGCGGGGCCACCGCCTGCCAGGCCTGGCCACTGACATACCCATCGACCGGCGGTACGAAGTCGGCCACCGGACCGCCCGGGCGCGTGGCATGCGGCTGGTAGGCGCGCCCACGCGGCCCGGCCGCCTCCATCGACAGTTCGGTCAACGTCTGGCTCAATTCCGTACCGAGGATCTTCAGCATCGACGACGCCGTTCCCGGATTCCGGCCTTCGGACACTGCCGCCAGCACCCGGTATTCGAGGATCTCCAGCACATCGGTGCGGATGCGGGCCTCGGCGAGCTTGCGGCTGAACGCGGCGTTGTCGATGAGGCGGCCGCCGGCAGGTCCGGGCTGTTCGGTGGCGACCGTCGCGATCTCCTCGGCGAGCACCTGCAGCGCCGGAGCCGACGCGCCGCCTCCGCGCTCGAATTCCAGCAGGTACTTGGCGACGGTCCAGCCATCGTCGATGGCACCGACGACGTTGCCCTTCGGCACCCGGACGTCGTCGAAGAAGACCTGGTTCTGGACCTCCTCACCGGAAGTCATGACCAGGGGCCGGATCTCGATGCCGGGTGTGGTCATGTCGATCAGCACGAACGTGATGCCCTGCTGCTTCTTCGCGCCGCGCGTGGTGCGGACCAGTGCAAACATCCAGTTCGCCTCGCGGGCGTGGGTGGTCCAGATCTTGCTCCCGGTGCACACCAGGTGGTCGCCATCGTCGACGGCGGCCATGGACAGGGCGGCCAGGTCCGAGCCGGCCTCGGGCTCGGAGTAGCCCTGGCAGAAGAACACCTCGCCGGTGAGGATGCGCGGCAGGAAGTAGTCCTTCTGGGCCGTGGTGCCGAACTTGATGATCGCGTGGGCGACCATGCGGATACCCATCGGTGACAGCGACGGCGCTCCGGCGAGCGTGGATTCCCTGCTGAAGATGTAGTGCTGGGTCAAGCTCCAGTCACAGCCTCCGTACTCCACGGGCCACGCCGGAGCCGCCCAGCCGTGCTGGTGCAGGACGCGCTGCCAGGCCATGCTGGCGTCATGGTCGGCGTAGACGCTGGTCATCAGCCGCCCCGCCTGCCGAAGATCGTCGGTCAGATTCTCTGCGAGGAAGTCGCGCACCTCGTCGCGAAATTCCTGGTCGGTCGTAGACCACTTCAGGTCCATGCGTGCCCCTGTCTGCCGGTGTCGCCCCTCACAGAGTAAACCTAGTTAGTTAAGTGGTGCGTGTTGCCCCTGCGCGCGAGACGCCGGCGGGCGCCTCCATGCTGTGAGCTGCACAGCTGCGCTGGTACCAAGCTGGTGCATCGGGCAATAATTGAGGACGTGGAGCGGCGTCGGAGCGAGCAGGACACCCGATCTCCGATGACTACCTTGCAGCAAATGCCGGCGTTGGTCGTCTTGGAGCGGTTCCCCGTTCCGGTGCTCGCAATCGCCGAGGACGGCAGCATTCTCTTCGCTAACAGTGCATTCGCCGAAATGGTCGGTCACAGCGCCGAATCAGTGAAGGCGCTGAAGTTTGCCGAGATCTTTCATTCGCTGCCCGATGACGAGTCCGCGGTGTCGGTCGTGCGGGCCAACGCCGAGCTGGTCGTCGACCTCGTGCACCGGGACCGCTCGATCGTGCGCGCTCGGATGAGCAAGTCCGCGCTGCTGCGTGGGGACGATCCAGTGGCGCTGGCGGCGTTCCACGATCTCACCGAGCAGTTATGGGTGGAGGAACTCTAGGCGCGCTACGCACCGCCGACCATCGGCGATCGGCGCAGCGACTCGCGCGCGAGGAACTCACGGAAGTATTCGAGTGACCCGTCGTCGACCATCGCGGGTAGCAGCAGCTCCCACGTGCGCGCCATGCGTTCCCGCAGGTCATCGCCGATCCCCGTGGCGCGCGACAGCGCTTCGGCACCCAGCATCGAACCCAGGATCACCTCCGCGGCGCTCTTGGGGTCGACGTCGCTGCGGAGGTCACCTTCGGCGGCGGCGTGGCCGACCTGCTCGACGAGGTCGTCGAGCCAGCTCCCGTAGACCCGGCCGGCCGCGTCATTGAGGCCGCTGAAGGTCCGCAGTAGCTGCATGCCGATCCAGGCCAGCTTGTCGGCCGCGGTGAAATCGGTCACCACGAACATCCCGTGGATCAGGTTCTCCAGTGCGGGTGAGGACGATCCGGTGATGGTGCGGAATGTCGCCAACATGCGGGTGCCTGCCTCCTCGATGATGGCCTCGGCCAGAGCCTCCTTGGCGTCGAAGTGGTAGTAGAACGCGCCTTTGGTCAGCTCGGCGCGTTCAATGATATCGCCCAATCCTGTTGCTGGATAACCAGTTTCGGTGAACTGATCGACGGCGGCGTCGATGATCTTTCTGCGGGTTACCTCCGACCGGGCCTGGCGTGCCATGTCGCGCTTCCTCAGGCCGGCCCGGTGGCCGGGTCGGCGTTGTGGCGAGGCCCGGCGGGTTTGATGGGTGCGGCCTTCTTGAGCGCCACCGTGGTGCGACGCCTGATGAACTGGGCCAGGTAGCCGAGTCGGTCCGGGTTGGCCAAGCCGGGCAGCACCAATTTCCAGGCCCGCTCGAGGTCGGTGAGGAACCGTTGGGGGTCGTCCAGATCGCTGGTCTGGCGGATGCCCAGCTGCATCGATACCAGCAGCATCGCCGCCACCTGCGGATCGGTGCCGTCGGTGAAATCGCCCTCGTCGACCGCGCGCCGGACGATCGTGGCGTACCCGGAGATCCAGGGTGCTAGGACCTGCGGTCCTAGCCTGTCGGTGCGTCCGATGGATTCCAACAGGTTCCCGGCCGCTCGGGACATCGTGTCGCCGATGTCGTCGACGGCCAGCTGGTACGAGATGTCGACCAAGGTCTCCATCGCGGACAGATTGCGGGCGAGCACCTCGTTGACGCGTTCGCGGGCACGTTCGGCGCGGTTGTCGATGATGGATGACGCGAGCGCGTACTTGGACCTGAAATGGAAGTACAGCGCCCCTTTGGTGACTGCCGCGTCGGCAAGGATGTCGTCAAGGCTCACCGCGCTGTAGGGCTTGTGCGCGAACTGGCGCGCCGCGGCCTGCAGGATCTGAAGCCGTGTGACGTCGGCTCGCCGGTCGAGCTGCTCAGTCACCAGGACACCCCAAAATCTCCACGGCTGCGTGATCGGACGAGGCATCGGGCGCCGTCCGGCGCGTGCACCGGAATTGTTTCATTCGGTTTCCTCGGACACGAACACCCCGGCGGCTGGGCTCGTCCGTCCACTCGCCAACTGAGATACTCGAAGTCATCGTCACGCGTGCAAATCATTCTAAAGGTATGTAGGGTGCTTAGCGTGATAACTGTTGGTTCGCAGTCGGCGGACCACGCAGCCCTGCTGGGTGTCACCCGCCGACGGTCGCCGATGGTTATCGTGGAGACGTTGCCATAGCCTGTGCTGGCTATCCCCCTCGAATCCCGGTGCGGGCTGTGGCAACCTCCTCGACGGTTCACCGACGCAACGTCGAAGAGCCGGCAAACACACTGAAAATGATCTGTTGAGTACTGTTGATCGCGCACCGATCAGTACCGGCGCGTCTGGGCTGGCGGGCCGCGTGCTGCCGGAGCTGGCAAACTAGAGGTATCGGTAGATGATGTGGGACGACGAATTTGACGTCGTTTGCTGTGGTTCAGGCTCCGGGGTGCTGGCGTGCGCCATCGCCGCGGCCGACGCCGAACTGGACGTGCTGCTTGCGCAACCCCGGGCCGAGAGCCGACACGATGCCGACGCCCCGCTGCTGGGTCCCGGCATCGAAGATCCCGAGACGCGGGAGTACCTCGATGCGCTGTCCGCCGACGTCGGTTCGTTGCCGACCGGGCCGAACGACGTCGAGCTCACCGTCCGGTCTGTGCGCGCTCCCGCGCCGCCCCGGCCCGGGTCCCCGATAGCGCCGTTCTACGGCGCCCGCCTGCGTGACTGGGCCGTCCAATGCCTGCTGTCGCCCTACGGTGTGCTCTACACCCGGCTGACCGACCGGGAGACCAAGGTCATGCAGACGGCCACGGGCGAGGATATCGAGGTGAAGGTCATCGGTTCGGTGCCGTCCGGCGCCGCCGCGGTATCAGCGCTCGACGAATGGCTGACCGCCCAGACCCGGGATCGCGACATTCCGACATACGAGAACAGCGCCCTGGAGCGCATCGTCTTCGAGGAGGACGAGATCGTCGGTGTCGTGCTCGACACCCCTGAAGGCTCACGGGCGGTCCGGGTCCGGCACGGTATCGCCATCGCCGGCCGGCTGAACGGCCCGGCGCGTGGCGCACTGCCGGTCGGCACACCGGACGGCGAGCTTGAGGTGGGGCTGGTCGGGCACAGCGCGAGCCGGTTCGCCCGCGTCGAGCTGCTCGCCACCGACCTCAGCGCAGAGTCGAGCCGCTCGGAGTACTGCAGCTCCGGTCCCGCCCGCGACGGCGGTCGTTCACATGTGCGGCACTGGCGGAAAGCGGACCGGAACCCGCCCCTTGGCTAGCAACTGCTGCATCTCCCGCCCCGAGATCGGCCTGGACAGCAGGAATCCCTGAGCGCGGTAACAGCCGTGCCGAAGCAGCGTGAGCGCCGCGGTTTCGGTCTCGACGCCCTCGGCGACCAGTTGTAGGCCGAAGGCGCCGGCGAGCGCGATGACGGCTCGGACGATCGGCAGGTCGCCGGGGTTGGAACCCAGTTCGGCGACGAAACTCCGGTCGATCTTGAGCGTGTCGACCGGCAGAGATTTCAGCAGGGACAGCGCGCTGTAGCCGGTACCGAAGTCGTCGATCGCCACATGCACGCCCACGTTCTGGAGCCCGAACAAGGTGCGACGCGTGGTCTCGATGTCCTGAACCACGACACTTTCGGTGATCTCCAGGCACACCGAGCCGCGCGGTAGCCCGAATTCGTTCATGATGCTGGCGACCGAGTCGACGAATCCTTCGGTCACCAACTGCACCGGCGAGACGTTGATCCGCAACAGGATGCGCCTGCCCAGGCCGTTGGCGCGCCATCGGGCGAATTCGGCACACGCGTTGCGCAGCACCCATCGACCCAATTCGCCTGCCAGGTTGATGGATTCGGCGACCCCGATGAACGAATCCGGGGCGAGCAGCCCGCGCGTCGGATGCTGCCACCGGACCAACGCCTCGGCCGCGAGCACCTCTCCGGTGCGCATGTCGATCTCGGGCAGGTAATGCAGCACCAGCGATCCGTCCTCGATCACGTTCTGTAGGTGCAGCTCGATGTCGTTGCGGAAATCGATCTCCATGGCCATCACGTCGGAGAACACCGCCACCTGGTTCCCGCCAGCGCTCTTGGCGGTCAGAACCGCCTGGTCGGCGCGGCTGAGCAGATCCGAGGTCGAGTCCCGGCCGGGAATGCCCTCGGCCAGGCCGATACTCACCGTCCGGGTGAGCATCTCGCCGTCGACCGTCACCCGCTCGCGCAACATCGCCTGCAGTCGATAGGCCAGCGCTTCTGCGTCGTCGGCCGACATCGGTGCGGCCGGCACCACGACGAACTCGTCACCGCCGAGGCGTGCGATCAGTTTGGGCTCGTCGTCGCCCTCCTCGAGACGCTGCGCAAGGACTCTGATGAACGCATCCCCGGCGGTGTGGCCGAGATAGTCGTTGATGGCCTTGAGCCGGTCCAGATCGAGGAACATCACCGACACGGGGCCTGGTTGACCGGGCGCGAGCCGGTCATCGAGATGAGCGAGCAACGCCCGGCGGTTGTACAACCCGGTGAGGTGGTCGTGGTCGGCCAGGTAGCGCAGGCGCTCCTCGGCGGCGATGCGGGCCTGCACCTGGGCGAACAACGAGGCGATCGCCTGCAGCGCGTTGAGTTCCTCGGGCAGCCATTCGCGGTCACCGAACTTGACGAAGCCGAGCACGCCGGTGGTGACCTCGCCCGACAGCAATGGCACCGACGCCATCGAGGTACTCGGAACCTGACGGCCCGCCTCGATGGTGCGCTGGTAATCGTCGGTGGCGGGTTCTGGGCGGAACACCGCCGGCTCTTTGAGATTCTCGGCCATGGCGAACACCGGGTCGGCGTCGGCGAACCGGACGACCGCGATCGGATCGGTCGGCGCGTCCACCGGCCGCGGCGGCCACTCGGCGACCAGTTTCGTGGTGTGGGCCAGGTGATCGTTGTGCCGCAGGAAGCTCACATCGACGTCGAAGTAGGACACCAGATCTGCCAGCACCTGCTGGCTGACCGCCGCGGCGGTGGCGGCGTTGACGGCCATCAGCTGAGTGGCCACCGACGTGACGACCAGTTCCAGACTGCGTGGCACACCAACCTCCGGAGTCACCTCAGCCATGGAGCGGCTCATGGACCAGCGGCAGCGGCCTGCGGCGGCTGCGTACCGTTGGGCGTGGCGCATAGAACAGCCTGAGCACCAACGCCTGGGACGCATCGCGTTCGGTCGCCGTCAACTGGCGGAAAGAGTACTGCAGATCGCTCAGCGCCTCGGCATGGTCGGGGGACAGGAGCCGACGCTCGTCGTCGCTGTGCGCGTACAGGAACACCGGCGACACCGGCTGTACCGCCACTCCGCATTGCTGAGCGGTGACCCATAGCGCCTGCACCGCTGACCCGGCCTTGGCGTAGTCGGTCAACCGTCGGCCCGGGGTCGACACGACCGCGACGGCCGAGCTCGATGTGACTCGCTCGTAGGTGTCGTCCCCGAGCGCCGACCCTGCGTCCCACTCGGCGAGTCTGGCCATCACCTCGGGCCGGCGCAGGATGTCCAGCAGCACCAGATCGGCCGGGTCCAGACCGAGCGACGTCACGTCGAGTCCAGTGTCGGGATCCGGATCTCCGGGCCAGCGCAGTTCGGAGAACATCTCACGATGCAGTGTCGGCGTGAGGTATCGGATCCGGTCCGCCGCGGCGAGAATGCGCGCTGCCCGTTCGATCTCCGGCGTGGTGGTCAGGATGTGCGCCTCGCCGCCTTCGGCCCGTGCCGCGCCCGCCAGGGCGTCGAGGACGTCGCCCGGGATGGTGGCCCCGGATCCGCGCTCGCGGTTGGTCTCGCGCTGCATCATCGGTTCGTACAACTGCGCCAGTGCGGGTGCCTGGCCCGGGGTCAGGGACATGACGCCGAACAGCGGTGATCCTTCGTCACCCCGCTGCCATTCCAGCGCACCGGTGAGATCGTGGGCGGCCGCGGCCACCCGGGCATTGAATGCGGCCGCGCCCAGCGCCACCGCGCTGCCGCGGAAACCGACGTCCATCGCCGTGGTGTATCCGGTCGCCAGCCGCAGATTGAGCCGGTCGGCAGTCCATTCGATCCGCCAGGGCTGGGCATTGCCGCCCGAGGGAGCGCGATTGGCCGCCACAGCGACGGCGGACAGGGGATCGGCAGGTGCCGTGGGTTCGGGTGCCGGCTGTGGTGCGGGCTCATCGATCCGCAGTGTCAACGGGTCGACGATGTCGTCGAGCGCGGCACCGACATCCATCCGGACCCGGCCGGACGCCAGAGGTTCGCCGATGCCGATGCGCCGGACGGCGTCGGCCACCATCGTCGCCCCGAGCTGGACCTCAGCGGTCAACTGCGGCCAGGTGGTCAGGGTCTTGCTCACCTCGACGAGCGAGGCGGCCATTCGTGGCGACAATTCCGCGGCGTCCAGTAAGCGCAGGACGTGGGGAACTTTGTCCTTGCTGGACAGTCCCGCGAGGGCCGCGGTGTCGACCGTGCCGAGCAAGCCATGCATGATCGGCCGCTCGGCGTCCTGATCGAAGCGCTCGACGTCGATGAGGCCCCGGTCGGCGGTGGCCATCAGCACCGGCAGCCGTCGGGCCCGTGCCGCCTCCCGGACGAGGACCTTCGCATCGAGCGAGTCACACTCCTCGACCACCACGTCGAGGCCGTGGAGAAATGCGTCGATGGAGTCGGAGTGCGCACCGCCGCGGTCGATCTGCACGCGCAGGTAGGGATCGAGCTCGGCGATCCTGCGAGCGGCCACCACGGCCTTGTTCAGCCCGAGATCGAACAACGAGGCCGGTACCCGGTTGAGGTTCGCCAATTCCAGTTCATCGAAATCGGTCAGCCGTAGCTCACCGCAGAGCCCTTCGGCGGCAAGCGCGTAGGCGATGGCATGCCCGACGCTCAGCCCGATGACACCGACCCGCAGCTGAGCGAGTTGCCGGTCCTCCTCGGCGCTGATCAGATTGCGGTTGCGGTCCAGGCGCAGCCGCCTGAACCCCAGCGGGCCGAGGATGTGCACGACGCTGCGCCGCCACGGGTAATACGCCCACGACGTGGGTTCGTCCAGGATGTCGGTCCCGGGCAGGGGAGTCAGTTCGCGCAGCGCCTCCTGCTGACGTCGGCAGGTGTCGATGACGGTGATGTGTGGATCCGCGAGCAGGGCCGCCAACGCACCCGACGGATCGTCAGAGCCGATGATGACCGCATTGCCGTCCGCTGACTCGTCGATGGTGTCGATCATTGTCCTGCCGCTGCGGAGGCGTCAACGGCTTCGACGTCGTGCAGCCCGGCCGAGATCCGCTGTACTTCGCCGTAGAACGCCGAAAGCTGTTTGGGCTCAGCATGGTTGGCGAACGTGCGCCGATCCCACCACATCATCTTGGTCTGGTAGCGCTCATCCGGGTACGGGGTTGCGGGGATCTTCGCGGCGAGCACACCGCCGGAGGACAGCCAGCGCTTGAGCACATAGGCCGCGGCGGTGGCCATCGCGAAACCGATGTCCAGGCGCGTCATGAAATGCAGTGGCATGCGGGCCAGGGTGTCCGTCAGCGCCCGGCTCTGGTCGGGGTCGTCGCACACCCACGCGGTCTTCATCTCGACGACGCCGAACGGCAGCCGGTCGTCGATCATCTTGCGCACTGCGCTGAGTCCGGGCTGGCCTGCCCACTCGACGGTGGCATGGCATTCGTCGGTGTGCTGATAGGGGCCTTTGGCTCGCAGACCGCCGACCACCACGCCCGCTTGATTGATGCCTGCGCAGAACAATGCCGTGTCATCACCCGTGCGCAGTGCGTCCATGTCGAGCGCCCGTTCCACGCCATGCTTGCGATAGTTGCGTTGGGCCCCGTTGACGTAGTCGTGCCACAATTCACGTTCCGAACCAGGGGTCGCGATGACGATCGTGCAGTCGCTGCCCGGATCCCACCAACTGTGGGATTGGTCCGCAGACAGGGCGGAACGAGCAGCGACATCGCGCTGGGGAGCGGTCATTGGTGATCCATTTCTTCTGGCAGCCGCACCCCCCGGACCGGTTCGGCTGATTTGTTGTGCGCACCACGGTTGTGCGATTACGCGAGATGAGTATCACGCCGCAGGGACAGGTAATTCCAGCTAGCAGACGAAACTTGTCCAGTAGTGTGTCCATTTCTGCACTCCGGAAGTCCATTTATTTACGGAGGCGTGCAAATTTGGCAAATCATATGGACGATAACGCTACTGGATATTCCTGCTGAATGTTTGTCGAGCAAAGTTTGTGCACTGCCGAGATTCGGCTTCACCATTCTTCGTGTCGGTTCCGGTCAGTTTTGCTGTCTGGACACGAGCCAGTCATACGCACGACGTTTCGGGCGGCGAGGCGATCGTGGTACCCGGGTCGAGCGCCGGGCGGCCACACGGGCGAGAATCTGGAGGGTGACGACTGAGGAGTACCCGAGAGCCAAAACCCTGCCGGTCCGTGATGTGGGCCGGCTCCTGCTGCGTTGTGCGGACCGACCGGGACTGGTGGCAGCCATCAGCAGCTTTCTCACCGGGGCCGGTGCGAACATCGTGTCGCTGGATCAGCATTCGACTGAGCAGACCGGTGGCACCTTCATGCAGCGCACCATTTTCCACCTGCCCGGCTTGACCGCGGCCCGTGAGGAACTGGAGCGCGAGTTCCGGGAGCGCGTGGCCGAGCCGTTCGAGATGGACTTTCGGCTCACCGAGGCCGCCAAGCCAAAACGGGTGGCGCTGATGGCTTCCCGGGAGGATCACTGCCTGCTCGACCTGCTGTGGCGCAACCGCCGCGGTGAGTTGGACATGTCCGTGGTGATGGTCATCTCGAATCACCCGGACCTCGCCGAGCAGGTTCGTGCGTTCGGTGTGCCCTACATCTACGTTCCTGCGACCCGCGACAATCGGGCAGAAGCCGAGCAGCGACTGCTCGAACTCCTGCGCGGCAACGTCGACCTCGTCGTGCTCGCGCGGTACATGCAGATCCTCACGCCGGAGTTCCTCGACGCCATCGGGTGCCCGCTGATCAACATCCACCATTCGTTCCTGCCCGCGTTCATCGGCGCTGCACCGTATCGGCGGGCCAAGGAGCGGGGGGTGAAACTGGTCGGGGCCACAGCGCATTACGTGACGGGCGACCTCGACGAAGGACCGATCATCGAACAGGACGTGGTTCGGGTCGACCATCGCCACGCCGTCGAGGACCTGGCGCGCCTCGGCTCCGATGTCGAGCGGGTGGTGTTGTCGCGGGCGGTGCTGTGGCACTGTGAGGATCGCGTCATCCGGTTCGGGAACCAGACCGTAGTGTTCTGAACGTCGTTCGGGTGCGGTCCGAGAGGAGTTGCGATGAAGGTGTTCAGCGGGCTCGACGAGTTCGTGGCGGCGGCAGGCAGTGAGCTCGGGCCGACCGAGTGGATGGAGATCACTCAGGACCGCGTCAATCTGTTCGCCGACGCGACCGACGATCACCAGTGGATCCACGTCGACCCGGACAAGGCGGCCGCCGGCCCGTTCGGCGGGACCATCGCACACGGTCTGCTCACCCTGTCTCTGCTGCCGCACTTCACTCACGACCTCTACCGTGTCGACAACATCGCGATGGCGATCAACTACGGCTACAACAAGGTTCGCTTCATCACGCCGGTGAAGGTCGGCTCCAGTGTGCGGGCCCGCGCGCGGATCGACGACGTCGCCAAGCTGGACGGTGCCGTGCAGGCGACCGTGACGGTGACCGTGGAGATCGACGGCGTGGCCAAGCCCGCCGCGGTGGCCGAGTCCATCGTCCGATTCATCGGCTGAGGCTTTCCCGGCGAGCAGTCGCTCGGGTACCCGACACGCCGGTGTTCCGGGGCCTTGCTGTCTGCTCGCGCTGGGACTGTCAGGGCGCGTGGGTGGCGCAGTCCGCGATTGCGTCCAGCCGCGAGATCGCCTCGACGGGAAGCGTGATACCGCCGACTGCGACGTTGTCTTTCAGGTGCGCGGCGGACCTCGTGCCCGCGATGAGCAGTGTGTTCGGTGCGTGTGCTAGCAGCCAGGCCAGTCCCACTTGGGCCGTGGAGAGTCCCAGTTCGGCTGCCACCGCACATATTTCGGCATTGTCGGCGACCTTCGGGGCATCCGGAAATGCCGATCCGAGCGGGAAGAACGGGACCCACGCGATGCCCTCGGCAACACAGGCGTCAAGCATCGCCTCCTGTGATCGGTCGAGCACGTTGTAGGCGTTCTGCACGCAGACCACGCCGGCGGGTAGGGCCCGTCGCAACGCTTCGAGCGACACGTTGCTCACGCCGATCCCGCCGATCTTGCCCTGGTCGCGCAGCGTCATCAGTTCGGCGAGTTGATCGTCGAGGTCGACGATCTGACTACCGGTCGCCTGCAGGCCGGGTCCGACGTCCAGGCGCCGCAGGTTCACCACCGGGATCTGATCGAGCTGTAGCTGCGTGAGATCGTCGTGGACCGCAGCGCGCAACTCGGCCGGGCGCTGGGCGGCGACCAGCGGAATGGCGCCGGTGGGGGGGTGCGCCGCGCCGACCTTGCTGACTATCACCAGATCGTCGCGATACGGGGCGAGGGCCTGCCGAATTCGCCGATTCACCTCACCTCCTGCGTAGAACGAGGCGGTATCGATGTGGTTGATGCCGAGTTCGGTCGCTGTGCGCAGTAGGGCCACGGCATCCTCGGTGGGCATCGACTCGTCGAGCTGCATGGCTCCGTAGCCGATCCTGGCCACTGTGTGCTGCCCGATTCGGCCGGTGCCTCCTGGTACTGCGGCGATGGTCATGCTCGCTCCGTTCGTGTGGCATAGTCGCGATATGCGGAGGGACCTCCGCTTCTCACCGTACAGAAACGGAGGACCCTCCGCTATGGTCGATCGGGTCCGCTCGGATGCACGTCGTAATCGAGAGCGCCTGCTGGAGAAGGCGACCGAGGCGTTCGCGAACGCGGACGCTTCAGTGTCGCTGGAGGCGATCGCGCGCGCGGCCGGAGTCGGGATCGGCACGCTGTACAGGCACTTCCCCAGCCGCGAGGCGCTTGTCGAGGCGGTCTATCGCGCGGAACTCGCCGAGGTCTCGGCGACGGCGGGCCGACTGGTCGCGCGTCATCCGCCACCTGTAGCCCTGCGCCGGTGGATGGATCGGTACGCCGGCTTTGTCGCGGCCAAGCAGGGGATGGCGGAGTCGCTACGGGCCATGTTCGAATCCGGCACCGTGGCGCCCGGGGACACTCGCGCCAACATCGTCGGTGCGGTGCAAGCCATCCTGACCGCCGGCGTCGACGACGGCAGTCTGCGCTCCGATGTGCGTGCCGAGGATGTCGTGTCCAGCCTCCTGGGCATCTTCCTCGCCAGCCAATCGCGCGAGCAGGCGGGCAGGCTGCTCGACCTGTTGGTAGACGGCCTGGTCACATCGCGCTGACGGTTCGGCCGTGGTGCGGATGATGCAGTGCCGCCACCTCTCCCGGTCGTATCGCCGTGGCGGCGTTGCGGGTGCCGTTCGCGCCGCTCAGAACTGAGTGGAGCCCAGATCGACGGCGACCCGGCTCGCGGTGACGAACCGGGATTCGTCGCTGGCCAACCAGCAGGCCGCGTCGGCAATGTCCTCGGGCTCGGCGATGAAGTCGGGCAGGAACGGCGTGACCATCTGCATCAGGCCGGGATTGGTCTCGTTGGCCCGGTTGAGCGCGGCCATCATGTCGCCGGTGCCCATCGGGGTGTTGACGGCGCCGGGGTGCAGACTGTTGACGCGGATCTTGTGCTTGCCGAGTTCGGCCGCGAACGCCCGGGCCAGCCCAGTGACGCCGTGCTTGCTGGCCGTGTAGTGCACCATGAACGGCTGCATCTTGATACCTGCCGCGGAGCTGATCAAGATGATCGAGCCGCCGCGCCCACCGTCGATGATGTGCTGGGCCCCCGCCATGACGGTGTTCCAGGTTCCGGTGAGGTTGATGTCGATGACATCGCGGAACGACTCGGGTGTGGTCTCGTTCCAGGCCTCCGGAACCGTGATGCCCGCATTGGCGATGATGATGTCGAGCCTGCCGAACTCCGCCACCCCTTTGTCTACGACGGCCCGCAGCCCCTCCAGATCTCGCGTGTCCACGGCTGCGGCGAGCACTCTTCGGCCCGTGGCCTCGACCAGCCGCACCGTCTCGGCCAGATCGTCCGGCGTGGCGGAATCATAAGGGACACTGGGCGGTAGCGGGCCGGCGATGTCGATGGCGATGATGTCAGCGCCCTCCTTGGCCATCCGGACGGCGTGCGCGCGGCCCTGGCCGCGGGCTGCTCCGGTGATGAAGGCGACTTTTCCGGTGAGCCGATCACTCATCGATGCTCCTTAACGGTTGGTGTTGCGCTGCGCGGCCTTGACCAGACCGCCGCCGATGATGAGACGCTGGATCTCGCTGGTGCCCTCGTAGAGTCGCAGCAACCGGACTTCGCGATAGATGCGCTCCACCGGGACCTCACGCATGTAGCCGGTGCCGCCGTGGATCTGCACTGCGAGATCGGCCACTTTGCCTGCCATTTCGGTACAGAACAGCTTGGCGGCCGACGGCGCGATGCGGCGATCCTCACCCGACACCCACTGGCGGGCGGCATCGCGTACCAACGCCCGGCCCGCCATCACGCCGGTCTGCTGGTCGGCGATCATTGCTTGGACGAGCTGGAAGTTGCCGATCGGCTCGCCGCCCTGCGTGGCCGCGGCGGCGTAGGCCACCGACTCGTCGAGAGCGCGCTGTGCCGAGCCGACGGCCAGGGCGGCGATGTGTACCCGTCCGCGCGCCAGTGAGGTCATCGCGGCCCGGTAACCCACGTCTTCGCTCCCGCCGACCAGGGCGCCGCCCGGAACGCGGACCTCGGTGAAGGTGACATCGGCTGTCCAGGCACCTTCTTGCCCCATCTTGGCGTCCTTCGCCCCGATCTGGACACCAGCCGCGTCGGCCGGTACGAGAAAGACCGCGATGCCCGGTCCGGCATCGTCGGCGGGCCGGGTCCGCGCGAACACCACGAACAGATCGGCCGTCGGGGCATTGGTGATGAAGCGCTTCTGGCCGTCGATCACCCAGTCGTCCCCGTCGCGAATGGCCTTGGTGCGCAATCCCGCCGGGTTCGAACCCGCTCCGGGTTCGGTGAGGGCGAACGATGCGACGACGTCTCCGGAGGCGATGCCTTCGAGCCACTGCGCCTTCTGCTCGTCGGTGCCGAAGCCGACCAGGACCTGGCCGGCGATGCCGTTGTTGGTTCCGAACATCGACCGTAGCGCCAGGGCGGTGTAGCCGAATTCCATTGCCAGTTCGACATCTTGGGCGAGGTTGAGGCCGAGGCCGCCCCACCGCTGCGGTATGGCGTAGCCGAACAGGCCCATCTTCTTGGCCTGGTCACGCAGGTCGTCGGGCACCGTGTCGGTGGCCAGGATCTCGTTCTCGCGGGGCACCACGGCGGTGCGGATGAAGCTGCGGGTCTGCGCCAGGATCTCCTGAAAATCCTCGTCGCCGACTTCTGTGGTGGCCGCAGTGGTGGTCACGGGGCAGCTCCATTTCTTTCACGCGGGAACCCGGGGGCGAGTATTTGCAATATCGTATATGAAATATGATCACTGCCTGAGGCAGCCCCACGAGCGAGAGTTAGGTGATCAGGTGTCATTGCTTACCGGCCAGACTGCGGTGGTGACCGGCGGTGCTCAGGGTCTGGGCCTGGCCATCGCGCGGCGCTTCGTCGACGAGGGGGCCCGGGTGGTGCTCGGTGATCTCAACCTGGAGGCGACCGAGGCAGCGGCCGCCCAGCTCGGCGGTCCCGACGTCGCCACCGCCGTACGCTGCGACGTCACCTCGGGCGCCGAGGTCGAAGCCCTGGTGCAAGCCGCCGTGGAGCGGTTCGGCGGTCTGGACATCATGGTCAACAACGCGGGCATCACCCGTGACGCGACCTTGCGCAAGATGACCGAGGACCAGTTCGATCAGGTCATCGCCGTGCACCTCAAAGGCACCTGGAATGGCACCAAGTCGGCCGCGGCGATCATGCGGGAGAACAAGCGCGGCGCGATCGTGAACATGTCGTCGATCTCCGGCAAGGTCGGCCTGATCGGCCAGACCAACTATTCGGCGGCCAAGGCAGGCATCGTCGGCATGACGAAGGCCGCTGCCAAGGAACTGGCCCACGTCGGGGTGCGGGTCAACGCGATTCAGCCCGGCTTGATCCGCTCGGCGATGACCGAGGCCATGCCGCAACGTATTTGGGACCAGAAGCTGGCCGAGGTGCCGATGGGCCGCGCAGGCGAGCCTGACGAGGTCGCCAAGGTCGCGCTGTTCCTGGCCAGTGATCTGTCGTCGTACATGACCGGCACAGTGCTCGAGGTGACCGGCGGGCGATACGTGTGAGCACGCGCGACGCCGTCATCTGCGAACCGGTTCGCACGCCGATCGGGCGCTATGGCGGCATGTTCGCCTCGCTGTCCGCCGTCGAACTCGGCGTGGCGGCGCTCAAGGGTCTGCTGGAACGCACCGGCGTTGCCCGAGAGTTGGTGCAGGACGTGATCCTGGGCCATTGCTATCCGAACAGCGACGCCCCCGCGATCGGCCGTGTCGTGGCACTGGATGCGGGTCTGCCGGTGACCGTTCCGGGCATGCAGGTCGACCGGCGCTGCGGGTCGGGTCTGCAGGCTGTGATCCAGGCGTGCCTGCAGGTGCGCAGCGGTGACAACGAGCTCGTCGTGGCCGGTGGCACCGAGAGCATGAGCAACGTCGCGTTCTACTCCACCGACATGCGGTGGGGCGGATCCCGCGGTGGAGTGCAGATCCACGACGGGCTCGCGCGGGGACGTACCACCGCGGGTGGGCAGTTCTATCCGGTGCCCGGCGGCATGCTGGAGACGGCCGAGAACCTACGTCGTGAGTACGGCATCACGCGGGCCGAGCAGGACGAGCTCGCGGTGCGGTCGCATCAGCGGGCGGTGGCCGCGCAGACCGACGGCGTACTGGCCGACGAGATCATTCCGGTCACTGTCCGCTCGCGCAAAGGTGAGACCGTGATCGACACCGATGAGCACCCGCGCGCCGACACCACGGTCGAAGCCCTGGCCACGCTCAAACCCGTTCTGCTCAAGCAAGATCCGGATGCCACTGTCACAGCCGGGAACTCCAGCGGTCAGAACGATGCTGCGTCGATGTGCATCGTCACCACCCCGGACAAGGCGACCGAACTCGGCCTGCGGCCACTCGTGCGCATGGTGTCCTGGGGCGCGGCGGGCGTCGCTCCCCACGTCATGGGTATCGGCCCGGTGCCCGCCACCGAGGCGGCGCTGGCCAAGGCCGATCTGCAGCTGAGCGATATCGACCTCATCGAACTCAACGAAGCCTTCGCCGCCCAGGCGCTCGCGGTGATGAAGGAATGGAAATTCGGGGCGGCTGACCGGGACCGCACCAATGTGCGGGGCTCGGGGATCTCGCTGGGCCATCCTGTCGGGGCCACCGGGGGCCGGATGCTCGCGACACTCGCGCGCGAACTGCAGCGACGCGACGCGCGCTACGGCCTGGAGACCATGTGCATCGGCGGCGGGCAGGGGCTGGCCGCCGTGTTCGAAAGGGTGGCACCGTGACCAGACTTGCGCAAACCCTGGGACTCACCGAGTTCCAGACCGAGATCGTCTCGACCGTGCGGCAATTCGTCGACAAGCAAGTCATCCCCACCGCCCAGGAGTTGGAGCATTCCGATACCTACCCGCAGGCCATCGTCGATCAGATGAAAGAGATGGGCCTCTTCGGGCTGATGATCCCCGAGGAGTACGGCGGCCTCGGTGAATCGCTGCTCACGTATGCGCTGTGCGTCGAGGAGCTGGCCCGCGGGTGGATGAGCGTGTCCGGGGTGATCAACACCCACTTCATCGTGGCCTACATGATCCGGCAGCACGGCACCGACACTCAGAAGCAGAAGTTCCTGCCGCGCATGGCCACCGGGGAAACGCGTGGCGCGTTCTCGATGTCCGAACCCGAGCTGGGCTCCGACGTCGCCGCGATCCGTACCCGCGCCGCCAAGCAGAGCAACGGCGACTACATCATCGACGGCCAGAAAATGTGGCTCACCAACGGCGGCAGTTCGACGCTGGTGGCCGCGCTGGTGCGCACCGACGAAGGCGCGGACAAGCCACACCGCAACCTCACCACATTCCTGGTTGAGAAGCCCACCGGTTTCGGCGAAGTCGTTGCCGGGCTGACCATCCCGGGCAAGCTCGACAAGCTCGGCTACAAGGGTATCGACACCACCGAGCTGATCTTCGACGGCTACCGCGCCGCTGCCGACGATGTTCTCGGTGGCGTCACCGGCCGAGGCTTCTTCCAGATGATGGACGGCGTCGAGGTCGGCCGCGTCAACGTGTCCGCGCGCGCCTGCGGCGTCGGTATCCGCGCCTTCGAACTCGCCGTGCGCTACGCACAGCAGCGACAGACCTTCGGTAGGCCGATCGCCGAGCATCAGGCCGTTGCATTCCAATTGGCAGAGATGGCAACCAAAGTCGAGGCCGCTCACCTGATGATGGTCAATGCCGCGCGGCTCAAGGACTCCGGGGAGCGCAACGATGTGGCCGCGGGGATGGCCAAGTACCTGGCCAGTGAGTTCTGCGCGGAGGTAACGCAGCAGAGTTTCCGCATTCACGGTGGCTACGGCTACTCCAAGGAGTACGAGATCGAGCGGTTGATGCGCGACGCGCCGTTCCTGCTGATCGGCGAAGGCACCAGCGAGATCCAGAAGAACATCATCAGCAAGCGGCTGCTGGCCGACTATCGGATCTGAGCCGTGACCATACCCGATTTCGCCTCGCGCCCACAGCTTGCCGAAGATGTCGCCCGTCTCATCCGCCGGCGGATCTTCGACGGCACGTACCCGTCGGGAAAGTTCATCCGCCTCGAGCAGCTCGCGGCGGAACTCGGTATCAGCGTCACGCCCGTGCGCGAAGCGCTGTTCGGTCTGCGCGCCGAGGGGCTGCTCACCCAACAACCCCGGCGCGGATTCCTGGTGCTGCCGGTCACCCGTCGGGACATCGACGATGTGGCGGGTGTGCAGGCGCACATCGGCGGCCAGCTGGCCGCCCGTGCGGCCGGCCAGATCACCGACGGTCAGCTCGACGAACTCGACCGGATCCAGCGGGAGCTGGAGGACGCGTACACACACAACGATCATGAGCGGGCCGTCCGGCTCAACCACGCCTTCCATCGGGGCGTGAACCGCGCGGCCGATTCGCCGAAGCTCGCGCAGTTGATGTCCCAAATCACCCGCTACGCCTTGGAATCGGTCTACCCCACAGTGGAAGGCTGGCCTGAGCAGTCCACCCACGATCACCGTCGGATACTGGCCGCCCTCAAGGCGCGCGATGGGGATTCGGCCCGCGACGCCATGGCCGAGCATCTGTGCGCGGCGTCCAAGCCGCTCAGCGATCACCTGGAGCGCATGGGCGTCTTGGAGTAGCGGTACGAGAGGAAGGTGAGTGTATGCCAGGCGTTCTCGACGGGATTCGGGTTCTCGACTACGGCCGGTTCATCGCGGCGCCATGGTGCAGCGCGATCCTGGCGGACATGGGCGCCGACGTGTTGCGGGTGGAGAAGCGCGAGGGCGGCGAGGACCGCTGGGTGCAGGCCGTCACCGAAAGCGGCGAGGGCGGCACGTTTCTGCAGTGCAATCGCAACAAGCGTTCGCTCACCCTGGATTCGACGACGCCCGACGGTGCGGAGATCACCCGGCGCCTGGTGGCCCGGTCCGACATTGTCGTCGCCAACATGCCTGCGGCGGGCATGCGGGCCAGCGGTCTGGACTACCAATCGCTCAAAGCGGTCAAGCCGGACATCATCCTGGCCAGCGCCACCGCCTACGGCGAAGGCGGCCCGTACAGCGACAAGATCGGGTTCGACGGGGCCGGCCAGGTGATGTCCGGCGCGGTCTATCGGCAGGGTCTGCCGGACCTCCCGATCCGAACTGTGGTGCCGTACGCGGACTTCGGGACAGCGTTGACGCTGACGATCGGGGTGATGATGGCGCTCTATCACCGGGACCGGACGGGTGAAGGGCAGCACGTCGAGGGTGCGCTGTTGCCGACCGCGCTCATGTTGTCCAACGCGTTTTTGATCGAGCGGGAACTGCTGCAGGTCGACAAACCCAGGATGGGCAACCGGGGCGCCTCGGTGGCGCCGTGCGACCTCTACCGCACCGCCGACGAACAGTGGGTGTTGCTGCAGGTCGCCGGGCAGCCGATGTTCAAACGGTGGTGCCGGCTGGTCGGACGGGACGAGCTGTTCGACGACCCGCGCTTCGCCGATGACGACACCAGGTGGGCCAACGGGGACATCCTCAACGACATCATGGCCGACTGGTGTGCCGACAAGTCCAAGGCCGAGGTGCTGACGCTGTTGGAAGCGGCCAAAATGCCTGCGGCGCCGCTGCATTCGACCCAAGATGTGCTCGACGACCCCCATGTGCAGGCCATGGGCTACCTGCATCGGATGCCGTTTCCAGGTGCTGCGTGTGACGTCCCGATCATCGAAACACCATTCCGGATGTCGGCGACGCCGGGATCGATCCGTCGCCGTGCGCCGTTGCTCGGCGAGCACACCGACGACGTGCTCGGTGAGATCGGCTATGACGCAGCGCGAATCGCCGAGCTGCGGGCCAACTCCGTCGTGTGAATCCGCGGGTCGCGGGCAAGTCGAGTAGCGGACTACTCGTGCTGCCCACAGGGCGGGTGGATATTTTTCAGTGAGCCCGCAGTTATCACCCAGGGAGGATGCCATGTGTTGTGGCGACGACGAGATTGTCGGTCCGACGGTCGATGTCGAGTTCTTCACCGAAGTCTGGAAAGCGTTCGACAAGTACCCCGACGCCCGTCAGAAGTATTCGATCAGCACGCTGCCACTGCAAGCGAAGCGGCTCGGCGTCAATCTGCAAACCGATGAAGCGGTCACGCGGTACGACGGTGACCGCATCATCACGGAGTTCGAGCCGCGGCAAGCTCGCCGCGCCCACCACATGTGTTGCGAATGGTCCGAACCGCACCACTGGGGATCATGTGTGCGGTGGTGTCAGGAGTGATGCCACATAACGGCCGGGAGCTCACTCGCCGGTGAAATGCTCCCGTACCGCAACGAGATCGGGCTTGCCCGAGGGTGTTCTGGGGATCGCCTCGACGATGACCATGGCGGTGGGGATCTCGTAGCGGGCGAGCCGGCCCTGCAGGAAATCGACCAGTTCGGCGACGGTGGCGCTACCGTGCAATTCGACCATGGCCACCGGGGTTTCGCCGAGCCGTTCGTCGCCGATGCCGATCACCGCGGCGCCTCGGACCGCCGGGTGGCTCTCCAGTGCGGCCCGCACGTCGTCGGGCATGATCTTGAACCCGCCGCGGATGATGGCCTGATCGGCCCGGCCAAGAATCCACACGAACCCGTCGGCATCGATCCGCGCCAGGTCGGTGGTGCGCATCCACTCGGTGGTGTTCACCTGGGCGGGTATCACCTCGAGCAGGCCCTGCTGTCCGGGCTCGCGCGGGATGCCGTTGTGATCGACGACCCGCAGCCGCGCGCCCGGATTGGCCCTGCCGACGCTGCCCCGCTTGGTGCGCCAGTATTTCTCGTGGTCGGCCAAGGTCCAGCCGGCCACGCCGCCGCCGAATTCGGTGGCGGCGTACGAGGTCAGCACCGGAATGCCGAACTTCTCGGTGAAGGCGTCGGCGTCGTCGGCCGACAACGGCGCGGTTCCCGAGGTGACCGCCCGGATACCGGCGAGGTCCTCGCGGGTCAGGTCCGAGTGCAGCACCATGCGCAGCGCTGCCGGAACCAGCGACACGGCGCGCGGCCGGTGCTCGCGTACGGCGTCGGCCCATCGGTCGAGTTCGAACTTGGGTAGCAGGACGAACGGCCGCGCCTCGGCGATGCACAGCAGCACCCGGAACACCCCACCGACGTGCACCAGAGGCGCGTTGACGATCGCCACCCCGCGTCGTAATTCCGTTGGCGCAGCTGTATTCTCGGGGTCGTTGCCCATGACGCTGCGAGCCAGCATGTCGTAGGTGAGGTCGACGCGTTTCGGTGGCCCGGTGGTACCGCTGGTCAACATCCATACCGCGACCCCGGGGCGGCCGGCGTCAACGGCGGGCGTGGTCGGCTCCGTGACCGTCGCAGGGGAGCGGAGGTCGGAGATGCTCACGACGGTGGTGTGAGGCGACGGACTCATCAGACCGGCGATGTCGGAGGCCAGGCCGACCACCACGGGGAGCTCGAGCGTCGCGATGTCGGCCCGGGTGCGATCGTCGCCACGCGACGGGTTGATCACCACGACCGTGCCGCCGGCCTCGAGCACTCCGAGAACCGCTGCCACGTGGGCAGGCTGGTTGCGGAGCAGGATTCCGACGCGAGCCGTACTGGTCACCTTCCCGATCTGTCGGGCCAATGCGGCGATCTCGCCCCAATTGCACCAGACGCCGCCGTACTGGATTGCCCGAGCCTGAGGTTGCAGGTCGAGCACCCCAGTGATGCGCCGGGACAGCGGGTGTGGCATCAACGAATCCGTGGCACGGTCTTGGCGATCGGACGAGCGGTCAATTCGGCCTTGGCGATCGGATTGCCCAGGCGGGTGTAAATGAGGCCCTGATCCATGGCGGCCCGGTACGGCTTGTCCAGCGACTCCCAGATGGCTTTCACGGTGCCCTGCGTGGCGGTCGGGGGTTTGGTCGCGATGGCCGCGGCGATCTGCTGGGCGCGTCCCCAAAGATGGTCGCGGGCGACCACTTCGGTGACCAGGCCGATGCGCAGCGCCGTTTCGGCGGCGACCCTTTCGTCGTTGCCCATCAACGCCATCCGCAGGGTTTCGCCCAATCCGATGCGGCGCATCAGGCCGACCGGCTCCAGCGCGGACACCAGCCCGGCGCTCACATGGGAATCGAAGAACGTCGCGTCGGTCGAGCAGATCACCACGTCTGCTTCGTTGACGAAGTAGAGCGCGCCGGCCGTGCACATGCCCTGCACGGCACACACCACGGGTTTCCACATCTTCTGCCACTTCGGGCTCAACAGCTCGCCCGGATCCTCGTGGTTCCACACGATATCCGGTTGCCCATAGCTGGATTTCACATCGAGGCCGGCGCTGAACGCCCGGTCCCCGGCCGCCCGCAGCACCACGGCATTGATGCCTTCGTCGGTCTTGACGGTGCGCCAGACGTCGCGCATCTCCTCACACATGGTGCGGTTGAAGGAGTTCAGCGCTTCGGGGCGGTTCAGCGTGACCGTCGCGACCCGTGATTCATGGTCGAAGTCGACGAGCAACGTTTCCATCACCGGGCCTGCCAGTTGGGCTTGCGCTTCTCCACGAACGCCTGCGGCCCTTCGCGGGCGTCCTCGGTGCGCACCACGCGTTCGCGGAACGTCTCGGCCAGGATCTCGCCTTCGAGCAGCGGCAGGTCGAGGGTCTTGTGGATGGCCAGCCGGGTACCCCGAACAGCCAGCGGCGCATTGGAGTTCACGATGTCGGCGATCTCGTGGGCACGCTGCAGCAGCTCGTCATGCTCGACCACCTCGGTGATCATGCCCAGCTCGTAGGCCCGCTCGGCGCTCATCCGCTCGTGCTTGCCCATCAACGCCATCCGCAACGCGACCGACCGCGGTAGTGCGCGGGCCAGGCGAACCATCTCGCGGGCGGCGACCAGACCGATGCTCACATGTGGGTCGAAGAATGTCGCCTTGTCCGAGGCGATCACGATGTCTCCCGTGGTCACCCAGTCCAGCCCTGCGCCGCAACAGATTCCGTTGATCGCGGCCAGAACCGGCTTGGCCATCCGGCGGAACGGGGGAGTGCCCTCCTGGGGCGCCTCCCACTGGTCGTAGGTGGACAGGTAGGGCCGCTCGTAGATGACCTTGCCGTCGGCGGGAATCTCTTTGACGTCCGCGCCGGTGCAGAATGCCCGGCCGCTACCGGTGACGATCAGCAGCCAGACGTCGTCGTCGCCCTCGGCTTGATCGTAGGCGGCGCGCAGTTCGGTGATCATGTGCGGCGACAACGCGTTGAGGGCGTCGGGACGGTTCAGCGTGATGGTTGCCTTGTGCCCGTCGACCTCGTATTTGATGGTGTCATAGGTCAATTGAGTTCCTCACTGCCGGTGTCTAGCGCCCTTGGAAGTCGGGGTCCCGCCGCTCCCGGAAGGCCGCCAGGCCTTCCTTGAAATCACTGGTGCGGCAGGCAAGCTCAAGATTGAACAGTTCCTGGTTCATGGACTGGTTCAGCGTGGCGTGCTGGCCGTAGGCGATGGCCTGCTTGGCCAGGCCAAGGGCCACCGTCGGCCCGGCGGCCAACCGGGCCAGCAATGCGTCTGCTGCGGCGTCGACCTCGTCGGCGGGCACGGCGTCGTGGATGAGTCCCCAGTCGGCGGCTTGTGTTCCGGTGATCTTCTCGCCCAGTAGCAGCATCCGCCTGGCGCGGGCCACGCCGGCCAGTCGCGGGAGCAACCACGTCCCTCCCGAATCGGGGCTGAAACCACGGCTGAGGAAGGGTTCCCAGAAGGTCGCGCCATGCTCGGCCACGGTGAAATCGGCGGCCAGTGCCAGGTTACAGCCGAGTCCGACCGCCCAGCCTTTCACTGCGCACACGACCGGCAGTTGGATGGTCGCGACCAGTTCGATGATCCGGTGTGCGCCGTGCGGGATACGCCGCACCAGATCACCGGAACGGGGACGGGGGCCGGTGCTGTTGGTGGCAATCCAATCGGCACCGGCACAGAAGTCTTTTCCTGCGCCTGTGATGGCCACTGCCCGCAGCGAGTCGTCGGACGCGGCGGCGGTCAGGGTGGTGGCCAGCATGTCGATCATAGTGTGGTCCAACGAGTTACGCCGGTCGGAGCGTTCGATGGTGATGCGCAGGACGGCGCCGTCGCTGGCTGTGGTGATCACCTGTGTGCGACCCTTTCCAGGTACATACCGTTGACCATACAGTAGGTGATGCGGTTAATATCCTGTACAAATTAGCAAGGAAAGGTCGCCGATGGAAGGACGAGCGTCGCGCCTCCGGCCGCCTCGGATCGCCGAGATCGTGGCGTCGAAACTGCAAAACCCTTGAAGCGAGGCTGATTTCGCATGACCGATGACCGGGTGCTCTTCGAGGTCGACGCGGATCACCGCATCGCCACCATCACGTTCAACAATCCCACACGGCGCAACTCCTACGACGCGGTCATGCGGGACGCGGTCGCCCGCTACCTGGACATCGTTGCCGACGACGATGACCTCACCGTGGTGCTGTTGCGGGGTGCCGGAGGGGTCTTCAGCACCGGGGCGGACATGAACAATGCCTACGGTTGGTATGGCGATGGAAACACGCGGACCGACGAGAGCAGGCCCAGTCAGCGTCGTCGACTGACCGTGGACCGCAGGACCTTTGGGTTCTACCACAATTTCATGGGCTTTCCGAAGATCACCGTGGGCGAGATTGGGGGATATGCGCTCGGGGGAGGGTTCGAGATGGCGTTGATGACCGATATCTCCGTGATCGCGCGCGACACCAAGATCGGCATGCCTGCCACTCGGTTCCTCGGCCCCGCGCTGGGCAGCCTGCACATGTTCTTCCATCGCCTCGGCCCGGTGTTGGCCCGGCGCATGCTGCTCACCGGCGACATCATCGAAGCCCGCGCGATCGAACACCTCGGCATCTTCACCGACACGTGCGACGCCGATCAGGTTCGGTCCAGGGCGCAGTACTGGGCGGCCAAGGCGGCCAAGATGCCGGCCGACGGCGTCGTCATCGCCAAGGAAGCGTTCCGACTCGTCGAGCAGAGTCAGGCGTACCAGGGCGAGGAGGTCGCGAGTTACCTCTTCCACGCCTACGGAACCAACCTGCAGTTCTCACCCGGCGAATTCAACTTCGTCAAGACGCGCGCCGAGCACGGCACCAAAGAGGCGTTCCGCATGCGTGACGAGCATTTCCACGTTCCCGAGCCGCAGTAGCCAACCGCGTGTCGCGGCACCTACAGTAGGTGCTACGTT
This sequence comes from Mycobacterium dioxanotrophicus, assembly GCF_002157835.1. Lineage (NCBI taxonomy): Bacteria > Bacillati > Actinomycetota > Actinomycetes > Mycobacteriales > Mycobacteriaceae > Mycobacterium > Mycobacterium dioxanotrophicus. The sequence continues at coordinate 4,979,111 of NZ_CP020809.1, read as the reverse complement.
TACATTATCAACCAATATCGTAAAGGTGGAAACATGCCGACACCCGTCATCGTCGGTGCAGCCCGCACCGCCATCGGCCGGTCTTTCAAGGGCACGTTGGTCAACACGCCGCCCGAAACCCTGATCACCACCGTCCTGCCCGAGGTCGTCCGTCGTGCCGGCATCGCTCCCGAGACCATCGACGACCTCATCTTCGCGGAATCGAACTACGGTGGGGGCGACATCGCGCGCTACGCCGCAGACGCCCTGGGCTGGGAGTCCGTCCCGGGGCAGTCGGTGAATCGGCACTGTGCGGGCAGCCTCACCGCGATCGGCAACGCGTCGGCGCAGATCGGCTCCGGCATGGAGCGGGTCCTGGTGGCGGGCGGTGTGCAATCGCTGTCGTCGTCCCCGCTGATGAAATGGCGGGTGCCGGGCCCGGAGCTGACCTTCATCGAACCCTGGATGACGCCCACGCACGTGGAAACCCCCGACGCACCGATGCGGGACATGTCGATCACGGTCGGGTGGAACACCGCACAGGCCGCTGGGATCACCCGCGAGGAGATGGACGCCTGGGCGGCCCGGTCGCATCAACGTGCCATCGCGGCGATCGACGAGGGCCGGTTCCTCGACGAGATCGTGCCGTTGAAGGTGACCCAACCGGACGGCTCGGTGGTCGAGTTCAGCGTTGACGAGCACCCGCGTCGCGGCACGACTGCCGAGAAGTTGGCGGAGCTCAAGGTCCTGCACCCGGAGATCGAAGGATTCTCCATCACCGCGGGCAACAGCAGCGGCACCAACGATGCTGCCGCTGCTGTCACGCTCGTCGATGCGGACTACGCCGCCGCCGAGCGACTCGGTGTGCTGGCCACTGTCAAGGCTTGGGCCGCAGTCGGAGTCGCGGCGCGCGACACCGGTCTGGGTGGGGTCAAGGTGATCGGCAAAGTGCTCGACCGCGCCGGGCTCAAGCCTTCTGACGTGGCGCTGTGGGAGATCAACGAGGCCTTCGCATCGGTCCCGATCGCGGCGGTTCGCGAATACGGTCTCGATGAAGAATTGGTCAACTTCTCCGGAAGTGGCTGCAGCCTCGGGCATCCCATCGCCGCCTCCGGTGCGCGCATGGTCACCACGTTGGTCTACGAGCTGCGGCGCCGTGGCGGTGGCATCGGCGTAGCCGCCATGTGTGCCGGTGGCGGGCAGGGCGGCGCAGTCGTGATCGAGGTGTAGTCGACTGGGTCAGACCGCCTTACGGCGGCCCGGCGCCTTCTTGGCGGGCTTCGCGCCCTGCTCGATCAACCGCGCAGCATGGTCGAGGATGCATTCCAGGCCGTACTCGAAGTTCTTCTCGTCGGCGGCGCCGATGCGGTGGCCTTCACCGGTCACCTGCGCGATGAGGGGAGTGGTCTCGGGGTCGATCACCATGGTCTCCTCGTAATCGCCTGGCGCGTTGTCGTTGGCCCGGTTCTTCTCGTAGAGCCGGTGCAGCACCACCGATCCGCGGACGTGCACAGAGACCGCCGAATAGGTGTCGAACGCGTCCTCGACCGAAAGTCCGGCTTCGACCAGACCACTGATCGCGGTTTCCATCTCCTGGACGCCCAGGCGTGCGGCTCGCGGACTCAGTGCCGACCGGATCAGGATCAGATCACAGAGGATGGGATTGCCCATGAACGCCGTGCGCATCGTCCGCGCGTGGTTGGCGAGTGACTCGCGCCAATCCTTGGCTTCCACATACGGCGTCGCGACGACGAATTCGCGCAATGCGCGATCGGTCATCGCGTTGAGCAGATCGTCCTTCTTGCGGAAGTACCAGTAGATGCTCGTGACACCGACGCCGAGGTGTTTACCGAGCAGCGGCATGCTGAGGTTGTCGATCGATACCTGCTCGGCGAGTTCGAACGCGCCGGCGATGATGTCGTCGGGGTTGATGGATCCTCGTTCGCGGCGCTGACGCTTCTCCGCGGTCGGTTGCTTTGCCACTGCGGACACCTCCATCGAAATCGATACTGCTCAGGCAGTTCCTGCGCCGCGGGTCAACGCCACCGAATTTACCGTCAGCTACCACCTGAACTGCGCCTACGGGCGCGTGTCTTGCGGGTATTGTCACCGTCAACCTTACCGGTAGACCTCCCGTAGCTTTGCCCTGCGGTTGTTTCCAGGCCGTCGCTGGGCGATGGCGGACGGTCCGCCAGCCTATTACTGTAATCCATATAGTAGGCTTTTCCGGGGAATTGGACCGCGAGCGAAGGGGCACCGGTGTCAGAGGTAGTTCTGCGGGAGCGTCAAGGTCGAACGCTCATCATCACGATCAACAGGCCGGAGGCCCGTAACGCGTTCAATCTGGCGGTCGCCCAAGGCCTCGCCGATGCGGTCGACGAACTCGACGACACTGCAGAGCTCTCGGTGGCGGTCATCACCGGCGCGGGCGGCAACTTCTGCGCCGGCATGGATCTGAAGGCGTTCGCCTCCGGGGAACTGCCCCACGTGCCGGGCCGTGGAATCGGGTTCACCGAACAGCCGCCCCGCAAGCCGCTCATCGCCGCGGTTGAAGGCTATGCGCTGGCCGGTGGGACCGAGATCGTCCTCGCCACCGATCTGGTGGTGGCTTCCAAGGCGGCCAAGTTCGGCATCCCCGAGGTGAAGCGTGGTCTGGTCGCCGCGGGCGGCGGTCTGTTGCGGCTGCCCAAGCGCATCCCGTACCAGAAGGCCCTCGAGTTGGCGCTCACCGGAGACAGCTTCACCGCCGAGGAAGCCGCGGCATGGGGCTTCGTCAACAAACTCACCGAGCCGGGGGAGGCGTTGGCCGGGGCCCTCGAGCTGGCCGAGCGGATCACCGCGAACGGCCCGCTCGCGGTGGCGGTGACCAAGGAGATCATCATCAAGTCGGCCGGCTGGTCCGAGGACGAGATGTGGAAGAAGCAGGGCGAGTTGATCACTCCGGTGTTCACGTCGAAAGACGCGATCGAGGGTGCGACGGCGTTCGCCGAGAAGCGTGCCCCGAACTGGACCGGCTCCTGACCGACCGATGGATCTCGGGTTCGCCGGAGCGGCCGCCGTCGTCGTGGGTGGTGGCCGGGGCATGGGTCTGGCGACCGCGCAATGCCTGGCCGACGACGGTGCTCGGGTGGCCGTCGTCGGGCGCTCCAAAGACGTACTCGACGCCGCCGCAGCCGATCTCGCGAGCCGGGGCTCCCCGGACGCCGTGGCCATCGTCGCCGACACGCGCGACGCGGCACAGATCGAGCAGGTGTTCACCGAGGTCGGTGACCGCTGGCGCGGCGAACTCAATGTGCTCGTCAACACCGTCGGCCCCGGCGCCGCAGGCACGTTCGAGGAGTTGACCGACGCGCAGTGGCAGGAAGCCTTCGATGCCGGGCTGATGGGCATGGTGCGATGTATCCGGGCCGCGTTACCGCTACTTCGCAAAGCCGATTGGGCGCGGATCGTCAACTTCTCGGCGCATTCGACACAGCGGCAGAGCACCCGGCTGCCCGCGTACACCGCCGCCAAGGCCGCGGTGAACAGCGTTTCCAAGAACCTCTCGCTGCTGCTGGCCAAAGACGAGATTCTGGTCAATGTCGTTTCGCCGGGCAGCATCTCGTCGGAGGCCCTACTGGGATGGGCCCAATCGGTCGGCGTCGACGGCACTGATCCCTACCGGTTGATGGCCGCGATCGACGAGCATTTCGGACATCCCGCGCACCTGCCGCGAGCCGGTCTTCCCGGCGAGATAGGGCCGGTTGCGGCTTTTTTGGCCTCGCGTCGCAATTCCTACATGACCGGGGCGAACATCAACGTCGACGGAGGCTCGGACTTCACCTAGCGAGGCCTGAAAGCCACATCGAGACGACGTATTCCACGCTGGGATCGATGACCCTCCGGCACCGCCTTTGCGCTGGTCGCAGGCGGGTCCGCGGCCTTGCGGAATGCTCTACCGATAGGTATACAGTATCTGTGGCTGCAGACAGTTCTGTGGGTGATCGGGTGGCGACCGAAGCGGTGCTCTACGACGTCACCGACAGCGGCGTCGCGGTTCTCACACTCAACCGGCCCGAGCGGCTGAACTCCTGGGGTGCCGACATCTCTGCCGGGGTCTACGCGAGTTTCGACCGCGCCGAAGCCGATCCGGCGGTGCGCGTCATCGTGCTGACGGGAAGCGGTCGTGGGTTCTGCGCCGGTGCGTACATGGGATCCATGGCGGCCCTTGGCGAATCGATCAACGAGGACACCGACGTCAGCAAGATCGTCGGCGAGCGGCATCCGCACTTCCTCACCGCCCTGCGCAAGCCCGTCATCGCGGCCATCAACGGGGCGTGCGTCGGCATCGGCCTGACCCATGCCCTGATGTGTGATGTGCGGTTCGCCGCTGCGGGCGCGAAGTTCGCCACCGCGTTCCCGCGGCGAGGCTTGATCGGCGAGTACGGCATCACCTGGATCCTGCCGCGGCTGGCGGGCTGGGGCGCGGCGGCCGATCTGTTGTTGAGCGGCCGCACGTTCCATGCCGAGGAGGCCGCGCAACTCGGCCTCGTGAAAGAGGTTGTGGCGCCCGAGGATCTGTTGCGCCGAACACTGGAGTATGCCGAGGACCTGGCGCGCAACTGCTCGCCGGCGTCGATGGCTGTCATCAAACGGCAGCTGTACGGCGATGCCCACGATGACGTGCTGGCTGTCAGCAGCCGCGCGGAGCGCCTCATGCACGAGTCGATGGTCCGGCCCGACCTGGTCGAGGGCATCACCGCGTTCTTCGAGAAGCGACCGCCGAATTTCCCGCCGCTGAAAGGTTGATGACATGACCGATTCCCCAGACCGGCTGCCGTACTTGGCCGTTGACGTCGACAATCACTATTACGAGCCGGTCGACGCCTTCACCCGGCACCTGCCCAAGGAATTCAAGCGCCGTGGCGTGCAGATGGTCGCCGACGGCAAGCGCACCCTGGCAATGATGGGGGAGAAGGTCAACCACTTCATCCCCAACCCGACCTTCGACCCGATCATCGAACCCGGCTGCCTGGACTTGCTCTTCCGCGGCGAGATCCCCGACGGTGTCGACCCCGCATCGCTGATGAAGGTCGACCGGCTCTCCGAGCACCCCGAATACCAGAACCGCGACGCAAGGGTTACGGTGCTGGACCGCCAGCGGCTGGAGACCGTGTTCATGCTGCCGACTTTCGCGTGCGGTGTCGAGGAGGGGCTCAAGCACGACATCGAGGCGACCATGGCCTCGGTACACGCGTTCAACCTGTGGCTCGATGAGGACTGGGGATACGACCGGCCCGACGGCCGGATCGTCTCGGCGCCCATCATCGCGCTGGCCGATCCCGAAAAGGCGGTCGAAGAGGTCGAATTCGTGCTGGGCCGCGGCGCGAAGCTGGTGTTGGTACGTCCGGCTCCGGTGCCGGGTGTGGTGAAGCCGCGCTCGCTCGGTGACCCGTCGCACGATCCGGTGTGGGCGCGGCTGGCCGAAGCCGGTGTGCCGGTGGGCTTTCACCTTTCCGACAGCGGATACCTGGCGATCTCGGCGCTGTGGGGCGGCAAGGCGACGTTCGAAGGGTTCGGCAAGCGTGACCCGCTGGACAATGTATTGCTCGACGACCGGGCCATCCACGACACGATGGCCTCGCTGATCGTGCATCAGGTGTTCACCCGACATCCCACGCTCAAGGTGGTCAGCATCGAGAATGGCTCGTATTTCGTCTACCGGCTGATCAAGCGATTGAAGAAGGCCGCCAACAATGCGCCGTACCACTTCAAGCAGGATCCGGTCGAGCAACTGCGCACCCATGTGTGGATCGCGCCGTACTACGAAGACGACGTGAAACTACTTGCCGACACCATCGGGGTCGACAAGATTCTCTTCGGGTCGGATTGGCCGCACGGCGAGGGATTGGCCGACCCGACCACGTTCACCGCCGACATTCCACAATTCCCGGAATTCAGCCATGACGACACCCGAAAGGTCATGCGCGACAACGCGCTGGAACTGCTCGGTGATCCACAACGGACCGCGCCGGGTGCCCGCCACCTGGTGTCGGTCTAGCGCCGCGATGGGTGAGTGGACCATCGGCGCCGTCGTCGACGCGATCGCCGATGCGGTGCCGGACCGGGAGATGACGGTGTGCGGTGAGCGCCGCACGACTTTCGCCGGGGGCGCCGACCGTACCCGCCGACTGGCGAATTTCCTGGCGTCCCGCGGTCTGGGTGCGCATCGGGAACGTCGGGAACTGCACCGGTGGGAATGCGGGCAGGACGTGGTCGCACTCATCATGCACAACGATCTGTATCCCGACATGGTGATCGGTTGCCTCAAGGCCCGCACGGTGCCGGTCAACGTCAACCACTACTACTCGCCTGGCGAGGTCGCCGACCTGCTGGCCTACCTGAAGCCACGCGCGGTGATCTACCACCGCTCGTTGGGCGCGAAGTTCGCCGACGTACTCGACGTGGAATTGCTGATCGGCATCGATGACGGTGACGGAGCGGAACTGAGCGGCGCCCTGTCACTGGATGACGCTCTGGCGCACGGAAGCGATGACCGTGTCGGTCCGGTGTCGCCCGATGACCTGTTGATGATCTGTACCGGCGGCACGACGGGACGGCCGAAGGCTGTGTTGTGGCGGCAGGGTGACATCTACGTGTCCTCGATGAACGGCGCCGATCACGACGCGGTCGACGAGATCCACGCCAAGGTCGCCAACGCGGGTCCACCGTGGTTCGCGGTGTCCCCGTTGATGCACGCCGCAGGCCTGTGGACGGCGTTTTCCGGGCTGCTGTCCGGCCAGACCGTCGTATTGCATGACACCAGGCCGAAATTCGATCCACGCACCGTACTGGAAACCGCCGAACGCGAGAAGGTCGGCCTGATGACGATGGTCGGCGACGCCTATGCCGCACCGATCGTGGAGGAATTGGGCCGGCATTCTTATGACCTGTCGTCGATGTTTGCCATCGGCACCGGCGGTGCGGCCACCAACCCCAAACACCAACGGGCGCTGCTGGAGCACATTCCGCAGATCACCGTCATCAACGGATTCGGCTCGTCGGAGACCGGAAACATGGGTTTCGGGCATACCCAGCGTGAAACGCCCACCGCCGACACCTTCCAGTTGCGTTCCGGCGGCTTGGTACTCGCGAACGACTACGCCCGGTTCCTGCAGCCGGGCGAAACCCAAGTCGGCTGGGTGGCACGCACCGGGCGAATCCCGTTGGGCTACTTCAACGATGCCGAAGCCACCGCCAAGACCTTCCCTGAAGTCGGCGGCGAACGCGTGGTCGTCTCCGGTGATCGGGCATCGTTGGAGGCCGACGGCACGCTGCGGTTGTACGGACGCGACTCACTGGTGATCAACACCGGCGGCGAGAAGGTGTTCGTCGAGGAGGTCGAAGAGATCCTGCGCACCGTCCCCGAGGTCATCGACGCGGTGGTGATCGGTAGACCCAGTGAGCGCTGGGGCCAGGAAGTTGTCGCGATCGTGGCGCCGCGTTCCCCGCTGGAGGTGGACGTTCTGCAGGAACACTGCGCGGCGTGGCTCGCGCGGTTCAAGATTCCCAAGGACGTGGTGTTCGTCGAGGCGGTGCGCAGGCTCGGCAACGGCAAGGCAGATTACCGCTGGGCCCAGAGCGTGGCGACCGCAGGCCAGACGAAGAGAGAATGCGTATGAGTCACAAGGTCATCGATTGTCTGGCCAACGTGCACTTCGGCGAGACCGAGAACCAGCCCACCTTCATGACCAAGGTGCGCGACGACTACTTCAAGGGTCCGCAATCGATGTACGCCCCGATCGACCTCGCCGAACTGCTCGACGAGATGGACACGCACGGGGTGCACCGGGCCATCCTGATGGACTCGCTGGCCAAACCATCGGTGACGGCGCGGAAGTTCGTCGAGGCCCACCCGGAGCGCTTCGCACTGGCGATGGGTGGGGTCGACCTGCTGCGACCCATGCCGTCGTTGCGCGAACTCGCCGCCGTGGCCCGTGATCTTCCGGTGGCCTACGCCGTGGTGGGGCCGAGCTTCTGGGGTGACGGACAGTACCCGCCCAGCGACGCGGTCTATTACCCGCTGTACACCAAGTGCGCCGAACTCGAACTGCCGTTGTGCGTCAACACCGGTATCCCGGGGCCGCCCATTCCCGGGGAGGTGCAGAACCCGATCCACCTGGACCGGGTGTGCGTGCGGTTCCCGGAACTCAAGCTGTGCATGATCCACGGGGCCGATCCGTGGTGGGACATCGCGATCCGGATGCTGATCAAATACCAGAACCTGCGGTTGATGACGTCGGCATGGTCGCCGAAACGGTTGCCGGAGAGCCTGTTGCACTTCATGCGCACGCGCGGCAAGGACAAGATCATCTTCGCCTCGGACTTCCCCGTGCTGCGGATGCATCGTGTGGTCCCCGAGGCGCTGGCCCTGGACCTTCCCCCGGACGTGCTCGACAACTACCTGTACCACAACGCCGCCGGGTTCTTCTTCGGCGAGAGCCGAGAAGGGGAACGCTGATGGACCGCTACGAACTGCGCAGGCAGGATTACCATCTGACCGAAGATCATGTCGACCTGCAGTCCGCGTACCGGCAGTTCTTCAAGACCCATTGCGATATCGACACGGTTCGGGCCGCCGAGCCCTCTGGTTTCGACAAGAGTCTGTGGGAACGGTTGTGCGCCATGGGCGCCACGACGATGGCCGTGCCGGAATCCTTCGGTGGCGACGGCGCGACACTCGTCGACCTGACACTGGTCGCCGAAGAGCTCGGCAGGTCGCTGGCCCCGGTGCCGTGGATCGACCATGTTGTCGCCGCGCGGCTGCTCGCGCGGTTGGGTGTCCTGAATTCCCCGGAGATCGTGCAGGGCACGCAGATCGTCGGACTCGACCCGCAGCAGGTCGCACCGACCGGGGCCCGGTTGATCCCGACGGCGTCGATCGCCGACCACCTCATCGTCCGCGACGGCCAGAATGTGGTGAAGCTGGCATTTTCCACGCGACCGGCGCGGGTCGACAACATCGGCAAGCTCCCGATGGCGTGGGTGGATCCAGCGGCCGCCGACAGCAGGGTCGTCCTGGCCGGCGGCGCGGCCGCCTTGACGGAATACCAACGCGCGCTGGATGAATGGCGACTGCTGACCGCTTCGGCATTGGTCGGTCTTGTCGAGGAGACCATGACCATCGCCGCCGAGTTCGCCAAGACGCGGTACACCCTGGGGGTGCCGATCTCGACACTGCAAGGCATTTCGCATCCGCTGGCCAATATCGCCATCGCCGTGCAGGGCGGGCGCGGCCTGGCCCGAAGGGCCGCCTGGTTTCTCGACAACGAACCCGAGGAACGGCCCGAGCTGGCGCCCTCGGCGTTCGTGTTCATGGCCGAGGAGGCGGCCAAGGCCGCCACCATGGCCGTCCATGTGCAGGGCGGACTCGGCGTGTCAGCCGAGGCCGCCGCCACTGCCTACCTGGTGCGGGCCCGCGGCTGGGCGCTCGCCGGCGGCGATCCGGGCGCCACCGCGGTGCGCATCGCCCACATCGTGACAGCCCGGGAAAGCGCGAAGGCTTAGGACAGACATGGATTTCTCACAGGTCGACCTGTCCGCAGAAGACGAAGCGTTCCGCGCCGAGGTTCGGGAGTTCCTCGGCCGCATCGTCACCGACGATGTCATCCGGCGTGACCGCGAGACCGGCGACAATTTCGACGAGGGTGTGCACCTGCAACTCGCGGCCGCCGGATATCTGGAGAAGGAGTGGAAATCCGAGGCGGACGGCGGGTTCAGCCGGGTGCGGCGCCGGATCTGGGAATTGGAGAAACGCCGGGCTGAAGTGCCGTGGGTGACGTGGGGTACCACCGCGATGGTGGCCCGATCCGTGGCGAAATTCGCCTCCCCGGAGATCCGCGACGAGGTGCTGCGCGGGGTGTTCGACGGCACGGTGCGGTTGTGCCTGGGTTACACCGAACCCGACGGCGGTTCGGACGTCGCGACCTGCAAGACCCGCGCGGTGCGCGACGGCGGCCAGTGGATCATCAACGGCTCCAAGATGTTCACCACCGGCGCTCACAACTGTCAGTACGTCTTCCTGATCACCAACACCGACCCAGAGGCACCGAAACACAAGAGCCTCACCATGTTTCTGGTGCCGCTCGACTCGCCGGGCATCGAGATCCAGGGCATCCGCACCGTCGACGGAGACCGCACCAACATCGTCTACTACTCCGACGTCCGGGTGGACGACCGGTACCGGCTCGGTGATGTCAACGGCGGCTGGACCGTGGTGCGCGAACCTCTCGACGCCGAACACGGGGCGGTGGCCGCGGCCGACGACGGCCTGGCCGACGTGGCAATCATGATGCACCAGGCCGGGTTCATGGCGGAAGCGGCCGACAACGTCGCGGCGCTGGTGAGTACACCCGACGCCGGTGGCCATCGGGCCGTCGATGACGGGTCGGTGGCGTATCGGTTGGGGCGCAACATGGCTCGGCTGGAGGTGGCACTGTCCACCCCGAGCATCTTCGGTCGGGTGGCGCTGGCTCAGACCATGCGTGACATCGCCCCCGATCTCATGGACATCGCCGGGTCGGTGGCGTCGCTGCCGATCGGGGCCGAAGGCGGCGCCGATGATCGCAGTGAGTATGTGTACCGATTCGCACCGCTGGTCGGCATCTATGGCGGCACCCTCGAGGTGTTCCGCAACATGATCGCCCAGCATGTGCTGGGTCTCGGTAAGGCGAATTACTCGCCGCCGCGCAAGGCGTCCTGACCGGTCGTCGGCTCGATGCGGGCGCGCTGGGTGTCCACCCACTCCACATAGCCCGAACCGGCGACGGAATCTCCGCGGTAGCGGCCGTCGAATGTGTAGGCACTCACATAGCCGCGACCGTGCCCGTAGCGCCACGGGGCGTCGACGGCGCAGTCGAGGGTGAGGACCGGCGCTTCGGCCTCGTCGGTCACCGTCCACCGGAATCGCTCGGGCACGTCCATGCTGCGGCCACACTCATCGATCAGCGGAGTGTCGCGGTATTCGAGGACGTCCATGCGGGTGTTGGTGCAGACGTCGGAGGACTTGCCCAGGACACGCAAATGTGCGAGGCGGCAGGCGATTCGACCGCGGGCCCGCACATCGGTCAGCAGGATCTGGGTTTCGGCGTCGAGATTGACGATCTGGTAGGTGAAGAAGTCGATCGGCAGCTTCAGCGGTGGCGGGACGGGCCGCCGGGCCAGTGACTGGTGGGTGAGGAAGCGCGCGTACTCGACCGTGCCGAGCCCGCCGATCGCCGTGGTACCCGATTCGTCCGCGATGGTCCCCGTGTAGGTGGCCAAGAGGCTGAGGTGGTCGTAGATCGGTGCCTTGACGAAATACGAGACCTGGTCGGTGACGGCGAGCTGCAGGTCGACCGAAAAGTCTTGGTAGCGGCCGCGGACCGTGACGCTCGGGTGGCGCACGTCGATGGTGAGATCGTCACCCCAGCGCAGGGACGTGCCGTCCTCGCTGAACTGGCAATCGGCCGCCGTGTCGTACCCGCGGTAGTGGTGCTGGTCGCCCGCGGCCGTGGACGACAGGACGGTGGCGGTGTTTCGAGCGTCACGCGCGGCCAGGTAGTCGTTGTCGAACAACTCCGAGCCGGTCGCCCCGATGAGCGTCATGGTGTTCAGATACCGGTGCGGTGCAGGCAATTGCGGGATGAACACCCCGTAGTGGGTGGCCGTCCACGGTCCGGATGTGGCGTGAGGGCGCAGCATCGCGGGCGAGTCGAACGGCCGGCGAGAGGCCGGTAGGCGTCGATCGACCCGGGGCCACAATCCGTCGACGACGATGCGCGACACGGCGCGGGAGATGGGCTGTTCGATCATCGCCAACCTTCGATCTGGATGTCCGGACCACGCGTTCCGTGAAGTGACCTATCGGTAATATACGGCGAAGTGACTTCAAGGTCAATCCATGGCTGGGTCTAGATGTCACATGCGGCGGGCCGGGTGATCGGCGGTTCGATAGCGTCATACAGGTGCGACCCAACCGAACCGGCACCAAGGGCATGCCCCGCCAGCAGCGAGAACAAACGATCCTCTCGGCGGCGTCGGCCGAGTTCGGCGCGTCGAGCTACGCGGGTGCGCACATGAGCGTCATCGCCGCCAATGCCGACGTGTCGAAGGCGCTCGTACTGTCGTACTTCGGCTCGAAAGAGGATCTCTACATCGCCTGCGTCGAGCGTGCCGGGGAAACGCTGGCCGGCGCCATCGGGGACGCGATGCCCGTGCCGTCGGGCGGCGCGAGCGACGGCGAGCGGGTCCTCGAGGCGATCTTCACCACGCTGGCCGACCGGCCCAGCGACTGGCCCGTCGTCTATGACCGGACGGTGCCCGCCGGTCGCGCCCGCGACGCGGCGCGCGAGCAGCGCACCATCTTGCGGGAACAGGCCATGGCTGGGGTCACCCGTGCGCTTGCCGACGTCGGCCTCGACGATCCCGACGACCTCTCGGCCGCCACGATGGTCTGGGAGCACATCGTCTCGGCATTGGTGCAGTGGTGGCAGCAGCATCCCGAGCAGTCGGCCGCGGAAATGACCGCGCGCGGACGCCGGATCCTCGCAGCGTTGTCGGACCGTCCTGTGCCGACGACGTAGCGGTGTCTCAGGCGTCGGCGAGCGCAGGTGCGTCGAGAGCCGACGGATCCGGATTGGCGATCGGCAGCCCCATGAACCGCCGGGCATTGTCACCCATGAAGTCGTAGGTACGTCGAACATCCATGCCTTCGGCGTACTTCCAGAACCCGTTCGGTTCGGCCAGGCCCTCGGGGTGTGGATAGTCGGACCCGAACAGCACCCGGTCCCAGCCGACGGTGTCGACCACGTCGGCTACACAGCCCTCCCAGAACGGGCTGACCCAGACGTTGCGGCGGAACACCTCGTGCGGATGTTCGGGGAAGTTCTGCGGCATCTTCTTGTACAGGTCGGCGAAGTCGTGGAACAACGGGAAGATCCAACTGCTGCCATTCTCGACGCTGGCGATGCGCAGCTTCGGGAACCGGGTCAGCGTGCCGTGGCAGATCAGTGCCGTGAGCATGTCCGCGATCTCGCGGTGCCCGAGCACCATCCAGCGGAATGCACTCTGCGCCATGAAGTTCTGGGTGTGCGGTGGTTCCCATTTGTTGACGTAATCGTCCAGGGGTGGGTAGCTGGCGTGCAGGACGATGGGCAGCCCGACGGCTTCGACGTCACGCCAGAACGGGTCGAACTCGGGTAGTGCGGGGGAGCGCCACCCGTGCAGGCCGTTGACCGGGCCGGGTTTGACGAGGGCGACCTTGGCGCCTTTGGCCAGGATGTAGTCGAGTTCCCGTTGTGCCGCATCGACTTCCGAGAGGTTGACGATCGGGGTGGTGAACACCCGGTTTCGGTGATTGAAACCCCAGTGTTCATGGATCCATTCGTTGAGGGCGTGGATGATGGCGAGCGTCAGCTGCGGATCGTCGGCACTTGAGTGTTCGACGAGACTGCCTAGGGTCGGGTAGTTCAGCACCTCGACCACGCCTTGGCGATCCAATTCCTTGACCCGGTCCTCGGGGTTCCGGGTGGCCGCCGGTGCCTCGATGGACTTGCCCTGCATCTCGCGCAGCGTCAGGCCCTCGGCGTTCTCGCCGGCAAAGAACTTCTCGTGTGCACCGGGGGCGGCGACCCGCTCGAAGGTCGGGTTGGGGATGAAGTCGGTGACCCGGTTGTTGATCACGACCCGGGTCTGCCGGCCGAACTGGGCGTATTGCACTGCGCGGCGGTACTTCTCGGGAAGGAACTTCGTCAGCGCATCGGCCGTCTCGTACATGTGTTGGTCGGCGTCGAAAATCGGCGCGTCCCTGAACTGTTCGGTCATGGGTTCCTTCCCCTCGCGAGCGGGCGCAGAGTCGCACAAAAAGGGCTACCACCATGCGATTCTGTGGCTGCTCGGCGGTCAAAGTGTCAAGACGGTGGCGCCCGCGGTGCCCGGCGCGCCGTAGAGCTGAGCGAAACCGACCTTGGGGCCGCCGGGGACCTGGCGATCACCGGCCTCACCGCGCAGTTGGCGCACCAGCTCGTGGATCTGGCGCAGGCCCGAGGCGCCAATGGGCTCGCCGTTGGCGATCAGCCCGCCGTCGGTGTTGACCGGCAGCGGGCCGCCGATCTCGGTCGCCCCGTCCGCCAGCAGCTTTTCTTGATCCCCGTCGGCGCAGAAGCCGCACTCGGCCATGTGGATGATCTCGGCCCCGGCGTCGGTGTCCTGCAACTGCACGACATCGACGTCATCGGGTGCCACCCCGGCCTTTTCGAACGCTGAGCGCGCCGCGTACACGGTGGGCGCGACGTCTTCGTCCACCGGGGCGCAGGTGGTGTTGACCTCGTACGCGCCGTAGCGCCGCGTCCGTATCTCGACGGCCTTGAGATAGACGGGCTTGGCGGTGTACCGGTGCGCGATGTCGGCCCGGCACATCACCACCGCCGCCGCGCCTTCGTCCGGGGCGCAGAACATGTACTGCGTGAGCGGATAGTTGAGCATCGCCGAGTTCAAGATGTCATCCTCGGCGATCGGCTTGCGGCGGAACGCATTCGGGTTCAGGGCGCCGTTGCGGAAGTTCTTGGCCGCGACCCGGGCCAGGGTGCGCTGCGAGATGTTGTGTTCGTGCAGATACCGGTTGGCCTTCATTCCGAAGAACTGGGTGGTGAGGTACTGGCCGTTCTCGGCATACCAGCGTGGCATGCCGACCAGCGCCGGATCCTCGGTGAACGCGCCCCGGGGATGCTTGTCGAGGCCGACGGCGATGCCGATGTCGTAGTCGCCCAGCCGGATACCGTCTGCGCACACCTTGGCGGCGCTGGCCGCTGTGGCGCAGGCGGTGAAGACGTTGGTGAACGGGATGCCTGACAAGCCCACCATGCCGACGATGGCGTCGGGGTTGGCCACCGTCCAACTGCCGCCGGTCGCGGCCCCGATGTCCTTCCACTCGACGCCGGCGTCGGTGACGGCGGCGAAGATGGCGTCCACGCCCATCTGCATCGCGGATTTGCCTTCGAAGCGGCCGAAGGGGTGCAGGCCTACGCCGATGATGGCCACGTCGTTCATGTGACTCCCTCTTGTTCAGCCCTGGTCACGTGAAAGCATAGAGCAACTGTAACTCTTACAGTAACGTACTATCGGTGGCCCGGCGCAAGGCTGAACACACGCCTTGTCCTGGCTGACGGGAGTACCGGTAACAGGTGGAACGCGGAGGTGCGGGTTGAGCGACGTCGTGGCAGAAGCCACCAGCATCGAGATCGGCCGTCGCGCCGCGGATCGTGCCGAGACGCGCATGCTCATCGACGGCGAACTGACCGGCGCGCGCTCCGGGGCGGAGTTCGACAACGTCAGCCCCGCGACCGGTCGGGTACTCGGGACGACAGCCGCGGCCGGCGTCGAGGACATGGATGCGGCGATCGGCGCCGCGCGTCGTGCGTTCGACGAGACGGACTGGTCGACGAATCGGGCGCTGCGCCGACGTGCGCTGTACCAGCTGCAGGCCGCCATCGAGGCGGAAAAGGACCAGCTGCGTGTGGAATTGATCGCCGAGGTGGGATGCCCTGTGATGACCACGCAAAGCGCCCAGCTGGATTGGCCGCTGGTCGACGCGCTGCGCTACCCCGCGCGGCTCATCGACGAGTTCGAGTGGGAGCGACGGCTCGACGGCGGTGGACTGTTCGGCGAACGCAACGCGCGCACCGTCGTCAAGGAACCCGTCGGCGTCGTCGCGGCCATCACGCCGTCGAACTTCCCGATCGAGGTGATCCTCAACAAACTCGGACCCGCACTTGCGGCGGGGAACACCGTGGTGCTCAAACCCGATCCGAACACTCCGTGGAACGCCACCCGACTCGGGCGGCTCATCGCCGAACACACCGACATCCCCGCGGGTGCCGTCAACGTCGTGCCCACCCCGTCGAATGAGGTTGCCGGACACTTGGGCACCGACCCTCGGGTCGACATGGTCTCGTTCACCGGATCCACCGCCGTCGGTAAACACCTGATGCGCGTGGGTGCCGACACCATGAAGCGCACCTTCCTGGAGCTCGGTGGCAAATCGGCGATGGTCGTGCTCGACGACGCCAACCCGGCGCACGTCATACCCGGTGCGATCGGCGCCTGTGTGCACGCGGGTCAGGCATGCGCGGCGAACACCCGGATGCTGGTGCATCGCAGGCTGTTCGACGAGGCGGTCGCCACCGTGACGATGGCGTTCGCCGGGGTACCCGTCGGCGATCCGGTCTTGCCGACGACGTTGGTCGGACCACTCATCAGCGCCGTTCAGAAGCAACGCGTCCTCGACGCGATCGCACGGGCACGTGGCGAGGGCGCGCAGATCGCGGTGGGCGGTGGGGAGCCCGCCGAACTTGCAGATCATCTGCGCGACGGGCATTTCGTCGCACCCACGGTCGTTGTCGGCGCGGATCCGGGCTCCGCGATCGCGCAGGACGAGGTGTTCGGCCCGGTGCTCGTGATGATCCCGTTCGACGATGACGACGATGCGGTCCGCATTGCCAACGACAGCGCGTTCGGGCTGGCCGGCGCGGTGGTGTCCCGTTCGCCCGAACGCGCCATGGGCGTCGCGCGCCGAATCCGGACCGGAGCTGTCGGCGTCAACGGAGGCATGTATTACGGGGCCGACGCGCCATTCGGCGGCTACAAGCACAGCGGCATCGGGCGCCAATGCGGTATCGAGGGTTTCGCGCAGTACACCGAAACGAAGACCATCGGGTGGCGGATGCCTCGGGGCTGATTTTCCCGCCGAGCAGACACTGCGGTCCTCGACACGCCGCAGTTCGCGTACCTAGCTGTCTGCTCGCGCGTCGAAGGTGACCGGCATGGCAGTCGGGGAGCGGAACGGCTGGCCGAAGATGTGCGGATCCTCGTCGGTGACCAACGCGAGGTTGGTGGCCCGCCGCAACAGGCATTCCACTGCCACCCGGGTCTCCATGCGGGCCAGGTGCAGGCCCATACATGTGTGCTCACCCGCGGCGAAGGTGATGTGCGGCACCCGGTCTCGGAAGATGTCGAACTCGCCGGGCCGTTCCCAGCGATTCTCGTCGCGGTTGGCCGAGCCGATGCAGACATCGATCACCGCACCCGCAGGCAGCGAGACCCCGTCCAGTTCGGTGTCCTGGGTGACCGACCGCTGCACGGTGGTCAACGGGGTCTCATATCGCAACCCCTCCTCGATGGCCTGCGGGATGAGCTCGTGATCCCCTTGCAGGGCCGCGAATTGGTCGGGGTGAGTCAGCAGCAGATAGAGCAGATTGCCCGACGAGCGGTAGGTGGTCTCCAGTCCCGCCGGCAACAACAGCCGTAGGAACGAGTAGATGGCTTCATCGCTGAGCCGTTCGCCGTCGATCTCAGCGGTCACCAGGTCGCCGATGATGTCTTCGGTGGGTGTGGACCGGCGTCGGTCGATCTGGTCGAGGAAATAGTCTTTCAACGCCGCGGAAGCCTCGAAGGCGCGCTTGTACTTGACGGTGTAGCTGATCAACTCGACCGCCCGCTGACGAAACCAGGGCAGGTCTTCCTCGGGCAGGCCGAGCAGGGTGGAGATCACCCGGGTGGGGAACTCGAAGGTGAAATCGCGTACCAGATCGGCGGTCCCGGCGTCGATGAACTCATCGACCAGCGACTCACAGACGGGCCGTACGATCTCGGGCTCCCAGCGGCTCAGTGAGCGGGATTTGAAGGCCGCCGATACCAGGTTGCGGTGGTCGCGATGCGTTTTGCCCTCCATGGCGAGGATGGTCGGGCCGATGAACAGTCCGATGGTGCTGTCGTAGATCTCGGAGTTGAACAGCTTGCCGTCGCGGAACACCGTGTTGACGGCGTCGAACGAGACCGCGGCGAATTGGTGTTCGGGGAGCAGGGATTCCGGGGTCTTGGACCAGTCCATGACCGAGCCGCGGAACACGCCGCCCTGCGCGCGGTGCCGCGCGAAGATCGGGTAGGGGTCGCGCAGCAGATTGACCGATTCATCGATCGTGACGTCCGGCACTGGCCCTCCACATGTCGTAGTTACCGTAAAGATTACAGTAACTCGTCTCGCGACGATATTACCGTTAGTCTTACCGGAGGCACTTACAGTGAATGAGGGGGCCGGCATGGTGGTGACGTCAGGGCTCTCGGCCGAGCTTGCGGCCCAGCGGCGGGCGTTCCTCGATGACGGCCCACCCGGTGCTGCGCTGCGGCGCAACCGCATTGACCGGTTGATGGCGATGATTCTCGACAACGCCGAGGATTTCGTCACTGCCACCGCGACCGACTACGGGTCTCGATCCCGGTCGGCGGCGTTCTTCGCCGAGATTCTGGGCATGATAGCGGTCATCGAACACACCAGAGCGCATGTGCCGCAATGGATGAAGTCAACCACGCTGATGCGGGCGGCGCGGGTGGCTCGACTGCGCGCCGAGGTGGTTCCGTCCCCACTCGGAGTGGTCGGCATCATCGGGCCGTGGAACTTCCCGATCCAGTTGACCGTCTTGCCCGCCGCCGCTGCCTTCGCCGCGGGCAACCGCGTGATGATCAAGATGTCGGAAGTGACCCCGTGTACTGCCGCACTGATGGCCACCACCGCGCCGCGCTACTTCGACACCCGCGAACTCCACGTCGTCACCGGAGGGCCGGATGTCGCTGCGGAGTTCGCCGGGCTGCCCTTCGACCACCTGTTCTTCACCGGGTCGCCGACCGTCGGCGCGCGGGTGCAGCAGGCGGCCGCGCGAAATCTGGTCCCGGTCACATTGGAACTCGGCGGCAAAAACCCGGTCGTGGTTTCACCCGATGCCGACGTCATCCGAGCGGCGACGCGAATCGCGCAGGCGCGCATGGTCAACGGCGGCCAGGTCTGCGTCTGTCCCGACTACGTCTTGGTGCCTCATGCGCGGGTGGAGCGGTTTGTGCAGGTGGCGAGCCGGACGCTGCGTGCCCTGTTTCCCACGATCATCGACAACGCCGACTACTGCTCGGCGGTCAACCAGGCGAACTTCGAGCGGGTGGTCGCTCTGATCGACGACGCCCGTGCACACGGTGCCCGGATCGATTCGGTCCTTCCCGACGGGGAGATCCTGCCCGACGCGCGGTCGCGCAAGATCGCCCCGACCATCATCCGCGATGTCGACGACTGCATGCGCATCGCCGACGAAGAAGTGTTCGGCCCGGTGCTGGTGGTGCGCGGTTATTCGACGGTCGGCGAGACGATCGACTACATCAACCAACGGCCGTCCCCGTTGGTCGCGTACTGGTTCGGTCCGGACAACGCCGACTTCCGGTACTTCGTGAGCCGCACCCGCAGCGGCGGCGTTGCCCGCAACGACTTTGCCGCCCATATGATTCCGTCAAGCGCACCTTTTGGGGGAGTGGGTCGCAGCGGGATGGGTGCCTACCACGGGAAGGCCGGCTTCGACGCGTTCAGTCACCAACGCACCGTGGTCGGCACCGACCTGCCCTTCAGCATCACCGGCCGGGCAGCACGTCCGTTCACCGGCTCCATGCGGGTCAGCGCGGAGCTCGCGCTGCGACGCGCCCGAAACCGAACAGCGGTACGGCTCAAGAAGATTCGCTGAGCGCCTGCTCACGGGCCCAGCGATAGTCGGCTTTACCGGCCGGGCTGCGTTCGATCCTCGTCCGGAACACCACGGCCTTGGGCAACTTGTAACGCGCGATGGAAGCCTCGGCATGCCGGATGAGCGCTGCGGCGTCGACCTCGTCGGCGTCCTCGGCGAGTGCGACGATGGCGACCACCTCCTGTCCCCAACGCTCACTGGGCCGACCGGCCACCACCACGTCGCCGACGGCAGGATGCGACGCGATCGCGGATTCGACCTCTTCGGCGAAGATCTTCTCGCCGCCAGAATTGATGGTCACCGATTCTCGGCCGAGTAGTTCGACCGCCCCGCCTTCAAGATGGCGCGCCCGGTCGCCGGGCACGGCGTAGCGCACGCCGTCGATGAGCGGGAACGTCGCCGCGGTCTTGGCGGCGTCCCCTTTGTAGCCAAGTGGCACATGACCGCGCTGTGCCAGCCATCCCAGCCCGTCGTGGCCGGGCCCGAGTACCGCGGTGAAATCCTCGGTCACCACACAGGTGTCGGGACCGGCAGCGAAGGTACCCGTCGATACGGCGCCCGGCGCTGACATGTGGCTCATCTGCGCGCCCGTCTCGGACGAGCCGACGCCGTCGACCACGAGCAGATTGGGCTTCGAATCGATCAGTCGCTGTTTGACGTGGGGCGTGAGCTGGGCGCCGCCGTTGGCGACGACCGCCAGCGACTCGACATCGGCGACGCGGCTCTCGATGGCGGCCAGGAGGGGACGAGCCATCGCGTCGCCGACCACTGTCGCCACCAGAACCTGTTCGCGGGCGATGGTGCGGACCACATCGTCGGCATCGAAACGCTCGACCACACTGGGAAATACGACGGTCTGCCCGGTGGTGATGGCGGTCATCGCCGCCCATTGGGCCGCGCCGTGAATCAGCGGCGGAAGAATCATCAGCTTGGTGCCCGGATTCTCGGCGGCTCGGACAGCGATCTCCTCGATCGATGCGGCCCGGTCGCCGGTCATCATGTTTCTGCCGCCGAAGGCCGTCATGAAGATGTCGTGCTGACGCCACAGCACGCCCTTGGGCATGCCGGTGGTGCCGCCGGTATAGAGCACGTAGAGATCATCCGGGGAGGGCTCGACCGGAGGGGCCGGCACCACCTGTCCGACGATCGTTTCGTAGTCCACGGCGCCGTACAGCAGCTCGTGGCCGGAGTCGTCGGCGATCTGGATGAGCACGCCAAGCTGCGGAAGTTCAGGCAGGATCTCCGCGACGCGCGGGGCGAACGCGGAGTGGTAGACCAGCGCAGTGGCTCCCGAATCGGCAAGCAGGTACTGCAATTCGTTCTTCACGTAGCGGTAGTTGACGTTGAACGGCGCCACCCTGGCCCGGAACGCACCGAGCATCGCTTCGACGTACTCGGGCCCGTTGTAGGCGTAGATGCCGAGCAGATCCTGCCCGACCTCGTGGCCGGCCAGGGATCCGCGCTCGGTGTGTGTGCCCAGGCCGCGCGCATGCAGATAGGCGGCCAATCGGTTCGACCGGTCGATGATCTCGCGGTAGCTGTACCGACGATCACCCTGGACGATCAGCGGACGCTCGGGGATCGCGGCCGCGACGGCTTCGGCGACAGCCGGGACGGTGAACAGCACATTGTCTCCCTGCATCGGTCAGTGCTGCCAGGCCCGCAGCACATCGCCGGTGGTGGTCACGGTCGCCAACAGGGACAACGTGTTGTCGATGACGGCGTCGGCGTACTCGGTGGGGATGCCGGCGACCGCGTCGCGGGGTAGCACCACGCGGTACCCGGCGTTGACCGCGTCCATCACCAGGTTGGTGATCGCGATGTTCACCGAAACACCCACGGCGATAATGGTACTCGCGCCGAGGTTGCGCAGGACCGCGTCGAGTTCGGTGCCGCCCATCGGTCCCAGGCCGTGCCGGCGGGTCAGCACGAGATCGTCTGGGTGCGGACCGAATTCGGGCAGTAACGTGGCGCCGGGGCTGCCGGGCGCGATGCTGACAGCGCTGCGGCCGATCGCGAAGATCTTGGCGTTGTGGTTGGAGCCCACTCCGTCGGGTCGCCGTTGCACCAGGCAATGCACCACCCGGGCCGACGCCGCACGCGCGGCAGGCAGCAACCGGGAGATGTTGGGCAGGGCAACCCGACGCGCCTCGTCGGCGAGCTCTCTGAGACCGGCGCCAGGGCCGACTACGGCTCCCTGCAGTTCCTGGGTGACGACAGCGGTGTGGCGGGGCGCTACCAGGTCGGCAAGGTCGAGCTTCATGCGTTGGCGGGCACCTCATAGAACTGGGTCGCCCATTTGCGCATGGCCATATAGGGTTTGGCATCGATCTTGGCCAGGGGCGGATGCTCGATGTACTTCTGGTAACGCCAGATGTCGCAGTCCTCCCATACGGTTTTGAGGAACTGTTTCTCGACCTGGGCGCGAACGTGATCCGGTGGTATGTCGGAGGTTTCGCCGGGCAGCTTGGGCCACCAGATGGAGTAGAACATGTCCGACACCTCGTCGTCGACGGGTGTGCAGGCGAAGATCAGGCGGTGATTCGACGAGCCTTCGAAAGCGCTCATCGCAAAACCCAGACCGGAAAAGTGACTGTGGATGCGCAGGGCCATCTTGTCAGGGTCGGTGCTGCGGGCTCCCGGATTTCCCGTCGCTTCGCTCGCCTTCGACGGCCAGCCCGTGAGGAACCGCCACTCCTCGTCGACGTGCTCCCAGTGCAGGCATACCGGGGTGACCGAGGCGCCGTGGACATAGCGGAAATGCGAACTGTCCGGGCCGTTTTCGGCCACGATCTGCGGGTGCACGGGAATGGCGTCGGCGCGACTGGAGAACTCCGGATACGGCCGGTAGTAGGCGTTCGGGTCGGTCTCGAATTGCGGGAACTTGTGGAAGATGTCCGGCAGCTCCCATTGCGGTTCCTTGCCCTCGGGCTGATGCCACATGAAGATGCAACCGTACTGTTCCTGGACCGGATAGGTCCGCAAGGTCAGGCCGCGGTTGGGGCGGTCGGGTTGGTAGGGGATGTAGCGGTTGGTGCCGTCCGGTCCCCATCGCCAGCCGTGGAACGGGCACTCGACACAGTCACCGACCACCTTGCCGCCGTGACCGACGTGGGCGCCGAGATGTTTGCAGTGCGCCTCGAGCACATGCAACTGGCCGGATTGGTCACGATAGGCCGCCAGATCCTCACCGAAATAGTGCAGCGCCCTGACATCGCCGACCTCGAACTCCGCCGACCAGCCGATCATGAACCAACCGGTGACCTTCCAGGTGAACGGCACTTTCATGCCTGTGATCCTCCCGTGTTCCGGACAATACGGAAGACATTACAGTAGTGGTTTCCAGATGAGGAAGATGCCGCCAGTTTTACCGCCGAGCAGACATACGGGTACCGGAAAACCGGCGTGTCGCGTACCGCAACGTCTGTTCGGCGGATGAAGGGGCGGCGCTCTCGACTGGCTGAGGGCACTACGGTATAGATTTCGGTAGCAATCGAGGAGGCCGCGGATGACCGACGACATCGAGGCGATCAAGCAACTGAAGGCTCGCTACTGCCGGTTTCTCGACACCAAGGACATCGATGCGTGGCGTGCGCTGTTCGCCGAGGACGTCGTCGTCACCCTGGACATGGCGGTGTCGACAGGAGGGGCGGACCCGCAGACCGCGCCCCCGCTGAATGGCTTCGACGAGTTCTTTCCCGTGGTGTGGGGCGGCGTCGAACATGCGGCGACGGTCCACCACTGCCACACCCCGGAGATCGCGTTGACGTCGCAGACCACCGCGACGGGCATCTGGGCAATGGAGGACATGCTGTATTTCGCCGACGGCGGGCAGTTGCACGGTGCGGGGCACTACCACGAGACTTACGAAAAGCACGATGGCACATGGCAGATCACCAGCTTGCACCTCACCCGGACACTCTTGCGGTTCACCGGCGTCAATGGCTGACGTCGTCGAGGTCTGGTATTGCGGTTACCGGCGAGAGGTTTGGATGTGAGTGACCGAGTGCTCGATGAGCTTGGGTACTACCTGTTGGCCGGAGCCGGCGGGGAGGGCCCCGCCACGCTGATGCACGAGGCCCGCCGAGGCGAGCAGCTCGGCTTCGGTACCGCGTTCGTCTCCGAACGGTGGAACGTCAAGGAAGCGTCGTCGCTCGTCGGGGCCGCGTGCGCCGTCACCGAACGCATGCAGATCGCCACGGCCGCAACCAATCACAACACCCGCCATCCACTCATCACCGGATCGTGGGCCACCACGATGCACCGGCTCTCCCGCGGCCGGTTCACACTCGGCATCGGCCGGGGCATCGCGGCGATGTACCAGGCGTTCGGCGTGCCGGCCGTGACAACCGCCCAGATGGAGGACTTCGCCACCGTCATGCGTCGGCTCTGGCACGGCGAGGTGATCTTCAATCATGACGGCCCGATCGGCAAGTACCAGGTGTTGTTCCTCGACCCCGACTTCAACGAGGACATCCGCTTGGCTCTGGTCGCGTTCGGCCCGCAGACGCTCGCACTTGGTGGACGGGCATTCGACGACGTCATCCTGCACACCTACTTCACACCCGAGACGCTGCAACGGGCCGTGAAGACCGTCAAGGATGCCGCCGAGCAGGCCGGCCGCGATCCGGCCACCGTGCGGGTGTGGTCCTGCTTCGCGACCGTTGGTGACCACCTGCCCGAGGAACTACGGCTGAAGAAGACCGTCGCCCGGCTGGCCACTTACCTGCAGGGCTACGGGGATCTGATGGTTCGCACCAACGGTTGGGATCCCGCTGTGCTGCAACGGTTCCGGGAGGACCCGGTGGTCAGTTCGATCCCAGGCGGGATCGATCACAAGGCCAGCGCCGAGCAGATCGAACACATCGCGAACCTGATCCCCGACGAATGGCTCGAACCCTCGGCGACCGGTACCGCGCAGCAGTGCGTGGACCGGATCCGCAAGGAGTTCGACTACGGTGCCGACGCGGTCATCCTGCACGGTGCCACCCCGGACGAACTCGAACCCATCGTCACCGCGTACCGGGCCGGAGCAGCCGAGCCTAACGGCAGATGAGCACGGGGCAGGCGACGTCGCGAACCTCGTTGCCCTGCTGTGCAATGACCAGTAGCTGAATCGGATCAGTGTGGAAACCAACGACATTCAGACCGAGGTGGCGCCCAGGCAGAGAGGGATCGAGGATCGTCAGTTCCGCACCGCGTAGCTCGGCCTCATCGCTGGCGACATTCAGAACGTGTGCACTGCCGGGGGTGCCGTCGACGCCGGCAACGACGCGTCCGGCCGGAATGTACGGTCCGCGATCACTGCCGATGACCGCCACCGGGCAACGCGCCGTGGCAGACAGTGCGGTGGCGGTCGAACCGGGTCGCCGATCACCCACCTCGTGGCTGATCCCGAACGCCCCCACACACAGCATGTCGGCAGTTTCCGAGGCGTTCAGCAAGACCTCCGCCGGCTCGCCGTGCACTACCTGCCATTCGATCTTGACGGGTTGCTCGGTCGATTCCAGCGCGACCCTCGCCTGACGGATGGCGATATCGGCGCGTGCCAGATCGCGGGAGGCCTCCTGAGCATCGAATCGGTCGCCGATGCGTGGTTCTACGACGTAGACCAAACGCAAAGGGACGCCACGGCTGACAGCTTCATCCGTGGCCCACAATGCGGCGTTGAGCGCCCACCGTGAGCCGTCGATACCGACGACGACCCCCGGCGACGGTAGCGATGCCGATTCCATGTCAACCCCCAGAATGATTCGGTCTGTTCGGCTTCGACGCTAGCGCGGCGACACATCGACCGGCAGGGCCGAAAGTCCCTCGTGTGCGATTTGGTCATGTCTGATGTCTCCTAAGGACGACCTCGGTACTGTCGCGAAGTCCCGCGGGCCGGACACGGAGACGGGACTTTGGACTCTGTGACCCCGCAGGTGGATGCTGGACGGTGGGTGGTGTTCGGACGGCAGCCACGATCAGACTGGGGGAGCAGGGTCGGTAGATGAGCGTAGAGATTTGCGAAACCCACACCGGCCTTGTGGTATTGGTCGGAGATCGGGCATACAAGGTCAAGAAGCCGGTGGTGACGGATTTCCTCGACTTCAGTTCTGTCGAACGACGCGAGCAGGTCTGTGCCCGGGAAGTCCAGCTCAACAGGCGGCTGGCGCCGGACAGCTACCTTGGAGTCGGACACTTCGACAACGCCGGACAGGGTGCGGCCGAGCCCGTGATCGTCATGCGTCGTCACCCGGACTCGCTGCGACTGGCGACCATGGTCGCCGCAGGCGAGCCGGTCGAGGAACATCTCGCGAGCATCGCCGAAACACTCGCCCGTTTCCACGACCGCGCCGAGCGATCCACTGCCATCGATGCGTACGGAACTGCCGACAAAATCACGGAGCTATGGCAGGAAAACTTGACGGAGTTGCGGCGTTACGGTGGCACCGTCCTGTCTGAGGATGAGATCGCCGAGGTGACCACACTGGCGACCCGGTTCCTCTCCGGCAGCGCAGATCTGTTCGCGGAGCGCGTCGCGGAACGTCATATTGTCGACGGTCACGGTGACCTGCGTGCCGATGACATCTTCTGTCTGCCCGACGGGCCTGCCCTGCTCGACTGCCTCGAATTCGATGACCGGTTGCGCAGTCTCGACTGCGTCGACGATGCCGCGTTCCTCGTGATGGACCTGGAGTTCCTGGGCCGTGACGACTTGGCCGCGGAGTTCATGTCGCAGTACGTGCGACTGACCACCGGTGCCGCACCGAAATCGCTGTGGCACTTCTACGTCAGCTACCGCGCGGTTGTGCGCGCGAAGGTGGACTGCATCCGATTCGACCAAGGCATCACCGATGCCCGGACTGATGCGCGGCACCACCTCGGCATTGCACTGGCACACCTACGGGCGGGAGCCGTGCGATTAATTCTCGTCGGTGGCGGCCCGGGCACCGGCAAGACCACATTGGCGCGCGCTCTCTCAGAGCGCATGCATGCCGCGGTGATATCCACCGACGATGTGCGCCGGGAACTGCTCGAATCGGGCGCCATCTCGGGATCAAAGGGCGTCTTCGGAGGCGGGCTCTACCTGCCGGACAATGTCAACGCCGTCTACGACCAGGTGCTTCGCCGTGCCGCCGTCGCATTGACTCACGGACGTTCCGCCATTCTTGACGGCACTTGGCGCGACCCGGATCATCGCCGGCGGGCATATGCTGTCGCTGACGAATATTCATGTCCCGCAGTTGGACTGGTGTGCGAAGCGCCCCTACCGGAGACAATGGATCGGATCAACCGGCGCACTGCAGGCAGTTCGGACGCCACTCCCGGGATCGCTGCCGCCATGGCCGACGATGAGTATTCGTGGAGCGGTGCCCATCTGATCGACACCACCCGCAGCGTGGGCGATTGCGTCGATGAGGTCTACGAGTTCTGCCGTCAGGCAACGTGATAAGTCAAAGGCCGCGTCCCGCGTCACCCTGCCTCGATCAACGCACGATCAGCGTCGCTCTTCCTCTGTGACAGAGTGCAGGCCCGCCGTCATCGGTGTCATCCCGATCGCCAGCCTCCCATGCCTGAGTCGTTATTCGGTGGTGACCGGGACGTCCAGCTCAGCCAAGAGTTGGCGGACGCGTTGGTCGATTTGGTCGCGGATCGGGCGAACGGCGTCGACGCCTTGGCCGGCGGGGTCGGGGAGTTCCCAGTTCTCGTAACGCTTTCCGGGAAAGATCGGGCAGGTGTCTCCACAGCCCATGGTGACGACGACGTCGGCGGACCGAACCATATCGTCGGTCCAGGGTTTCGGGTATTCGCCGGTGATGTCGATGCCGACCTCCGCCATTGCGGCGATGGCGGCGGGGTTGATCTCGTCACCGGGTTCGGAGCCTCCCGACCAGGCGACGGCGTTCGCGCCGGCGTAGTGCGTGAAGTACCCGAGCGCCATCTGAGAGCGGCCGGCGTTATGGGTGCAGAGGAACAGCGCGGACGGTTTCGCGGTGTCAGTCATGGAGTCTTTCCGTTCTCACCGTCGAGTCGGTGGGCAGGTGCTGGGACGTGTGGTGGGTGTAGCGGCGCCGCAACGCGAGTGAGACGTAGACCAGGGCGACCAGGACCGGCACTTCGATGAGAGGTCCGACGACACCGGCGAGGGCTTGCCCGGAAGTGGCGCCGTACGTGGCGATCGCGACAGCGATGGCGAGTTCGAAGTTGTTGCCCGCGGCGGTGAACGCCAGAGTGGTGGTGCGTTCGTAGCCCAGACCCAATACGGCGCCCAGCAGATAACCTGCGCTCCACATGATGGCGAAGTAGGCCAACAGGGGCAGGGCGATGCGGGCGACGTCCCAGGGCCGATTGGTGATCTGATCGCCCTGTAGGGCAAAGAGAATCACGATGGTGAACAGCAGGCCGTAGAGCGCACAGGGGCCGACCGTGGGCAGGAACCGGGTCTCGTACCACTGCCGTCCCTTGGTCGCCTCGCCGATGCGGCGGGAGAGGTAGCCGGCGGCCAGGGGAATGCCGAGGAAGATGAGCACCGATTTGGCAATCTGCCACGGCGATGTGGTGATGGTGGCCTGCGGCAGGTGCAGCCAGCCGGGCAGCACTGAGAGGTAGAACCAACCCAGCACCGCGAACATGATGACCTGGAAGAGCGAGTTCAATGCGACGAGCACGGCAGCGGCTTCGCGATCTCCGCAGGCCAGGTCGTTCCAGATGATGACCATGGCGATGCAGCGGGCCAACCCGACGATGATCAGTCCGGTGCGGTACTCGGGCAGATCGGGCAGCAGCAGCCAGGCCAGGGTGAACATCAACGCCGGACCGACGAGCCAGTTCAGCAGAAGCGAGGACAGCATGAGTGCGCGGTCGCCGGTGACGGTGTCAAGGCGGTCGTAACGCACCTTGGCCAGGACCGGATACATCATGATCAACAGACCCAGCGCGATGGGCAGCGAAATCCCGTCGATCTGAACCTTTTCCAGAGCGGTGTTGACGCCGGCAACCCACCGGCCGATCAGCAACCCGGCGACCATCGCCGCACCGATCCATACCGGCAGTAACCGATCGAGGGTCGAAAGCTTGCCCCCCACGGGCGGCGCCGAAAGCGTGGCGTCGGTCATCCCGACATCTGTGCCGAAGTAGCATCCAGCAGCACTGCAAGACCGGCGAGTGCGTCGGGTACCACTGCGTAGTACACCCACGACGCCCGCCGCTCCGAGGTCAACAAGCCCGCGTCACGCAGGACTCGCAGATGATGGCTGATGGTCGGTTGCGAGACCTCGACCCCCGCCGAGACATCGCAGACACAGGCCTCGCCTCCGACGTGGCTGGCGACTGCCGAGAACAGTTGCAGCCGTGTCGGATCGGCAAGGGCCTTCAGCTTGGACGCCATGTCCGTGGCTTCTGCGGCCGATAGGGGCTCACGGAGCAGTGCCCCCGGTGGGCAGCAGGCGTCGTCGGCCGAGCGAGGTGATTTCGACATCCATCGATATTGATGTATATCGAAGTCATGGTCAAGTGAGCGGTGTGTTGGTTAGGCCAGGCGCGCGGCGGTGCCGTCGCGGCATGCGCCACCCTCGGCGGCGTCGACCCCATCGCGGGGTTCAGGGCTGGTGCCGAAGGTGTCGGAGTCGGCCAGCACCGTGTAGACCTCCCACTTCTCGCCGGCAGGCCCCGTCACCCAGGCCTTGTCCTGGGTGGCGAAACAACACGTGGCGCCGATCTCCTCGTCGGTGAACAGTCCTTCGCCGGTCAGCCGGGCGATTTCGGCGCGTACCTGCTCGCTGGAGGCGACTTCGACCCCGAGGTGGTTGATGGTGCCACCATTGCCGGGGTTTTCCAGCAAGACCAGCTTCAGCGGCGGCTCGCTCACCGCGAAGTTGGCGTAGCCCGGCTTCACTTTCGCTGGTGCTACGCCAAACAGCTTGCTGTAGAACGTGATCGCCTCATCGAGATCATCGACATTGAGTGCCAGTTGAAGACGGGACATGTGAACCTCTGCAGCGGATGAGACATGTATCGAACGAACGCGGCAATACCGAGACTGCCATATGTCTGCCACGATGCGCTGCCTGATCGCCGACGACAGCGCGGCGTTCCATGCCGCCGCCATGCGCGACGTGCTGGGGCAGTAGTGCGTCAATGCCTGCTGGCAGGGGTGCAGGTGTCCGGTTAGCGGTGAGGACACCGCATCACCAGTCGAGCAGAGTTCAACGCGGTACACCGCAGCACCGAAGGAGGCGCGAGATGACCATCTCCCTGACCCGATCAACCACCCGGAGCA
Source organism: Mycobacterium dioxanotrophicus (assembly GCF_002157835.1). NCBI lineage: Bacteria > Bacillati > Actinomycetota > Actinomycetes > Mycobacteriales > Mycobacteriaceae > Mycobacterium > Mycobacterium dioxanotrophicus. Next base: position 4,949,297 of record NZ_CP020809.1, on the reverse strand, counting down.
CGCACGCCACGTCCCTGCTCGATGGGGAGGTCGTGGAAGAAAACGACTACGGCTCGATCCGGCGGGTGACCGCCGACAACTTCCCGATCCTGCACGGCATGTCGATCATGCGGTTGGTGATCAACCCCGGAGCAATGCGTACGCCGCACTGGCACGCCAACGCCAACGAGTTGACCTACTGCGTGTCGGGCACCGCGCTGGTGTCGGTGTTGGATACCGGAAACAAGTTCGCCGCCTTCACGGTCAGCGCAGGCGAGATGTTCCATGCCGACTCCGGTTCACTGCATCACATCGAGAACATCGGTGCCGAACCGGCCGAGTTCATCATCACCTTCCGCCACGAACGGCCCGAGGACTTCGCCTTGGGTGCGGCGTTCGGCGCCATGACCGATGCGGTGCTGGGCAACACCTACGACCTGGACGCCTCGGACTTCGCTGCGCTCCGCCGTGACACCGTCGACCGCAAATTGGCCGGCCGGGTGGGGGACGCGGTGGTGCCCGACACCGCCGGCTACCCCGATCCGCACAAGTTCGCGGTGGAGGCGATGACGCCACCGGTCGCCTCGGCCGTCGGTTCGGCCCGCACAGCGCGGGCCCAGTTCTGGCCGGCCCTGAAAGACTTGTCGATGTATTCGCTGCGCGTGCGTGACGACGGTATGCGGGAACCGCACTGGCATCCTGTCACCGCGGAAATGGGTTATGTGCAAAGCGGTTCGGCCCGGATGACGGTGATGGATCCGGACGGGACGCTGGACACCTGGCTGCTGCAGCGCGGTGATGTGTACTTCGTTCCGCGGGCCTATCCGCATCACATCGAAGTTGTCGATGCGCCTGCGGACGTGAGGAGCAATTCGGGCAGTGGCCTGCACTTCCTGATCTTCTTCGACCAGCCCGCCCCGGCCGATATCGGTTACCGCACCTCGGCCAGCGCGTACTCACGCGCGGTGCTGGCGGCGGTGTTCGACGCCCACATCGAAGACCTGCCCGAATTCCCGTTCACCCCAGCAGATCCGCTGATCGTCGGGCGGCGCAACCCGCTTGACCGCTGAGAACCAGCCGGTGTCACGGCATGATGAGCGTCCGTGACACCGGCTCGGGTGCGCTCTGCCTGCTGCAGAGGCCCTGCTGCAGTGCGACGAGCAGGGCGTTGCGGGTCTCGTCGGGAGCGATGAGCTCGTCGAACCCGAGATGGCCTGCCGACCGGTAGGACGCCTCCAGCTCCATCTGCTTGAGTACCTCGGCGACGTCTTCACCGGCGTGCGACGCGCGGCTCAGCGCTGCCGCACCCATGGCGCCCATCGTCGCCCCGGGGTAGGCGAACGTCGCTCCCTGCCCGTCGAATCCCAACAGCGACATCACCATCGAGCCGAAGCCGAAGGCCTTGCGCAGGGTGACGTGGAGCTTCAGCGTCGTCGCCGCGGTCTGCGCGGCGAACATCCGCGCCCCACTGCGCAATACGCCGGCACGCTCAGAGCGGCTGCCCGGCAGCATGCCGGGGTTGTCGGCGAGAAACACGATCGGCAGGTGGAACGAATCGGCCACGCTGATGAAATGCGCCGCCTTGTCAGCGGCGTCGGCGTCGATTGAGCCCGCCAGCACCTGCGGTTGGTTGGCGACCACGGCGACCGGATGGCCGCCCAGGTGGGCCAGCGCGCAGATGATCGCCCGGCCGAAGCGGGGTTGCACCTCAAACCAGTCGGTCCGGTCGAATACCGCGTCGAGCACCGTGCGCATGTTGTAGATCCGGCGGTTGTCGCGCGAGACGATGTCGAGCAGTTCGGGGGTCGCGCGGGGTGCGGCGGAATCGTCCGGCTCGGCGGCCGGGGGATAGGACCATGCGCTCGACGGGAAATAGGACAGGTAGCGGCGAATGTCGTCGAGTACGGACTCGTCGCTGTCGCCGAAGTTGTGGATGACGCCGCTGGCGAGCGCGACGCCCGGACCTCCCAGGTCCTCTTTCGTAATGTCTTCTCCGGTGGACTCTTTGACGACCGGCGGGCCCGCGGTGAAGATCGCACCCTGCGGACTCATGATGGTGAAATCGCACACCGGGGCGACGAGCGCACCGTGTCCGGCGGATGCGCCGAGCACCGCGGAGATCGTCGGGACCTGTCCCGAACACCGCGTCTGGGCAATGAGATCCGTCGGCGTCCGGCCATAATGCTCGCCTGCGGCGGCGCGGAATCCCGCCCCCTCCAACAACATCACCAGCGGAATCTTGTTGCGCAGAGCCAATTCGGCCAGCCGGTAGCGCTTGGCGTTGCCGCCCGGACCGATGCTGCCTGCGTAGGTGGTGAAATCCTCCGCTCCGATCATCACCGGGGAGCCGTTGATCAGGCCCGAGCCGGTCACAATGCCGTCGGCGGCGATGTCGCCGCCCACCAGGGTGCCGAACTCGTGGAAGGTCCCCTGGTCAAGGAGGTGCGCCAACCGGGCGCGAGCGTCGAGCTTGCCCTTGCCGTGGTGTTTGGCCAGCCGCTCGGGGCCGCCCATGGCATAGGAGTTCTGCCTGCGGCGGTCGAGGTCCTGCAGGGACTCCTTCCACTCGTGGGCGTGGGTCATGCTGGTCTCCGCTCCTCGAACCGACGGTCGGCTTGTAGCCTAGCCCCGTTGACCATACTGAATTGCTTACTGTAGCGTCCATCGGGTGGGCGGGTTGCGGACCAACGATGTGCTCGCCGCCTCGGTCAAGATCGACCGCGGCATACCCAGCCAACTCGCACGGGTCGCAGAAACGGCCCGTGAACTGGAACGGCAGGGCTACGACGGATGCTGGACCGGGGAGATCAACCACGATCCGTTCCTGCCGCTGGCGCTTGCTGCCGAGCACACCCGCACAATCCAGATCGGTACCGGTATCGCCGTGGCGTTCGCCCGCAGTCCGATGACGGTCGCGCAGTTGGGCTGGGACCTGCAGCAGTATTCGGGCGGCCGCTTCATCCTCGGGCTGGGCACCCAAATCCGGCCGCACATCGAGAAGCGCTTCAGCATGCCCTGGAGCCACCCGGCGCGCCGGATGCGGGAGTACATCACGGCGCTGCAGGCGATTTGGTCGTGCTGGCGCGACGGCACGAAACTGCGCTTCGACGGCGAGTTCTACACCCACACGATCATGACACCGATGTTCACCCCCGAGCCGTCGACGCTTCCGCACCCGAAGGTGTTCGTGGCGGCCGTCGGTGAGCTGATGACCGAGATGTGCGGTGAGGCCGCCGACGGCCTGCTGGCCCACGCCTTCACCACGCGGCGCTATCTCGATGAGGTGACTCTTCCAGCCCTGCAACGCGGTATGCAGGGCGGCGGGCGGCGCCGCGAGGATGTCGAGGTGTGCTGCCCAGTGTTCCTCGTGACCGGCGGCGACGAACGTGAATGGGCAGAAGCCGCCGCCGCGACCCGAAAACAATTGGCGTTCTACGGTTCTACGCCCGCCTATCGCAACGTGCTCGAGCTGCACGGGTGGGGCGAGCTGCAGACCGAACTGCACCGGCTATCGCTCGAGGGGCAGTGGGACGCGATGGGTGCCCTGATCGACGACGAGGTGCTCAACGCATTCGCGGTGGTGGCACCGATACCCCAACTGGCCGCAGCCCTGTGGCAGCGGTGCAACGGTGTGATCGATCGCGTGCTACCGAGCTTCCCCGCCGGTGTCACACCGGCCACCGCTGCCGCGGTGCTGGAGGAATTCCGTGAGTGGCCGACAGTGAGGAGTAGCCCATGAGTGCCAGGACCATCGATGACGCCGCGCAGGTCTTCGCGACCCCGTCGGCCTATGCCGACGAAACGACATTCCATGCGGCACTGACACATCTGCGGGCCAACGCCCCGGTGTCCTGGGTCGAAGTGCCGAGCTATCAGCCGTTCTGGGCGATCACCCGGCACGCCGACATCATGGCCGTCGAACGTGCCAACGATGTCTTCACGAACTCGCCGCGGCCCGTGCTGGTCACCGCCGAGGACGACGAACGTCAGGCCGCGACCGGGGTGCGCACGCTCATCCACATGGACGATCCACAGCATCGCGTCATGCGGGCGGTCGGTGCCGACTGGTTCCGTCCGAAAGCCATGCGGGCGTTGAAGGTTCGGGTCGACGAACTCGCCAGGATCCACGTGGACAAGATGCTGGATGCCGGTGGCGAATGCGATTTCGTCCAGCAGGTCGCCGTCAACTATCCGCTGTACGTGATCATGTCGCTGCTCGGGGTGCCCGAGTCGGATTTCCCGCTGATGCTCAAGCTCACCCAGGAACTGTTCGGCAACGACGACGACGAGTTCAAGCGCGCCGCTGACGACGGCGACACCATGACCGCACTCCTCGAGATGTTCCAGTACTTCAGCGAACTGACCGCCTCACGGCGCGCGAACCCCACCGACGATCTGGCCTCCGCGATCGCCAACGCCCGCATCGACGGCGCACCGCTCAACGACATCGAAACCGTCTCCTACTACGCGATCGTCGCCGCGGCCGGCCACGACACCACCAGTGCCACGATCGCCGGTGGCATGCTCGCGCTCCTGCAGAACCCGGACCAGCTGCAGCGGCTGGGCGATGATCCCGGCTTGATGGCGACCGCCACCGAGGAGATGATCCGCTGGGTCACCCCGGTCAAAGCGTTCATGCGCACCGCCGCGACGGATACCGTGGTGCGCGATACGCCCGTCGCCGCAGGCGAATCGGTGCTGCTGTCCTACCCCTCGGGTAACCGCGACGAGGAGGTGTTCACCGATCCGTTCCGGTTCGACGTCGGCCGTGACCCCAACAAGCATGTGGCGTTCGGCTACGGTGTGCACTTCTGCCTGGGCGCCGCGCTGGCCCGGATGGAAATCAACAGTTTCTTCAGTGAACTGATCCCGCGGCTGGAGTCGATCGAGTTGGCCGGGGTGCCGCAGCACACCGCCACCACGTTCGTCGGCGGGCTCAAGCATCTGCCGGTCCGGTTTTCGCTCAAGTAGGGACGCGCACGGGGGAGACGGTACCGCTAGCTCGACCCCGAGTTGCCCCGTGCCGCGGCTGGCGACAATTTAGCGCGTGTGCGCCGAGACTACGGTTTGTGGTGCGAAAAAGCGGTTTTCGCACCACAAACCGTAGTCTCGGCGTGGGGATCAGTCTCCAGGCGCCAGCACGATGTCGAACCGCGCACGCGACCACGGTCCGTCGACGGCGCGGCCGTCGGGTGTGGCCGCGCCCGCAGGTTGCGGCGTGAAGTCGGTGATGAGCGACTCTTTCACGCCGAACACACTGTCGCGTTCGACGTAGCTGTCCCCGCGCACGAAGATGTGCGTGACCAGGGTGCGATGTCCGGGCGCGGTCACCATGAAATGTAGGTGTGCCGCCCGCATCGGCGATCGGCCGGTGGCGGCGAGCATCGCGCCGACCGGACCGTCGTGCGGTATGGGATACGGCGTCGGGGTGATCCCCCAGAACCGGAAGGAGCCGTCCTGTTCGGTGAACAGATGGGCCCTGCCCGCAGTACGTTCGTCGCCGTATTGCACGTCGTAGAAGCCCTTGTCGTCGGCTTCCCAAACCTCAAGTCGCGCTCCGGGTATCGGGGTTCCGGAGGTGTCTGTCACGGTGCCTTCCACATAGCACGGCTCGCCCGACGCCCCGGCCGCGATGTCGCCGCCCGCGGGGATCTGCGGTGAGTCGTCGACGAAGAACGGGCCGAAAACCGTTGCCTCCGTGGCATTCGCATACGCCTCGTTGTTCATCGCGATGGTCTGCATCGACACACCCAAGGTGTCCGACAGGAGGATGAATTCCTGCCTGCGGTCGTCGGTGATGTGCCCGACGGCCGTGAGAAATTCGATCGCGGCGGTCCATTCGGCCTCGGTGAGGCGCACCTCACGCAGGAACGCGTGCAAGTGGCGCACCACCGCCCCCATCAGTTCGCGCAACCGTGGATCGGGGGTGTGCGCGAACGACGCGACAACCTGGTCGACGAGGTTCTGTTCGCGAAGCTGCTGCTCGGCTGAGAGTGTCATCGGGGATCGTCTCCTTCCCAGGCCGCGTGTAGGAGAGCGGCGAGGTTCTCTGGGGTTACGGGTGTGGGATTGTTCGAAGGAAGCACCGGAAGGATCGCCTCGACGGCCGCGGGCAGGTCGGACTCGGTGAGGCCGTAGTCGCGCAGTGCCCGGGGCGCGTCGACGGCTGTGCGCAGCTGTGCCAGACCGGCCGACGCGGTGTCGCTGCCGAACGCGGCGGCGATGCGGTTGGCGGCATCGACCGCGTTGGGCGCGTTGAAGGCCAGGACATGCGGCAGCACCACCGAATGTGTCTGTGCATGAGGCAAATTGAACATTCCGCCCAGCACGTGACAGATCTTGTGGTGCATGCCGGAACCGGCCGAGGCGAATGCCGTTGCCGCGAGATAGGCGCCGTAGAGCGTCTCCTCGATCCCGGCGGGTCCGGCGGAGGCCACCCGGGGCAGACCCGAGGCCAGCGCCCGGATGCCTTCACTGGCCAACGCGCGATCAATCGGGTCCGCGTGTGGTGCCCACATCGCGTCGATGCAGTGGGCGAGTGCGTTCAGTCCGGACGCGACGGCCAGGTCGGCTGGTAAGGACGCGAGTAGCGTCGCGTCGTAAACCACTGATCGCGGCAGGACCGCCACGTCGACACCAGTGTTTTTGCGTCCGTTGTCGGTCAGCCCCCACACCGGCGTCGCCTCCGACCCCGCATATGTCGTGGGGACCGCGACGATCGGCAGTCCGGTGGTCAACGCTACGGCCTTGGCCAGTCCCGTCGCGGAACCCCCGCCGATGCAGACGATCGCATCGGCGTCGTGGTCGGTGGCGGCGGCGCGGGCCCGGTCGGCGGCATCGACAGGCACATGCATCACGATGTCGCTGTGCCGCACAGCGATCGGGATCATCTCACTGATGCGATCGGCCACCTGTGCCGCTGATGCGCCGGCGATGACCATCACCCGCTCCGCGTCGAGCCGGCGGAGCTCTGAGGCCACCGCGGCGGCGGCACCTCCGCCGGCGAAGGTGACGCGCTGCGGGAGGGTGTCGTGGCTGAAATCCATGTCAGCGTCCCAGCACCGTGGACAGGGCGCTCTTGAGCGCACTCGCCGGGTCGTCGGGCAGCGTCTGCGAACGCCACGCGATGTGCTTGTCGGGGCGAATCAACAGCGCGCCGGATTCATCGACTTCGCGCAGTTTTGCCCAGTCGTAGTAGAGATCGGTGACCTCGCGGCCCGGGCCGATCACGACGGTCTCGACGTCGACGCCCAAGGCGGCCGCGACGTCGGCGGCCGCGGATTCCCACGCTGCACCCGCGACACCTGTCAGCAGGGTGAAACGGTGGTACGGCGCCAGATCCATGAGCGCGAACTTCTCCCGATGGTTGCCCACCCACGCATGTGGCAGGTGGGCTCCCGGCACGGTCGATGGCAGGTAATACAGGTCGGGATCTCGGTCGCCGACGGGGGCCGGACCATCGGCGACCACGGCCGTGGATTCATAGAACTGTCCGAGCTCGACGCCGTGCGCGTTGAATTCGTAGTTCTTGAGTTCCATCGCCTCGACCAGCGCGGCGCGTTTGGCCGCTCCCGCAGGCGTATTCGCCTTGCGCTCCTCGATCGCCGCGGCCATCTCGGTGGCGTCCTTCGCGTCCGTCACCCCGAGTGCATCGAAGAAATGCCTGAACTCGCGGCTGGACTTGTTGGCGCGCTTGACGATTCGCTCCGCGACCGGAGCGCGCTCGGTGGTGTAGGTCTCCAACAGCGATACGTCTGCCTGGCCGCGCAGAACGGCGGCCAGCTTCCACGCCAGGTTGTAGGCATCCTGAACCGAGGTGTTGGAGCCCAACCCGTTGCTGGGCGGGTGACGGTGGATCGCGTCGCCCGCGCAGAACACGCGGCCCTGCTGTAGCCGCGTCGCGTACATCTCGTTGTTGCCCCACAGCGACGAGCCGGTGATCTCGACGTCGATGTCGGGCATTCCGAGCAGATCACGCACGATGGTGACGGCGGCGGCATCGTCGAGTTGCGGCGCGGGCTGGTCGATGTCGTAGCCCCAGACGATGAGCCACTCGTTCCACGGGCGAACCATGCGGACCAGTCCCGCCCCGATGCCGCCGACGTTCGCGCCGGGCTGGACCACCCAGTACAGCACCGACGGCCGGTGTCCGACGTACTGAGCGATGTCGGCCTTGAAAGTGATGTTCATCGATCCTGCGATGTCCATGCGGCCTTCGAACGGCAGCCCGATGTCGGCGGCGATCTTCGACCGCGCCCCGTCGGCGCCGATGAGATAGCGGGCTCGGATCGTGTACTCGCGGCCGGTCAGCCGATCGCGCACGGCGACATCGACACCGTCGTCGTCCTGTCGATGCGACAGGTACTCGGTGGAGAACCGCGTCTGCGTGCCACGGACCGTGGCGTTGCGCAGCAGGATCGGCTCAAGGTAGGTCTGCGGGATGTCGACGGTCAGGCACGGCGACGCGAGCTGATAGTCGGCTTCACGGGCAGCACCGGTACCCCAGGTGCGGATCCGGCCGATCTCCTCGCCGGCGATCGACGTGCAGAACACCGTGTCACCGACCAGAGAATGATCGGTCGCGTCGGCGAGCACCTGGTCGGCGATGCCCAGATCGCGGAAGATCTCCATCGACCGCTGGTTGGTGATGTGCGCCCGCGGCGTGTTGGCCGTCCATCGGAACTTGGTGATCATGATGTTGGCGATTCCCAGCGTCGACAGCGCCAACGCCGCCGACGACCCTGCGGGTCCGGAACCGACGATGAGTACGTCGGTGGTCACGACGTCGCCCTGAGGCAGTCGGGTCTGCGATTGTCCGTCGGAGAACTCGGGCATGGCTGACGCTCCTTTTGCGCTGCTGCACTGACCCGTCGAGTGTGTTGCGTCACAACGGCACACCGGAAGAATCCGGCGGCGATACGGCCGAAACCGGTACCGATGGCCGATCCGCGAAAGCGGGGGACCCGACGTCAGCGGCGTCGCCGGATCTCGCTCGGTGCGGCGCCGAACCGTTCAGCGAAGGCTGTCGAGAAGTGCGCGGCCGAGCCGAACCCGCATTGCGCGGCGATGTCCGCGACCGGCAAGTGTTGGCGAGCTGTGTCGATCAGCAGGGCGTGGGCCCGGTCGAGCCGGCGCTCCCGAATGTAGTGCGGCACGCTGACACCGGAATCGGCGAACACCCGGGACAGCTGCCGGGCACTGAGCCCCACACCGGCCGCGACCATCGCCGCGCCCAGGCGGGGATCGGTCAGATGGGCCGCGATGAACGCCTTCGCCGCGGCAAGATGCGTCGACGCACCCGCCCGCCGCCCCCCGGTCGCGATGAAAGCGACCAGATCGAGCAGGGTGTCCTCATCCGCGGGAGCGGTCGCATCGGCACTGAGCGCGCGTGCGACCAGGTGGGCCAGGGCGTCGGCCTGCGGATCGCCGTTGAACGCGGCGACGACCGGCCTGTCGAGATCGGCGAGGCCGGTGTGGTCGGCAAAGGCTGCGCGCGGGACGCGGACGACGAGTTCGTCCAGCCCGCCGGAGAACCCGCGGACGAAGGGCGTATCGGCGTCCATCGCCAGCACTTGGCCGGGACGCAGCGTGCGCACACCGTCGTCGCGGTAGAAGAACGCCTCGCCGGAAAGGGTGAAGTACAAGGCGATCGAATCGACGGGCGAGGCGGTGATGTGTGCGGTACTGCGCTCGACGATGTGTGGACCCGCGATCACCCGGGCGAGCCCCAGCGCCCCGAGTTCGACATTGATCTCGCGCGCGTCGAGAGCGCCGGAGCCGATTGTGCGGCACTGCAACCCGATCAGCGCCGTCGAGTTGTGCCGTTCCCAGCGCTCGATCCGCTCGCCGGCCGGCAAGCCGGCCGTCGAGAACTCACGTGGCGCGCGTGCGACGTCGGAGGGCGTCGCACTCACCCCGCGCGGTGTGTGGTCGGCGTCATAGGCACCAGCCTACGACCGACATACCCACTGCGCCGAGACTACGGTTTGTGGCGCGAAAACCGCTTTTTCGCGCCACAAACCGTAGTCTCGGCGCAATCGAGTCAGCAGCAGCGCGCGTTCGGGTTGGCCTCCGTGTTGCGGTGGCGCATCTTCCAGTAGTCGCGCTCGGTGAGCACCGGCTCGCCGGGGTGGCTGCGGGCCTGGTGCTCGACGTAACGTCGATAGTGGTTGTCGCCCATCAATGTGGCGACGTACCAACCGATTTGGTGTGCGGCCCGGCGTGTGCGCCCGGCAAGGCGTCCCATTGTTTCTGCACCTCCTTCTCGACCTGGGTTGGGATCAGGCCCGACGGCGCGAAAATCCGCGACGGCACCGGGTCGTCCTCGGTGAGCGGGCGGCCGGTGCCACGCAGCGCCCGCAGCGCCATCACCACACCCGCGAGGAACACGATGAGCACGAGCACCGCGAAGATCACCGAGAGGGTGCCCTGGATGAACGTGTTGCGGATGACCGCATCGATCTGGTCCGGGTTCTTGGCAGCACCGAATGTCGACTTGCCGGCCTCCTTGGCCGCGACGTACTGCGAATGCTGCTTCCAGTAGCCCACCTTGGGGTCGCCGGAGAAGATCTTCTGCCACGACGCCGTCATGGTGACCACCAGATCCCACATCAGCGGAACACCCGGAATCCAGGCCCATTTCACCAGTCCGCGCTTGATCACCACCACGGTCGCGACGGTCAGCGCGATGGCGGCCAACAGCTGGTTGGCGATGCCGAACAGCGGGAACAGGGTGTTGATGCCGCCCAGCGGGTCGGTGACGCCCATCAACAGGATGGACCCCCACGCCGCCACCACGATGATGCTGCAGGCCCACGCTCCGACCCGCCAGCTCGGGTTGCGGAACTTCTTCATCGGGCCGCCGAGGTTGCTCAGACCGTCGGAGAGCATGAACCGCGCCACCCGGGTGCCCGCGTCGACGGTGGTGAGGATGAACAGTGCCTCGAACATGATCGCGAAGTGGTACCAGAATGCTTTGAGGCCCGCCCCGCCGAAAACCTGGTGCAGCACTTCGGACATGCCGAACGCCAGGGTCGGTGCGCCACCGGTGCGCGAGACAACTGTCTCCTCTCCGACCCCCGCAGCGGCCGCGGTGATCTCGCCGGGCGTGATCGGGGAACCGGACAAACCCAGGCCGTTGACATAGGTGGCCGCGGTCTGCGCGGTGGTCCCGGTCTGCGCCGACGGCGCGTTGATCGCGAAGTACAGATGCTGGTTGATGATCGCCGCGGTGATCAGCGCCATGATCGCGACGAACGACTCGGTGAGCATGCCGCCGTACCCGATGAGCCGCATCTGGCTTTCCTTCTCCAGCAGCTTCGGGGTGGTGCCCGAGGAGATCAGGGAGTGGAAGCCCGACAGGGCACCGCAGGCGATGGTGATGAACAGGAACGGGAACAGCGACCCGGCGAACACCGGGCCGGTGCCGCTGGTGGCGAACTGCGAGATGGCGGGCGCCTCCATGACCGGCCGGGCGATGAGGATGCCCAATGCCAGCAGCGCGATGGTGCCGACCTTCATGAACGTCGACAGGTAGTCCCGCGGCGCCAGCAGCAGCCACACCGGCAACACCGAGGCGGCCAGGCCGTAGACGATGATGCACCACGACAGTGTCACCTTCGACAGGGTGAACCAGTCAGCGCCCCAATCGGTTTCGGCGACCCAACCACCCGAGACCACCGCGAGCAGCAGCAGCACGACACCGATCAGCGACACTTCCGACACCCGGCCGGGCCGCAGGAACCGCAGGTAGAGACCCATGAAGATGGCGATCGGAATGGTCATCGCGATGGAGAACACGCCCCACGGGCTTTCGGCCAACGCGTTGACCACCACCAGCGCCAGAACCGCCAGCAGGATCACCATGATGACCAGCACGCCGACGATGGCGGAGACACCGCCGATGGCACCGAGTTCGTCACGGGCCATCTGGCCCAGCGACCGGCCACGGCGGCGCACCGAGATGGCCAGCACCAGATAGTCCTGGACGCAGCCGGCCACCACGGCACCCACGATGATCCAGATGGTGCCGGGCAGGTAGCCCATCTGCATGGCCAGCACCGGGCCGACCAGCGGGCCGGCACCCGCGATGGCGGCGAAGTGATGACCGAACAGCACCCGCCGGTCGGTGGGTACATAGTCGGTGGCGTTCTCGAAAAGTTCTGCCGGCGTGGCATTGTCGTCGCGTGGTTTGACGATCTTCATCTCGATCAGCCGGGCGTAGAACCGGAACCCGATGACGTAGGTGCAGATCGCGGCGATCACGAACCAGACCGCGTTGACGGTCTCCCCGCGGAAGAACGCGATCATCGCCCAGGCGACGGCGCCGACGAGCGCGATGATCGCGAAGATGATTTTGTGCCGCGTGGTGATCCCGCGGCGATCAATTATTGCGACCGGCGGCAGATCCTTGTCGGTGCGGATGTAGGTGACGTCGCCGTCGGTCTCCTCGATCCGGTCGGACGCGGTGGGTGTGGCCATGGGCCGATCTTTTCATCGCCGCCGCACTCGCGTGGCGGAACCCTCCTCAGCGTTCGTACAGGGCCCGGACAGTCTCGACGGTGTCGGCCTCTTCAGGCGATTTGTCGTCGCGGTAACGCAGCACGCGGGCAAACCGCAACGCCATTCCGCCGGGATACCGGGACGAGCCCTGCACGCCGTCGAAAGCGATCTCGACGACCTGCTCGGGCCGCAGTTTCACCACGTACCCGTCGATGGGACCGTCGGCCAGCTCGGTGAAGCGTTCGGTCTGCCAGGCAAGCATCGCGTCGGTCATCCCTTTGAACGTCTTGCCCAGCATCACGAACCCGCCTGTTTCCGGATCGCGTGCGCCCAGATGAATATTGGAGAGCTTTCCGGTGCGCCGCCCCGAGCCCCATTCCACGGCGAGCACCACCAGATCCAGCGTGTGCACCGGCTTGACCTTGAGCCAGCCCGCCCCGCGCCGCCCCGCCTCGTACGGCGCTCCCGGGGCTTTCGCCATCACCCCTTCGTGCCCGGCGGCCAGGGTCGTGGCCACGAATTCGCGGGCCTGTTCGGGGTCGGCGGTCACGATGTGATCGACGCGCCGGGAGGCCGGGACGATCGCATCGAGGGCGGCGCGACGTTCGAGGGTCGGCAGGTCGAGGAGATCGCGCCCGTCGACGTGCAGCAGGTCGAAGAAGAACACCGACAGCGGCACCTCGTCGGTCGGATTCCGGCGGCCGAAGCGCGAGGCGGTGACCTGGAACCGATGCGGCCGGCCGTCGGGACGCAGCGCGATGGCCTCGGCATCGGCGATGAGGTCGGTGACCGGGAGCGCCAGCGTCGCCGCGACCACCTCCGGTAGCCGCGAGGTGACGTCGTCGAGGCTGCGGGTGTAGATGGACACGTCGGACCCGACGCGGTGAATCTGCACCCGTGCGCCATCCAGCTTTGTCTCCAGAACGGCTGTGCCGCCGAGCTTTTCGAGGGCATCGTCGATGTCGCTTGCGGTCTGCGCCAGCATCGGCCCCACCGGGCGGCCGACCTGCAGGCCAAAGGCCTGTACCGCGGTGACGCCGCCGGTGGCTGCCGCGGCCGCGACGGCAGGCAGGTCGCCGGCGAGCATGGCGGCGCGGCGCACCTCGGTCGCCGGAATGCCCGACGAGCGTGCGACGGCGTCGGCCATGACGCCGACCAGCGCTCCCTGACGCAACTCACCGCCGAGCAGGCGGCGCAGGAAGGTCTGTTCACCGGCGGTGGCGGCGCCGAACAGCTCGCGGACCAGGCGGGCCCGGTGGGCCTGCGAGCCTTTACCGGTGACCGCGCCGATCGCGCTGAGCCGGCTGTCCACATCGGTGACGGTCAGCGTAGGGGTGGCCGCGGGTGTCGGCAGGTCCCGTAGGCCCGCCCAGCCCACGCCGATCTGACGTTGCGGCAGCTCCCCGGAGAGCCAGGCGACCACGACCGCGACGGGTTCGCCGGCGGCAATGATCGCGCTCAGCAGCGTGGCGATGCGCTCGGTTTTGGCCAGCCGTCCCGAGCTCGCCGCCACGTCGGCGGATGCGGCGACGACCTCGGCAAGCAGCATGCCTTCAGCGTGCCACGATGGTCAGACATTCCTCAGCATCTGCACCAGCACCGCGGCCTGGGACCGCAGTTCAGCCGCTCGCACGTGGTAGCCCGCTGCTACGAATTCGTCTGCCGCCGAAAGACGTTCGTCGACCTCGGATTCGATGAGGCGGCGAATCTCGGTATCGGAGAGCTCGAGCCGCGCGACCTCGGTGGCACCCAGGCCCGGCACCGACGCGGCGAAGGGGCCTGGGGCATATGCCGCGACGGCGGCGACCTGAGGAGCTTCCGCGTTGTCGATCGCGCTGAGCGCCCACCGCAACGCAACCACGCGCGGGGTGTCGCGGGCCTTGCGTGCCGACATCAGCCCGCGGCGCAGCGTGTCGCGCCAAAGTTGTGCCGGTGTCATGTCATGACAACCTATTCGGCTGCGGCGGATACGTCGAAGCATTTTTTTTGCGCGGTCGTCTGCGCTGAGCGTGCGCGAAATGCCGGCTGGACATGGGGTGTCGGGCAACAGACACGCACGCTCGCGGTGCTGGGGGGGGTGGTGCTGGGGGGCGGGGCACGGGGGTCAGGTCACCTCGAAGACGACCCGGTGCCAGCCGGTGGCGCCGTCGGGCACCGGGTCGGCCTGCTCGGGCGTCTGGACCGTGCCGGTGTTGTCGGTGGCCCGCACGGTGATGGTGTAACGGCCGGGGCCGGTGGCCGTCCAGTCGGCGCTCCACAACCGCCAGGTGTCGTCGGAGTACGCGGCGCCCAGTTGAGCCGGCTGCCAATCGCCTTGGCGCTCAGGCCCGTCGATGCGAACCTCCACCGCGCGTACGCCGCGCTGCTGGGCCCACGCCACCCCGCCGAATCGCACCGAGCCACGGCCGACCTGTTGACCGTCGCGTGGCACGTCGATGCGTGACTCGGTCTTGATCGGGCCGTGCGCCGACCAGCCGAGCCTGGTCCAGTACGCCTCGGCGCGGTCGAACCGGGTCAGTTCCAGATCGGTCACCCACTTGGTGGCCGACACATATCCGTAGAGTCCGGGTACCACCAGCCGCGCTGGATAGCCGTGCTCGGTGGGCAGAGGCTCGCCGTTCATTCCGATCGCCAGCAGCGCGTCGCGTCCGTCGGTGAGCGCATCGACCGGCGTGCCCGCGGTGAAACCGTCCACCGACGTCGACAACACCATGTCGGCGTCGGGGTGAACACCGGCCGCCGCCAACAGATCCCGCACCCGGTAACCCGTCCAGGTGGCGTTGGAGATCAGGTTGCCGCCCACCGGATTGGACACGCACGTCAGCGTCACAACCTTCTCGATGACCTCGAAGCGCTCCAGATCGGCCCAGCGCAGGGTGATCTCGCGGTCGGTCATCCCGTGGATCCGCATCCGCCAGTCGTCGCGGCTGAGCTGTGGCACGGTCAGCGCGGTGTCGATGCGGTAGAACTGTGCCGACGGTGTGATGAACGACGGCACCGCAACACCCTCGGGCTGGACCGCGGGCGGCACCGGCACCGCCGGATGGAGTGGCCGCGGCACTGTGAAGGCGTTGCGGTCGTCGGTGACCGAGGAGGCCAACCGGGACAACACCGCCCCGGCCACGCCGCTGACCACGCCGGCGCCCAGCAGGCCCAGCGTCACCAATGAGCGGCGCCGGCCGGGATCCACACCGTCGTCGGTAACGGGTTTGTCGCGCAACCCTTCTGAGACCAGCAGGCGCAACGTTGCGATCCCGCACAGTGTGCCGATGATCGTCGGAACCACTGCCGACCAACTTGCCCCGGCCCGCGTCAACACCGCCGCGCAGCCGCCGAGCCCGCCGAGCCCGATGGCGATGCTGCCCACCGGCACCCGGCCCGTCTCCCAGGTGGCGGCCACCGCGGCGATCGTGGCGATGACGACGAGCACCGCAACGGTCAGCATCGGCTTGTCGGCGGTGCCGAACGTCGCGATGGCCCACTCCCGGACCGGCCCCGGGGTCAGATCGATGACCGCGGACCCGACCGCCGTGCGGGCATCCGACGCCGGGCCGAAGAGCGCCGCAAGCAATCCGGTGACGCCAAGGGCCACCGCTGCCGCCGCGACGCCCGCCAGTGCCGGTGCGGGAGCTGTGCGATCGGCCATATTCACAAGCTACCTGCGGATGGTCCCGGCAGGGCTGACGAAACCGTGACGGCAGGGCCGCCGCGCAAACCGCACCCGAAAGGCTTACCGAAAGGGATCCATCGGCTAGGTTGCTTTACGGATTCGGTCATTTTTGGAAAGGGAGCTAGATGGAGATCGAAGGCAAGAAGGCCATCGTCGTCGGTGGTGCGTCAGGCTTCGGCAAGGCGACGGCGGAGGCATTGGCCAAGCGTGGCGCCGCCGTCGCGGTGCTGGACCGACCGCAGTCCAAGGGCAAGGAAGTCGCCGACCAGATCGGCGGCTCGTTCTTCGAGGTCGACGTCACCGACTTCGCGGGCACCGAGGAGGCCCTGGAGCGGGCCGTAGCCGGTCTCGGCGGCCTGCACATCACCGTCACCACCGCCGGCGGCGGTATCGGTGAGCGCACCATCAGCAAGAACGGCCCGCACAGCCTGGAGTCGTTCCGCGCGAGCGTGGACCTCAACCTGATCGGGACGTTCAACGTCAGCCGGCTCGCTGCATGGCAGATGAGCAAGAACGAGCCCGTCGACGCGGAGGCCGAGGAACGCGGCGTCATCATCAACACCGCATCGATCGCGGCCTTCGAGGGGCAGATCGGCCAGGTCGCCTACACAGCCTCAAAGGCGGCTATCGCGGGCATGTCCCTGACCATGGCGCGCGACTTGGGCAGCATGGGGATCCGGGTGCTCGCCATCGCTCCCAGCCTCTTCGCGACCGGGTTGACGCAGGGCATTCCTGACGAGTTCGCCACGCAACTGACCAAGGATGCCGCGTTCCCGAAGCGGCTCGGCCGCCCGGAGGAGTACGCCAAGCTTGCCGTCGCGATCATCGAGAACCCGATGCTCAACGGCCAGTGCATCCGTTTGGACGCCGGCCAGCGCTTCGCCCCCAAGTAGAGTGATGCGGCGTGGCCGGTCCCGCTCGGTGCACACCGGTCACGCCGACACCACATCCCGGGAGGCGTCATGGCAACCGTTGCAGACCAGGTGATCTCCGCGTTGAGTGCCAGTGGGGTCCGGCGCGTGTACGGCCTGCCCGGTGACAGCCTCAACGGGTTCACCGATGCCATCCGGCGCTCTGAGGCCATCACGTGGCAACACGTCCGACATGAGGAGACGGCGGGGTTCGCCGCGGCGGCAGATGCGGCGCTGACCGGCCAATTGGCCGTGTGCGCGGGTAGCTGCGGGCCGGGCAATCTGCACCTCATCAACGGCCTGTTCGACGCGCAACGCAGCCGGGTTCCCGTGCTGGCCATCGCCGCGCACATCCCGCGCACCGAAATCGGTTCGGGATACTTTCAGGAAACCCACCCGCAGCAGCTGTTCGGCGAGTGCAGCGTCTACTGCGAATTGGTCAGCACCCCGGAGATGGCGCCGCGCATTCTCGAGATGGCGATGCGCGCCGCAGTCGAAGAGAGCGGGGTCGCGGTGGTCGTCGTGCCGGGGGAGATATTCCTCGCGCGCACTGCAGGTTCCGCATGGACGTCGCGCCCGGTGTTGCCGACGCATTCGATCATGCGCCCCGACGACGAATCGGTGCGCCGCGCCGCAGACCTGCTCAATGCCGCCGAGCGGGTCACCATCCTCGGCGGCGCCGGAGTGGCAGGCGCGCACGACGAGCTGATCGAACTGGCCGCGACATTGCAGGCGCCGGTGGTACATGCGTTGCGCGGCAAGGAGTTCATCGAATACGACAACCCGTTCGACGTCGGGATGACCGGGCTGCTCGGGTTCGCGTCGGGATACAAGGCCATCAAAGAGGCCGACACCCTGTTGATGCTCGGCACCGATTTCCCGTATCAGCAGTTCTATCCCGACGGCGCGACGATCATCCAGGTCGACACCCGCGGCCGAAACCTGGGCCGTCGCACGCCGATCGACCTCGGTCTGCGCGGCACCGTCAAGGACACCATGGCCGCACTGCGACCCCTGCTGCGTGCCAAAACCGACCGCGAACACCTGAACCGGGCACTGCGGCACTACGCGAAAACCCGCGCATCCCTGGACTCTTTGGCCGTCAATGACCGGGACAAGACCCCGATCAGGCCCGAATATGTTGCCGCGCTTGCCAACCGGATCGCCAGCGATGACGCTGTGTTCACTTGCGACGTCGGGTCACCGGTGGTGTGGGCGGCGCGCTACCTCACGATGAACGGCAGGCGTCGCCTGATCGGGTCGTTCAACCACGGCACCATGGCCAACGCCCTGCCCCACGCCATCGGCGCCCAGACCGCCTACCCTGGCAGGCAGGTGATCGCGCTCGCCGGTGACGGTGGGCTGACCATGCTCTTCGGTGAACTGGTGACGCTGATCCAGAACCGGCTACCGGTCAAGGTGATCGTCTTCAACAACTCGTCGCTGAACTTCGTCGAGCTGGAGATGAAAGCTGCGGGCATCGTCACGTTCGGTACCGACCTGGTCAATCCCGACTTCGCCGCCGTCGCCCAGTCGATGGGGGTGTTCGGGCGGCGCGTGACCGAGCCGGCCGCCCTGGAACGGGCCCTGGCTGACGCCTTCGCCCACGACGGGCCGGCCGTGGTGGACGTCGTCACCGCCCGTCAAGAACTGTCGATACCACCGGCCATCACCGTCGAACAGGCCAAGGGCTTCTCGCTGTACGCGATCCGGACCATCCTGGCCGGCCGCGCTGACGAGCTGCTCGACCTGGTGTCCACCAACGTCGCACGCCGCATTCTGGACTGACACCCGACACCGCTGGAAGCGGTTATATCGCAATGTGATTCAGGCCGGCCGGGGTACTGCCGCCGCCGCGCTCTGCCCGAGCCATTTGGGGATGGCGCGCCGCACGTCCCCGGGACCGGACAATGCGACGCTGCCGTCGAGCACGGCGTGCGTCCAACCCTGATCGCCACGCCAGATCCGGGTCAGCGTGCGCAGGCTGGTTTCGACGGTGCCCGTCACGTCGTAGCCCGGGTCGACATCGCAGACGTCGGCTTGACCGTCGGACACCACCAGCCACCATCGTGATGCCTTGACCGCGACGCCGTCGAGAATGAACGCGACCGTGGTGCGCGACCGGGGCCAGTTCTCGATCGGGATGGTGCGGCGCATGTCCCAGAACAGCAGGTGTGGATCGAGGTCGGCCTCACCGAGCTCACCGATCCAACGAACTCCCCATGCCCCAAGAGCGGTGACGATGCCGGCCAGCTCCTGACCGCAGTCGGTGAGGGAATAGGTTGTGCGACCATCGATTTCAGCGCGCTCGACGACCCCGGCGCGGGTCAGGGTCTTGAGTCGTTTGGACAGCAGCGCCGGGGACATCTTGGGCACCCCACGGCGCAGATCGTTGAAATGGGTGCTGCCGAGCAGTAGCTCTCGGACGACCAGCATCGTCCAGCGTTCGTCGAGCAATTCCATGGCCTTGGCCATCGGGCAGAACTGGCCGTATCCCGACATATCCGCACCTTTCGTGGATCGCCGCCGAATCTATGGTCTCGCAGCAGGCATGCCCAGTACAGATTCAGTATCGGGCCCGGTACAGAAGTGGAACTAGATGCGCGCGGGGGTCGGCCGGAGCATGGATTCACCCCTGCGAGAGGAGTCACCGATGAGCGCTGTAGTGGACGATTTGTTAGCCAAGCACCGTGCGCTGTGGGCGTTGGGCGATTACGCCGCCATCGCCGCCGAGGTGGTGGCGCCGCTCGGTCCTGAACTCGTGGCCGCCTGCGGCGTCGGAACCCGCGACCGGGTGCTCGATGTCGCGGCGGGCACCGGCGATGCGGCGATCCCCGCCGCGGTGACGGGTGCGCGGGTCGTTGCCAGCGATCTGTGCCCGGAGTTGGTGCAGCGGGGCCGGCAGCATGCCACGGACCGCGGTGTCGAACTGCAGTGGCGCGAGGCCAACGCGGAAGCGCTGCCGTTCGGGGACGACGAGTTCGATGTGGTGATGTCGTGCATCGGAGTGATGTTCGCGCCGCATCATCAGCAGGCGGCCGACGAGCTGATCCGGGTGTGCCGCCCGGGCGGCCGTATCGGCGTGATCAGTTGGACCCCTGAAGGTTTCATCGGACAGCTGTTCGCGACCATGAAGCCGTACGTGCCCGCGCCACCGGCCGGGGTGTCCGCCCCGCCGCTGTGGGGCAGTGAGGACTATGTGCGCGCATTGTTCGGCGACGCAGTCGTCGACATCAGCGCGCAACGGCGAGACCTGTCGGTGGGCACATTCGCCGACGGGGCCGCATTTCGTGACTATTTCAAGGCCAACTACGGGCCGACCATCGCGGCGTACCGCGGTATCGCCGACGATCCGGCGCGGGTGGCCGAACTCGACGCCGACATCGCTGCCCTGGGGGACCGCAGCATCAGTGACGGCTCGATGGCCTGGCAGTACCTCTTGGTGACCGCGCGTAAGCGTTGAATGCGGGCTGGCACGATGGCTGCATGCCGGACGACGTGCAGCCGCTGCCGACGCTCAGTGACGCCGACCTGGCGGCGTTGACGCCCTGGCTGCGCAGCCAGGGCGTCGGTTCGACCATCACCGATGTGGTGCCGCTGACCGGCGGAACCCAGAACATCGTGGTGGGTCTGCGGGTCGACGGCAGGCCGATGGTGCTGCGCCGACCACCGCTACACCCGCGTCCGACCAGCGACAAGACGATGCTGCGTGAGATCGCCGTGCTGCGGACCCTGGCCGGGTCCGCGGTACCCCATCCGGGATTCATCGCCGGCTGCACCGATCTCGACGTGCTCGGTGTCGTGTTCTATCTGATGGAGCAGGTGGACGGATTCAACCCGGGCACCGAGGTCGCCGACGCGTACCGGGCCGATGCGGACATGCGCTATCGCGTCGGGCTGTCGTACGCCGCGAGCCTGGCCGAGCTCGGTAACGCCGCCTGGGTCGACAGCCCCCTGGCAGAGATCCGGCCGCCGGGTTCCTTTCTGGCTCGCCAAGTTCCGCAGTTCCTGCGGCTCTTGGAAAGCTACCGGCACGAGCACTACGCGCCGGAATCACTGCCCGCGGTGGGGGAGTTGGCGCAGTGGCTGGAATCGAACCGGCCGGCCGACGCCGAGCCCGGCATCATGCACGGTGACGCCCACCTGAACAACGTGCTGTTGGAGCGCGAGAGCCCGCAGTTGGCCGCGTTCATCGACTGGGAGATGTGCACCATCGGCGACCCGCTACTGGACCTCGGCTGGATGCTGGTGTGCTGGCCGCACCATCCCAACCCCATCAACGCGGGCTCGGCGTTGGCCGCTCTCGGTGGGCTCGCCGGCCGGGGCGACCTGCTCGACGCCTACCGCGATGCCGGCGGCCGAAAGATCTCTGTACTCGACTGGTATGTGGCGCTGGCCTGCTTCAAGCTCGGGATCGTGATCGAGGGCACCTGGTCGCGGTACCTGGCCGGGCGGGCCAGCCGGGAAGCCGGTGAACAACTGCATGCGTCGGCGGCCAACCTGATCGATCTGGGGACCCGGGTCGCCAAGGGGGACAACCCGTTCCTTTGACCGGCGAGCAGTCCCCCGCAAGTTGGTGGTGCCCCCAGCTGCGGCGCACGACACGCCGCAGTTGGCGAACTTTCGCGTCTTTTCGCGGTGAAGGTCAGTAGGCGTCGAAGGCGAGCTTGATGGCCAGCGCGAAGCCCGCCAGGCCGATCAGCACCCGCAGTGGCGTGGCCGGAGCGTGCCGCACCACGATCGGCCCCAGCCGTGAGCCGATGAGGCAACCCAACCCGAGCGGCAGCACCGCAGGCCAGTACACGGGCGCCAAGAACACGAAGGCAAGGGCCGCCACAGAATTGGCGACGCCGAGGATGACGTTCTTGCCCGCGTTGGCGTGGGCGAGCGTGGCACCTCCGGCCCGCAGCAACAGGGCCAACAACAGCACACCGGCAGCGGCACCGAAGTAGCCGCCGTAGAT
This sequence comes from Mycobacterium dioxanotrophicus, assembly GCF_002157835.1. Lineage (NCBI taxonomy): Bacteria > Bacillati > Actinomycetota > Actinomycetes > Mycobacteriales > Mycobacteriaceae > Mycobacterium > Mycobacterium dioxanotrophicus. Next base: position 4,927,273 of record NZ_CP020809.1, on the reverse strand, counting down.
CGTGATCAGAAAGATCGTCACGGCTTCCACGGTCACGCGCACGATGTGATCGCGGTGATCGCCCAGCCGCGCTTCTCGATGCTCCTTGGGCGGCAACAGGATCGCCAACGACGCGACGCCGATGAGGAGCGGCACGGCCTTCTCGAAACCTTCGGCCGGGGTGCACAGCAGCAGTGCCGCGCCCGCGGCGCCGCCGACCACGGCGACCGGCAGGATCCGCTTGATCCACGCACCCTGCCCGGCCAGCTCAGGTCGTGAACCCCACACCGAGCCGATGCCGTTGAACACGATGGCGACGGTGTTGGTCACGTTCGCCGTCACGGGCGGCAGTCCGATCAGCAGTAGTGCCGGGTAAGTGGCGACCGACGCGAGGCCGGCGATGCTGCCGGACAAGCCGCCGATGATGCCTGCGGCGATGAGCAGTGCGACGTCCCAGAAACTCATGAGGCGTCCACGGCGCCGACGTTACCCAGTGAAAGTGATTGCGCGACTGCCGGGGCAGCGTCTAGCATCGCCAACGTGCCAAGGCGACTTGTAGTAGCAACCCGCAGCGGGGTCTGATCCAGACCGACCCCTCGCTGTGGGTCATTGCTACGTCGTCGGTCGATTCCTCTGGACCAGAGAAGGCCGGCACATGTATCCCTCGGCAACACCGATCACGCACCACCGTCCCGCGTTCGCGGCCAGCTTCGCCGCGCCGCTGCCCCGTGGCGTGCGGGCCGCCGCGGAGTCGGTGTCCTGGGACGACTTCCTGGCCGAATACGCGCCCAGCGGCGGGCCGCTGCGCTTGGGCCAGTGGAGCTGCACCGACGCCGCGCGCCAGGGACGACGGTTGGGACCGCAGAGCCGCGGCTACCAGGCCACCCTCGCCGTCGGCGACACCGTCAGCACGTCACGGGCCGCAGCCAGTGGCCCGATCGCCGCGCTGACCGCGATGCTGCACGACCGCGGTATCGCCCTGGAGACCACCTCGTTTCACCAGCTGCCGACCGGCGGACGCACCGCCACCTTCCTGCAGGGCAACGACGGAAGCCGCAGCATGTGGGCGATGGGCCTGGACACCGACCCGGAGTTGTCGGCGTTGCGGGCTGTCATCGCGTGCGTGAACCGGTTGATGAGCACCTGAAACCACCGGAACTGCATTCCCGGTCGCTTATCTCGAGAGATAGCGACCGGGAATGCAGTTCCGGCGGGGCTGCTGTCAGCGGACGGGGCGCAGCACGATCGGCATCCCGTCGATCGGCACCGGCATGCCGCCGTAGTCATACCTCGGCGTGTAGCCCGGATGCGCCAGCTCCAGCCGGTACCGGCGCAGGAGCCGGTGCATGACGGTCTTGATCTCCAGCTGCCCGAACACCATCCCGATGCATTTATGTGCGCCACCGCCGAACGGTGCGAATGCGTAGCGGTGCTTCTTGTGCTCGTTGCGGGGCTCGGCGAAGCGGGCGGGATCGAAGCGCTTGGGGTCGGTCCACAGCTCGGGCATGAGGTGGTTGATCGACGGCCACGTCACCACATTGGTTCCGGCCGGGATGAAATAACCCAGCAGATCGGTGTCCCGCACGGCCTGGCGGAAGTTGAACGGCAGCGGCGTCATCATCCGCAGCGACTCGTTGATCACCAGGTCGTAGGTCTCCAGCTTCTCCAGCGCCTCGATATCCAACGGACCGTCCCCGATGCGGTCGGACTCCGCGCGCAACTCGTCCTGCCACTGCGGGTTGGCGGCCAGGTGGTAGGCCATCGTCGTCATGGTCGAGGTCGAAGTGTCGTGCGCGGCCATCATCAGGAAGATCATGTGGCTGACGATCTGATCGTCGGTGAAGCTCTGGCCGTCCTCGTCCTGCGCGTGACAGAGCACGCTGAACATGTCGGTGCTCTCCGACCGCCGCTTCTCGCCGATCGAGCTGGAGAAATAGTCCTCCAGGGTTTTGCGCGCCTGGATGCCGCGCCACCAGGCCAACGGCGGAACCGGGGTGCGCACGACGGCGTTACCGGCCCGGGTGGTGGTCGTGAAGGCCTGGTTGATGGTGGTGACGAGCTTGCGATCGGTGCCGGCGGGATGGCCCATGAAGACCTCCGAGGCGATGTCGAGGGTCAGCTCCTTGACCGCGGGGTGGAACAGGAATCGCGCATCGTCGGCCACCCAGTCGTTGGCCAGCACCTGCGTTGCCACCGAGTCGATGTGCGAGACGTAGCCGGTCAATCTGGTGCGCGTGAAGGCTTCCTGCATGATCCTGCGGTGGAACATGTGCTCGTCGAAATCGAGCAACATCAGCCCGCCCTCGAAGAAGGGGCCGATCACCGGATCCCAGGCGCGTTGGGAGAAGTCCTTGTTGCGGTTGGAGAACACCGCCTGGGTGGCGTCGGGCCCCAGGGCCATCACCGCGGACAGGGCCGGTGAATCGGCGAAGTAGAGCGGCCCGTGCTTGCGGTACATGTCGAGGATGAACTCGGGGCCGCCGCGGAAGATCTCGATCATGTGGCCGATGATCGGCAGCCCGGAGTCGCCCATGATCGCCTTGAGGCCACTGCCCGCCGGCGGCTCGGAGAAGACGAACTGATCCCAGTCCTTCTCCTTCAGGCGCTTCTCCACGGCGGCCATGCCCGGCAGCGTGTTCGGTGTCGGGGTGAAGCGTCGCTTTGCCTGATCAAGGAGATAGTGCGGAGTGCTGATCGTTGCCATGAACCGCTCCTGAGGCCGCTGAAACTGACAATGTGTGGTCGATGTCACCACCTGAGGCCATCCTGGCTGTCAGACTTGACGCATGTCAAGTTTTGTTCTGGCCTGTCGCAATGCGAAGGTCTAGTGCCATGACCGCCGAACAGATCCCGGAGGACAGCAACGAAGGCCCGGTGCGGCGCAGCCGCGGTGACCGGCAGCGCGACGCCATCGTCAAGGCTGTTCGGGAGCTGCTCGAGGAGCAATCGTTCGCCGACCTGTCCGTCAGCGCGATCAGCGAACGCGCCGGCGTGGCCCGCTCGGGCTTCTACTTCTACTTCGACACCAAGTACGCGGTCCTCGCGGTGATCGTGGCCGAAGCCATGGAGCAGCTCGACCAACTCACGCACAACTACGCGCCGCGCGAGCCCGACGAGGAACCCGCGGCGTTCGCCAAGCGGATGGTCGGCAATGCCGCCCTGGTATTCGCCACCAACGACCCCATCATGTCGGCCTGCACCATCGCGCAGAACACCGATGCGCAGATCCGTGAGCTGATGAACGACTTCGAGGACGGGGTGATCGCCAAGATCGTCGGCCTGATCGAGCAGGACAGCGGGGCCCGCCCAATCTCGGACGACATTTCCGGGCTGGTACGCATGCTGGTGGCGACCACCGCGATGACGCTGTCCCACGACCCGGCGTTCATCGGCCGCGGCGAGGACCCGCAGCGCGCGGTCGACGTGCTGGAACGACTGTGGCTCAATGCCCTGTGGGGTGGCCGGTCCGGCTAGCCGTCCCGGTATGGTCACCGCTATGGCGCAGGGGAGCGACTTTCGGGGGAAACGCTGCTTCATCACGGGGGCGGCAAGCGGTATCGGGCGGGCCACTGCGCTTGCCCTGGCGGCGCAGGGTGCCGAACTGTATCTCACCGACCGCGATGTCGACGGTCTGGCACAGACGGTGGCCGACGCGCAGGCGCTCGGTGCGCAGGTGCCCGCGCACCGCGCACTCGACATCTCGGACTACGACCAGGTAGCCGCGTTCGCGGCCGACATCCACGCCGCGCACCCCGCGATGGACGTGGTGATGAACATCGCCGGCATCTCGGCGTGGGGCACAGTCGATCAGCTCACCCATCAGCATTGGCGCTCGATGATCGACGTCAATCTCATGGGCCCCATCCATGTCATCGAGACGTTTGTGCCGCCGATGGTCGCCGCCCGCAAGGGTGGTCAGCTGGTGAACGTCTCGTCGGCCGCCGGCATCGTGGCCCTGCCCTGGCACAGCGCCTACAGCGCCAGCAAGTACGGGCTGCGTGGGCTCAGCGAGGTGCTGCGGTTCGACCTGGCCCGGCACCGTATCGGGGTGTCGGTGGTGGTCCCCGGGGCGGTGAAAACCGGTCTGGTGCAGACGGTTCAGATCGCCGGCGTCGACCGCGACGATCCTGACGTGCAGAAGTGGGTGGACCGGTTCGCCGGACACGCCGTGTCCCCGGAGAAGGCGGCCGCCAAGATCCTGGCCGGCGTGCGGCGTAACCGGTTCCTGATCTACACCTCACCCGACATCCGTGCGCTGTATGCGTTCAAACGCGTCGCGTGGTGGCCTTACAGCGTGGCCATGCGTCAGGTGAACGTGCTGTTCACCCGTGCACTGCGGCCCCGCCGCTAACGGTTTCCCCAGTGCCAGGCGGGCGTGGTCAACAGGCCCAAACCGGCGACTTTCGTTTCACCCCACTGCTTGTAGAGCTCCACTTCGATGGCGCGGCCGCGCTTCTCGTCGGCGACCGGCGTGGTGTCGAGGAATTCCAGCAGAGCCCGGGAGTGCGTGACCACCACCACCTGAGTCTGGGTGGCGGCAGTGGCGATCAAGGTTGCCAAGGGCCGCACCAGGTCCGGGTGCAGCGACGTCTCCGGTTCGTTGAGCACCATGAGCGAAGGCGGTCGTGGGCTCAACAAGGCTGCCGCCCACAGCAGGAAACGCAGTGTGCCGTCGGATAATTCAGCGGCGCGCAGGGGCCGCAACATACCGCGTTGGTGCAGTTGCAGATCAAAGAGCCCGTCGTTGACGGCGACCGAGACGGAGGCGCCGTCGAAAGCATCGGCGACCGCGCGGGCCAGGTCGTCCAACCCGGCCTCGATGATGGTCTGGGTGGCCGCGGCGAGGTCGGCTCCGTCGTCGGAGAGCACCGGGGTGCGGGTGCCCACCTGCGGCCGGCGCGCCGGAGCACCTGCGTCGACCCGGAAGCCGTCGTAGAAGCGCCAGTCGCGCAACCGTTCGGAGACCGCCGACAACTCGGGCAGGGCGTGGGGGTGGGCGTATTCGGCGCGCACGCTGCGGTAGGAGGGCAGCGACCGGCTCAGTTCGTCGAAGCCCCGGCCGGATTCGGCTGCTGCCTCGGCATATTCGCGGGTGCGACGCACCAGCGCCGAGCTGGGCCGCAACACCGGGCCGGCGAAGACCATCTCGCGTTTGATCTCGGGATCCAGCGCGAACGCGGTCGGCCCGGTGCCGGCCATCTGTGGCAGACCGAGGTCGACCAAGTAGCCGAAATCGTCTGAGGCAAAGCCGAGTTCGAGCGAAATCGGGCGGGTACGGGTGGTGCCCTGCGCCTCCTCGGCCGGCTGCTCCGGCCCGGCCCACAGCACGGACTGCAATCCGCCCTCCCGCGCCAGCGACCCGATCACCTGGCCGCGTCCGCAATCGGCGAGTAGTCGCAGCGCCCGGTAGAGCGACGACTTGCCGGTGCCGTTGGCGCCGGTGACGACAGTGAGGTCGGTCAGCGGCAGCGTCACGTCGCGCAGTGACCGGTAGCCCCGGATGGCGATGGTCTGCAGCATGCGAACAGGTTATTGACCGGGTCCGACACCGGCGTCGGTGCCGGGTGGCATGGCCAGCTCGAGCCGCACACCGAGCAACCGGATCGGCCGGTCGAGTTCGAAGAGGTCCAGCACGGCCAGGGCGGTATCGGTGATCACCGCGGCGTCGGTGCCCGGTTGCGGCAGTTTCCGGATCTTGGTGCGCGTGTAGAAGGTGTTGGTGCGCACGATCACGGCGACCCGCGTCACGACGCGGTCCTGTTCGACCACCTCGGTCAGGGTGCGCAAGCTCAGGTCACGTACCGCCGCGTCGATCTCGGTGCGGTCGGTGAGATCGTGCGCGAAGGTGATGACGTGGCTGCGTGACCGCGGCACCCATGGTTCTGCGCTGACCTCGGTGTCACCACCGCCCTTGGCCAGCAACAGGATCCACAGCCCGGTCGTCGGCCCGAAAGTCGACGTGAGCAGCTCGGCGTCAGTGGCGGCCAGCTGGGCGACCGTCGTGATACCAAGGGTGGCAAGCTTTTTGGTGGTTTTCGGTCCGATGCCCCAAAGTGCGTCGGGCGGGCGGGCGCCCATCACGTCCATCCAGCTGTCGGCCGTGAGCCGGTACACCCCCGCGGGCTTGGCGAGCCCGGTGGCGATCTTGGCCCGCTGCTTGTTGTCGCTGATACCCACAGAGCACGACAACCCGGTTTCGGCGGCAACCACTGTGCGGATGCGTTCGGCCAGCTCGACGGGGTCGACCGTATCGTCGGTGCCCAGGTACGCCTCGTCCCAGCCCCAGACCTCCAGCGGGTGGCCGAGATCGCGCAGCAGCCCCATCACCTGTTCGGACGCCTCGTCGTACGCGGCGGGGTCTGACGGCAAGAAGGTGGCGTCGGGACACTTGCGGGCCGCGGTTCGCAGTGGCATGCCGGCGTGCACGCCGAACTCCCGGGCCTGATACGACGCGCAGGTGACGACCTTGCGGGGTTCTGTGGGATCGCCATTGCCGCCGACGATGACCGGTTGACCGACCAGCTCGGGGTGGCGGCGCAACTCCACCGACGCCAGGAACTGGTCGAGGTCGACGTGAAGAATCCAGCCGCTCATCGCGTCAACAGCCGCACAGTTTGCGAGCCGTCGCCTCCCATGCCGCGCCGAGCTCGTCGAGGGTCCGGCCACGGTCGTTGAGCTGGTGTGCCACGTAGTCGGCGTCCAGCAGAGCGACCAGCGCATCGGCCTGGGCATCGAGATCGCCTGTGGTGTTTGCGGTTTCGAGCAGCATCCGGACGTGTGCGCGGTGCAACATCGCCGGGCCTGCGAAGCGGGTCTGCGGATCGCGGGCCGCGTCGGACAACAGTGCGTGGTGGCAGTGCACGAACCGCAGCCGGTCGCGGCCGTAGGCGAGCAGCCGTTCCAGCGGAGGTGCGCCGGGGCCGAGCGGGGGAGGTCCGAACATGAACGCTTCCTGTTCGACCTTCTCGTCCTCGTCGAGCAAGACCATCATCAGACCGGCGCGGCTGCCGAACCGGCGGAACAGTGTTCCCTTGCCCACGCCGGCGGCGACCGCGATATCGTCGGTACTCACGGCGTCGGGGCCGCGTTCCGCGATGAGGCGGCGTGCGGCGTCGAGCAGGAGTTCGCGGTTGCGGGCGGCATCGCCCCGTTCGGCCGGCGTCGCGTCGGTGACCGCGAGCCTGGCACGCCGGTCAGAAGCAGTCACCCTTGAACTTTAACTCAGGCGGAATTAATCGGACCACAGTCCGGTTACTCTGGGCGAAGATCGGGTCAGACGACATAGGGAGAATGAACATGGCCGATATCAAGGTTCTGGTACTGGTGGGCAGCCTGCGTGCGGCGTCGACCAACCGGCAACTCGCCGAGCTCGCCGTCGAGGCTGCGCCGGACGGCGTGGACCTGCGGATCTTCGATCAGCTGGGGGAGCTGCCGTTCTACAACGAGGACATCGACGGTGACGGTGTGGCCGAGTCGGTGAAAGCGCTGCGGACCGCGGCCGCCGGCGCCGACGCCGCACTCGTCGTTACGCCGGAATACAACGGAAGCATCCCGGGTGTGCTGAAGAACGCCATCGACTGGCTGTCGCGGCCCTACGGCAACGGTGCGCTCAAGGACAAGCCGCTGGCTGTGGTCGGCACGGCGCTGGGCCAGTACGGCGGGGTGTGGGCGCACGACGAGACCCGCAAGTCGTTCGGCATCGCCGGGCCTCGGGTCGTCGAAGACCTGAAGCTGTCACTGCCGGCGAAGGCTCTGGATGGGCGCCACCCGCGAGAGAACGACGAGGTCGCCGCGACCGTGCGCGACATCGTGGGCAAGCTCGCCGCCGAGGTGAACTGATCCGACGAATCTGAGTCGGCTCCGCTGAGCCGGCGCGTTCACACCAAAGCTGGGGTCGACGATGTCGGCCCCAGCTTTGTCGTCTCGGGATCTTCGCCAGATCTGCGTGTCCGCGACACCGCATCGGGCCACCGGTCTCGATCGCCTCGCCAGACGGCCGGGTACGGCCGCAGATCGCCTGCAGCGGGTTTGCTACCGGCGATCTTGATGTGCTAGGCGAGACGTACTTGTCGGTGGCTGGTGGTACACCCATAGATATAGCGCGACACGCGGCCTGCAGTCGTTTGCGACACGCCGGGCGCGGGGCTTGCGGTGAGCTTACGACCTGGGAATTTCAAAAATGTTATTCAGAACATGTTGTATGGCTTCGGATGGTCGGCCACTAGGTGTAGTGTCTGTGAGACCGACAGGCCACCACGGTTCGGGAGCCCGCCGGAGCACAGCGAATCCGGCCGAATCGGTTCCAGGACCGACCGGAGAGCGGCTTCTGGCGCCAGGAATTTTGGAGGGCTGGAGGTCGCTGAAGTTTAGCGAACGCAGTGTTCCGACCAAGTTGCCAGTCCGGGTTTAGATCTTTCACTTACCGCAAGAGGAGCCGTACCGCAGATGACCGTCACCGTGTACACCAAGCCCGCATGCGTGCAGTGCAACGCCACCTACAAGGCGCTGGACAAGCAGGGCATCGCCTACGAGAAGGTGGACATCACGCTCGACAGCGAGGCTCGCGACTTCGTGATGGCGCTTGGTTACCTGCAGGCTCCGGTTGTCGTGGCCGGCAACGAGCACTGGTCGGGCTTCCGTCCGGACCGGATCAAGGCGCTCAGCGGCGCAGCGGTCAGCGCGTAGCGGAGGCAGTAACCACGGGGGGAAGGATCGGGGCCAGGATGACCAATCTCGTCTACTTCTCCAGCGTCTCGGAAAACACTCACCGGTTCGTCGAGAAGCTGGGCATCCCCGCGACCCGGATTCCGCTGCACGGCCGTATCGAGGTGGACGAACCGTTCGTCCTGATCTTGCCGACCTACGGCGGAGGCCGAGCCACGCCGGACATCAACAACGGCGGCTACGTGCCCAAGCAGGTCATCGCGTTCCTCAACAATGAACACAACCGGTCGTTGATCCGCGGCGTCATCGCTGCGGGCAACAACAACTTCGGTGCGGAGTTCGCCTACGCGGGCAATGTGGTCTCGCGCAAGTGTGGCGTGCCGTACTTGTATCGCTTCGAACTCATGGGTACCCCTGACGACGTGGAGGCCGTCCGCGCCGGCCTCGTCGACTTCTGGAAGGAACAGACGTGCCACCGACCGTCACAGCTGCAGAGCCTGTAACCGACAGCACGCACACGCTTCCGGGGGAGACGGATTACCACGCCCTCAACGCGATGCTGAATCTGTACGACAAAGACGGCAAGATTCAGTTCGACAAGGACCGGCAGGCGGCGCGCGAGTACTTCCTGCAGCACGTCAACCAGAACACGGTCTTCTTCCACAGCCAGGACGAGAAGCTCGACTACCTGATCGAGAAGAACTACTACGAGCGCGAGGTGCTCGACCAGTACAGCCGCAACTTCGTGAAGTCGCTGCTGGACCGTGCCTACGCCAAGAAATTCCGGTTCCCGACCTTCCTTGGCGCGTTCAAGTACTACACCAGCTACACGCTGAAGACCTTTGACGGCAAGCGGTACCTGGAGCGATTCGAGGACCGTGTCGTCATGGTCGCGCTGACGCTGGCGGCTGGTGACACCGACCTGGCCGAGAAGTTGGTCGACGAGATCATCGACGGCCGGTTCCAGCCGGCCACTCCGACGTTCCTCAACTCGGGCAAGAAGCAACGCGGCGAGCCGGTGAGCTGCTTCCTGCTGCGCATCGAGGACAACATGGAGTCCATCGGGCGCTCCATCAACTCCGCACTGCAGCTGTCCAAGCGCGGTGGCGGAGTTGCGTTGCTGCTCTCCAACATTCGTGAGCACGGCGCCCCGATCAAGAACATCGAAAACCAGTCCTCGGGTGTCATCCCGATCATGAAGCTGCTGGAGGATTCGTTCTCCTACGCCAATCAGCTCGGGGCCCGCCAAGGCGCGGGTGCGGTGTATCTGCACGCCCACCACCCGGACATCTACCGCTTCCTCGACACCAAGCGCGAGAACGCCGACGAGAAAATCCGGATCAAGACACTGAGCCTCGGCGTGGTGATCCCGGACATCACCTTCGAGCTGGCCAAGAAGAACGAGGACATGTACCTGTTCTCGCCGTACGACGTCGAGCGCGTGTACGGTCTGCCGTTCGCTGACATCAACGTCACCGAGAAGTACTACGAGATGGTCGACAACGCGCAGATCCGCAAGACCAAGATCAAGGCGCGCGAGTTCTTCCAGACGCTGGCCGAGTTGCAGTTCGAATCCGGCTACCCGTACATCATGTTCGAGGACACGGTGAACCGGGCCAACCCGATCGACGGCAAGATCACCCACAGCAACCTGTGCTCGGAGATCCTGCAGGTGTCGACGCCGTCGGTGTTCAACGACGATCTGTCCTACGCGCAGGTGGGCAAGGACATCTCGTGCAACCTCGGCTCGCTCAACATCGCCAAGACCATGGATTCACCGGACTTCGCGCAGACCATCGAGGTGGCCATCCGCGCGCTGACCGCGGTGAGCGACCAGACCCACATCTGGTCGGTGCCGTCGATCGAGCAGGGCAACAACAGCTCCCACGCAATCGGCCTGGGGCAGATGAACTTGCATGGTTATCTGGCCCGCGAGCGAATCTTCTACGGGTCCGAAGAGGGCATCGACTTCACGAACATCTACTTCTACACAGTGCTGTTCCATGCGCTGCGGGCCTCGAATCTCATCGCGATCGAACGCGGTACGCACTTCGGTGGATTCGAGAAGTCGAAGTATGCCTCGGGGGAGTTCTTCGACAAGTACACCGAGCAGGTGTGGGAACCGACGACTGACAAGGTGCGGCAGATCTTCGCGGACGCCGGCATCCATGTTCCGACGCAGGACGACTGGCGCTCGCTCAAGGAATCCGTGCAGGCGCACGGTATCTACAACCAGAACCTGCAGGCCGTTCCGCCGACCGGGTCGATCTCCTACATCAACCACTCGACGTCGTCGATCCACCCCGTGGCCAGCAAGATCGAGATCCGTAAGGAAGGCAAGATCGGTCGGGTCTACTACCCGGCGCCGTTCCTCACCAACGACAACCTGGAGTACTACCAGGACGCGTATGAGATCGGCTACGAGAAGATCATCGACACCTACGCCGCGGCCACTCAGCATGTGGATCAAGGTCTGAGCCTGACGCTCTTCTTCAAGGACACCGCCAATACGCGTGACGTGAACAAGGCGCAGATCTACGCCTGGCGGAAGGGCATCAAGACGCTCTACTACATCCGACTGCGTCAGATGGCTTTGGAGGGCACCGAAGTCGAAGGTTGCGTCAGCTGCATGCTCTAGGAGTGTTCTAGCTACGTCGCAGGCCAGGGGAGACATTCCCTGGCCTGCGTCTTTGTTGGCCAAGATGTCCACGCACGACGTGCGATCCTGAAACGAAGCCGGCCGCTGTGCAACCTTGTGATCGGTGGTTCAATGCGCGCATGACCGGTAGTCCGCCGTGGTGGATCTCGATCTCACCTGAGGAATTGGCGGCGACGATCCTGCCGCTGTTCTCCTATCCTCAGCTCTCACCGCATGTGTATGAAGGCTTCGCCATCTACAACATTGCCGTGTGGTGCAGGACAGGTCGGTGGGCAGAACCCAAGTTCATCTACCGGCAAGGGAACCCGTACACCGATCCCGATCTGCGCCCGATCGCGGAAGCCATCCAAGTCTTGGAGCAGCACCGCTTGCTCATGCGGTTCGTCGCAGGGGACTCCGCAACCGTTTCTGTTCCCGTACTCGGACTGAGCCGCCGGGGCATGCACGCGCTGGAGGCCAACGCCGTGCGGCAGCACATCGGACTCCGTGATCTGGGTACCGAGAACTCCAATCCACCGGTTTGACCGGCGACCAACCGAGTGCGCGGTTCGCAGCGCTTCGTACCGTCGACGAATCGCGCCCGGACGCGCGCCGGCGAAACGCTCACAATTTTTTTGACATACGGCGGGCGTTACGGGGGCACTGCAAGCATTGTGAGGACCTCAGCAATTCGACGTCTGTTGCTGGGCCGGTGTAAGCGGCGACGAATGGCGTTATCAACAGCGCCAGCAGGCTGGTCGTCGGGTCGGTGACCTGGGTGTCGTGGCCGGTGACCTGGCGATTTGACTCGCTGTTAGTGCTCACGTAACTTATTGCAGGTCAGAGCGACACGGCCTAGCCGGGAAGTGATGACGAGTCCGAGAGAGTCTCCCACTTTGGTGGGGGTTTTCTTACTGTCCGTGCTAAGGTTGAGCGGCTTTTGGCCGCGGGACTGTTGCGCGGTTGGTTCGGGTGTGTTGTTTGAGAACTCAATAGTGTGTTTGGTGGTTTTTGTTTGTTGTTTTTGGTTGCATTCTTTTTCCCGTTTAGGGTGTGACCTTTTGTTTTTTTGGATGCCGGTTTTTGGTGTCTGTTGTTTGTGATCGGATTTTTCTGAATGTGAATTCTTTCGGGTTTTGTCCCGGGGTTTTTGTTTGGAGAGTTTGATCCTGGCTCAGGACGAACGCTGGCGGCGTGCTTAACACATGCAAGTCGAACGGAAAGGCCCTTCGGGGTGCTCGAGTGGCGAACGGGTGAGTAACACGTGGGTGATCTGCCCTGCACTTTGGGATAAGCCTGGGAAACTGGGTCTAATACCGGATAGGACCATGGCCTTCATGGGTTGTGGTGGAAAGCTTTTGCGGTGTGGGATGGGCCCGCGGCCTATCAGCTTGTTGGTGGGGTAATGGCCTACCAAGGCGACGACGGGTAGCCGGCCTGAGAGGGTGACCGGCCACACTGGGACTGAGATACGGCCCAGACTCCTACGGGAGGCAGCAGTGGGGAATATTGCACAATGGGCGCAAGCCTGATGCAGCGACGCCGCGTGGGGGATGACGGCCTTCGGGTTGTAAACCTCTTTCAGCACAGACGAAGCGTGAGTGACGGTATGTGCAGAAGAAGCACCGGCCAACTACGTGCCAGCAGCCGCGGTAATACGTAGGGTGCGAGCGTTGTCCGGAATTACTGGGCGTAAAGAGCTCGTAGGTGGTTTGTCGCGTTGTTCGTGAAAACTCACAGCTTAACTGTGGGCGTGCGGGCGATACGGGCAGACTGGAGTACTGCAGGGGAGACTGGAATTCCTGGTGTAGCGGTGGAATGCGCAGATATCAGGAGGAACACCGGTGGCGAAGGCGGGTCTCTGGGCAGTAACTGACGCTGAGGAGCGAAAGCGTGGGGAGCGAACAGGATTAGATACCCTGGTAGTCCACGCCGTAAACGGTGGGTACTAGGTGTGGGTTTCCTTCCTTGGGATCCGTGCCGTAGCTAACGCATTAAGTACCCCGCCTGGGGAGTACGGCCGCAAGGCTAAAACTCAAAGGAATTGACGGGGGCCCGCACAAGCGGCGGAGCATGTGGATTAATTCGATGCAACGCGAAGAACCTTACCTGGGTTTGACATGCACAGGACGCTGGTAGAGATATCAGTTCCCTTGTGGCCTGTGTGCAGGTGGTGCATGGCTGTCGTCAGCTCGTGTCGTGAGATGTTGGGTTAAGTCCCGCAACGAGCGCAACCCTTGTCCTATGTTGCCAGCGGGTTATGCCGGGGACTCGTAGGAGACTGCCGGGGTCAACTCGGAGGAAGGTGGGGATGACGTCAAGTCATCATGCCCCTTATGTCCAGGGCTTCACACATGCTACAATGGCCGGTACAAAGGGCTGCGATACCGTGAGGTGGAGCGAATCCTTTCAAAGCCGGTCTCAGTTCGGATCGGGGTCTGCAACTCGACCCGTGAAGTCGGAGTCGCTAGTAATCGCAGATCAGCAACGCTGCGGTGAATACGTTCCCGGGCCTTGTACACACCGCCCGTCACGTCATGAAAGTCGGTAACACCCGAAGCCGGTGGCCTAACCCCTTGTGGGAGGGAGCCGTCGAAGGTGGGATCGGCGATTGGGACGAAGTCGTAACAAGGTAGCCGTACCGGAAGGTGCGGCTGGATCACCTCCTTTCTAAGGAGCACCACGAGAGGCATCCTCTATTGGGGAGGGTGTGAGCCGTGAGGAACCTGTCTGGTTGTAGTGACCGGGGTTTGGTGCAACAACAAACTTGGCGTGGGATGCGGGAAAGCATCTGCGGAAAATCATCGGACACACTATTGGGCTTTGAGACAACAGGCCCGCGGTCCTGTCCCGTTGGGGCAGGGGTGTGTTGTTGCCCTGCTTTGGTGGTGGGTGTGGTGTTTGATTTGTGGATAGTGGTTGCGAGCATCTAGCGCGCAAGAATGTGGCATCTGCCTTTGGGTGGGTGTTGTTGTTGTGTGTTGATGTGCAATTTCTTTTGAAACTCATTTTTGGTTTTTGTGTTGTAAGTGTTTAAGGGCGCATGGTGGATGCCTTGGCACTGGGAGCCGATGAAGGACGTGGGAGGCTGCGATATGCCTCGGGGAGCTGTCAACCGAGCGTGGATCCGAGGATGTCCGAATGGGGAAACCCGGCACGAGTGATGTCGTGTCACCCAACGCTGAATACATAGGCGTTGGGGGGGAACGCGGGGAAGTGAAACATCTCAGTACCCGTAGGAAGAGAAAACAATGGTGATTCCGTGAGTAGTGGCGAGCGAAAGCGGAGGATGGCTAAACCGTATGCATGTGATACCGGGTAGGGGTTGTGTGTGCGGGGTTGTGGGACCCATCTTTCTGGGCTACCTCCTCAGAGGGCAGTGAGAAAATGTTGTGGTTAGCGGAAGTGGCTTGGGATGGCCTGCCGTAGACGGTGAGAGCCCGGTACGTGAAAACCCGACGTCTGTCTTGATGGTGTTCCCGAGTAGCAGCGGGCCCGTGAAATCTGCTGTGAATCTGCCGGACCACCCGGTAAGCCTGAATACTTCCCAGTGACCGATAGCGGATGAGTACCGTGAGGGAATGGTGAAAAGTACCCCGGGAGGGGAGTGAAATAGTACCTGAAACCGTGCGCTTACAATCCGTCAGAGCCTTCGACTGTGTCGTGGGGTGATGGCGTGCCTTTTGAAGAATGAGCCTGCGAGTCAGGGACATGTCGCGAGGTTAACCCGGGTGGGGTAGCCGCAGCGAAAGCGAGTCTGAATAGGGCGTATCCATCCCGTTGGGGTTGGTGTAGTGGTGTGTTCTGGACCCGAAGCGGAGTGATCTACCCATGGCCAGGGTGAAGCGCGGGTAAGACCGTGTGGAGGCCCGAACCCACTTAGGTTGAAGACTGAGGGATGAGCTGTGGGTAGGGGTGAAAGGCCAATCAAACTCCGTGATAGCTGGTTCTCCCCGAAATGCATTTAGGTGCAGCGTCACATGTTTCTTGTTGGAGGTAGAGCTACTGGATGGCCGATGGGCCCTACTAGGTTACTGACGTCAGCCAAACTCCGAATGCCGACAAGTCCAAGAGTGTGGCAGTGAGACGGCGGGGGATAAGCTCCGTGCGTCGAGAGGGAAACAGCCCAGATCGCCGGCTAAGGCCCCTAAGCGTGTGCTAAGTGGAAAAGGATGTGCAGTCGCGAAGACAACCAGGAGGTTGGCTTAGAAGCAGCCACCCTTGAAAGAGTGCGTAATAGCTCACTGGTCAAGTGATTGTGCGCCGATAATGTAGCGGGGCTCAAGCACACCGCCGAAGCCGCGGCAACGACCTTGTGTCGTTGGGTAGGGGAGCGTCCTGCGTCCGGTGAAGCCGCCGAGTGATCGAGTGGTGGAGGGTGTGGGAGTGAGAATGCAGGCATGAGTAGCGAATAGGCAAGTGAGAACCTTGCCCGCCGAAAGACCAAGGGTTCCTGGGCCAGGCCAGTCCGCCCAGGGTGAGTCGGGACCTAAGGCGAGGCCGACAGGCGTAGTCGATGGACAACGGGTTGATATTCCCGTACCCGTGTGTGTGCGTCCCTGATGAATCAGAGGTACTAACCACCCAAAAGGTGGTCCATCAATCCCTTCGGGGTGCGAGGATCGCTGGCTGCGTGGGACCTTCTTTGGTAGTAGTCAAGCGATGGGGTGACGCAGGAAGGTAGCCGTACCGGTCAGTGGTAATACCGGGGTAAGCCTGTAGGGAGGAACGTAGGTAAATCCGCGTTTCGTTGATCCTGAGAGGTGATGCATAGCCGAGTGAGGCGAATTCGGTGATCCTATGCTGCCAAGAAAAGCCTCTAGCGAGGACATACACGGCCCGTACCCCAAACCAACACAGGTGGTCAGGTAGAGAATACTAAGGCGTACGAGTGAACTATGGTTAAGGAACTCGGCAAAATGCCCCCGTAACTTCGGGAGAAGGGGGACCCCCATATCGTGAACACCCTTGCGGTGGGTAGCGGGAGGGGGTGGCACAAACCAGTGAGAAGCGACTGTTTACTAAAAACACAGGTCCGTGCGAAGTCGCAAGACGATGTATACGGACTGACGCCTGCCCGGTGCTGGAAGGTTAAGAGGACCCGTTAACTCTTCGGGGTGAAGCGGAGAATTTAAGCCCCAGTAAACGGCGGTGGTAACTATAACCATCCTAAGGTAGCGAAATTCCTTGTCGGGTAAGTTCCGACCTGCACGAATGGCGTAACGACTTCTCAACTGTCTCAACCATAGACTCGGCGAAATTGCACTACGAGTAAAGATGCTCGTTACGCGCGGCAGGACGAAAAGACCCCGGGACCTTCACTACAACTTGGTATTGGTGCTCGATACGGTTTGTGTAGGATAGGTGGGAGACTGTGAAACGCAGACGCCAGTTTGTGTGGAGTCGTTGTTGAAATACCACTCTGATCGTATTGGGCCTCTAACCTCGGACCGTATATCCGGTTCAGGGACAGTGCCTGGTGGGTAGTTTAACTGGGGCGGTTGCCTCCTAAAATGTAACGGAGGCGCCCAAAGGTTCCCTCAACCTGGACGGCAATCAGGTGTTGAGTGTAAGTGCACAAGGGAGCTTGACTGCGAGACATACATGTCGAGCAGGGACGAAAGTCGGGACTAGTGATCCGGCACCTCTGAGTGGAAGGGGTGTCGCTCAACGGATAAAAGGTACCCCGGGATAACAGGCTGATCTTCCCCAAGAGTCCATATCGACGGGATGGTTTGGCACCTCGATGTCGGCTCGTCGCATCCTGGGGCTGGAGCAGGTCCCAAGGGTTGGGCTGTTCGCCCATTAAAGCGGCACGCGAGCTGGGTTTAGAACGTCGTGAGACAGTTCGGTCTCTATCCGCCGCGCGCGTCAGAAGCTTGAGGAAATCTGTCCCTAGTACGAGAGGACCGGGACGGACGAACCTCTGGTCTACCAGTTGTCCCACCAGGGGCATGGCTGGATAGCCACGTTCGGACAGGATAACCGCTGAAAGCATCTAAGCGGGAAACCCCCTCCAAGACCAGGCTTCTCACCCATTAAGTGGGATAAGGCCCCCCGCAGACCACGGGATCGATAGACCAGACCTAGACACCTAGCAATAGGCGCAGGGAACTGGCACTAACCGGCCGAAAACTTACAACAACCCAACAAACACCATGTTTGATGAGTCTCAGTAAGAACACGCACATCCTGTTTCGCAACCACACCACAACCACACACGCGACCACTGTGTCGTGGGTGCACACCGCACCCCACCACCAAAACACACAAGGTTTCACACCCAGAAACGGGTGAATAGAGTTACGGCGGTCCATAGCGGCAGGGAAACGCCCGGTCCCATCCCGAACCCGGAAGCTAAGCCTGCCAGCGCCGATGATACTACCCACACGGGTGGAAAAGTAGGACACCGCCGAACACACATTAAGTCCCGGGCCCCCAATCACTGATTGGGGGCCCGGGCATTTTCAATGCGACACCCGCTCAATCAAAAAGCGACGATTATGAAAGTCACTGTGTCGCAGTATCTCCCATTCCGCGATATGCAGTGGGCGTCATATTGAACCAGCGCTTGCAGGCGCGGACGAAGACGCTGTGTTCGGCGTAACCGAGTTGACGGGACACCTGGCCGACGGGCAGATCGGTGCCGACGAGCAGACGGTGGGCCAGTTCGCGGCGAGTCCGGTCGACCACGTCGGCGAAGTTGGTCCCTTCCGCGACAAGGCGCCGCTGCAAGGTTTTCGGGTGGATGCCGAACTGGCGGGCGACCACCTCGGCGGTGACGTCACCGGAGGGCAGCAGCTGGCGCACCATGCTGCGCACGGTGCCGGCGATGTTGTGGGTGCGCTGACCGTGGGTGTCTGACAGGTAACTCATGGCGAGTTGGTGAGCCAGGGGGTCGTGGTTGAGCGGGCGCTGTAAGTCCTTGATACGCAAGGTGAATCCGGCGATCGGTTCGTTGAAGTGGGGCGAGCAGCCAAAGTACCGGCGGTAGTCGGACTTGATGCCCAGTGCCGGGTGCGGCACGTGCACTGCCACAGGCCGATAGGTGGTGCCCAAGAACAGGTGCAGCACACGGAGGGTGACGCCAAGGGACAGTTCGATGGCCTGGGCTTGTGGCGGCGCGGGGTGCAGGAGGAAATCGTATTCGAACCGGCACTGTGTCTCGTCGGCTCCGGGTCTGATGCGCGCGGTGATTCCTGCGCTGTAGGTGCCCATGTGGGTGTCGAGGATCGTGAAGGCCTCTGCGACCGTGGTGGCTGTGCGGGCAGCGACGCCGACCGGGCCGAGGATGTCGATGTTCTGCCTCGCCGCGAGTTGGCGGCCGAAATCATCGACGCCCAACACGGCGGCTGCGTCTTCCACCGCGGCGATCGCGCTGCGCAGGGAGATGTACCGGTCACGCTGGCCGGCGTCGGCGGGATCGATGCCTGCCAACGCCAGCAGTGCGTTCGCGTCGCCTCCGTGGGCCGCGGTGAGGGCATCGAACCCGGTCAGGCATGATCCACGGATCAGATGCATGTCCACAATAGTCAAGAAGCTGTCCTGCAAAGTCAAGACTAGTGCAGACCGGATGATGCACATTAGAGGCCCTGTCGAGGGAAGCGAGATTACGTTGAGTCCGCCCGCGTAGTGATCGGCTGCTACAGAGGTGGTTTCGCCAACATCGTCGCCACCGGTGCGGCGGTCACGGCCAGCGCGTGCTGTAGGTACCGAGATAAGCAGACAACTGGAAAGCTCCGTTAGCGGCGATGCACCGCGACGGCCCGTAGGAGGGAACACATGAAGGTTTGGGTTTCGGGACTTGTCGCGTTACTGATGGCTGCGACTGCAGGGTGCAGCGCCAAATCCGGTGAACCACCGGCTGGTTCGAGCGCGACGCCGACGCCGCAGCAGGTGCGTGAGATCGCCAAGGAGGCGTACACATACGGCTTCCCGATGGTCGACAACTACCGCATCCAGCATTCCTACTTCGTCGACAAGAGCAACCCGCAGTACAAGGGCGACTGGAACCAGACGCACAGCATCGCACGGGTATTCACGCCCGAGGACACCACCATCCAGACGCCCAACTCCGATACGCCGTACACGATGCTGGGTGCTGATCTGCGGGCCGAGCCTCTTGTGCTGACCGTGCCGCCGATCGAAGCAGGCCGCTACTACTCGTTGCAGTTCGTCGACGGCTACACCTACGACTACGCCTACGTGGGCAGCCGCACCACAGGCAACGGCGGCGGCAAGTACCTGCTGGCAGGCCCGAACTGGAAGGGCGACAAGCCGGCCGGCATCAACGAGGTGATCCGGTCGGACACCGACTTCTCTCTCGTCATCTACCGCACCCAGCTGTTCGATCCCAATGACATCGACAACGTCAAGAAGATCCAGGCCGGCTACACCGTCGAACCGCTGTCGGCCTTCGAGCACAAGCCCGCAGCCACCGCCCCGCCGATGGACTTCGTCGCCCCGCTGACCCCGGATGAACAGAAAGCCTCGCCGAAGTTCTTTCAGGTTCTCAACTTCGTCCTGAAGTCTGCGCCCGTACTGCCGGACGAGAAGGAGCTGCGGGACCGGTTCGCCACCATCGGCGTCGGCCCCGACGGCGACTTCAACCCCGACACCATGAGCAAGGACACCTTGCAGGCCGTGCAGGACGGCATGGCCGACGCCTGGGCCGAGCTGACGACGTTTCAGAAGGACAAGCTCAACACCGGACAGGTCACCTCCGGGCAGCTGTTCGGCACCCACGCGGAACTGAAGAACAACTACCTCTACCGCATGGCCGGTTCGGTGCTCGGCATCTACGGCAACGTCGCGCAGGAAGCCATGTACCCGGTGATCGCCACCGACTCCACCGGTACGCCGCTGACCGGCACCAACAGCTACACCCTGCGATTCGCGTCAGGGCAGTTGCCGCCGGTCAATTCGTTCTGGTCGATCACGATGTACAAGATGCCGCAGAGCCTGCTGGTGGCCAACCCCATCAACCGCTACCTCATCAACTCGCCCATGCTGCCCAACCTGATTCACGATCCCGACGGCGGCATCACGATCCACGTGCAGAACCAGTCGCCAGGTGCCGACAAGCAGGCCAACTGGCTGCCCGCACCGGACGGGCCGTTCCAGATGATCCTGCGACTGTACTGGCCCAAGGAAGAAGCGCTCAACGGCACCTGGAAAGCGCCCCAAGCGGTCAAGATCTGATCGCCGACGTCGAAAAGCAAACTGCCACAGGGGCGATCACCCGTCAGGTGATCGCCCCTGGATGGCTAGTCGACCCGGTCGGTAGGGCTGTCTGTGTTGTGCAGGTACCACAGGCCGTCGTCGTGCTTCAGGCAGTACCAGTACTTGAGGAAGTCGTCGTCATCGCTGTTCGCAAGGTGTTGGTCGGGACCATCCTTGATGCAGGACGCCTCCGTCGGCCAACTCCACGGAATGCCATTGGCGTCTCTGACGACGACATCATCGGCGTGCGCGACGCCGGTGGCGGTGGCCAACACGGCACCCAGCGCCACCGTGCTCGCCGCGACGATCCTTTTCAGCACAGAAAACTCCTCACACCAGGGCCGGGACCGGACAGTCCCGGCGAACCAAGTGGAACTTATCCAGCTGACGTGCAGTTCGCTTTCAGAAACTGCACAGGCTTTCGGGAAAAGGACCGCGCCCGTGGTCATTGCCGCCTCCGCGACGGGCCGGCGACCCACCGGTGCCGAATCTGATCAGCCGGCACCTGCGTGATGTGGTCGCAGGCCCGGCAGCAGTACGTCCGACAACCGGGCGCGCCGGGCCGCCAGCCGACCAGTACTGTGCCAGGCCCGAATTCGGCGCCGCATACCTCACATCGCTCCGGTGCCACCTCGGTCCACGCCACGGTGTGCACCGTAGACCGGACCCCCGACGGCGGGCGGCCACGTCGGTCAAACTTGTTGCTGCTGAATCGAACTGGACACTGTCCGACGCGCCTCTCGGCTCAGGCCGGCAGCGCTGCGAGCATCTCGGATGCCGCACGGGTCCACGACGCGACGTCTGGTGGCCCGGGGATGTTACCGACCACCAGCACCACGTTCACCAGATACTTGTCAGTGGCGATCCGCATCACTGGGAAATCGCCTGGGCGCGTGAGGGGTTCGATGATCATGCGGAGACCCAGGCCGGGCACGACCGTAGCTCCCGGTTCACCGATGCCGGCGAGTAGCTGCTCGGTGATCACTCCGGTGGCCGGTGACTGGACCTTGATCGACGCCGTGAACGACAGCACGCCTCCCGCGGCGGAGTAGTAACTGCAGTTGTGAGCAACGGTCCCGTCGGTGTTCTTGATGTCCGTGTCGCGGCCGTCGTCGAGGTCAACACCGGCCAGGGCCGACATCTGCCGACCGTTGAGCAGACAGTCCGATGGCAGGACGTGGTCACGCCACTCCATGACAGGCTTGTCCTGGGTCGGCGCAGCGTGGACGTCGCCACCGGCGAGCGGTTGGCCCGGCACAACGTGCGAACAGGCAGTGGCGCATGCGAGTGTCGTGAGAGCTACCGCGATTCCGCCGTTCCTGCCGAGCCGGCCTGGCACACGCACTTCGTCAGCGACCGGAAGAATCAGCTCTCGCGGGCCTGCTCGGCGTGCAGTGCCTTCACCCGCCGCTGCTCACGCAGCACTTCCTGGTAGCTCTCGCGTTCGGCAACCAGCCAGTCGGGCTTCTCCGCGAGCAGCTGATCGATCTGCTCGGTGGTGAGCGCTTTCTCGACACCGCCACGCGCGAGACCGGCGATCGAGATGCCGAGCTTGGCGGCCACGAGGTTCTTCGGATGTGGCCCGTTCTTGCGGAGGTCCTTCAGCCACTGAGGCGGGTCCGCCTGCAGCGCGGCGAGCTCGTCGCGGGTGATGGGCTTCTCTTGGAACTCCGCAGGTGTCGCGGGCAAATACACGTCCAGCTTCTTCGCCGCCGTGGCGGGTTTCATGGACTGCGCGTTCGGCCTGCTCATGGCATCAGCCTATCGGTAGCCTGAGGCGGTGACCTCGCACTCCCTGACCCTCGGGTACGTGCCCGGCGGGACGCCCGCGAAGTGGGCACGGATCTGGGCCGAGCGTCACCCTGAGGTTCCGCTGAGGTTGATCCCGGTCACCGCGGCGGATGCTGCCGACGCGGTGCGGGCGGCCATCGTCGACGTGGCATTGCTCCGGTTGCCGGCCGACACATCCGGGCTGGCCGTCATACCGCTCTACGAGGAGACGACGGTGGCCGTGGTGCCGACCGATCACCTTCTCAGTGCGGTCGACGCGATCACCGTCGGCGACCTGGACGGTGAGCCGACGCTGCTGCCGCTCGACGACGTCATCACGTGGCCGGATGCTCCCGGCACGCCGGTCGATTACCGACCCGAGACCACCAAGGACGCAATAGAACTCGTCGCCGCCGGGATGGGCGCGCTCATCGTTCCGCAGTCATTGGCCCGGCTGTATCACCGTAAGGACCTCACGTACCGTCCGATCACCGACGTGCCGACCTGCCCCGTCGTGCTCGCCTTTCCGCAAGGGCCGCAGCCGGAACTGGTCGAGGAGTTCATCGGGATCGTCCGGGGCCGTAAAGCCAGTTCGTCGCGGGGGCAGGCGCAGCCTGTGGTGAAACGCACCGCACGGGAGAAGACTCTCGCCAAGCAGGCCGCTCGCGCCGCTGCCGGCAAGGTGGCACGCAAGCCGGGGCGCGCTGGGCGCGGTCGACGCTGACGCGGCGTGGCTACCGGTGCGCTCACGGCCGTAAGCGACGAGTGGCCAGTTGTCACACGCCGAACATCAAAAGGCGTGCGACAACTGGCCATTCGACGCAGCTGGCGGACTAGGTGTGCTGAGGGCTCTGAGCCTTCTTGTACATCGACTTCAGCAGCAGGTCACGGAAGGTGTGGTTGTCCAGCGCCTTGAGGCCTGCGCCGGCGACCCCCGGAATCCCCGCGAGCTTGTGGAAGAAGCGGCCCCGCCGGTACTCCCGACCCCACGTCGCCTGCATGCGCTGCGCGTAGTTGGTGAAATCGTCGGGCCCGCCGTTGGTTAGTGCCGCGATGGCGCATTCGCCTGCGGTCAAGCCGGATTCGAGAGCCTTGGAGATGCCCGCGCCGGATACCGGCTTGCCGGCGCCCAGCGAGTCGCCGACGAACAGCACACCGGGACGCCAGGGCGGCCAGGCCGTGAAGCCCATGGGCAATCGCCAGGCCCGCACGCTCTTGTTCTTCTTGAGCTCCTCGATCGGCGGCAGCTCCCACTCACGCGGAAGTGTCCGGAGGAAGTCGCCGAGGAACTGGGTGGCGTTGATCGACTGCCAGTTCTTGTAGCTGTTGACGTAGCCGAGGCCGATGTTGAAGCGGCCACCGCCCATCGGGAACACCCAGCCGTAACCGGGCAGCTGATCGCCCTGGAACAACAGCTTGAGATAGATGTCGAAGCTGTCGGAGTCGGGCCGGTTGGCGTGCATCTCCGAACGGATCGCGATCGCCGAGTAGCCGTTGTACTCGGAGTCGATCTTCAACGCTCGCTTGATGGGGGAGTAGGCGCCGTCGGCCGCGATGACCGCGTCGCCGTACACCTTCTCGCCGCTCTTGAGCACCACGCCCACCACCCGGCCGTTGGCGTCGAACTCGGGGCCTGCCACCTCGGAGCCCTGACGCACCTCGGCACCCGCCGATTCGGCGTGCTTGAGCAGCAGGGTGTCCAATTCGGTACGGCTTACGGAGTGGCCGTGGTTGGGCATGCCGGGACGGCGGGGGAAGGACAGCTCCCACTCGCTCGGGCTGAACACGGTGACCTTGTTGATCCGATGGAACTTGGCGACCTCGTCGGCCAAGCCCATCTTCTGCAGGTAGCTCACCGCCCGGGCGGTGAGGCCATCGCCACAGGGCTTGTCCCGCGGGAACTGCGCCTTGTCCAGGACGACCACCTTGGCGCCGGTCTGGGCGGCCTGCCACGCGGCGGCCGACCCGGAGGGGCCGCCACCGGCAATGACCAGGTCGTATCGCTGCGTCATGAGCCTCGTCTCATCGGTTGAGTGTCGCAGCGATAGTACCGAAGCCGGCTGTGTCCGGCGTGACTGGGACAACCGCCGCTCAGAGGGGTTGTTTGCGGATAACGGGACGGTCTGGGCAGGTCAGCGCTATCAGGGCGAGTACAGTAATCGCGTGCGGCGAGGGGTTAGACCACATACCAGCGGCGAAGCGGGCGTCAAAGTAGACGCCCGCAGCGAGCGCTGGCGTGAGCATCGAAAGCGGGTGCGGTCCGAAATCGTCGAGGCCGCATTCCGGGCCATCGACCGGCTGGGCCCCGAGCTGAGCCTGCGGGAGATCGCGGAGGAAGCAGGCACCGCCAAGCCGAAGATCTACCGCCACTTCGCCGACAAGTCCGACCTGTTCCAGGCCATCGGCGAGCGGCTGCGCGACATGCTGTGGGCGGCCATCTTCCCGTCGATCAACCTGGCCGCCGACCCGGCCCGCGAGGTCATCCGCCGCAGTGTCGAGCAGTATGTGCGCCTGGTCGACGAGCATCCGAACGTGCTGCGATTCCTGATTCAGGGCCGCTTCGCCGAACAGAGCGAGTCGACCATGCGGGCGCTCAACGAGGGCCGGGGGATCACCCTGGCGATGGCCGACATGTTCTCCAACGAGCTGCGTGAGATGGAGCTCGACGGGGCGGCGATGGAGCTGGCGGCGTTCGCCATGTTCGGCGCCGCGGCCTCGGCCACCGACTGGTGGCTGGGCAGCGAAGAGGACAGCCCGCGCCGGATGCCGATCGACGAATTCGTCGCGCATCTCACCACCATCATGGTGGGCTCGATCAACGGCACCTGCGAATTGCTGGGCATCTGGATCGACCCTGATCTGCCACTGCACGAGGGTGTGCAGCGCCGCGAACACGTTGGCTGACCAGGTTCATTGACAGCCGGGTCTCAGGTCCGCAGACTGGCGAGTATCCGGTACCGGTGTTCCCAGGAAAGGACCTGAAGCCATGACGGCTGCCGAGCAATCTGTGCACACCCAGCAACCTGTCCGGACCAGGGCCTTGATCATCGGCAGTGGGTTCTCCGGCTTGGGCATGGGCATCGAATTGCAGCGCCGCGGGGTGGACTTTCTCATCCTGGAGAAGGCCGACGAGATCGGCGGTACCTGGCGAGACAACACCTACCCGGGCTGTGCGTGTGACATCCCGTCGCACATGTACTCGTTCTCGTTCGAGCCCAAAGCCGACTGGACCCACATGTGGTCGTTTCAGCCCGAGATCCAGGACTACCTGCTCGGGGTGACGGCCAAATACGGGCTGCGTCGCTACATCCGGTTCAACACCCATGTCGACCGCGCACATTGGGACGACAGCGAACTGCGTTGGCACGTGTTCACCGACACCGGGCAGGAGTACATCGCCCAGTTCCTGGTCTCCGGCGCGGGCGGTCTGCACATCCCGCAGATCCCGGACATCGAGGGCCGCGAAGACTTCACCGGTGCCGCGTTCCATTCGGCGCAGTGGGACCACAGCGTCGACATCCGCGATAAACGGGTCGCCGTCATCGGGACCGGTGCCAGCGCCATCCAGATCGTCCCCGAGATCGTCAAGGACGTCGCCGAACTCCAGCTGTACCAGCGCACCCCGGCGTGGGTGATGCCGCGGGTGAACAACACCTTCCCGCTGTGGATGCGCCGCGTGTTCAGCTACGTGCCCGGCACCCGCGCGTTGCTGCGCGCCGCGATCTACTGGATTCACGAGGGCGTCGGGTTCGCCATGACCCAACAGCCGCGGCTGCTGAAAATCGGCGAGCTGATGGGCCGCTACAACATCAACCGCAGCATCAAAGATCCGGAACTGCGCCGCAAGCTCACACCGAACTACCGGGCGGGCTGCAAACGAATCCTGAACTCCGACACCTACTACCGGGGTATCGCCAACCCCAAGACCCAGGTGATCACCGAGCGCATCGCGCGGATGACCCCGACCGGCATCGTCACCGCAGACGGCGTCGAGCACCCGGTGGACGTCGTGGTGTGGGCGACCGGTTTCCACGTGACGGATTCGTACACCTACGTCGACATCAAGGGCGCCGGTGGCGAGGACCTGGTGGACCGCTGGAACCGGGAGGGCATCCAGGCCCACCGCGGCATCGCCGTCGCCGGCATGCCCAACCTCTTCTTCCTGCTGGGGCCGAACACGGCGCTGGGGCACAACTCGGTGGTGTTCATGATCGAGCAGCAGATCCGCTACGTCGGTCAGGCGATCGCCGCGGTCGACAGTGCGGGCGCCGAGGCGCTGGCGCCGAGCCGGCGCGCGCAGGACGAGTTCAACGCCGAACTGCAGCACGATCTGCGCGATACGGTGTGGAATACCGGAGGTTGCCGGAGCTGGTACATGGACGAGCATGGCGTCAATCGCACGCTGTGGAGCGGCATGACGTGGCAGTACTGGCTGGCGACCCGCAATCTGGACGCGTCGGAGTTCGACTTCCTGCGCGACGGGCGCGACACGAAAGCACTAGATGTCGGGGTCCCCGCGGGCGCTTAGCCCCAGGGGTAGTGTCAGGGCAGACAAAGTGACCTGCGGAAATGGAGTTCTGGTGAGCGAAGGCATGAAGCTGATCGACCGTGTGTCAGCGATCAACTGGAACCGCCTGCAGGACGACAAGGACGCTGAGGTCTGGGACCGGCTGACCGGCAATTTCTGGTTGCCCGAGAAGGTGCCGGTGTCCAACGACATCCCGTCCTGGGGCACGCTGACCGCCCACGAGAAGCAGATGACCATGCGGGTGTTCACCGGTCTGACGCTGCTGGACACCATCCAGGGCACCGTCGGTGCCGTCAGCCTGATCCCCGATGCGCTCACCCCGCATGAAGAGGCGGTCTACACCAACATCGCCTTCATGGAGTCGGTGCATGCTCGCAGCTACAGCAACATCTTCTCGACGCTGTGCTCGACCGCCGAGATCGACGACGCGTTCCGCTGGTCGGAGGAAAACCCGAACCTGCAGCGCAAGGCCGAGATCGTCATGCAGTACTACAAGGGTGACGAGCCGCTCAAGCGCAAGGTGGCCTCAACGCTGCTGGAGAGCTTCCTGTTCTACTCGGGCTTCTACCTGCCGATGTACTGGAGCAGCCGGGCCAAGCTGACCAACACCGCCGACATGATCCGGCTGATCATCCGCGACGAGGCCGTGCACGGCTACTACATCGGCTACAAGTACCAGCGCGGGCTGGCCCTGGTCGATGAGGAAAAGCGTACGGAGCTCAAGGATTACACGTACGAGCTGCTCTTCGAGCTCTACGACAACGAGGTCGAGTACACCCAGGATCTCTACGACGAGGTCGGGCTCACCGAAGACGTCAAGAAGTTCTTGCGGTACAACGCCAACAAGGCGTTGATGAATCTCGGCTACGAGGCGCTGTTCCCCAAGGACGAGACCGACGTCAACCCGGCGATCCTGTCGGCACTGAGCCCCAACGCCGACGAGAACCACGACTTCTTCTCGGGTTCGGGCTCGAGCTACGTGATCGGTAAGGCCGTCAACACCGAAGACGAGGACTGGGACTTCTAGAGTTCCGGCTCGCGGGGCGGCAGCTTGATCCACCCCGCGAGCAACAGCAACAGCGACGTCTGCGCCAGCACGCCGGGCGCCAGGGTCGGTGCCGGTCCGACCGTCTTGGTGGCTGCGTACCACCACTGCTGCGTGGCCGGCATGGACTCCCAGGTGTCGGCGTAGCGCTGGTCGAGCGGACCCGAATCATGGTTCACGGCAACATGATCGAGCACGCCGTAGGCCGATGCGCCGAGCACGACGAGCACCAGGACGCGAGCGATCAACTGCGCGCCGCGCGCAGACAGTGCGGTCAGCACCGTGGCCACTGAGAGCACCGCGAGGGCCACCCACGGGATCAATTGCTCCGAGTTGTTCCAATGCCGTTCGCTGGCCAGCTCGAAGGCCGTCGCCAGAATGCCCACGACGGTCAACGCGAACAGGGCGACGCGGACGAGCCCCGCCCTGCGGCGGGAGGTCATGGGGTCAACGCGGACACGATCTTGTCCACGGTCTCCTGCCCGGGGTTGTACTTCGCGAGATTGTCGCGCAGCTTGCCGAGGTTGGGATCCTCAGCGGGATACGGCCGGTATTCCACGACCTCCTCAGCCCACCGGGAAGGATTGCTCACCCCTGCGGCCTTGAGCGCCGCGGCGATATCGTCCTCCGACGCGGTATTGGCCGACACCTTGGCGGCGGGGGCTGCGGTCGCCGGAGCGGCGGTCGTGGTCGACGCCGCCGCACCGGATGTCGTGCTGGTGCTGTCAGCCGATGTGGAGCCACCGCAGCCGGTGAACGCGACAGTCGTCGCGATGCTTGCGGACACAATCAAAAGGGCTGCCTTACCTGACATGTCGTCTCCCTTGTGGCGTAGCGGCTAATGTAAGCACGATTCGCCGACCCCACGGGTTCGATTGCGCAGATTTCTGACAGTCTTCTGTGCCTAACCTGTGTGGAGCTACCGCCCTCGCGCAGGCTGAGCAGCGGTTGAAGCCGACGACGACGGCACCGTCGATGGCCGCTCGGTGATCGTCGAATTCGCCGCGCCTACACGGTAACTGGCGCCACGGTGCTCGTCGGCGAGCCGGTCGCCACGCCCCAGCAGCTTGTTGCGCAGACTGCCCGGCGCGTACTCGGTCTGGTAGGCGCCGCGGGCGGTGAGCACGGGGACCACGTAGTCGACGAAATCCGCGAACGAGCCGGGAGTGACGGCGTACGCCAGGTTGAAGCCGTCGACATCGGTCTCCTCGACCCAGTCCTGCAGCGTATCGGCAACGCGCGCACCGGATCCCACGATGCGCGGGCCCATCCCGCCGATCTCGCCCCATTCGGCGATGTCGCGTACTGCCCACTCGCCGCCGTCCGGGTCGGCGGACTGGAAAGCCTTGACCGCCGAGAGGATCGCATTCGAATCGACATTGCCGATCGGCTCATCGAGGCCGTAGCGGGCCAGGTCGACCCCCATCCATCCGGACATGAACACCAGTGCGCCCTCGGGATCGCCGTAGGACAGGTACTCGGCGTGCTTGGCCGCGGCTTCCTCGTCGGTCTCGGCGGTGATGATCGTGGTGAGGTTGAAGATCTTGGCCGCATACGGATCTCGGCCGGCCAGCTCCAGTTCCGCGCGAATCGTCGAAACCGTTTCGCGGAGAATGGTTTTGGTGGGCGCCGCGGTGAAGATGGCCTCGGCGTTCTCGGCGGCGAAGCGCACTCCGCGCGGCGACGACCCAGCCTGGTAGATCACCGGGGTGCGTTGCGTCGACGGCTCTGCGAGATGCACCCCCGGAACGCTGAAATGCGTTCCGGAATGGCCGATGTGGTGCACCTTGGCCGGATCGGTGAACACGCCGCGTTCGGCGTCGCGCACCACCGCGTCGTCCTCCCACGAACCTTCCCACAACTTGTAGAGCACCTCGAGGTACTCGTCGGCATGGTCGTAGCGGGCGTCGTGGGCGGGCTGGTCGGTCTGGCCCATATTGCGCGCCGCCGCAGGCAGATAGCCGGTCACGACATTCCAGCCGATGCGGCCGTTGGTCAGGTGATCCAGCGTCGACATCCGCCGGGCGAACGGGTAGGGGTGCTCGAAACCGGTGCCCGTGGTGATGCCGAACCCGAGATTCTCGGTGACCAGCGCCATCGCCGAGACCAACAGCATCGGATCGCCGACGGGGATCTGCGCGGCCTGGCGGATCGCGGCTTCGTCGCTGCCACCGTAGACGTCGTAGGTGCCGAGCACGTCGGCGATGAACAGTCCGTCAAAACGGCCGCGTTCCAACAGCTTTGCCAGTTCGGTCCAGTAGGTGATGTCCTTGTAGCGCCAGGACTGGTCGGCCGGGTGGCGCCAGAGTCCGGGGGACTGGTGGGCGACGCAGTTCATGTCGAAGGCGTTGAAGCGGATCACACGGGTCACTGCGCCGAGCCTGCCCGTGTCCAGCGGGGGAGTCACCGGTTGTGTTCAGCCGGATTGTTTTTCACTGCTCAAGGATTAACGAGTAGTGAATACCTGGGAACTGTCCGATCCTCGGGTGGTGCCGACGGCTGCGTGATATGAGACTTGCGTGGTGACCGCACAGTCTCTCGTGACCTCGATCCTGAACTGGCTGCGCGCCGGTTACCCGGAAGGCGTTCCGGGCACCGACCGCGTGCCACTACTGGCGCTGCTGCGCGCCACGCCGCTGACCGACGATCAGCTCAAAGAGGTCGTCCGCAACATCACCACAAACGGTGCCGCGTCGCTGGTGGACGGAAAGATCGACCGCGACGTGATCGCGGAATTCATCTCCGAGGTCACCGAGCACGACGCCGGCCCGGAGAACATCAACCGGGTGGCGGCCAAACTGGCCGCCGTCGGTTGGCCCCTGGCCGGCGTCGATCGAGATGCGGGTGCTTCGGAGTAACTAGCCGCGCAGCGAAGCGGTATCGATGACGAACCGGTACCGCACATCACTGGCGAGCACGCGCTCGTAGGCCTCGTTGATGTAGTCGGGTGCGATGACCTCGATCTCGGGGGTCACGTCATGCTCGGCGCAGAAGTCGAGCATCTCCTGGGTCTCCGGGATGCCGCCGATCATCGAACCGGACAGGCTGCGCCGGTAGGCGCCCAGCGGGAAGAACGGCACCACCAGCGGCTTCTCCGGCGCGCCCAGTTCGACGAGTGTGCCGTCGGTGGCCAGCAGGCCCAGGTAGGCGCCCATGTCGAGGTTGGCCGACACGGTGTTGAGGATCAGGTCGAACTTGCCCGCCAGCTTGGTGAAGGTGTCCGGGTCGCTGGTCGCGTAGTACTCGTCGGCGCCGAGCCGCAGACCGTCCTCCATCTTCTTCAGCGACTGAGACAGCACGGTGACGTGCGCACCCATCGCGTGGGCGATCTTGACACCCATGTGACCGAGGCCGCCCAGACCGATGACGGCGACCTTCTTACCGGGGCCGGCATTCCAGTGCCGCAGCGGTGAGTACAGCGTGATGCCGGCGCACAGGAGGGGAGCGGCCTTGTCCAACGGGATGCTGTCGGGGATCCGCAGCACGTAGTTCTCGTCGACGACGATCGCGCCGCTGTAGCCGCCGTGCGTGGGCGTGCCGTCGCGGCCGGTCGCGTTGTACGTGCCGACCATGCCGGTCCCGGTGCAGTACTGCTGCAGTCCGGCCTTGCAGTTGTCGCACTCGCGGCAGGAGTCGACGAAGCAGCCGACACCCACATGGTCGCCGACCTTGTACTTGATGACCTCCGAGCCGACCGCGGTCACGACGCCGGCAATCTCATGGCCCGGCACCACGGGGTAGTTGGGCTGGCCCCACTCGGCCTTCACGGTGTGAATGTCGGAGTGACAGATGCCCGCGAAGTGGATGTCGAACGCCACATCGTGGGGCCCCACCTCGCGACGGGTGATGGTGGTCTTGGTCAGCGGCTCGGTTGCCGAGGTCGCGGCGTATGCGGTAACAGTGCTCATCACAGCCCTCTTCGATCGTCGTCAGTGCATGCTTCTGGGGACATTGGCCCAGTTGACTGGTGCGCCGCAGAACGCGGCCCGACATGTGCAACTATCGCGATGCCGACGTTAGTCCCGCTGTCGACTGTGATGTCTCTCCCTGATGTTTGCCTGGGAGCGGTGGCTCAGAGTCCCGGCGCGCGGATCGACCCGTTGAACGACACCCGCTCGTAGCTCACCAGTCCCTCGAGCGTGTACGGGTCGGTGTCGATGATCTGCTGGGCATCCTCGGCGCTGATGTCGCCGGTGATCAACACGCCGCCGGTCAGGGGTTCCAGCCGGCCCGCGAGCAGGATGCGGCCTGCGGCCACCTCGTCCTTGAGCCATGCGACGTGCGCAGCCCGGGTCTGGTCGACAACTTCGACCGGCTTCAGATAAGTCAACGTGAGGATGTGAAACACGCCAGTGAGACTAATTGATCGGCGCGTTGACCCAGCGCAGGTCGTCGAGGATGCCGCGGGCCGCGACGATGTTCTGGCCGGTCTGCCACACCTCGTTGTTGACCACGAACACCCGGTTGTCCTTCGTGGCCGACAACGCCCGCCACGCCGGGCTGTCCAGGATCGCGGTGGCGTGGTCGCGCGCGGCAGGCGATGCGAACGACACGTACACGATGTCGGCGTCGGCGATGGAGAAGTCACCGCCGGAGGTGGCCAGTTCCTCGAACGGCTTGTCGGTGAACCGCTGCGCCGCGGGCCGGTCCAGCCCGACCGCGGCCAACACGCTGCCCGGGAAGTTGTTGGCGCCGTAGACCCGCACGGTGTTCTCGGTCAGTTGGACCACGGACGCCTGAAAGTGCGCGGCGTCGTTGTCGATGCCGGTCTTGCGGGCCGCGTCGTTGAACTTGTCGACCAGGTCGCCCGCCGCGTCGGCGCGTCCGGTCGCCGCGCCCACCGCGCGCAGAGTGTCCTGCCAGCCGGCGCCGGGCGCGCCGGTGAACAACGTCGGCGCGATCGCGGCCAGCGCACCGAATGCGTCCGGGGTCAGGGTCTGCGACCCCAGGATCAGGTCGGGGTGGGCCGCGGAGATGCCCGAGAGATCCGGTGCGTTGCGGTCGCCGACCGCAGCGACGTCGTGCACGGCCTTACCCAGGTACGACGGCTGGCTGTCCGAACCCACCGGTGTGGCGGCCGCGACGACGCGGGATTGCAGGCCCAGGGCGCACAACGCGTCGAGCTGATCGCCGGACAGCACGACGATGCGTTGCGGATCACCGAAGATCTGCGTGGTCGGAGGGATGCCGTTGCCCTCCGCGTTGTGAACGTCGCGCGGGGCAGGGTCCGCGGGAGCCGGCGCGGGCGCACACGACTCGTCGGGACGGCGCTGATTGCCCAACACGCCGGCGTCGGCGATCTTGGTCACACTCGTGCTGATCGACGGCTGGCCCTGCGGGGCGGCACTTTCTGAACCGCAACCGGCGGACAGTGCCGCGGTCACGGCGATCAGCGCAGCTGCGACACGCGGTCGGTTGATCAACACCGGCCGACGGTAACATTCTGACGCTTCCCAGCTGGTCAGGCCGCCGCGCCGAGAAGTTCCGGGTTGATTACGACAGTTTGTAGGACCCACGGGCGCGCGGGCCTTGGGGAGGGTTAGGATTCAGGTCGATATGCGGGATTTCCCGACGAATCTTTGGAGGATCTCTTGGTAGCCGAAGCGCCCCCAATCGGAGAACTCGAGGCACGTCGTCCTTTTCCGGAACGGATGGGCCCCAAGGGCAACCTGGTCTACAAGCTCATCACGACCACCGATCACAAGTTGATCGGCATCATGTACTGCGTCGCCTGCTTCGCCTTCTTCTTCATCGGCGGGCTGATGGCGCTGCTGATGCGTACCGAATTGGCGTTGCCCGGTTTGCAGTTCCTGTCGAATGAGCAGTTCAACCAGCTGTTCACTATGCACGGCACGGTGATGCTGCTGTTCTACGCGACGCCCATCGTGTTCGGCTTCGCCAACCTGGTGCTGCCGCTGCAGATCGGCGCGCCGGACGTGGCGTTCCCGCGGCTGAACGCACTGTCGTTCTGGCTGTTCCTGTTCGGCGCGCTGATCGCCATGGGTGGCTTCATCACCCCCGGCGGTGCCGCGGACTTCGGTTGGACGGCCTACTCACCGCTCACCGACGCCATCCACTCGCCCGGACCGGGCGGTGACCTGTGGATCATGGGTCTGGCCGTCGGCGGTCTCGGCACCATCCTCGGTGGCGTCAACATGGTCACCACCGTGGTCTGCATGCGCGCGCCCGGTATGACGATGTTCCGCATGCCGGTGTTCACCTGGAACATCCTGGTGACCTCGATCCTGGTCCTGATCGCCTTCCCGATCCTGACCGCCGCACTGTTCGGCCTGGCCGCCGACCGCCACCTGGGCGCCCACATCTACGACCCGGCCAACGGCGGTGTCCTGTTGTGGCAGCACCTCTTCTGGTTCTTCGGCCACCCTGAGGTGTACATCATCGCGTTGCCGTTCTTCGGCATCGTGTCCGAGATCTTCCCGGTGTTCAGCCGCAAGCCGATCTTTGGTTACACCACGCTGATCTACGCCACCATCAGCATCGCGGCCCTGTCGGTCGCGGTGTGGGCGCACCACATGTACGCCACCGGCGCGGTGCTGCTGCCGTTCTTCTCCTTCATGACGTTCCTGATCGCGGTCCCGACCGGCATCAAGTTCTTCAACTGGATCGGCACCATGTGGAAGGGGCAGCTGACCTTCGAGACGCCCATGCTGTTCTCGGTGGGCTTCCTGATCACCTTCACCCTGGGTGGTCTGTCCGGTGTGCTGCTGGCCAGCCCGCCGCTGGACTTCCACGTCACCGACAGCTACTTCGTCATCGCGCACTTCCACTACGTGCTCTTCGGCACCATCGTGTTCGCCACCTACGCGGGCATCTACTTCTGGTTCCCGAAGATGACCGGACGTCTGCTCGACGAGCGCCTGGGCAAGCTGCACTTCTGGCTCACCTTCATCGGTTTCCACACCACCTTCCTGGTGCAGCACTGGCTCGGTGACGAGGGCATGCCGCGCCGCTACGCGGACTACCTGGCCAGCGACGGGTTCACCACGCTGAACGTGATCTCGACCATCGGGTCGTTCATCCTGGGTATCTCGGTGCTGCCGTTCACCTGGAACGTGTTCAAGAGCTGGCGCTACGGCGAGCCCGTCACGGTCGACGACCCGTGGGGTTACGGCAACTCCCTGGAGTGGGCGAC
This sequence comes from Mycobacterium dioxanotrophicus, assembly GCF_002157835.1. Classification (NCBI taxonomy): domain Bacteria; kingdom Bacillati; phylum Actinomycetota; class Actinomycetes; order Mycobacteriales; family Mycobacteriaceae; genus Mycobacterium; species Mycobacterium dioxanotrophicus. The sequence continues at coordinate 4,892,274 of NZ_CP020809.1, read as the reverse complement.
CTCCTGCCCGCCGCCGCGGCACAACTTCACCGAGCTGCCCCGGATCCGTTCGGAGCGTCCGGCTTTCGAGCTGCACTACCCGCACATGGTCGAGCGGATGCGTGCCGAGTCCCACGTGGGCCGTTCGCATCATCCCGAGCTTGAAACCGCGGACCGCTCCAGCTGACGACAGGCGTCTACTGGGGGAGATGAGTCGAAAGGTGGCTTCTCCTATCGCCTCTTCGCGTGAGCGCTCATCGGTTCTGATCACCGTCACCGGAGTCGATCAGCCCGGCGTCACATCAGCGTTGTTCGAGGTGCTGTCCAGCCACCAGGTGGACTTGCGCAACGTCGAACAGGTCGTCATCCGCGGCCGGCTCACCCTCGGTGTGCTGGTCGCGGCGCCGGCTGAGGTCATCGACGGCGGTGGTTTGCGCAGCGACGTCGAGGCCGCGATACACGGCGTCGGGCTGGACGTGACGATCGAGCGCAGTGACGACCTGCCGGTGCTGCGTGATCCGTCGACCCACACCATCGTGGTGCTGGGTCGACCGATCACCGCACAGTCGTTCGGTGTGGTGGCGCGCGAGGCCGCGGCTCTGGGCGTCAACATCGACACGATCCGCGGGGTCTCCGACTATCCGGTGACGGGTCTGGAACTGCGGGTCTCGGTGCCGTCCGCGGCGACCTACACCCAGTTGCAGGCCGCGATGGCACAGGTGGCGGTCGACGAGGGCGTGGACATCGCGCTCGAGGACTACAGCCTGTCGCGGCGCGCCAAACGGCTCATCGTGTTCGACGTCGACTCCACGCTGATCCAGGGTGAGGTCATCGAGATGCTGGCCCAGCGGGTCGGCAAGGAGGCCGAGGTGGCTGCCGTCACCGAGGCCGCCATGCGGGGCGAACTGGACTTCGCCGAATCCCTGCACCGCCGGGTGGCCACCTTGGCCGGACTGCCCGCCGAGGTGCTCGACGACGTCGCCGAGCAGCTCGAGCTGACCCCCGGCGCGCGGACCACCATCCGCACTCTGCGCAGGCTCGGCTTCCACTGCGGCGTGGTGTCCGGCGGCTTCCGCCAGGTCATCGACCCGCTGGCCGAGGAGCTGATGCTCGACTACGTCGCGGCCAACCACCTGGAGGTCGTCGACGGCAAGCTCACCGGACGGGTGATCGGACCGATCGTCGACCGGCCCGGCAAAGCGAAAGCCTTGCGCGACTTCGCCAGCCAGGCCGGGGTCCCGATGGAGCAGACCGTTGCCGTCGGGGACGGCGCCAACGACATCGACATGCTGGCCGCGGCCGGGCTGGGTGTGGCGTTCAATGCCAAGCCGGCGCTGCGCGAGGTCGCCGACGCGTCGCTGAGCCATCCCTACCTGGACACGGTTTTGTTCATCCTGGGCATCACCCGCGGCGAGATCGAAGCTGCCGACGCGATCGACGGCATGCTGCGGCGCGTCGAGATCCCCGAAGACTGAGGCACTCCCACGGCCGGGTTCCACCCGCGTCCTGTAACGCTGTCACGTAAGGTGTCGATATGGCGAAGGTGAAGCACGCAGTTCTGGTCGGTGGTTTCGCCGTCGCGGCGGCCCTAGGACAACTGGCATTCGCCTCCCAGGCAGAAGCCAAGCCATGCCCGTCGGGCACGGTGCCGTCGAAGTTCGAGGGAGTCTGTGTCAGCGGCCCGTCGGGCGGCGGCGTGGTTCCGGTGCTCACGCCGGCCAGCGAAGGCTCAGGTGTGACGAATGCGCCCGGTCAGCTGCCGTCGGTCAACGGCATCCCGTGCACCATCGAGCATTACGGCACCTGCCTGGCGCTGTCCCAGCAGCAGTAGGGCGCTTCTAGACCACCAGCGTCGGCTGCTGCGGGCTGCTGACGCCGGTGATGCTGCGCCAGGCGCGCGCCAGCAGCTCGACCGCTTCCTCCAGCTGAGTCTCCGGCAGCGCGTACGGCAACCGGATGAACCGCTCCAGGGTGCCGTCCACCCCGAATCTCGGACCGGCGGGCAGATCGAGACCCAACCGCGACGCACTGGCCGACAGCGCCGTGCTCATCGGTGCGGGCAGCCGAACCCACAGCGACATCCCGCCCCGGCCGTCACCGGGCTGCCAGTCGGGCAGCTCGCGGTCCAGTAATGACACCAGGTACTGCCTGCGTTCGTTGAGCAGCATGCGCCGGTCCGGCAGGATCTGCTCGCGCGCTGCGAGAAGCCTTGCCGCCGTGAGCTGTTCGAGTATGGGCGTGCCGAGATCCAGGGACGGCCGGATGGCGGTGATGGTCGCCAGCGTGGCCCGGTCGGCGCGGATCCAGCCCACTCGTAGACCGCCCCAGAACGACTTCGACATCGAGCCGATGGTCAGCACCAGGTCATCGCGCGGCACTGAGGCTGCCAGCGGCGCGGGTGGTGGTGCGTCGATCCACATGTCGATGATCGACTCGTCGACGATCGTGCGGGTGCGCGTTTCGGAGATGATCTGCCCCAACCGGGTCCGGCCCTCGGCGTCGAGGGTGAACCCGGTGGGGTTGTGGCAGTCGGGAACCAGGTAGGCCAGGCTCGGCGCCAGCTGACGCAGCGCGGCGTGCACGGCGTCGAGTTCCCAGCCATCCTGGGTGAGCGAGACCGGCACCGGGCGCGCCCCGGCATGCGTAATCGCCGACAGCGCACCGTGATACGTCGGTTGCTCGACGAGCACGCGATCGCCGGCCTGGGTGTGCGTCGCCAGGATCAGGCCGATCGCGTGCTGGGCGCCACTGGTCACCATGATCTGGTCCGCGTCGGTGGGCAGCCCGCGCTCGCAGTACCTCTCGGCGATGGCCTCGCGCAGTGCCGTGACGCCGGTGAGCTCGTGCCCCGGCTCGTGCAGGTACGGGGTGATGTCGTGGGCGGCCTCGGTGAACGCCTCGAGCACCGCCGCGCACGGCGCCGAGAGCGCCGCCGCCGCCAGGCTCACGGTCGGCTGAGTCGGTTCGGTCACCACTTCGGATCGCAGGGGGAGCGCCGCGGTGCTGCGGGCGCCGCGGCGGGCGTTGAGATAGCCGTCGTCGCGCAGCTGCGTGAACGCCCCCGTGACGGTGGTGCGCGACACCCGCAACGCATCGGCGAGGGCCCGTTCGCTGGGCAGCCGCGACCCGACCGGCAGCCGGCCGTCGACGATCAACAACCGGATGGCATCGGCGAGTCCCAGATAAGCGGGTCCACTGAGACTGGAAGTGCGCCAGTTGCCGAGCTCGCGAGCCAAAAGGTCCACATCGAGCGCGCGGGCGGCCATATCGCTGCTCATAATCAGGCCAGTATCCGCCAACTGGCTATTGATGAGCAAGCCAGTTGGTCGGAATGATCGAGGAATGAGAACGAATTGGATATCGCGGCTCGCGGAAAATCTCCGTCGTGTGTACGACTCGGGCAACGGCGTCGCAGACTGTGACGTCGACGCCCGCCGGATATCAAGCGAACTCGACGCCATCCGTGTCCGATTCCCGGACCACGCCTGATGACCGCGCTCAAACGGGGCACCTTGCTGCTGATCGGTCTGTGCGGCTACGGCGTGTCGATGGGCATGATGGTGCGCGCCGGCCTGGGCCTGGACCCGTGGGATGTCTTCCATCAGGGCCTGACCAGGCACACGCCCCTGACCATCGGGCTCGCGTCAGCCGCCGCGGGCGTGGTCGTGCTGCTGGCCTGGATCCCGCTGCGCAACAAGCCGGGCATCGGCACTGTCGCCAATGTCATCGTCATCGCGATCACGGTCGACACCACGCTCGCCGTGCTGCCTGCACCTCACGCCATGCCTGCGCGTATCGCGATGATGCTCGGCGCCGTGGTGCTCAACGGCATCAGCACTGTGCTCTACATCGGTGCCGGGCTCGGCCCGGGGCCGCGTGACGGCCTGATGACCGGCCTGGTCGCCCGTACCGGGCTGTCGATCCGCTTGGTGCGCACCGTGATCGAAGCGACCGTGCTCGCGGTGGGCTGGCTGCTCGGCGGCTCGGTCGGGGTCGGCACCCTGGTCTACGCGTTCGGCATCGGCCCGCTGGTGCAGCTGATCCTCAAGTTCACCCCGCGCGCCATCCTGTTCCACGATTTCAGCGGCAGACGCGACCGCGAGGCCGCCGAGGACATCACTACGATGGGCGAGTGCCCGAAACCGGACAAGATGCAGCCGACGGTGCCGGCAGCGAAGACCTGCTGATCGACTTCGCCAGGGTCACGCTCCGACGAGGTGGGAACACCCTTGTCGGGCCCGTCACCTGGGCCGTCGAACTCGATGAACGCTGGGTGGTGATCGGTCCCAACGGGGCAGGCAAGACGTCCCTGTTGCGGATCGCTGCCGCCACCGAACACCCGTCCTCGGGCACGGCCTACGTGCTCGGGGAACGGCTGGGCCGTACCGACATGGCCGAACTGCGCTCCCGCGTCGGGTTGAGCAGTTCGGCCCTGTCGCAACGGATCCCCGACGATGAGCTGGTTCGCGACCTGGTGGTCTCCGCGGGCTATGCGGTGCTGGGCCGGTGGCGCGAGAACTACGAAGAGGTCGACTACGCGCAGGCCGTCGACATGCTGGAAAGCGTCGGCGCCGAGCACTTGGCCGACCGCACCTACGGCACCCTCTCCGAGGGTGAGCGCAAACGGGTGCTCATCGCCCGGTCGCTGATGACCGACCCCGAACTGCTGCTGCTCGACGAACCCGCTGCCGGGCTGGACCTCGGCGGGCGAGAAGAACTCGTGGCGCGGCTCGCCGATCTGGCCGCCGATCCCGATGCCCCGGCGATCGTGCTGGTCACCCACCATGTCGAGGAGATCCCTCCCGGCTTCAGCCACGCGCTGATCCTCTCCGAGGGCGCCGTGGTCGCCGCCGGACTGCTCACCGACGTGATGACGGCGGAGAACCTCTCCAAGGCCTTCGGCCAGTCGATCGCCCTGGATGTGATCGACGGGCGGTACTTCGCGCGACGCATCCGCAGCCGGGCGGCGCACAGGCGGCGAGCATGACCGACGAGCGCTTGCGCGAGGAGCCGATATGACCGATCCTTTGGTCCCCAGGCCAGCCGCGACGGTGATGCTCGTGCGCGACGCGCCGCTCGGCGCCGCCTCGCACATCGAGGTGTTCCTGATGCGCAGGCACGCCGCGATGGAGTTCGCCGGTGGCGTGATGGTGTTCCCCGGCGGCGGCGTTGACGAGCGCGACCGTAATGCCGACATCGCCTGGTTCGGCCCGGAACCGTCGTGGTGGGCCGAGCGGCTCGGCGTGGAGGCCGGGCTGGCCGAGGCTCTCGTGTGTGCCGCGGCCCGCGAGACGTTCGAGGAGTCGGGGGTGCTGTTCGCCGGCCCTGACAACGATCCCGACGGCATCGTCGGCGACGCGTCGGTGTACCGCGATGCCAGGGCCGCGCTGGCCAGCAATGCGCTGTCGTTCGCCGACTTCCTGCGCCAGGAAAAGCTGGTACTGCGCGCCGACCTGCTGCGGCCGTGGGCGAATTGGGTGACTCCGAAAGAGGAACGGACCCGCCGCTACGACACGTACTTCTTCGTCGGTGCCCTGCCCGAGGGGCAGCGCGCCGACGGCGAGAACACCGAGAGTGACCGTGCATTCTGGAGCACGCCGCAGGCCGGGCTCGACGACTTCGCGCAGGGCCGGTCGTTCCTGCTCCCACCGACGTGGACCCAGTTGGATTCGCTGAACGGCCGCACGGTCGCGGAAGTGCTGGCCGTCGAACGCAAGATCGTCGCCGTCGAACCCCATCTGGCCGTCAAGGGCGGCAACTGGGAGATCGAGTTCTTCGACGGCGAGCGCTACAACGCGGCGCGTAACCACCGTTCCCCAGCGACACCGGGTGGCACCCCATGAACGAGTTCGTCAGCATCGTCACCAGCGAGGCCGAGCCGGGGATCGCGACGGTGCTGCTGTCGCGGCCACCGACCAACGCGTTGACGCGGCAGGTGTACCGGGAGCTCACCGGCGCTGCGAAAGACCTCGCCGACCGCCCCGACATTGCGGCGGTCGTACTGTTCGGCGGTCACGAGATCTTCTGTGCCGGCGACGACGTACCGGAGCTGCGCACACTCGACGCCGCCGAGACCGTCGTGGCCGACAAGGTGCTGCACGACTGCCTGGAGGCCGTCGCGGCGATCCCGCGGCCGACCGTCGCGGCGATCACGGGATACGCCCTCGGCAGCGGCTTGGCGTTGGCGCTGGCCGCGGACTGGCGAGTGAGCGGTGACAACGTCAAGTTCGGCGTGACCGAGATCCTGGCCGGGTTGGCGCCCCGCGGCGGTGCGGGCACTCGGCTGGCCGGCGTGATCGGCGCCGGCAAGGCCAAGGAGCTGGCCTACAGCGGGCGGTTCGTCGGGGCCGAGGAAGCCGTGTCGTTGGGGCTGGTCGACGAGATGGTGGCCCCCGATCACGTGTATGACGCGGCGCTGGCGTGGGCGCGCCGGTTCATCGAGCAACCGGTGGCAGCGCTGGCCGCGGCCAAGGCAGCCGTGGACGGGCGCACCGACCGGGACTGACCCGCGCGGCACGGACTATTAGGCTGCCCTGCATGACAGAGATCAAGGAATCCGGCACCGAGGCTGACATGCCGGCTCCTAACCCGCACGCCACGGCTGAACAGGTCGAGGCCGCGATGCACGACAGCAAGCTCGCTCAGGTGCTCTACCACGACTGGGAAGCCGAGACCTACGACGAGAAGTGGTCCATCTCGTACGACCAGCGCTGCATCGACTATGCGCGCGGTCGCTTCGACGCCATCGTGCCCGAGGACGAGCAGCGCGAACTGCCCTACGAGCGGGCCCTGGAGCTGGGCTGTGGCACGGGCTTCTTCCTGCTCAACCTGATCCAGTCCGGCGTCGCCCGGCGTGGTTCGGTGACCGACCTGTCGCCGGGCATGGTCAAGGTCGCGACCCGCAACGGGCAGTCGCTCGGCCTGGACATCGACGGTCGCGTCGCCGACGCCGAGGGCATCCCGTACGAGGACAACACCTTCGACCTGGTGGTCGGACACGCCGTGCTGCACCACATTCCCGACGTCGAGCTCTCGCTGCGCGAGGTGGTCCGGGTGCTCAAGCCGGGCGGCCGATTCGTGTTCGCCGGAGAGCCCACCACGGTGGGTAACCGCTACGCGCGTGAACTGTCCACGCTGACCTGGCACGCCACCACCAATGTCACCAAGCTCCCGGGCCTCGACGGCTGGCGCCGCCCGCAGGCCGAGCTCGACGAATCGTCCCGCGCCGCGGCGCTGGAGGCCGTGGTGGATCTGCACACCTTCGACCCGGCGGATCTGGAGCGCATGGCCACCAACGCCGGCGCGGTCGAGGTCCGTACCGCCAGCGAAGAATTCACCGCGGCGATGCTGGGCTGGCCGGTGCGCACGTTCGAGGCCGCGGTGCCCCCGGGCCGATTGGGTTGGGGCTGGGCCAAGTTCGCCTTCAACAGCTGGATGGCACTGAGCTGGGTGGACGCCAATGTGTGGCGCCGCGTGGTGCCCAAGGGCTGGTTCTACAACGTCATGGTCACCGGGGTCAAGCCGTCGTAGCTTTCACGGTCGCCGATGTCGGCTATCTGCGGTCGCCCGAGGGTCGTCTGGCTCTCGCCGCGACCGCAGAGCTGACTTTGGCGGGCGCCGCCCTGGTCGGTGACATCGCCTCTCTGCGCACACGATTCGGTGAGCGGGCGGCGGTCCTGGTGGAGACCGTGCAGTTGCGCCGCCGGGCCGCGGCCAAATTCGACGATCCGGCGCACTGGCTGTTCACCGACGAGGCGCTGCAGCAGGCCACCGCGGCACCGGTGGCCGCGCACCGCGCCCGCAGGCTGGCCGGATCCAGGGTGCACGACGCGACCTGCTCGATCGGCAGTGAGCTTGTGGCGCTGCAACATTCGGCAGCCGAACTGGTGGGCAGCGATCTCGACCCGGTGCGGCTGGCGATGGCCGCCAACAACGTGCCCGGTGTGGCACTGTGCCGTGCTGACGCGCTGCGGCCGATCACGCGCGACGCCGTGGTGATCCTCGACCCGGCCCGGCGCCAGGGTGGTCGGCGACGGTTCGACCCACGCGCCTACACACCCGCGCTGGACGCTGTGCTGGACGTCTACCGCGATCGCGACACGGTCGTAAAGTGCGCTCCCGGAATCGATTTCGACGAACTCGTCAAGATGGGATTCGAGGGCGAGATCGAGGTCACCTCGCTGGCCGGGGGAGTGCGCGAAGCATGCCTGTGGTCATCAGGGCTGGCCGAACCCGGCGTACGGCGGCGAGCCACCCTGCTCGATCGTGACGAACAGATCACCGACGCCGAGCCCGATGACTGCCCGGTCGCGGCCGCGGGGCGGTGGATCATCGACCCCGACGGTGCTGTGGTGCGGGCCGGACTGGTCCGGCACTATGCGGCTCGGCACGGCCTGTGGCAGCTCGACCCGGACATCGCCTACCTCTCGGGTGACGAATTGCCCGCCGGGCTGCGCGGGTTCGAGGTGCTCGAACAGCTCGGCTATCACGAGCGTCGACTGCGCGAGGTACTGGCGGCCCGGTCGGTCGGTGCGGTCGAAATCCTGGTGCGCGGCGTGAACGTGGACCCAGATGCGTTGCGGCGACGGCTGCGTCTGCGCGGCTCGGAGCAACTCTCCGTGGTCATCACCCGACTGGGATCGGGTGCCGCGAGCACCGCGACGGCGTTCGTTTGTCGGCCGTCGCGGTGACCGCCACGTACCCTGTGGTTGACGCGCCGGAGTCGGAGCCGGCCTCTAGTTGATCGCCTGCGAGGACGACTGACAATGCGATTTCCCCCTGTAGTGGCCGCTTTGACGGCCGGTGTGCTGGTCGGCTGGCTCTCCACGCCGGTGGCGTCGGCCCAGAACGCGTGCGCCGATCTGGGCGGCACCATCGGTCTGGACCTGAACTGCACCGTGCACACCGCCAATGCGTCGTACACGCTCGATTACACGTTTCCCGTCGACTATCCCGACCAACAGCCGCTCACGGACTACCTGACGCAGACCCGCGACGGATTCGTCAACGTCTCGCAGATGCCCGGGTCACGCGATCAGCCGTATGTGCTGGACGCCAGGGGAACCCGGTACACCTCGGGGCTGCCGCCACGCACCCAGAGCCTGGTGTTCGAGGTGTATCAGAATGTCGGTGGAGCGCATCCGCAGACCTGGTACAAGGCGTTCAACTACAACCTCGTGACCCGCGCGCCCATCACGTTCGACACGCTGTTCAAGCCCGGCAGCAAGCCGCTGGACGTGATCTTCCCGATCGTGCAACGCCAACTGCAGAAGCAGTCCGGCGTCGAGCAGGCGGTACCGTCCAGCGCCGGGCTCGACCCGACGCACTACCAGAACTTCGCGATCACCGACGACGCGGTGATCTTCTTCTTCGGTCAGGGTGAACTGTTCGCCGAGACGGCCGGTGCCACCCAGGCGTCGGTGCCGCGAGATGCGTTGGCGGCCTTGCTGGCATGACCGCAGGCCCGGTCACGCCGGGGCGAAGCCGTACACCTGACCGTCGCTGGTCGCGGCGACCACCCGCCGGTCGTGCCCGATGGAGACACCGACCGGCCAACCGGTGGCTTCCGGCAGCGGATAGCTGTTGAGGGTGTGCCCGTCGCTGGTGTCGAACACCAGCAGGGTCTGGCCGTGCCCGCCCTCGCGTGCCACGGTGTAGCCCAGGCCCGCGGCCCGGCTCGTGGTGGTCAGCGGTGTGACGTCATCGCGCGTCCACACCACGTCGCCCTTGTCGCCGTTGTCGCGCACGGCCATCAGCTTCGCGTCCGGTCCGCCGCCGGCCACGATGAGGCCGTTGGGCGACACCGACGGAGGTGTCTGGGCCAGAAAGTTCAGCGGTACCGACCATTTGGCCTTGCCGTCGGCGGTGTTGATCGCCCAGAGGCGTTGATCGCGGCCGTTGACGTAGGCCGTCGCGCCATCCGCGGACAGCACCGGGCTGGCCAGCGGGCCCTGGCCCACCGCGGTGCTGGTCCACTCGCGGTTGAGCATCGGAGTCTGATTGGGGCGGTACCGCAGACCGACCAGAACAGGGCTTTCGGCGCCCGGCTCCCACAGGTTGAGCGCCACGATGTTGGTGGCTTTGGAGAACGCGGGCGCGGCCGCCACCGGGCAACCGCGCCGGCCCTGCGGGCAGTCACCCAGCCCGCGTTGCGAATCGGTCGGATCGACACCGGTGACCAGGTCGAGCGGCGTACCGACCACGGTGCCGCGATGTGCGTCGAACACCAGGACCTGCCCGAGGTGGGTCACCACGAGCAGTTGGCCGTCATCGAGGAGGCGCGGAGTGGTGGGCATACCGATCACGGGTTGGCGCCACCGGATCCACTGGGTCGGCGGGTACGACAGCATGGTGCCGGGTTGGCCGACGTAGAGGTTGTCGAAGCCGTCGAAGAGCGCGCTGGACCAGCCGCCACCGAGCACCAGCCGGGTGCACCAGCGCTGGCGTGCGTTGTTGTCGGACTCCCAGACCATCAACGAGCAACCGCCTGCGGTCTGGGCGTTGGCGGCGAGGTAGCCGGTCGCACCCAGTGCCACCTGAGCACCCAGGGAACCCTTGACCGAGCGGCTCCAGGCCGGCTTCAACGTGTCGGCCCCGTGGACGGCGCTGTAGCTGCTGTTGGCGGCGTCGCCGTACTGGGCGGACCAGCCCGCCGCGGGGTGCGCGTCGACCCATGAGTCGGTGTTCTCACACCCGGTGAGCACGCCGGTGAGCAGCGCCGCTACCGCCAGCGCAAGGTATCGGCGGATCACGGTGTCCTTTCGTCGGAGCCCGGACGGGTCGGCACGGATGGTTGGCTGCACCCGGTCGGCACATGTGGTTCGCGCATGTGGTCAAGCTGAGGGTAACCGTTACGAATGTGAGGGGGCAGGAGCGGAGCGACCCCGAATTGGGTCGAGGCCGCTCGCGTAGGCTTTCGGGCCATGACGACGATGTGGGGCGCCCCGATTCACAAGCGCTGGCGGGGCTCCCGCCTGCGCGATCCTCGGCAGGCCAACTTCCTCACCTTGGACTCGCTCAGATGGGTCATCGCCAACCGCGCCTACACGCCCTGGTACCTGGTTCGGTACTGGCGGCTGCTCAAGTTCAAGCTGGCCAATCCGCACATCATCACCCGCGGCATGGTGTTTCTCGGCAAGGGCGTCGAGATCCAGTGCACCCCGGAGTTGGCCCAGATGGAGATCGGCCGCTGGGTACACATCGGTGACAAGAACACGATCCGCTGCCACGAGGGCTCGCTGCGGATCGGCGACAAGGTGGTGCTGGGACGCGACAACGTCATCAACACCTACCTCGACATCGAGCTCGGCGAGTCCGCGCTGATGGCCGACTGGTGCTACGTCTGCGACTTCGACCACAAGATGGACAGCATCGAGCTGCCGATCAAGGACCAGGGCATCGTCAAGAGCCCGGTGCGCATCGGCCCCGACACCTGGATCGCCGCCAAGGTCACGGTCCTGCGTGGCACCACGATCGGCCGCGGTTGCGTGCTGGGTGCGCATGCCGTGGTCAAGGGCGACATCCCGGACTATTCGATCGCCGTCGGGTCGCCGGCCAAGGTGGTCAAGAACCGCAAGCTGGCCTGGGATACCTCGGCGGCGCAGCGGGCCGAACTGGCAGCTGCGCTGGCCGATATCGAGCGCAAGAAGGCCGCGAGCAACTGAACGAGCCGGCGGAGGGCGCAGGCCCCTGTTCGGGCGAGGAACAGGAGCTTGTCGATTACCGCTTCACACTCGCCAACGAGCGGACGTTCCTGGCGTGGCAGCGCACGGCGCTCGGCCTGCTGGCCGCCGCGGTCGCTGTCATCCAGTTCGTGCCCGAGCTGGGCGTTCCCGAGGCCCGTCACGTCCTCGGCCTGGCGCTCACGGTGCTCGCGACGCTGACCTCCGGGGTCGGCCTGTGGCGCTGGCGGCAGGTCGAGCGGGCGATGCGGACGGGGACGTCGTTGCCCCGCCATCCCACGCCCGCCTACCTTGCGGTCGGCCTGTGCTTGATCGGCGTGCTGGTCCTGATTGTCGCCGTCGTCCGGATGGCCTCCGGTTGAGGGTTTTCGAACGAGGCCTGCAGGCCGAGCGGACCTCACTGTCGTGGACCCGCACGGCGTTCGCCGTATTGGGCAACGGGGCACTGCTCATGCTGCACGACATTCAGGATCACAAGGCCGGATTCGGCTTGCTGGCCGCGTGTGTCGCGGTCGCGGTGGCGCTCCTGGTCTACCTGGTGGGCCTGCGCAGACAACGCGTTCTGGCGCGCGACCCGCTGCCGGGCCGGATCACCCCGTCGCCTGACGTGTATGTGGTAACGGTGGGCGTGCTCATTCTCATTGTGGTGTCGGTGCTTTCGCTGCCGCTCTAGACCACTTTCGCTGCCGCTCTAGACCAAGCGTCAGGCGGGCCAGTCGATGCCGAACTCGCTCGCCAGCGCGGCGCGACCCGTGTCGGTCACCTTCAGTGCGCGGTGCTGCGGCGCGCGGCGCAGCCAGCCCGCGGTCAGGAAGCGGTCGAGCACCGCTCGGCCCAGGCCGCCGGCCAGATGGTGGCGCTGCTCGGTCCAGTCGATGCAGTACCGCACGAGTGGCCTTGAGCCGGTGGGTAATTCAACCCCGATGCGGCGCAGCCGGTCGGCGCCGGCCGCGGTGAGCTCGTAGTGCACATCGCGTCCGGGACTGCTCAGCCGGTCGGAGTCGCCGTCGTGGAACTCGCCGTCGCCGCCGGTCAGCACGTCGTGCTCGATGAAGCTGGTCATGATCTGCACACCGAGCCGCCCGGCGATGTGGTCATAACAGGTGCGGGCGCTGCGCAGACGCGCCGCCCGAGTGCCTTCGCGCAATGAGGTCACCGGGCGGGCAGGCGCCAGCCGGCCCAGTTGCTCGATCAGTTCCCCGATTTCGGGCCCGGCCAGCCGGTAGTAGCGGTGCCTGCCGTGGGTCTGCACGGTCAGCAGGCCGGCTTCGGTCAGCTTGTTGAGGTGGCTGCTGGCGGTCGAGCGGCTGATGCCGGCCTCGTCGGCCAGCACGCTGGCCGGCAGGGCGCGGCCGTCGTCGAGGGCCAGCAGCACCCGGCACCGGGCCGGATCGGCGAGCAGCGCGGCCAGTGCGGCGATGTCCACGTCCGCGGTCGACGGCAGATCGGTGAGATCATGCATGGGTCGTCTCCTTTTCCAGCGCCGGGACGGTGGAGTCCCGCGCCAACCCGAGCGCGGCTGCCGCCCCGGCCAGCTGACACAGCCCGCCGACCACCAACGCGACACGGACCCCGAGATCGCCACCGATGGCCGCCATGGCACTACCCAACACCGCGACACCGACAGTGATACCCAGCAATCGGGACAGATTCACCACTCCGGCGCCCAGCCCCGAGCGCTGTACCGGGATCGCCGACATCGCCAACGACACGGCCGGCCCGGTGTTCAGCGCCAGGCCGGCGCCTGCCAGCACGAGCGACAGTTCCAGCAGCCACACTGACGCGGTCGGGCCGACCGCGGCGTACAACAGCAGCCCCGCCGCCATCAGGCCCAGGCCTGCGGTCATCGCGGTGCGCGCGCTGGTCCGCCGGGCCAGCCCGTTGGCCGCGGGGATCAACGCCAGGTACGTGATCGGCAACGGCAGGAACCACACCGCGGTCGCCAGCGCGCTCAGACCGCGTTGCTGCTGGAACGCGAAACTGTTGACCAGCAGCAGACCGTAGATGCCGAAGGTCATGGTGAACGTCGCGAGCAGTGCACCGACCAGTCGGCGGCTGCCGAACAGATCAAGCGGCAGCATCGGACGGACACTGCGGTGCTGCACGGCGACGAACGCCGCAAGGGCGCACGCCGCGACGAGGGCGACCGGCACGATGCGCTGCCACGGCCAGGTGTGTCCCTCGACGAGGACCAGCGTCAGCGCGGCCAGACCGAGCACTGCCAGGCACTGGCCCGGTATGTCGATCCGGGCGGCGGCCGGGTCACGTGATTCGGGCAGATGCCGCAGGCTCAGGATCAGCGCCAGCGCGCCCACGGGGGCATTGACCCAGAAGATCCACCGCCAGCCCGCCGTGTCGGCCAGCACCCCGCCGAGCAGCGGGCCGATTGCGGTGCTGCTCGCGGCGGCGAACGCCCATGCCGCGGTGGAGCGGGCCCGGTCCGCGGGGTCCGGGAAGGCGGCCGAGGTGATGGCCAGGCCCTGCGGCAACATCATCGCCGCGCCGAGGCCCTGGACCGCGCGGGCGGCCAGCAGCGCGGGCAGCGCCGGTGCCAGGGCACACGCCACCGAGGCGGCGATGAACAGCGTCAACCCGATCTGCAGCAGCCGGCGCCGGCCGAACCGGTCGCCGAGCGAACCTGCGGTCAGCAGGGCCGCGGCGAAGGTGATGTTGTACGCGTCGATGGTCCACTGGGCACCGGCGATGCCGCCGCCCAGATCGTCACGGATCGCAGGCAACGCCAGGTTGACGGCGTTCGCGTCGATGAGCCCGACGAACAGGCCCAGATAGGCGGCGACGAGGGTGAGAACTGCGGCTCGTGTGAGTGCCATACCCGCACGCTAGGGCCGAAATGATTCGACGCCCGTCGAATCATTTCCGGCCTCAGCGGTCGGGCAGTGCGTGCTCGACGATGGGGCGGCGCGGATGTGGTTCGCGGACACCGCGTTTGGCCGCCAGGTACACCTGGGCGGTCTCGGCGGCCACGGTGTGCCAGTCGAAATCGGAGGTCAGCCGGTCGCGCGCAGCGATGGCCCGGACCTGCGCAGCGTCGGGATCGTCGAGCACGGCACGGACGGCGGCGGCCAGCCCGGCCACGTCCCGCGGCACGAACGACATCCCGGTCTGCCCGTTGATCACGGCTTCGCCGAGGCCGCCGACGTTGGAGGTGACCAGCGGGGTGCCGGTGGCCGCGGCCTCCAGCGCCACGATGCCGAACGGTTCGTAGTGGCTGGGCAGCACGGCGGCATCGGCGGTGTGCAGTGCGGCCACGAGCTCGTCGTGGCCCAGTCGGCCGACGAATCGGGTGGCCTTGAGCACCTTGTGCTTTCGGGCCTCTTCGACGAGCCAGTCCTGCTGGGTGCCGTCCCCGGCGATGGTCAGAGTGGTACCAGGATGTGCCCGCCGGATCCGGGGCAGCGCGGCGATCGCGTCGTGCACGCCCTTCTCGTACTCCAGCCGACCCACGTAGAGCAATTGGGCCGGGCCTTGCCGGGGCCGACGCCGCGCGAACGGCCACAGTGCGGCGTCGATGCCGTTGCGGATCACCCGGGTCTCGGCCAGCCCGGGCCCGAACAGTTCGGTGATCTCGTCGCTCATCGACGCCGAACACGTGATGAGCGAATCGGATTCGCGCACCAGCCACGACTCCACAGCGTGCACCTGGCGGCTGATCCGGCCCGACACCCAGCCGGAATGCCTGCCGGCCTCGGTGGCGTGGATGGTGGAAACCAGTGGCACATCAAAGTATTCGGCCAGCGCGATGGACGGATGGGCGACCAGCCAGTCGTGGGCGTGCACCAGATCCGGCTGCCACAGCTCACCCGCGTCGTCCTTGATCCGTAGGCCTGCGCGCACCATGGCGTGGCCCATCGCCAGCGTCCAGGCCATCATGTCGGTGCCGAAGTCGAACTCGTGCGGGTCCTGGGCGGCGGCGACGACGCGGACACCCTCGCTGACCTCGTCGGTCGACGGATGCGTGCTCGGGTCGGTGTCCGACGGTCGCCGGCTCAGGACGACGACCTCATGGCTTGCGGCGACGAGAGCGGTGGCCAGGTGATGCACATGCCTGCCCAGACCGCCGACGACCACTGGCGGGTATTCCCACGACACCATCAGGATTTTCATGGTTGTGCGCTTTCTCCGCGGGGTGGTCATCTGGGCAGCCTGCGCGCGTCGAGCGCGCCGAACAGTCCGTCGGCTTTGTTCCAGCCGTCGGCCAATCGCTGCGCGTGCTCGTCACGGCCCGACGCCAGTGCGTCACAGATCTCGCGGGTCGCGTGCGCGTGCAGGTGTGCGCGGTACCGCGCGTAGTCGGCCGCCGAATCCTTGCTGACCATGAACGGCCAGTCGCTGGAAACCGTGAGCAGGGTTTCGCGCAGGATCTGGTCGGCGACGTGATCCCGCGGTGTGGGGGAGCCCACCGCGGCGTTCTGGGTGAGCGCCTTGTCCACCGCGCTCAGCGCGGTGTCGACGACCTCGGCGTTGAGCTGGACCAGGTCGCTCACCTTCTCGCCGTTCCACACCTGCCAGTCCTTGCCCGAACCCCATGAGCTGGGCGGCAATTCGACCGGGGCGCCGACGAAGCCGTCGGCCTTGGCGTCGGCCAGGGTGCCCACGCGCACGCCCGCCTCGGGCAGCGCCCGCAGCACGCGCTCGAGCCAGGTCGGGCCCTCATACCACCAGTGGCCGAACAACTCGGTATCGAATGCCGCGATCACGTGGGCGGGTCGGCCGATGCGTTCGCTTTCGCGCAGCAGTCGCCGCCGCACGACCGCGACGAAGTCCGCGACGTGGTCGTCGATGGCGCGGTCGGCGCGGTGCGGGTCGTAGGGTGCCTTGTCGTCGGACGCGACGTTGCGTCCGGTGACGCGGGCCGGTTTGAGACCGGTGGTGTGGTCGTAGGTGTGGAAGTCGCGGTAGGCGGCGTGGCCCGGGTAGCCGGACTTGGGGGACCACACGCGGTAGCTGACCTGCAGGTCGCGTCCGAAGGCGATGACGTCGGAGTCACCGACCGGGCGGCCCAACGCGGTGTCGCCGTGCAGCGACGGGCCGTCGACCATGAAGTGGCTCACCCCCGCTGCGGCATAACCGGTTTCCATGCCCGGCGCGTAGGCGCATTCGGGCGCCCAGATGCCGCGCGGGGTGTGTGCGAAGCGTGCCCGGGCATCGGCCAGCCCCTCCCGTAGCGCGAACTCGCGCAGTCGCGGGTTGAGCAGCGGCTGGAACGGGTGCGCCAGCGGGCCGCCGAGCAGTTCGATGGTGTCGGCGTCGATCAGCTCGCGCAACAGCGGGCTGGCGCCGTGCCGCCACCGGGTGGTGAAGTCCTCGACCGCCGCGGCGGCTTCGGCGTGTTCGCGAATCCCGAACTCGCGCAGCCCTTTTTGGTTGCGCAGCGTCGTCGCTTCGAGGGCCCGTAGCTGCCAGTTGGCCAGCCAGTGGTGCATACCCGTCAGGCAGTACGGGTCGTCGAGCTGTGCGGTGACCACCGGGGTCATGCCCAGCGTGATCAGGTGGCTGCGGTCCTCGGCAGCCAGGGTGCGCAGCACCCGCATCAGCGGAAGGTAGGCCGCCGACCACGACTGGTAGAGCCATTCTTCACCCACCGGCCAGCGGCCGTGGTGGGCCAGCCACGGCAGATGTGTGTGAAGGACCAGGGTGAACAGTCCCGGCACCGGCTCGGCTGCCGGGGCACTCACGGGCGCACCGCGATTGCGACGAGGTCGAGGCTGTCGTCGATGTTGCGTTCGGTGGCCGGGGTGATGTCGAAGTCGTCGGTGGACACCGCGGCGACATCGGCGAGCAGTTGTTCGGGCCAGGGTGCGTCGGCGACCGCGCGGGCCACCTGGGCGTCGATGATGGACCCGCCGTGGCGGGCATCGAGGGTGGCCAGCCCCGCGCCGTGAAAGACCCCGGACATCTCTTCGATGTGGAACCCGGCGTCCTCGAGCAGCTCGGTGAGCTCGGCGGCGTTGAGTTCGCGGGTGTGGAACGGGTTGAGGGGGGTGTCGCGGCCGGGGGAGAAGGTGATCCGGTTGGGAGTCGACACCAGGAATACGCCGCCGGGCCGCAGCACGCGGTAGCACTCGGCGACAAATTGTGCCTGGTCCCAGAGGTGCTCGATGACCTGGAAGTTGACGACGACGTCGACCGAACCGTCCTCCAGCGGAAGTTCGGCGAGGTTGCCGTGCCGGATGTCGACGCGTGGATAGCGGGCCCGCACGTGGGCCACCGTCGCTTCGTCGTAATCCAGGCCGATGACCTTGCGGGCAACGCCTGCGATCAAGTCGGCGCCGTAGCCTTCGCCGCAGCCGGCTTCGAGCACGTCGCGCCCCGCGCAGCGCTCTGCGAGCCGCTGGTAGACCACCTCGTGCCGACGGAACCAATAGTTTTCCTCGGCCAAGCCGGGGATGGTCCGCTCACCTGTCAGGGGGAGGGCGTCTTCCGGACCGTCAACAAATGTGCTCATTGGAAGGCAGGCTAACCCAGTCGACCGGTTGGTGGCCTACTCGCGAACGGTTCCCTACTACGTGCGTGTGATAGTGGTCACCGCATACCTAGCTCGACCAGCTATGGTGTTCCTGCGAACTCTGTAAGTTACCGGCTAGTAACATAGGGTAGTCGCAAAGAACGTAATACGGTTGGCCGGTCCCCCGGCCCCACGAGGAGGACGAACCAGAGTCATGACGAACATTGTGGTCCTGATCAAACAGGTCCCAGATACTTGGTCGGAGCGCAAGCTGTCCGACGGCGATTTCACCCTTGACCGTGAGGCCGCCGACGCCGTGCTCGACGAGATCAACGAGCGCGCCGTCGAAGAGGCGCTGTTGATCAAGGAGCGCGAGGGCGGCGACAGCACCGTCACCGTGTTGACCGCCGGTCCCGAGCGCGCCACCGAGGCGATCCGCAAGGCCCTGTCCATGGGCGCCGACAAGGCCGTGCACCTCAAGGACGACGACCTGCACGGCTCCGACGTCATCCAGACGGCGTGGGCGCTGGCCCGCGCACTGGGCACCATCGAAGGCACCGAGCTGGTCATCGCAGGCAACGAAGCCACCGACGGCGTCGGCGGCGCGGTCCCGGCCGTCATCGCCGAGTACCTGGGTCTGCCGCAGCTCACCCACGTGCGCAAGCTGACGGTCGAAGACGGCAAGGTCACCGCCGAGCGCGAGACCGACGACGGTGTCTTCACGCTGGAAGCCCCGCTCCCGGCGGTGGTCAGCGTCAACGAGAAGATCAACGAGCCCCGCTTCCCGTCCTTCAAGGGCATCATGGCCGCGAAGAAGAAGGAAGTCACCGTGCTCTCCCTGGCTGAGATCGGCGTCGAAGCCGACGAGGTCGGTGTGGCCAACGCCGGGTCGAAGGTGCTGTCGTCGACCCCGAAGCCGCCGAAGACCGCTGGTGAGAAGGTCACCGACGAGGGTGACGGCGGTACCAAGGTCGCCGATTACCTCGTCGCCCAGAAGCTCATCTAGCAGCTGCTTCCATCGAATCTAACGAGACGCGAAAGACATAACGAGAAATCCCATGGCTGAAGTACTTGTGCTCGTTGAGCACTCTGAGGGTGCCCTGAAGAAGGTCACCGCCGAACTGATCACCGCCGCTCGGGCGCTGGGTGAGCCCGCTGCCGTCGTGGTGGGCAAGCCCGGCACGGCAGCGCCGCTGGTGGACGGCCTCAAGGCCGCCGGCGCCGCCAAGATCTACGTCGCCGAGTCCGACGACGCCGAGAACTACCTGATCACCCCGGTGGTCGACGTGCTCGCCGGACTGGCCGAGTCGGCTGCGCCCGCAGGCGTGCTGATCGCCGCCAGCGCCGACGGCAAGGAGATCGCCGGACGGCTCGCGGCCCGCATCGGTTCGGGTCTGCTGGTCGACGTGATCGAGGTCAGGGAAGGCGCGGTGGGCGTCCACAGCATCTTCGGTGGCGCGTTCACCGTCGAAGCCCAGGTCACCAGCGACACCCCGATCATCACCGTGCGTCCGGGCTCGGTCGAGGCCGCCCCCGCCGATGGTGCCGGTGAGGTCGTCAACGTCGAGGTCCCGGCCCAGGCCGAGAACGCCACCAAGATCACCAAGCGCGAGCCCGCCGTGGCCGGCGACCGCCCCGAACTCACCGAGGCCACTGTCGTGGTCGCCGGCGGTCGTGGCGTCGGCAGCGCGGAGAACTTCGGCATCGTCGAGGCGCTCGCGGACTCGCTCGGCGGCGCCGTCGGTGCCTCGCGTGCCGCGGTCGACTCGGGTTACTACCCGGGCCAGTTCCAGGTCGGTCAGACCGGCAAGACCGTGTCGCCGCAGCTGTACATCGCGCTGGGCATCTCCGGGGCGATCCAGCACCGCGCCGGCATGCAGACGTCGAAGACGATCGTCGCGGTGAACAAGGACGAAGAGGCGCCGATCTTCGAGATCGCCGACCTCGGCATCGTCGGTGACCTGTTCAAGGTCACCCCGCAGCTCACCGAGGCCATCCAGGCTCGCAAGGGCTGACGTCCGAGTCATACGGGAAACCCCGGCGCATCTGATGCGCCGGGGTTTTTCGTTGTGCGGACTGCTCTGCCGAGCCACCCGGAGACCACGAACTTTCCAGGGTTTCAATCCCGCCGTGCGCTGACAGGCTGGATGTCGTGACCGGATCGCGCACGATTGCGGCCGCGAGGTGTTCGGGTGGATCCTCGCCTGGGTGGGACCACGCC
Source organism: Mycobacterium dioxanotrophicus (assembly GCF_002157835.1). NCBI lineage: Bacteria > Bacillati > Actinomycetota > Actinomycetes > Mycobacteriales > Mycobacteriaceae > Mycobacterium > Mycobacterium dioxanotrophicus. The sequence continues at coordinate 4,871,927 of NZ_CP020809.1, read as the reverse complement.
AGAGAAAGGTGTTCGCACAATGAAAATCACAGTGATCGGTGCCAGCGGCCAGATCGGTTCGCGGGTCGTGCGGTTGCTCACCGAAGCCGGGCACGACGTGGTCGCTGCCTCCCTGTCGTCGGGTGCCAACGTCGTCACCGGTGAGGGTCTGGTGGCGGCGCTCAGCGGCGCCGAGGTGCTCGTCGACGTCGTGAACTCACCGTCGTTCGACGACGGGCCGGTGATGGACTTCTTCACCGCGTCCGCGCGGAACTTGGCCGCCGCCGCGCAGGAGACGGGCGTCGGGAACTACGTCGCGCTGTCCATCGTCGGGGCCGACGGCCTGCCCGACAGCGGTTACATGCGGGCCAAGGTGGCCCAGGAGAAGATCATCATCGAATCCGGTCTGCCGTACACGATTGTGCGCGCCACCCAGTTCCAGGAGTTCGCCGAGGCCATCACCGACACCCTCGTGGTCGGGGACGAGGTGCGTGTTCCCGATGCCAGGATCCAGCTGATCTCGGTCGACGATGTCGCCGCCGAGGTGGCCAAGGCGGCCCAGGCCGCGCCACTCGACGGAATCGTCAACATCGGTGGACCCGAGAAGCTGTCGTTCTCGGACATGGCCCGTGCGGTGCTGGCCAAGCGCGGTGACGACAAGCCGGTGGTGATCGACCCGCAGGCCACGTACTTCGGTACCGCCGTCGACGACAACAGCCTGGTCACCGGCGACGACGGGATCCTCGGCGAAACGCACTGGCTCGCGGGACGCTGACATGACCATCTCCGCAGAGCGCGAAAAAGCGCTGCACGACGCCATGACCGTGATCCAGACCGTCGCGCCGCCGTTCATCCCGGCCGACGCCGAGGTGATGACGACCATCATCGAGTGGCCCGCGGGCTCACCCGGGGCGCCGCCCCACCGCCATCCCGCCGGGCCTGCCTTCGGCTACGTGCTGGAGGGGGAGATGCTCTTCGAACTGGAGGGCGAGGCGCCGAGGGTGATCAAGGCGGGGGAGGCGTTCTGGGAGCCCGGTGGCGACGTCATCCACTACTCCGACGCCAACAATCGCGACGATGTACCGCTGCGCTTCCTGGTCAACATGTTGTGCGTGCCCGGCCAACCGATGCTCGTCGTCGTCGATGACGACGAACTCGAGGCCCGCAAGGATCGACGAGTCCGCTGATGGCCGAGTTCTCCGACGTCGTCCGGTCGCGACGGTCATCGCGAATGTTCTTGCCGGACAAGCCTGTTCCACGGGAGCTACTCGATGAGGCGCTCGCCCTGGCGATGCGGGCGCCGTCGAACTCCAACACCCAGCCGTGGCATGTCTTCTTCGCCACCGGTGAGCGGCGCGTCCGGTTGGTCGACGCGCTGCTCACCGCGGTCGAGGCAGCACCTCCGGCGATAGGTTCCGCGGGTCTGCCCCCGCAGTTCGCTCACCTGCGCCGGGAGAGCGGCGCCCTGGTGTACGGGGCGATGGGCATCGCCCGCGACGACGCCGAAGGGCGATGGGCGGCCCAGAAGCGCAACTGGGAGTTCTTCCACGCACCGGTGGCCGCGGTGGTCTGCATGCATCGTGATTTCACCAATGTCGACGCGCTGGGGGTCGGGATGTTCCTGCAGACCCTGCTGCTGGCGTTGAACGAACGGGGAATCGGCAGTTGCGTGCAGGTGTCGATCTCGTTCTATCCCGACGTGCTGCGTGAACAACTCGGCATCCCAACCGATCTGACGATCCTCTGCGGGCTCTCGATCGGCTACGCCGACGAGGCATTTGCGGCCAACCACCTCGACACACCGCGCAATCCGATCAGTGAGAACGTGGTGTTTCTCGACGACTGAGCGGCCAGGCCAATTCGTCACCTAGCGATCACGGACATGTCACGCTGGCGACGCCATCCGGCGACCCGGCTGGGCGACCGTGCTGGTTATGAGCACTTCATCTGTACTCATCGCCGCAGACCGTCCCACCCCGTCGGCCGATTCGCCGCGCTATTCGCTGTTGTTGTCCACCGATGCCGAGCTCATCGACGCAGCGCAGCGGCTGCGCCACGACGTGTTCACCGCCGAGCCGGGCTTCGCGTTGGCCGGCGCCACCGACGGCCGGGACGCCGACCGCTTCGACGAGTACTGCGACCACCTGCTGGTGCAGGACGAGGACTTCGGCGAACTGGTCGGCTGCTACCGCATGCTGCCGCCGCCGGGTGCGATCGCCGCGCGCGGGCTCTACACCGCCACGGAATTCGACGTGACGGGTCTGGACGCGCTGCGTCCGTCGCTGGTGGAGATGGGCCGCGCGGTGGTGCGCAGCGACCACCGCAACGGCGCCGTGGTCCTGCTCATGTGGGCGGGCATCCTGGCCTACCTGGACCGCTGCGGCTACGACTACGTCACCGGCTGTGTCTCCGTGCCGACGGCAGGCACGGCCGACGGCCCTCCCGGTACCCAGATCCGCGGGGTGCGCGACTTCGTTCGTCGCCGCCACGCCGCGCCGCAGGAGTTCACCGTGTACCCCTACCGTCCCGTCGTCCTCGACGGCAAGGGCCTCGACGAGATCGACCCGCCGTCGCGGACCTCGGTGCCGCCGCTGATGCGGGGTTACCTGCGGCTGGGCGCGCAGGTGTGCGGAGAACCGGCCCACGATCCCGATTTCGGGGTGGGTGACTTCCCGGCCCTGCTCGACAAGCGTCGGGCCGATGTCCGCTACCTCAAGCGCTTGCGCTCGGTGTCGGCGGCGGCCGATATGGCCGACGGGATGGGCTCATGACCGTGCCCCGGACGCGAGGAGAAACCAGCCACGAGTGTGAACACTCGTGGCTGCCGAAGGCCTCGTGTGATGCCAGCTGCGTGCATACGGGCAGCGCCGACACCGGCCGCCGGCCGGTCGTGTGGGTCCGCACCACCGTGCGGGTCGTCATGGCGGTGCTGCTGGCGCCCGGTGTCCCGTTGCTGGCGGTGCCGCTGCCCGGCCGCTCGCACATCCAGCGGTTCTACTGCCGGCTGATGCTGCGGTGCTTCGGGGTGCGCATCAGCGTGTCGGGCGGCCCGATCCGCAACCTGCAGGGCGTGCTGGTGGTCAGTGGCCACGTGTCCTGGCTGGACATCTTCACGATCGGGGCGGTGCTGCCGGGGTCCTTCGTGGCCCGCGCCGATCTGATCGAGTGGCCCGCGCTGGGCCGGCTGGCCCGCATCATGAAGGTCATCCCCATCGACCGGGGCAGCCTGCGCCGGCTGCCCGCTGTGGTGAACACCGTCGCGCAGCGATTGACCGACGGCCACACCGTGGTGGCGTTCCCCGAGGGCACCACCTGGTGCGGGCTGGCCTATGGGCAGTTCCGGCCGGCGATGTTCCAGGCCGCCATCGATGCGGCACGGCCCGTGCAGCCGCTGCGGCTGACCTACCGGCACCGCGACGGCCGCCAGTCCACGGTTCCGGCCTTCGTCGGGGAGGACACTCTGCTGTCGTCGGTGCGGCGCGTCATCACCGCACGTCGCACCGTGTGCCACGTGCACGTCGGTTCGCTGCAGCTGCCCGGCGAGGACCGCCGCGATCTGGCCGCGCGATGCGAGGCCGCGGTGCGTCCCGAGCAGGCGCTGCCGACCGCACCGGCTCACGCCCTGGTGGCCTGACCGGCAATTCGGGGCGCTCGCCGGGTGGCGGCTATCCTGGGAACGTTATGACCCCTTCCCCAGGTAGGACGGTCTACCTCGATCACGCCGCCACCACCCCGATGCATCCTGCCGCCATCGAGGCGATGACGGCTGTGCTGGCAACCGTGGGCAACGCTTCGTCACTGCACGGATCCGGCCGACAGGCCCGGCGCCGGATGGAGGAGTCGCGGGAGACGCTGGCGCAGCTGCTCGGGGCGCGACCCTCAGAAGTGATCTTCACCGCGGGTGGCACCGAAAGCGACAACCTGGCGGTCAAGGGCATCTACTGGGCCCGCCACGACGCCGAGCCCACGCGGCGGCGGATCGTCACCACACCGGTCGAACACCACGCGGTGCTCGACGCCGTGGAGTGGCTGGTCGAGCACGAGGGTGCCGAGGTGACGTGGCTGCCGGTCGGCGCGGACGGTGCGGTGTCCCCTGAAGGCCTACGCGCGGCGCTGCAGGAGCACGACGACGTGGCGCTGGTGTCGATCATGTGGGCCAACAACGAGGTCGGCACCATCATGCCGATCGCGGAGTTGGCCGCGGTCGCCACGGAGTTCGGCGTCCACATGCACAGCGACGCGGTGCAGGCGGTCGGTCAGATCCCGGTGGATTTCGGTGCCAGTGGACTGGCGGCGATGAGCGTGACCGCGCACAAGTTCGGCGGCCCCGCGGGTGTCGGAGCGCTGCTGCTGCGCCGCGACGTGGCGTGTGTGCCGCTGCTGCACGGCGGCGGTCAGGAGCGAGACATCCGTTCGGGCACACCGTATGTGGCCGGGGCAGTGGGTATGGCGACGGCTGCGAAGGTGGCGATCGACGGTATGGAGGTCAACAGCGCACGGGTACGGGCGCTGCGGGATCGGCTGATCGACGGTGTGTTGTCGGCCATCGACGACACCTACGTCAACGGTGCCGCCGACACCGACCGGCTTCCCGGCAACGCCCACTTCACTTTCCGTGGCTGCGAAGGCGATTCGTTGCTGATGCTACTCGACGCCAAGGGCGTCGAATGCTCGACCGGCTCGGCCTGCACGGCCGGCGTGGCACAGGCCTCGCACGTGCTGATCGCCATGGGCGCCGATGCTGCGACCGCGCGGGGTTCACTGCGATTGTCGTTGGGGCACACCAGCACCGACGCCGACGTGGACGCTGCACTTGAGGTGTTGCCCGCCGCGGTGGAGCGGGCTCGGCAGGCTGCGCTGGCGAGCGCGGGAACGGGTCGGTCATGAGGGTTCTGGTCGCGATGAGCGGCGGCGTGGATTCGTCGGTGGCCGCCGCCCGCATGGTCGAGGCCGGCCACGACGTCGTGGGCGTGCATCTGGCGCTGTCGTCCGCGCCCGGCACGCTGCGCACCGGATCACGCGGATGCTGCTCCAAGGAGGACGCCGGCGATGCCCGGCGCGTCGCCGACGTGCTCGGCATCCCGTTCTACGTATGGGATTTCGCCGACCGGTTCAAAGACGATGTGATCGACGACTTCGTCGAGGCCTATGCGCGCGGTGAGACCCCGAATCCGTGTGTGCGGTGCAACGAGCGCATCAAGTTCTCCGCGCTGTCGGCCCGTGCGTTGGCACTGGGTTTCGACGCCGTCGCAACCGGTCATTACGCGCGCCTGGAGGACGGCAGGCTGCGCCGCGCGGTCGACGCCGACAAGGACCAGTCCTATGTGCTGGGTGTGTTGACGGCCGAGCAGCTGCGGCACGCGCTGTTCCCGATCGGTGACACGCCCAAGCCGCAGATCCGGGAAGAGGCCGCCGCTCGCGGCCTCGCGGTGGCGGCCAAGCCGGACAGTCACGACATCTGCTTCATCCCGTCGGGAGACACCCAGGCCTTCCTCGGCGCGCGTATCGGGGTGCGTCGCGGCTCGGTGGTCGATCCCGAGGGCGCTGTGCTCGCCGAACACGACGGTGTCCATGGCTTCACCATCGGACAGCGCAAGGGCTTGGGTATTCCCGGGCCCGGCGCCGACGGTAGGCCGCGGTACGTGACCGCGATCGACGCCGAAACCGGGACGGTTCACGTCGGGTCGGCCGAAGACCTCGAGGTGCGGCAGCTGGTGGGGGAGAACCCGATCTTCACCAGCGGTGCGGCATTCGACGGGCCGGTGGAATGCCGGGTTCAGGTGCGCGCGCACGGCGGGATCACCGACACCGTGGCCGAGCTGATCGACGGGCGGTTGGTGTTGGACCTGCGGGCCCCGCTGCGCGGCGTCGCCCCAGGGCAGACCATGGTGCTCTACCGTCCCGACGCAGACGGTGACGAGGTCATCGCCAGCGCCACCATCACCCGCGCGTGAGCGCTTTCGCAGCGGCGACCGGTGTCGGCTCGTGGCCGGGCACCGCCGCGCGCCAGGCCGCCGAGGTTGTCGTCGGCGAACTGCACACGCTGACCCACCTGGTGGAACTGCCGGCCCGCGGCATCGGCGCGGACATGATCGGCAGAGCCGGGGCGCTGCTGGTGGACATCGGTATCGACACCGTGCCTCGCGGCTACCGCATCGCGCCGGGCCGCAGCGCCGCGCTGCGGCGCGCGGTGAGCCTGCTGGGCGAGGACATCGACGCCCTCGAGGAAGCCTGGGAGAAGGCCGGACTGCGAGGCAGCGGGCGGGTCGTCAAGGTGCAGGCGCCCGGGCCCATCACCCTGGCTGCTCAGCTGGAATTGTCCGGTGGGCACCGGGCCATCACCGATCAGGGCGCGTTGCGCGACCTGGCCGCGTCGCTGGCCGAAGGGCTGGCACAGCACCGCGCGGACGTGGCGCGCCGGCTGGACACGACGGTGGTGGTGCAGCTCGACGAGCCGTCGTTGCCCGCCGCGCTGGCGGGGCGGTTGACGGGGGTGACCAGTCTGTCGCCGGTGCATCCGGTCGACGAGGCCGTCGCCGTGAGCCTGCTCGATGCTTGCGCGGCGCGGGTGGGGGCTGATACCGCGGTGCACAGCTGTGCCCCCGAGCTGCCGTGGAAAGGCTTGCTGCGCAGTGCTGTTCACGCTGTCTCCGTCGACGTGTCGACCCTGACCGCGGCCGATCTGGACGGCGTCGGCGAGTTCGTCGACTCGGGCCGTACGGTGCTGCTCGGTGTGGTGCCCACCGCCGCGCCCGAACGGAGGCCGTCGGTCGAGGAGGTGGCGAAGGCCGCTGTGGCGGTGACCGACCGGCTGGGTTTCGCCCGGGAAGTGTTGCGGGACCGCATCGGTATCACGCCTGCCTGCGGATTGGCCGGTGCGACGCCCGAGTGGGCGCGGATCGCCTATGGGCTGGTGCAGAAGGCCGCCGACGGCTTTGCTGCCGATCCCGAAGGGATCTGATCCGGCACTCTTCCGGAAGATTCTGAAGACTAGAAGCAACCAAAAGGTTGCGCATCTGCGGATCGATGATTACCGTGATAGGCAACTGAAAGGTTGCGTATATGAGTACAGATCGAATCGAAAAAGAAGTTCTGCTGCGGGCCCCGCTCGACCGGGTCTGGCGCGCGATCAGCGACTCCGAGGAGTTCGGCCGGTGGTTCGGCGTTCGCTTCGACGGCCCGTTCGTCGCAGGTGAGGCCGTCAACGGCGTGATGACGCCGACCGATGTCGACGACACAGTGGCCGCACAGCAGGAGCCCTACGCGGGCGAGCCGGGCAAGTGGTACATCGAGGCGGTGGAACCGCAGCGACGGTTCGCCTACCGCTGGCATCCGTATGCCGTCGACCCCGGCACCGACTATGCGGCCGAACCCACCACGCTGGTGGAGTTCACGCTCACCGAGACCGACGAGGGTGTGCTGTTGCGTATCGTCGAGTCCGGATTCGACGCGATCCCGGCCGAACGGCGGGTCTCGGCGTACGAGGCCAACAGCGAGGGCTGGGCCATCCAGACCGAACTGGTGAGCAAGTATCTCGCCCTGGGTGAGCAGGTGTGAGCAGCGCCGGCGTCGACGAGCGGGCGCCATTGTTTGACGCCCTCGGCGATCCCAACCGCCTGCGCATCGTCACCCGGCTCTGCGACGGCGGCCCATGCTCGACCGTGCAGCTGACGCAGGTGATTCCGGTGACCCGCCAGGCGGCGACCAAACATCTGCTGTTACTGGAGGCGGTGGGTCTGGTGACCAGCGATCGCAAAGGGCGCGAACGTATTTGGCGCATCCAGCCCGAGCCGTTGGCCGAGGCCAGCGATTACCTGTCCGCACTGTCCAAGCGGTGGGACCGGGCCATCGACCGGTTGCGCGCGTTTGTGGAGGAGCCGCAGTGACGCTTACGAGCGGGCACGCAACTCCCGGCGCAGGATCTTGCCTGCCGACGACTTCGGCACCGCGTCGATGAACTCGACCTGACGCACCTTCTTGTACGGGGCCACCTGGCCGGCGACGAACGCGATCACCTCGTCGCCGGTCAGCTCCGCCCCAGGTTGCTTGACCACGAACGCCTTCGGGATCTCCTCGCCCGTCGCGTCGTCGTGCACGCCGATCACCGCGGCGTCGGCGATACCCGGGTGGGTCAGCAGCACGGACTCCAGCTCGGCGGGCGGCACCTGGTAGCCCTTGTACTTGATGAGCTCTTTGAGCCGGTCGACGATGTAGACGCAGCCCGTCGCATCCACCTGTGCGAGGTCGCCGGTGTGCAGGAAGCCATCGGCGTCGACGGTCTCGCGGGTGGCCTGCTCGTTGCCCAGGTACCCGGCCATCACGTTCGGGCCTCTGAACCACAGTTCGCCGGTGGCGCTCAAACCCTCTGCCGGAATACCGATTTCGGCACCGGTGTCCGGGTCGACCAGCTTGCTCTCGGCGTTGGGCACGGTCCAGCCGCACGAGTCCAACGGCGCGACGGTGCCGATCGTGGCCAGCCCGCCGTCGGTCGGGGTGATGTGGCTGACCGGGCTCAACTCGCTCATGCCGTAGCCCTGAACGACGGTGCAGCCCAAGCGGTTGGCCACCGCATGACCGAGCTCGGCGTCCAGCGACGCAGCGCCCGACATGATGCCCTTGAGCGAGGACAGGTCGTAGGAGTCGACGAGCGGGTGCTTGGCCAGAGCGACCGCCACCGGCGGAGCGATGTAGGCGTAGGTGCACTTGTGATTCTGGATATTGCCGAGAAACTCGGCGAGATCGAAGGACGGCATGACGATCAGCCGGGCCCGGGCGTGCAGGGCCGCGTTGAGCAGCACCGTCATGCCGTAGATGTGAAAGAACGGCAGGACGGCCAACAGGCGGTCGTCGGCCTGCATGCCCTGCAGCGGCCGGATCTGCGCGACGTTGGCGGTCAAGTTGCCATGAGTGAGCATGACGCCCTTGGGATTTGCCGTCGTTCCCGAGCTGTACGGCAGCGCCGCCAGATGCGAGGCCGGGTCGAAGCTGACCTCCGGTGCGGCATGCCCGTCGGGCAGCCCGGCGCCGTCGAGCACCACCACCTGATCTTCTGTCAGGCCCGCCGCCGCGGCCCCTTCGCCGGCATGGGGCAGAAGCGCATCGACCGTCACCAACAACCGGGCCTTCGAATCGGTCAGCTGCTTGGCGATGTCTTTCGCGGTGAACAGGGCGTTGATGGTGGTCGCCGTCGCACCTGCGCGCAGGATGCCGTGAAACGCCACGGCGAACGCGGAACTGTTCGGGGACAACAGCGCAACCACATCGCCGACACCGATGCCGCGCGCCGCCAGCGCACCCGCGAACGCGTCGATGCGGTCGACCAGCTCCCCGTAGGTGGTTTCGGTGCCGGTTTTGGTGTCCACGAGCGCGACGCGGCCGGCATCCTCGGCGGTCAGATCGGCGAACAGGTACTCGTAGACGTTGACCGTCGGAATCTCGACGTCGGCAAAGGGACTCGCAAAACTCATGGTGCCTCCAGTCAGCGTTCGTCGAGTTGTTTGATGAGTTTCTTCGGCGCGATCAAACGGAACGAGGCGTCGAGAAGCTCGGTCACCTCGTCCCAATCCACCTTCGCCGCAGTGAAATCCAGGCCCAACCAGCCGAAGGGCCCCATGTAGGCCGGGAAGAAGAACCGGCGATCCTGCTCCAGCGCGCGGCGGTCGCTGTCATCGACTTTGATCAGCAGGGAGTACGGCATCGGGCGCATCTCTCCGGTGCCCTTGACGTTGCCGCCGTACATCGCGAACATTTTCGGCGCACAGAACACCGGCCTACCCCACGAGACCTTCTCGAACGCCCCGGGGAAATCGAGTGCGATGGTGCGAAGCTCGGCCAGTCCCTGATCATCGTCACTGAACATGATCGGATGCGGCATGCCGCCACCCTAGACGCTGTTTGCCTGTCAGTGCCCTCGGCTACCCTGCGGGGGTGACCTCGAGCGACGTGGAAGACGCTGACCTGCGGCGACGTTGGCAGGAACTGGCCGACGAGGTACGTGAGCACCAGTTCCGGTATTACGTCAGGGACGCGCCGGTCATCTCCGACGCGGAGTTCGACGCGATGTTGCGCGAGTTGCAGGGGCTCGAGGATGCCCACCCTGAGCTGCGGACCCCGGATTCACCGACCCAGCTGGTCGGTGGCGCGGGTTTCGCCACCGACTTCACGCCGGCCGAGCATCTGGAGCGCATGCTGTCGCTGGACAACGTGTTCGACTCCGATGAGCTGTCGGCGTGGGCGGCCCGGATCAGCGGCGAGACCGGCGACGCCGCCCACTACCTGTGCGAGCTGAAGATCGACGGGGTGGCACTGGCGCTCGTCTACCGTGACGGCCGGCTGGTGCGCGCCGCCACCCGCGGCGACGGGCGCACCGGTGAGGACGTGACGCTCAACGCCCGCACCATCGACGACATCCCCGAGCGGCTCACCCCGTCCGACGAGTTCCCGGTGCCCGCAGTGCTCGAGGTGCGCGGCGAGGTGTTCTTCCGGGTCGCAGATTTCGAGGACCTCAATGCCGGTTTGGTGGCCGAGGGCAAGCCGCCGTTCGCCAACCCCCGCAACAGCGCGGCGGGCTCGCTGCGGCAGAAGAATCCGGCGGTCACGGCGCGGCGCCGGTTGCGGATGATCTGCCACGGCCTGGGCTACTCGGAGGGATTCAGCCCGGCTTCGCTGCACGACGCCTACCGCGCGCTGGGACAGTGGGGGCTACCGGTGTCGGCGCACACCACCAAGGTGTCCGGGGTCGCCGCGGTGGCCGAGCGCATCGCCTACTGGGGTGAACACCGCCACGACGTCGATCACGAAATCGACGGGCTGGTGGTCAAAGTCGACGAGGTGGCGCTGCAACGCAGGCTCGGCTCCACCTCGCGCGCCCCGCGCTGGGCCGTGGCCTACAAGTACCCGCCCGAGGAGGCCACCACCAAGCTGCTCGACATCCGGGTCAGCGTGGGCCGCACCGGTCGGGTCACGCCATTCGCGTACATGGAGCCGGTCAAGGTCGCCGGTTCGACGGTCGGTCTCGCGACACTGCACAACGCCACCGAGGTGAAACGCAAGGGTGTGCTGATCGGCGACACGGTCGTGATCCGTAAGGCCGGCGACGTCATCCCCGAGGTGCTCGGTCCCGTCGTGGACCTGAGGGACGGGTCTGAACGCGAATTCGTCATGCCCACAAACTGTCCCGAATGCGGCACCCGGCTCGCCCCGGCCAAGGAAGGCGACGCCGACATCCGCTGCCCCAACACCCGCAGCTGCCCGGCGCAGTTGCGCGAGCGGGTGTTTCACGTCGCGGGCCGTGGTGCGTTCGACATCGAGGGGCTCGGTTACGAGGCGGCGACGGCGCTTCTGGCCGGTGGCGTCATCACCGACGAGGGTGACCTGTTCACGCTGACCGCCGACGATCTGCTGCGCACCGCCTTGTTCACCACCAAGGCGGGCGAGCTGTCCGCCAACGGAAAGCGGCTGTTGGCCAACCTCGACAAGGCCAAGGCCCAACCGTTGTGGCGGGTTCTGGTGGCGCTGTCCATTCGCCACGTGGGCCCCACCGCGGCACGCGCGTTGGCCACTGAGTTCGGCAGCTTGGACGCCATCGTCGAAGCATCCGAGGAACAGCTCGCCGCGGTCGAGGGCGTCGGGCCGACCATCGCCGCCGCGGTGGTCGAGTGGTTCACCGTCGACTGGCACCGCGCGATCGTCGACAAATGGCGCGCGGCCGGGGTGCGGATGGCCGATGAACGCGACGCAAGTGTCGAGCGCACGCTGGAGGGCCTGTCCATCGTGGTCACCGGGTCGCTGCCCGGTTTCTCCCGCGACCAGGCCAAGGAAGCCATCATCGCTCGCGGTGGCAAAGCCGCCAGCTCCGTGTCGAAGAAAACGGCCTATGTCGTCGCCGGTGACGCGCCCGGGTCGAAATATGACAAGGCGGTCGAACTCGGGGTGCCCATCCTCGACGAGGACGGATTCCGGACGTTGCTCGCAGAAGGGCCCGCCTGAAGCGGTAGCCGGCGCAGATTGGTGTCTGCGTGATGATCAACGGCTGCTTAGAATGCCTCCGAACGATAAAAGTCCCCGGCTCCTCGTGTGCACACAGTCGGGTCGCGGAAAGTGGGGGTTTGCCGGTGCGGCATGAACCGCGGTTGGGAGTTCTGCTGTGACGAACTGGTCAGGCGGTGAAGGCGGCTACGGCGGACCGAGCCCGATCGGCGGCCAGGGCGATCAGGGCGGTGCGGACCCGTCGGGTGGTTGGCAGCCGCCTCAGCAGATGCCGCCGCAGCAGCCACCTGCCGCGCAACCCTGGGGCGCCCAGCAACAGCCGGCGTGGGGCGCTCAAGGGCAGCCCGGCTGGCCGCAACCAGGCACCCCACCGCAGGTCGGGCCACCGCAGTTCGACTCGCAGTTCGCGGGCTTCCCGCCACCCGGGGGCAAGCGCAACCGCAAGGCCCTGATCATCACGATCGGTGCGGGCGCGGCAGTACTTCTGGTGATCGTGATCGTCGCCGTCGTCGCCCTGGTCGGACGCGGTGGCGGCGGCGCCTCCAGCGATTCCGCGGGCAAGACGGTGCAGGGCTACCTCGAGGCGCTCGCCAAGGGCGACGCGGAAGCGGCGCTGAGCTTCGGCGCCGACCAGCCGGCCTCCAAAGAATTGCTCACCGACGAGATCCTCAAGTCTCAGGTCGAGAAGATGCCGATCTCCAATATCCGCATCCTGGGCGATGATTCGAACAACGGCATCGGATTCGGCTCGGTGCACGTGACCGCCAACTTCGGTGATCAGGTGTCCGACACCACGTTCATGATGAAGAAGTCGGGCAACAAATGGAAGCTCGACTCCGCTGCGGTCCGGCTGGATTACTCGACGCAGGCCAGCAGCAAGGCCGTGAGCACCCTGACCGCGTTCGGCAAGCCGATCGGCAGCTCGGTGGTCTACGTGTTCCCCGGCTACGTGGACTGGGGCTCCAACAACAGCAATCTGAAGGTCGAGGGCAAGCCGCTGCTGCTCGACTCCCTGACCGGCTACGCAGGCGCCAACCGTCCCGACTTCTCGTTGAGCGATTCGGCGAAGAACAGCATCACCGCGAACATCAAGAGCCTGCTGGACGGCTGCGCCCGCTCGAAGTCGACGTCGCCGCCGAATTGCCCGCAGCACCTCTATGAATACGGCGCCGTCGACGGCACGGTGGATTGGCAGGCCCCGGCACCGGACGGCGCGCAGATCACGTTCTCCGAATACTCGTTGTCGGCCAACGTCACGTTGTCCGGCAGCTTCGGTTATTCGGTGCAGGGCCGTGACGGCGGACGGATTACCGGCACCGACTCCTTCACGCTGTTCGGTGACGCAGACCTGAGCCAGACCCCGCCGACGGTCAAGTGGAGCTGAACGCAGCGACGGCACATCACGTTTGAGTTTGCGCACATTACCGGGGGGAGTAACTCGATGACGACAGTCGCGCGCGTGCAACCGAATCAGCACGAGATGGAAAGTGCCCATCGCATTGTCGGCGCGATTTCGCAGGTGTTCTCGACCAAGGTGGTCGGTCAGGAAAACCTGCGGGAATCGTTGCTGATCGGCCTGCTCACGGGCGGTCACATCCTGCTGGAGAGCGTTCCGGGGCTGGCGAAGACCACCGCGGCGCGCGTTGTCGCCGACGCGATCTCGGGTGGCTTCAACCGAATCCAGTGCACGCCGGATCTGTTGCCAAGCGACATCATCGGCACGCAGATCTACGACTCGTCGTCCGGTCAGTTCGTCACGCAGCTGGGGCCGGTGCACAGCAATATCGTGCTGCTCGACGAGATCAACCGCTCCAGCGCCAAGACACAGAGCGCCATGCTGGAGGCGATGGAGGAGCGGCAGACGACCATCGCGGGCACGCTCCACCCGATCCCGGAGCCCTTTCTCGTCATCGCGACCCAGAACCCCGTGGACCAGGAAGGCACCTATCCGCTCTCGGAAGCGCAGACCGACCGCTTCATGCTCAAGGAAGTTCTGCGGTACCCGACCCCTCAGGAAGAGGCCGAGGTCATCTTCCGGATCGACGCGGGTGTCTACGATCGCCAGGAGAAGCCGAGACCCGTTGTCGGACTGGACGATATGCGGCGCCTGCAGAGCGTGGTGCGCAGCGTGCACCTGGATCCCGTGCTGGTGCACTACATCACCCAGCTCATCCACGTGACCCGTAACCCCCAGCAGTTCCTGCCGCCGCAACTGGCGAAGCTCGTGCAGTACGGTGCCAGCCCGCGTGCCACCATCGCGTTCAGCCGTGCGGCGCGGGCCTCTGCGGTGCTGCAGGGCCGCAATCATGTGCTGCCCGAAGACATTCAGAAGCTCGCGTACCGCGTGCTGCGACACCGGTTGATCCTCGGATTCGAAGCGACGCGGCTGGGCGTGACACCCGAAACGGTCATCGACGCGGTGCTGCAGTCGGTTCGCGTGCCCTGATCCTGCGGACGCGAGGAGCGGGAATACGCGGACGCGAGGAGCAAAACGACATGGGCAAGTACCTCAACCGGGCCAAGCAGTACTTCGGTACCGACGCCAGGGGCCTGCTGGAGGGCGGCCGCTACGCACTGCTGCACACCAGGACACTCGAACTCGACGACCTGCGGCCGTATGTGCCCGGCGACGACGTCCGTGACATCGACTGGAAGGCCTCCGCACGCGCCGGTTCGGTGCTCATCAAGCGGTTCGTCTCGGAACGGCACCACAAGATCCTGTTGGTCGCCGACGCCGGCCGCAACATGACCGCCCTGACGCCGACGGGCGAGGTGAAACGCGAGGTCGCGACCAATGTGCTCGGCGCCATCGGTCTCATCGCGGTGGGCCGCAGCGACGAGGTCGGGATGGTGTACGGCGATGCGCGGGGTTCGGCGAACATCCGCAACCGGCGCGGGGAGACCCACATCGAGAGCATCCTCGAGCACTACTACAACCACAGCCTCGGTGAGGTCGGCGCGAGCGACATCGTCGCGCAGTTGGAGTTCGTCGCACACGCGCATCGCAGACGGTTGCTGGTGATCGTCGTCTCTGACGAACCCGAGGTCAGCCCCCGCCTCGACGCGGCACTCAAAGCGCTTGCCGGGCAACACGAAATCATTTGGCTGATGGTCACCGACATGCCTGCGGTCGGGGCCGACGAGGGGGAACACGACGGGTTCGATGTGGCCACCGGGCGGTTCGTGCTCAACGGAGCCACCCTCGGGCCGCGCGTGGTGGCTGCCTACCGGGCCGCCGAGCAGGCTCGCATCGCCCAGTTGGACAGCTTCCTGTCCTCACACGAGGTCTGCTTCGCCCGCATCGTCGCCAGCGCCGAGATCCGGGACCGGATCGTCGACATGAACGAGGTGTTCGGCAATGCCGGATGATCTGTTGCGGTTCATCGGCGGCCCGCTGTCGTTCTCGTACTGGTGGCTGGGCATCGGCATCGCGCTGATTGTCATTGTGATCCTTTGGTGCACAGGGGTTTTCGTGTGGACGATGGCCCCGGCTCGGCTGCGCACCCTGCCGGTGATCCGAAACCTGCACGGGTCGTTGGTGCGGCGCCGGTTCGCCCGGTCGTTGCAGCGCACCAATCAGCAATATTTGGCCGGCGGTCTCACCCCGGCCCAGGCCGGCGCGGCCGTGAGCCGGATCCTGCGCAGCTTCATCTACGTCACCACCGGAGTGCGGGCGCAGTACCTGCACGTCGGTGACATCGCCGACGGCGATCTGGCGGGGGTCGGCCCGCTGTTCCGTGCGCTCAACGACGTTCAGTTCAGCGCCGCGCCACAGTCCGACATGGTGACGCTCGGTCGGTCCGCCGAAGAGATGGTGCGCACATGGCGCTGAAATGGTGGCCCGTCATCCTGGCCGGGCTGATCTTCCTGGCGGTGTGCGTCATCGCGGCCTCGCTGTTGCCGATGGCCAAGGTGCAGCAGGTGCTGCGCCCGCTCGCACATGTCGACCGGCTGACGCGGCTCCCCGAATACGCGCGCGTGTACCGGATCTACTTCCTGTCGATGATCGTCACCGGCGTCCTGCTGCTGGCGACGTTCGCCACCGCTCTGGTCGCCAGCGCGCGGCCCGTCGGGACGTCCAGCTCCACCAAGGAATTCGAGACCGAGCACCCTCTGGACACCATGTTGTGTGTGGGCGAACCGGTCACGGATCCGAGCACCGCGAACTTCCTGGACTACTACGCCAAGCAGGCGAAGTCGTACGACACCCAGCGGATCGGGCTGACCTCTCCGAGTCTGCGGGTGGTGCCGATGACCCGCGACCATGATTTCGCCGCCGACCGGTTCGAGTACTTCGCGAAACTCGCTCGGATCCAGCAGGATCTGGACACTCACCGGCCGGTGCCGGATGCCGACCGTGCCGAGTTGGAGACCGGGATCGACAAGTTCGCCCAGAAGGTCACCTACGTCGACTACGCGCCGAGCGCCGAGGACATCCTGGCGTTGTGCCTGACCGGTTTCCCGTCGTTCGAAGGCAAGAGCCAGCATCGCCGGTCACTGGTGTACCTGGGCTACAGCGCTCTGCGGTCACCGGACGAACAGCGTGCGCAGCTGTACACCGAGCAGGCCATCAAAGACATGGCGATCAAGGCCGGTGTGCAGATCAATGTGATCTCGCGTTCCGATGTCGCCCAGAGTTCCCCGGACGCCAACAACCGGCTGCAATCGATCGCCGACGCCACCGGCGGCACGTTCGCGTTGTTCAATCCGGCCGGAACCGCGCAGGCCGGGGGCGATTCCACGCTCACCCGCCTGCTCGACGAGATTCGGGACAACCCGCCGCAGGCCGTCCTGCCCAGCGGTCGGGTGGTGACCAGCCAGTCCTGGGATGCGCCCGAGGAGGCGCTCATCGCGGCGGTCGCCGCGGCCGTGTTGCTGTGTGTCTCACTGGCGGTACTGCGCCGATGACCTTCGACCCGATCTTCGCGCCGATCGCACTGTTCGGTCTGGGCGCGCTTCTCATCGTCATCCGCATGGTCGCGTTGTATCGCGTGCTGGTCCGCACCGGGACCGGTCAGTACCGCAGGGTCGTGTTGCGGTGGGCCGGACTGACGCTGGCGGTTCTGATGCTGGTGTTCGCGGCGGCCCGGCCCGGGTTCGATCTGAACGATGACCACCCGGCCGAACAGCCCAAGGGTGCCTCGGCGGTCGACCCCAACCTCAACGTGTTCTTCGTGGTCGACCGCTCGGTGAACATGCGCGTCCAGGATTTCGGTGACCGCCAATCGCGGATGACCGGAGTGCGCGCCGACATTTCGTCGTTGATCAACGAGTACCCGCGGGCCAGGTTCGGCCTGGTTTCGTTCGCGTCGAAAGCCGCTGTGGACTGGCCTCTTTCGGATGACGCCTGGAGCCTGCAGTCGCTGGTGCACGGCTTGTCGCCCTACACGCTGGTGGCGCCCGACGCCATGTACCAGGCCGATCCGACCGCTGCGCGTGACGAGCTGAGTAAGCAGCTGGACGCGGCGGCCGGCCGATTCAAGGACTCCAGGAGCCTGGTCTTCTACTTCGGCTCGGGCGACGCGGGCAGCCGCGCCTCGTCCGCGTCGTTCGGCCTGCCCGACAAGGCCGTCAGTGGCGGTGCGGTACTGGGCTACGGCACGTCCGCCGGGGGCCCGGTCCCACAGGGCTGGGTCGGTGCCACCAAGGTCTATCAGAACGATGCGGCCACCGGCGCGCCGCTGAACTCCTCCCTCGACGAGGCCACGCTGAAGAAGATCGCCGGAGAGCTCGGCGTCCCCTATTTTCACCGCGAGGCGGGCCAGGCCATCACCGCCGTGCTGCCCGCGGTGGATCCGGTAGCCGGGTCCGATGACGAGAACCCGTTGCACGCTTCCAAACTCGTCGAACGTCGAGAACTGTACTGGCTGTTCACAATGCTGGCCGCCGCGCTGGTACTCGGGGAGATCGTGCTGACCATCCGGGAGTTCCGGCGTAACCGGATGTCGCGCAAGGACGTCACCGCATGATGCTGATGAAGGAATCCGGTGCCGCGGTGCGCGCAGCGACCCGGCGGGTGCTGACGTACTACCGGTCGGGCCCGAACCGGTTGCGACTGCGGCGGCGTCTGTATCTGCTTTCCGCCCCGGTCATCGTCGTGCTGCTGGCCGTCGCGGCGAAGCTCATCAGCGTCGTCGTGGCCGGTAATTGGGCGGCATCCGACTTCGACCGCCACGACATCGACGCGTTGCGCGACGACATCTCGATCCTGGGGACGTTCAACGTCGTCGATCCGGCGAAGACATCGTTCGCCGGCGGCGACCTGATGGTTCTGGAAGGCCGGCTGACCGACGCCGAGGCGCGCTTCGGCGAATCGCTGTCGCGCACCGATCCCGCCGCGTCCTGCCCGGTGCGCGTCAACCTCGAATTGGTGCAGGAAACCCTGGGGGATTTGGCAACCCGCGGCAACGACAAACAAGCGGCCGAGCGCTGGTACAACGCCGCGATCGCGATCGTCAAACAGGCACCTGCGCACTGCTTCGAAGGCAATGACGATGCCAACGCCGACCGCAAGGCCATCCGCGACCAGGCGCTGCCGCGGTTGGAGGAGAAGCTGCGCAACCTGCATCGTCCGCCGCCGCCGCCATCCGCACCGCCGCAAACCATGACGCCGCAACCCGCTCCGACAACGTTGACCCCGACCTCGGCCCCGCCGCTGCCGGGCTTGCCCGGCGCATCGCAGTCACCCTCGCCCGCGCCGGGGGAGCCGGGTGCGCCCCCGTCACCCGCGCCCGGGCAGCCAGGCGACGGTCAGCAGACCCCCGGTGCGGCGCCACCGCCGGGACCGGGCCCGAACATGCCGTCGCCGCAGACGCCGGAACCCACGATGACGCCTGGCCCGCCGACGGGAAGCGGTGGCGACGCGCCGATCGCCGGTCCGGATGGCGGCGGACCCGATGCGCTCAACCCGGTCAGCCCCGACCGGCTGCCCAGCACCGGCAACGGCAGGGCACCGGGGCAGCGGCTGGGCGACGGCAATGCCTTGGAGCGCCTCAAGATCCTGTTGGACAACGCCAACGCGCACGGCGGAAATCAGGAGTCCCCGTGATTCGGCGCACGAATGGGGTGAACGCGCAATGACGCAGTGGGGCAACAGCTGGCCGATGGACCACGGGGCCTTCGACCCGTTCGGTCAACCGCAGCAGGCGCCGCCGCCCGAGCAGCCGGGCTCGCGGTGGCCGTCGGTTTCATTGTTCGTCGGGTTGGCCGGCGTCGCGTTGGCCTTCTTCCCGTCGGGAATCGGATTTGTCGCGGTACCGGTCGGGATCTTCGGCGTGTTCGCCGGAATCGTTGGTGTGCAGGCGGTCCAGCGCGAGCAGCGCAACCCGGTGGTTGCGATCTCCGGGATCATCGCGTCGGTGCTCGCGATGGTACTGGCGGTGGTGATGTTCTTCGCGTTTTACCGGTCACCTGCGCCCCTTCCGGCGCCGGCCGAGCCGACACCGACCCCGACGTCGACGCCGCCATCCGGACCGGCCGAGGTCATACCCCGTTACAACGGCAACACCGAGTTGGTGCTCACGAACGAGATGGTGGTGGACTTCGGGCCGTACACCGACGCCGGCGGGGATCCCGAAGTCCGCAATCCCCGCGTGGAGGTCACCATCACCAGCAAGCGTGATATTCCGCGCACCTGCAACTTTCGTATTCAGGCACGCGGCAGGCCTCAACACGCCACCGTCGACGAGTTCTTTGTCGAGGCGGCCGTGAGTGCGAAGGGCACTGTGCGCCAAAACCTGTTCCCCTCTGATGCGACACTCGCGCGATCCAAGGCTGATCAGCTGCGAGCGGCTTCGTTCGAAGTGACCACCGCGAAATGCAACACCTACTGACACGTATCAGGGAGAGGATTGGACGGCCATGAGTAATTTCGGGCCGCCGGGTTACGGTGGCGGACACGGCGATCCGTTCGCGGATCCGTTCGGGCCGTCGATGCCCATGGGACCTCCGGCGGGCGCTTTCGCCGCACCCACGCAGCCGCCGTTGGTACCCGCGCCGGCGCAGCGCGCCACCTCGGTCGCCGCAGGATGGTCGATCGCGTCCGCCGTCACCGGAGTCGTCGCTGTCGCGGTGGCGCTGACGCCGTTCTACACCGGTATCCCGTCATGGGTCGGATTCATCGGTGCGGCACTAGGAATGGGGGCTCTGGCGGCCGGAATCCTCGCGCTGAGGCGAGTTCGCCGTGCAGGTGTGCAACCTTCCTTGCCTGCGGTCACCGGTGTGGTGGCGGCCGGTCTCGCGGGTGTCCTGGTGGTGGTCAGCGTGCTGATCGACGTCAATCAGCCTGGTGGCCATCGGGATTCGACGTCCGACGGCCCGGTCTCGGGGGAGACCAAGGACACCACCGTCGTCATGCGCGACCAACTGGACGTCAGTTTCGGGACGTTCGACTACAAGGTGGACGGCCCGACCATCCGTGGACGTCTGCCCGTAACGTTCCGGAACAAATTGGACAAGCCTCGGCAATACGACGTCAGCGTCGCTGGATTCGAGGGGGAGCACACCCAGGTGTGCAGCACGCTGCGACTCGAGCCGGGCGCGCTCGACGCGCACGCCACCACCACCGTCGACTATTTCGATATCGGCATACCGAATGCCGCCGTCGCCGACCGCCTGCGCTCCTCGACGTTTCGCGTGGTGCAGGCGTGGAGTAGGCCGGTGTGAGGTGACGCGACCATGACTCGACCGTTCAACAGCCCGACCCCGTACCCTCCGCCCGGTGCCGGTCATTACGGCCTCGCTCCAGAACCCGGCGATGAGCCAGAACCCGTGTCCGCGTGGGCCGTCGTCTCGATCGCGGTCGGCGTCGGTGCCCTTGTGCTCGCGTTCATTCCGTTCTACGTCAGTGCGCTCGGGGCGGTTCTGGGCTTGGCCGGTGTGGCGATGGGAACCGTTGGGTTGCTCCGGCGGCGGGGCGGCAGCCCCGCACCGGCCATCACAGGGATCGCAACGTCGACCATCGCGGCCGTTGTCGGGGTCGTCATGGTGTTCGTGCACACCGAGCCGGCCGCCGCACCGCCGCCTGCACTCGCGCAGCAGCAGGCGCAAGCCAAGGAGGATCGTTCCGACACGGAGACGGTGCTCAGCAAGGAACTGGACGTACAGGTGAGTAAATACGAAGCCACGGGCGCTGATTCGGCTCCCGGTCGACTCCCGGTGACCCTGACGAACCGGCTCACGTCGGCGAGGACCTTCAGCGTGTTGGTCGTCGCGTTCGACGGCACCGACCAGCTCGCCTCCGACACAGTGGGTGCGACCCTGAACGCCGGTGAGCAGAAGGTGGAGACGGCGTTCAGCCGGATGAAGTCGGAGTTTCAATACGGCCGTCTCAAGAATGCGACGTTCCGTGTGCTCACCGCCTTTTCGATACCGCCGCAGTGACGACGTGAGGTCACGACACCATGACTGATCCAAACAGGCCGTGGGGTGCCTTCGAGGGCCAGCAGACCCCCAGGTATCCGAATGTTCCGCAGTCCCCCGGATATTCAGTGCCGCAATACACCGCCCCCGCCGGCGGATACGGGCCGCCTGTGCTCGGCGCACCACCAGCACAAGCCGACAGACCCGGCCCGAAGGCCTGCCCCGCCGACCCGTTCTTCCACACGTGGTCGGTGGTGTCGGTGATTTTGGGTGTGTGTGGTGTGCTCGTGGCGCTCACCCCGCGGCCCGCCGGGTGGGTCGGGGCCGTGGCAGGGATCTTCGGGGTGGTCGCCGTGCTCATTGCCTGGCTTCCCAGACGCCGGATTCCGGACGGTTCGGCGACCACCGCCGTCGCGGGAATCGTGGTATCGATACTTGCCATCGGCGTGACAGCCGGGATGGGCTTCGTCTACCGGGATCACCGTGGAGGCGAAACGGCAACCGCTGCAACGGGTGTCAACGCCACCACAGCCGACGTCCTGCGCAATGACCTCGGTGTGGAGATCGGCTCGTTCTCGTATAACGAAACCACGACGCTACCGTCTTACGGTTTGACGGTCACCGTGACGAACAAGCGGGACCTCCCGGCCACATTCCACCTCGCCATTGCCGGCTTCGAGGGTGACGGCTCGACCCAGATCGCCGGCAGCAGCGATTTGGTCACGCTCGCAGGCGGCGCATCCGAGGAGATCATCATGTTTCTGCCGGGGAGGGTATCGGTCGAGCAGGCCAAACGATTGAAGGACGGCGCGACGTTCCGGGTGATCGGCGCGGAGTCGCACTACGACAGGGTGACTCGCTGATGTACCCGCGACCCACTACCCGTTCCGGCGCCACGCGTGATTGGCTGGGCTGGTCCATCGCATCGTTGGTCTTCGCCGTCGCCGGCGTCGCGCTCGCGTATTTTCCTTGGGGCCCGGTGAGTGTCGTTGTCGCCGGGGCGGGGTTGGCCCTGGGTGTCGTTGCGGTGCTGCGCGCCGCGGACGTTTCGAGTGTCCGGTTCGCCCCGCTCGCAGGGGTGGTGATATCTGCCTTGGCGGTCGCCCTCGGGGCCTTCACGGTCCTCGAACCTCACCTCAGGGCTGCATCGGAAGCCTCTGTCGCGGCAGAAGATTCAGGATCTCCGGACATCTACGGGCGGCCGAACAGCGACATCAACGACATCATGGCCAACGAAGTGCAGGTCGACTTCGGTGATTTCAGTGCGGGCGCCACAAGTCGGCCGGTGCTGCATGCAAAGCTGACGAGCAAGATGGATGTCGCCCACATTTTCGTCCTGACTGTCGGTGCCTTCGATGATTCCGGTGTGCAGGTGGCGTCTGACGCGATGGCGCCCGCGGTGCTGGGGCCGCAAGCGACGCAGGCAGTCGAGTTCACGTTCAGAAGGTCCGGATTGACCGTCGCCGAATTGCACAACAAGCACTTCAAGGTGGTGGCGGGCAAGAGCATGCCCTTCGGCGTGTACTGAGGCGACCTACCGCAGGATCGTCGCGACGATGCCGGCCAGGTAGCCCAGCCGGGCCACCTCTGACGGACGGAACCCGGGGCCGCCCGGGCGGCCCAGCAGCACGGCGGTGTCGTGGTCACCCAGTGGTGCGGCAGCCAGGGTGGTGTCCATGTCGCGCCACAGCTGCGGTACCCAGTCCGCGGTGCCGTTCAGCGTCTGCGCGTGTTGCAGCGGCAGCCAGGGTGCCGACGGCAGATGGGTTTCGGGTGCGCCGTGACTGCCCGCCAGTCGCTCGACTCCGGATGCGGTCGCCCGCAGCACCGTGCACCAGCCGACCCGCAGCACGGGGGCCGCTTCCTCGGCGAGGACCTGAAGCCGTGCGGCGCGTCCTGTGGCGGCCGCGACGTGGTCGATCAGTTCGAGTTCGCGGTGTGCCTCCAACAGGCCGGTGTGCGGCCGAATGCTGTCGACGTAGACGCCGGTCAAGTTCTCGGCCGCGGTGATCAGGGCGTCGGGCATGGACCCGGCGGGCAGCTCGACCACCAGATCGTCGATCGCGAATCCCGCGCTGCGCTCGACGACGTCGAGCGACAGGATGTCAGCACCCACGGAACCCAGCGCGACCGCCAACGAACCGAGGCGGCCTGGACGATCCTCCAGCTGGACCCGCAGCAGATAGGAAGGCACGCGCAACACTGTCGCACAACGGTGCGGCGCGGGCATTCCGAGCGGCTCGCCCGCGGCGGCTTCTCTCCTGCCCGCTGCCACCGGCTTTGGCGCAGTGACTAGGCTGCTTTGTCGTGTCGCAGATCTCCCGAGACGAGGTTGCCCACCTGGCGCATCTGGCCCGGCTGGCGCTGACCGATGACGAGTTGGACAGTTTCGCCGGCCAGCTCGACGCCATCCTTGCCCACGTCGGCCGGATCCAGTCCGTCGACGTCACCGGCGTCGAGGCCACCGACAACCCACTCAAAGACGTCAACGTCACGCGGCCCGACGTCGTCGAGCCGTGCCTGACCCAGGACGAGGCGCTGGCCGCGGCGCCCAAGGCGGAGGACGGGCGGTTCGCGGTGCCGCGGATCCTGGGAGAAGCAGAATGACCGATCTCACACGCTATGACGCAGCGACCCTCGGCGCCCAGATCGCCGCGGGCGAGGTCACCTCCACCGAGGTCACCCAGGCGCACCTGGACCAGATCGCCGCGACCGATGAGCGCTTCCACGCGTTCCTCCACGTGGGCGCCGAGGAGGCGCTGGCTGCGGCCGCCGCCGTCGACCGCGAGGTCGCTGCCGGTGAGACGCTGCCGTCGCCGCTGGCCGGGGTGCCGTTGGCGCTCAAGGACGTGTTCACCACGACCGATGCGCCGACGACGGCCGGGTCGAAGATCCTGGAGGGCTGGCGCTCACCGTACGACGCGACGGTGACCACCAAGTTGCGCGCGGCCGGCATCCCGATCCTCGGCAAGACCAACATGGACGAGTTCGCCATGGGCAGCTCGACCGAGAACTCCGCGTACGGCCCGACGCGCAACCCGTGGAACACCGACCGGGTGCCTGGCGGCTCCGGCGGTGGCAGTGCGGCGGCGCTGGCGGCGTTCCAGGCGCCGCTGGCCATCGGTACCGACACCGGCGGGTCGATCCGGCAGCCGGCGGCGCTGACGGCCACCGTCGGCGTCAAACCCACCTACGGCACGGTCAGTCGTTACGGCCTGATCGCCTGCGCATCGTCGCTGGATCAGGGCGGCCCGTGTGCGCGCACGGTGCTCGACACCGCGCTGCTGCACCAGGTCATCGCCGGCCACGATCCCCATGACTCGACCTCGGTCGACGTGCCGGTGCCGGATGTGGTGGGGGCGGCCAAGGCCGGCGCCCAGGGCGACCTCAAGGGCGTTCGGGTCGGTGTGGTCAAGCAGCTGCGCGGTGAGGGCTATCAGTCCGGCGTGCTCGCGTCGTTCAACGCGGCTGTCGAGCAGATCACCGCGCTCGGTGCGGAGGTCACCGAGGTCGACTGCCCGAACTTCGATCACGCGATGGCGGCCTACTACCTGATCCTGCCCTCGGAGGTGTCCAGCAACCTGGCGCGTTTCGACGCCATGCGGTACGGCCTGCGGGTCGGCGACGACGGCACGCACAGCGCCGAAGAGGTCATGGCGCTGACCCGGGCCGCTGGTTTCGGTCCGGAAGTCAAGCGGCGCATCATGATCGGTACCTACGCCCTGTCGGCGGGGTATTACGACGCGTATTACAACCAGGCCCAGAAGGTCCGGACGCTGATCGCCCGCGATCTGGAACGCGCCTACGAAACCGTCGACGTTCTGGTCACGCCGACGACTCCCACCACGGCGTTCGGCATCGGGGAGAAGGTCGACGATCCGCTGGCGATGTACCTGTTCGACCTGTGCACCTTGCCGCTGAACCTGGCCGGGCACTGCGGCATGTCGGTTCCGTCGGGGCTCTCGCCCGACGACGGGCTGCCGGTCGGCCTGCAGATCATGGCCCCGGCTCTGGCCGATGACCGGCTCTACCGGGTCGGCGCTGCCTACGAAGCGGCTCGCGGCCCGATGCCGAGCGCCCTCTGAGTCCGGCGAGCGTAGACCTACCAGCAGTTTTGACCCTTGCCCGGCAGGCCAGTGGCCCGCCGGGCAAGATAGAGCACATGCGCACACGAGGAGCAGCTGACTGATGCGGATCGGAGTCTTGACCGGCGGTGGCGACTGTCCCGGTCTCAACGCGGTGATCCGCGCGGTGGTGCGTACGTGTGATGTTCGGTACGGCTCGACGGTCGTCGGGTTCCAGGACGGGTGGCGAGGTCTGCTGGAAGACCGGCGGGTTCAGCTCAAGAACGACGACCGCAATGATCGGTTGCTCGCCAAGGGCGGCACCATGCTGGGCACCGCGCGGGTGAATCCCGACGAGCTGCGGGCCGGGCTACCCCGAATCAAGCGGACGTTGGAGGACAACGGCATCGACGTGCTGATCCCGATCGGTGGGGAAGGCACGTTGACCGCGGCGCACTGGTTGTCCGAGGAGAACGTCCCGGTGGTGGGCGTGCCCAAGACCATCGACAACGACATCGATTGCACCGACGTCACTTTCGGCCACGACACGGCGCTGCAAGTCGCCACCGAGGCCATCGACCGCCTGCACAGCACCGCCGAATCTCATCAGCGGGTGATGCTCGTCGAGGTGATGGGTCGTCACGCCGGGTGGATCGCACTGAATGCCGGCATGGCCTCCGGTGCGCACATGACGCTGATCCCCGAGCATCCCTTCGATGTCGAAGAGGTCTGCCGGTTGATCAAACAGCGCTTTCAGCGCGGTGATTCGCACTTCATCTGCGTCGTCGCCGAGGGTGCCAAGCCCGCCGAGGGGTCGATGCAGCTGCGCGACGGCGGTATCGACGAGTTCGGCCATGTCCGGTTCACCGGCGTTGCCCACCAGCTCGGCGTCGAGATCGAGAAGCGGATCAAGAAGGAAGTGCGCACCACGGTGCTCGGTCACGTGCAGCGCGGCGGGACGCCGACGGCCTACGACCGGGTGCTGGCCACCCTGTTCGGGGTCAACGCCGCCGACGCCGCGCATGCCGGCGAGTACGGGATGATGGTGTCGCTGCGGGGCGAGAACATCGAGCGGGTGGCATTGGCCGACGCCACCCGCAGGCTGAAGCTGGTGTCGCAGAACCGGTATGACGACGCCGCCGAGTTCTTCGGCTGAGTTTCCCGGGCGAGCAGACGCTGCGGTACGCGACACGCGGCGCTTCGCGGACCCGAGTGTCTGCTCGCCGGAGAAGTCACGCGCTCTTGAAGGCCTCGCGGCGCAGCAGCTGCCACATTGACGGGGTGTCGACTGTCGTCGAAATCGTCACGGTCGCACCGCTTTCCGGTGATTCGGCGAGTTTCAGCAGATAGTCGGCGAGGTCGGTGCGCGACGTGAACGCGCCGACCGGGTCACGTTGTCCGGCAAGGTATTCGGTGACATCCGGCAGGTCGAACAGTCCGGAGGGCCGCACGATCGTCCAGTTCAGTCCGCTGTCGGCCACGATGTCTTCCATCCGGCGCATGTCGGCGTAGAGCGTCTTGCCGAAGACGCTGCTGATCACCGGCTGAACCACGCGCAAGGCGAACGGTGTGTCGGTTCGGCCCGGATAGTCGGCAATCGCGGTGGAACTCACGACGGCGAGCCGATCGACGCCGGCCGTGCGCATCGCGCTGACGATGTTGGCCACGCCGACGGAGTATGTGTCGACCGGCGCCATGGTGAACGTGACGCCGAGGGTGGACAGCACGGCGTCGGTGCCCTCGACCGCGGCGGTGACGGCCGTGAGGTCGCGGACGTCGGCTCCCGCCATGGTCAGCTTGGGATCGGTGATGTGGAACTGCTCGGGATGGCGGGTCACGGCGATCACCGAGTGGCCCGCGTCGAGCGCCCGCCTGGTGAGGATCCGCCCGGTCGCGCCGTTGGCCCCGAAGATCGCGATGCGCATGACTACCTCCAAAGTGATCATTAATTGTGATAGTCACGATAGATGACAATCCCGTCGGGTGCTAGTGTCCGGGCATGACGCAGGACCCGACCGGCATCGCCGCGCTCGACGAGCGCATCCCCTTCCTGCTGTCACAGCTCGGGTCACACGTCGCCGACGAGTTCAAACGGCGGCTCGAATCGCTGGGCATCCACCCGCGGGCCACCGCGATCCTGCTCGCTCTCGCCGAGACCGACGGGCAGTCGCAGCGTGAGCTGTCGGTACGTCTGGGGCTGCACCGCAACGTGATGGTGGCCATGGTCGACGCGCTCGAGGAGCAGGGCCTGGTCGAGCGGCTACCGCATCCGGCGGACCGCAGGGCGTTCGCGGTGTCGCTCACCAAGAACGCCCGCGATGTGCTGCCCGGCCTGGACCGGGTGGTCCGTGACCTGGAGGATCAGATCACCGCGCCGCTGTCGAAGGAGCAGCGGGCGGCGCTGCTCACCGCGCTGCAGCGCATGTCGGCGGCGGCGGGACTGACTCCGGGAGTGCACCCAGGCCTGGCCTGAACCCGTCCAATTAGGATCGTGTCCATGTCTGTTGCCGCGGAACTTGTTGACTACGACGACGTGCTCGCCGCCTACGAGCCCGTGATGGGTATGGAGGTGCATGTCGAGCTCTCCACGGCGACCAAGATGTTCTGTGGCTGCGCCAACCAGTTCGGCGCCGAGCCCAACACCCAGGTGTGCCCCGTGTGTCTCGGCCTGCCCGGTTCCCTGCCGGTGCTCAACGAGGCCGCGGTGGAGTCGGCGATCCGCATCGGACTGGCGCTGAACTGCCAGATCGCGCCGTGGGGCCGGTTCGCCCGCAAGAACTACTTCTACCCCGATCAGCCCAAGAACTACCAGATCTCGCAGTACGACGAACCCATCGCGGTCAACGGCTACCTCGACGTCCCGCTCGACGACGGCACCACCTGGCGCGTCGAGATCGAACGCGCGCACATGGAGGAGGACACCGGCAAGCTGACCCACCTGGGCAGTGACACCGGCCGCATCGCAGGCGCCACCACGTCGCTGGCCGACTACAACCGCGCCGGCGTTCCCCTGATCGAGATCGTCACCAAACCCATCGAGGGCACCGGCGAGCGGGCCCCGGAGATCGCTCGCGCGTATGTCACCGCGCTGCGGGACCTGTTGCGCGCGTTGGACGTTTCCGACGTGCGGATGGACCAGGGGTCGATGCGCTGCGACTCCAACGTGTCGCTCAAGCTCAAGGGTGCCGAGGAATTCGGCACCCGGACCGAGACCAAGAACGTCAACTCGCTCAAGAGCGTCGAGGTCGCCGTGCGCTACGAGATGCGCAGGCAGGCCGCCGTGCTGCAGGCGGGCGGCACCGTGACGCAGGAGACCCGCCACTTCCACGAGGACGGGTACACCACCGCGGGCCGCAGCAAGGAAACCGCGCAGGACTACCGCTACTTCCCGGAGCCCGACCTCGAGCCCATCGCGCCGAGCGATGAGCTGGTGGACCGGCTGCGGTCCACCATCCCCGAGCTTCCGTGGTTGGCGCGCAAGCGAATTCAACAGGACTGGGGCATCTCCGACGAGGTGATGCGCGACCTGGTCAACGCCGGCGCCGTCGAGCTGGTCGCCGCCACCGTCGCACACGGCGCCTCCAGTGAGGGCGCGCGCGCCTGGTGGGGCAACTTCCTGGTGCAGAAGGCCAACGAAAGTGGCGTCGAACTCGATGCGCTGCCGATCACGCCCGCGCAGGTGGCGGCGGTGCTGAAGCTGGTCGACGACGGGAAGCTGTCCACCAAGCTGGCCCGCCAGGTGGTCGAGGGGGTGCTGGCCGGCGAGGGTGAGCCCGAACAGGTGATGAACGATCGCGGCCTGGCGCTGGTCCGCGACGATTCGCTGATCCAGGCGGCTGTCGACGAGGCGTTGGCGGCCAATCCCGATATCGCCGAGAAGATCCGCGGTGGCAAGGTGCAGGCCGCCGGTGCGGTCGTCGGTGCGGTGATGAAGGCGACCAAGGGTTCGGCCGACGCTGCCCGTGTGCGGGAGCTGGTGCTGGCGGCCTGCGGCCAGGGATAGCGGTCAGCCCGCTCCCGCGAACATGGTCATCGCCACCATGGCGAATTGCTCGAGTCGTTCGCGCGGATAGGGTGTCGCATCGTTGATGGCGAGGCGCCCCAGCATCTCCGCGAACGACAGCATCGTGTGCCCGAGCAGGGCCGGGTCGAGTTGCGCCAGGCGCGGGTCCGTCGCCGTACCGGCCTTGGCCAACTGCTCGGCCTGCGTCACCACTTCGGAGCGGGCGCTGCGCAGCGCCGCGCGGTATTCGCGGGGCACGCTGTCGGGCGCCGTGAGGATCAGCCGCCATCGGGTCGGATTCTCCAGCGCGCAGCGCAGGAACGCGGACATCGCGGCCGGGTAGACCCGGTTGGGGTCGCCGGCTGAGGGGTCCGTGGACATCGCCGCACGCACCTGCTCAAGGCCGCGCTGGTGCTCGCGGGTCAGCAGGGCGGCGACCAGCTCCGCTCGGGTGTCAAATGCGGTGTACAGCACGGGTTTACCGACACCGCCCGCCTCCGCGACGGCCTCCATGCTGAGCTCCTGCAACGGGCAGTCGGCAAGGACTGTCATGGCCGCATCGAGCAGTTGTTGCTGCCGTTGCTCGCGTGGAAGCCGCGGCGCGTATCGACGGCGCTGGCGGTCGGGCATCCGGCTCATGCTACGGGACGTCGCATGCGGGCGCGGTCGGGCTGGAGCCGCCGGGCCGGCCGACAGCTCCGCGATATCGAAAAGCGTTGTGTATCAGGTCTTGTCGGCGTTGCTCCGAGGGAAGCCGCCGCCCTGCGGGAACAGTGGGAACACCACGTCGTCGAGCTTCTCGGCGTCGCCGGCCGTGCGGTTCACCGTCGCGCCCCACACGTTGCCGTCGGGCGAGAGTTGCAGCGCCCAGGCGTGGCCGCGCACGTTGTCCCGCAGCACCTCGGGCTCGCCGGTGACCGCACCGGTGTCCTTGGCCAGCCGCACCGCGACCGTCTTCTTGGTGTTGACCAGGTTCACCAGCACCGTGCCGTCGAGCGCCGCGCATCCGGCCACCCCGGGCCGGTCGGGCCAGGTCCACACCGTCGACACCTTCGAGTCCTTGGTGATCCGCTGCAGCCGATCGGCGGTCGGGGCGCGGTCGGTGACGTACAGCGAGCCGTCGGTCGGATCCACGCACATACCCCCACCGGCGCCCAGGCCGCTCAACGCGGTGGTGACAGGGGCCTGATTGACCGTGGTGGGCTGCTCGATCCGCAGCACCTTGCCCGCCAGCGACGCCGGGTCTGCGGCTGCGGCCGGGTTGCCCGCGTCACCGGTCTGTACCAGCAGGGTGGTCGGACTGGTGAAGATCAGCGAGCCGGTGTTACCGGTAGCGCCCTTGGGGATCCCCGTCAGGATCGGCTTGGGCGGATCGGTATTGGCGATGCGGATGACGCGGTTGTCGGTCGGCGTACTGATGTAGGCGTACATCAGCCGGTCCTGGGCGTAGGTGGGGGACAGGACGATGTCGAGCAAACCGCCGTCGCCGGAGGGATCGACGGGGATGACGACCTTGACCTTCGGTTCGGCCTTGGTGGACACCTCTTTGACTGCACCGGTGAGCCGTTCGGCGACGAGCGCGGACTGGCTGTCGGGGCCCATGATCAGACCGCTGGTACTGTCGAGGCAGCCCTGCATCACCCCGGGCGCCGGGCATTCCTTGGGGAAAGGTTTTGCCGGCAGAGGCGGAGGAGGTGGCGGCGACGAGGACGGCGGCGGGCCCATTTGGGGTTCGGTGGTGAACGGCTCAGACTGGGCCGCGTTGAACCGGGCACACCCCGAGCCGGCCAACATCACGGCACACACAACGGCGGCCACCACCGATATCCGCCGACGCGATTCCATGTCGCCAGATTACGGATTGTCGCGCAGTGCCCGCCACGCCGGGCAACAGTGTCCTTTGCGGTAACGGCACCTCGGGGGCCAATACCAGGCGGAAGCGCCGGGGTAAATACCCGGTTCGGGCTTGACTTGCACTTACCCTGGGCAGCGTGACCAGTCACTCGCAGGACCCACTCGCTTGGCAGAGACCAGATAGTTCGGGCACCGGCGACTCCGCCAGACCTGCCACGGCGAGCCTGGTCGACCCCGAAGACGATCTGCCGTCGGCCACCTACGGCGGCGATTTCGAAACCACCGCCATCCCGCGGTACGACTCCGCCAAGCCGGCCGACCAGGCCGGTTTCCCGCTGATGGGCGAGCCCGAGCCGCTGCCGTACGTGCAGCCGGGCCTGCGACAGCCCCTCGGCCCCTACGGTGCCGAACCCGCCGAGATCGAACGTGACCCCCTGCTCGACGACCGTGTCCGGGCGGCGGGTCGACGCGGCACCCAGGACCTCGGGCTGCTCATCCTGCGCCTGGCCGTGGGCGGGCTGCTGATCATCCACGGTCTGCAGAAGGCATTCGGCTGGTGGGGCGGCCCGGGCCTCGACGGGTTCAAGACCTGGCTGCAGCAGGCAGGCTTCCAGCACGCCGACATCGTGACCTACGTCGCGACCGGCGGTGAGCTGGCCATCGGTGTGCTGCTGGTGCTCGGTCTGTTCACCCCGGTCGCGGCGGCAGGCGCGCTGGCCTATCTGATCAACGGCGTACTGGTCGACGCGATGGCTGCGCACGAGGACGCCCGGCTGTCGAGTTTCATGACCGACGGCCACGAGTACCGGCTGATCCCGGTTGCCGTCGCCGCTGCGCTCGTTCTGACCGGCCCCGGGCGGTACGGCTTCGACGCCGGGCGGGGCTGGGCCCGACGTCCGTTCGTCGGGTCGTTCGTCGCGCTGCTGGTCGGCATCGGCGTCGGAATCGGACTGTGGGCCCTGCTCAACGGCGGAAACCCACTGCGCTGACGGAGCGCGGCGCTACGCGTGGTTGAACTGCTCCGCTCCGCTACGCGTACGGGTTGGGGACGCGTCCGCCGCTCACCTCGGTGAGCAGCGGAAGCATCGCGAACGTGACGGCGGGCAGGCGCAGTTCGGATCCGTCGCGCAGGTGGGCGACGGCCCACGACGACCGGTCGAAACGCAGACCGTCGATCTCCGACCACGCCACCGTGCGGCTGCCGAGCAGTGAACGCGCGGTCACGCTGTCGTGATCAGCGACGGTGCGGTAGCGGATGATGGCGTAGGACAACCCGATCGGAAAGATCAGCAGGGGCGTGCCCCACGTGGGATTGGTGAGCACCAACGTCAGCAGGCCGAGTGCAAAGAATCCGACCGCGATGTGCGCCATCGGCGACATTCGCAGGACGACCGGTTTGGTTGCGGATCGGGAACTCACGACATCCATCCTTGCACTGCGGGCCGCCAGGTCCGGCCCGGTGTCCCGGCCGGTCCACGCAGGCCGGCCGCAATTTGACCTTCGACCTGTGCGGCAGCTACCGTCAACGGTTATGCAGACCCCCGGATTGCTCGTAGTAATTGGTTGGCGCGTTGATGCCGCGCTGGCCCTCTGCCGGGCATAGCCACCAGCATCGACGCGCCACCCTCGTACAGCAGCCTGCTGACGGGGGTTTTTTGTTGCTTCCAGCGCGTCTGACCATCATTGACAACCGAGATTTCCGAAGAGAACGTGAAGAGGAAACCGTGAGCGCACCGACAACGCGACCGCCCGAACAGTCGGCCGACCCGGCCAACGGTACGTCGACCGCCACCCAGTCCACCCAGACCCCGTCGAAAAGGGTTGCGCCGCTTCAGATGACGGGCGCCCAGGCGGTCATCCGGTCGCTGGAGGAAATCGGCGTCGACGTCATCTTCGGCATCCCCGGCGGGGCAGTGCTGCCCGTCTACGACCCGCTCTTCGACTCGCAGAAACTGCGCCACGTGCTGGTGCGCCACGAGCAGGGCGCCGGCCACGCCGCGAGTGGCTACGCCCACGCCACCGGCAAGGTCGGCGTGATGATGGCCACCTCGGGCCCGGGCGCGACCAACCTGGTGACGCCGCTGGCCGACGCTCAGATGGATTCGATTCCGGTGGTGGCGATCACCGGTCAGGTCGGGCGCAGCCTGATCGGCACCGACGCCTTCCAGGAAGCCGACATCTCCGGCATCACGATGCCGATCACCAAGCACAACTTCCTGGTGCGCAACGGCGACGACATCCCCAAGGTCATCGCCGAGGCGTTCCACATCGCCGCGAGCGGACGGCCGGGAGCGGTTCTCGTCGACATCCCCAAGGACATCCTGCAGGGGCAGTGCACGTTCAGCTGGCCGCCGCGCATCGACCTGCCGGGCTACAAGCCGAACACCAAGCCGCACAACCGTCAGATCCGCGAGGCCGCCAAGCTGATCTCGGAGGCCAGCAAGCCGGTGCTCTATGTCGGTGGCGGTGTCATCCGCGGTGATGCGTGTGAGCAGTTGCTGGAACTGGCCGAGCTGACCGGGATCCCGGTGGTCACCACGCTGATGGCCCGCGGCGCTTTCCCGGACAGCCACCCGCAGCACATGGGCATGCCGGGTATGCACGGCGCGGTCTCGGCCGTGGCGGCGCTGCAGCGCAGTGACCTGTTGATCGCGCTGGGCACCCGCTTCGATGACCGGGTGACGGGCCAGCTGTCCTCGTTCGCCCCGGACGCCAAGGTGATCCACGCCGACATCGACCCGGCCGAGATCGGCAAGAACCGGCACGCCGACGTCCCGATCGTGGGCGACGTCAAGGCCGTCATCACCGACCTGACCGAGGCGCTGCGCAAGATCGGCGCCGGTTTCGGCGGGCAGGAGCACAGCGACCGGGGGCGCGGCGGAGTCACGCGCAAGTTGGACAGCTGGTGGGAGTACCTGTCCGGCGTCAAGTCCACGTACCCGCTGAGCTACGGCCCGCAGAGCGACGGCAGCCTGAGCCCCGAGTACGTGATCGAGACCCTGGGCAAGCTGGCCGGGCCCGACGCGGTCTACGTCGCCGGGGTGGGCCAGCACCAGATGTGGGCCGCGCAGTTCGTCAAGTACGAGAACCCGCGCACCTGGCTGAACTCGGGCGGTCTCGGCACCATGGGCTTCGCCGTTCCGGCAGCCATGGGCGCGAAGTTCGCCCGGCCCGAGGCCGAGGTGTGGGCCATCGACGGCGACGGCTGCTTCCAGATGACCAACCAGGAGTTGGCCACCTGCGCCGTCGAGGGTGCGCCCATCAAGGTCGCGCTGATCAACAACGGCAACCTGGGCATGGTGCGGCAGTGGCAGACGCTGTTCTACGACGAGCGTTACAGCCAGACCGACCTGGCCACCCACTCGCACCGGATCCCGGACTTCGTCAAGCTGGCCGAGGCCCTGGGTTGCGTCGGATTGCGTTGTGAGCGTGCCGAAGACGTCGAAGACGTGATCCGGCAGGCTCAGGCCATCAACGACCGCCCCGTGGTGATCGACTTCATCGTCGGCGCCGATGCGCAGGTGTGGCCGATGGTTGCCGCAGGCACCAGCAACGACGAGATCATGGCGGCCCGGGACATCCGGCCGCTGTTCGACGACGAAGACGGCGAGGGACACGCCTAATGACCAGCGCAACCCCCACCCACACCCTGTCGGTGCTCGTCGAGGACAAGCCGGGCGTGCTCGCGCGCGTGGCGTCGTTGTTCTCGCGGCGCGGCTACAACATCCAGTCGCTGGCCGTCGGTGCGACGGAGCAGAAGGACATGTCCCGGATGACCATCGTGGTCAGCGTCGAGGACTCGCCGTTGGAGCAGATCACCAAGCAGCTCAACAAGCTGATCAACGTGATCAAGATCGTCGAGCAGGACGAGGACAATTCGGTGGCCCGCGAACTGGCCCTGATCAAGGTGCGGGCCGATGCCAGCACCCGCAGTCAGGTGATCGAAGCGGTCAACCTGTTCCGTGCCAAGGTCGTCGACGTGTCGACCGAGTCGCTGACCGTCGAGGCCACCGGCACGCAAGAGAAATTGGAAGCCCTATTGCGCGTCCTGGAGCCGTACGGTATTCGGGAGCTTGCGCAGTCCGGCGTGGTGTCGGTGTCACGCGGTCCGCGCGGCATCGGGACCGCGAAGTAGCGTCACTATCAAGCTGTAGAGCTAGGAAAGAGAAGGAAAACTCACGCATGGCAATCGAACTGTTCTACGACGACGACGCGGATCTGTCGATCATCCAGGGCCGCAAGGTCGGTGTGATCGGCTACGGCAGCCAGGGCCACGCCCATTCGCTGTCGCTGCGCGATTCGGGGGTGCAGGTCAAGGTCGGTCTGAAAGAGGGCTCGAAGTCCCGCGTCAAGGTCGAGGAGCAGGGCCTGGAGGTCGACACCCCGGCTGAGGTGGCCAAGTGGGCCGACGTGATCATGGTGCTCGCGCCCGACACCGCGCAGGCCGAGATCTTCAAGAACGACATCGAGCCCAACCTGCAGGACGGCAACGCGCTGTTCTTCGGCCACGGCCTCAACATCCACTTCGGCCTGATCAAGGCCCCGGCCAACGTCACCGTCGGCATGGTCGCCCCCAAGGGCCCCGGCCACCTGGTGCGTCGGCAGTTCGTCGACGGCAAGGGCGTGCCCTGCCTGATCGCCATCGATCAGGACCCCAAGGGTGAGGGCCAGGCCCTGGCGCTGTCCTACGCCGCCGCGATCGGTGGTGCCCGGGCCGGCGTCATCAAGACCACCTTCAAGGAAGAGACCGAGACCGACCTGTTCGGTGAGCAGGCCGTGCTCTGCGGTGGCACCGAAGAGCTGGTCAAGGCCGGCTTCGAGGTCATGGTCGAGGCGGGCTACGCCCCCGAGATGGCCTACTTCGAGGTGCTGCACGAGCTCAAGCTCATCGTCGACCTGATGTACGAGGGTGGCATCGCCCGCATGAACTACTCGGTGTCCGACACCGCGGAGTTCGGTGGCTACCTGTCGGGCCCGCGGGTCATCGACGCCGACACCAAGGAGCGCATGCGCGCCATCCTCAAGGACATCCAGGACGGCACGTTCGTCAAGCGCCTCGTCGCCAACGTCGAGAACGGCAACAAGGAGCTCGAGGGCCTGCGTAAGGCCAACGCCGAGCATCCGATCGAGGTCACCGGTAAGAAGCTGCGCGACCTGATGAGCTGGGTCGACCGGCCGATCACCGAAACGGCCTAATTTCACCCGTCGACTGGCCAGTTGTTGCACGCGAACTTCGAAAAAGCGTGCAATAACTGGCCTTTCGCGTTCTAGATGATCCGGTAGCCGATGCCGGCCAGAGTGCGGGCGACGTTTCTGCCGTCGGCGCTGCCCGGCAACTTCGCGTCCCGGTCGATCTGCAGACCCTCGCCGGTGACCCCGTACAGGTCCGTCGACACCGGGTCGTCGGGTTCGGCAGGCTCGATGCGGCCGTCGGGGTGGATGTACTGGGCCCGCATGGCCCAGGTGGTCCGCTGTGCGGCGATCACGTGATAGCCGCACAGCGGCGGGCTCACCCGGTACAGCTCGAGATCGCCGACTCCGATGATCCTCATGACGGGGTCGGTGTGCGGAACGGATCCGACCAGGCGTGCGACTCCCCAAGTGCTCACGGCTCAACCCTAGGGCCGGCCAATGGGGTACGAACGCAGCAGTTTTCAGCCGCCGAGCCGAGCGGCGACACTCACCACCCGACGCGCCAGGTGATCGAGCGCGTTGTAGGTGGTCTCGTCGAACTCTTCGATGTTGTCGTGGTTGGCCAACAGGCTTGCGCCGTACGGGTTGCCGTCGGCGAACTTGAGCGGCTCGGTGTAGCCCGGCGGCACGATGATGCCGCCCCAGTGCATCAGCGTGACGTACAGGGTCAGCAGCGTGGTCTCCTGCCCGCCGTGCGGGGTGTTGGTCGAGGTGAACCCCGCGTAGACCTTGTCGGCGAGCTGGCCCTGCGACCACAGCCCACCGAGCGAGTCGAGGAACGCCCGCAATTGCGATGCGACAGAACCGAACCGGGTGGGGGAGCCGAAGATCACCGCATCAGCCCAGACGATGTCGTCGCCGGTCGCTACCGGAAGGTCCTTGGTGGCTTGATAATTCGCGGTCCAGGCCGGGTTGTGGGCGAACGACTCCGGGGTCTGGGTCTCGGCAACGGGACGCACCCGTACCTCGGCGCCCGCGGCTTCGGCAGCGGCGGCGACGCGGCGCGCCATGGACGAGCCGTGCCCGGTGGCGGAGTAGTAGATGACAGCGACTTTGGTCATGGCGCCAGCTTAGGCATGGTCGTGATGCCGAACTCGCGTTTCAGTGCGGTGCGTGCGGCGTAGTAGCCGGACATGCCGTGCACACCGCCGTTGGGTGGAGCGGCCGCCGAACAGAGATACGCCCCCGGCATCGGCGTGGCCCACGGATTCAGCCGCAGCGTCGGCCCGGCAAGGGCGCGCCATGCGCTGTTGCCGCCGCCGGTGATGTCCCCTGCGGTGAGGCTGGCGTTGTGCTCGGCCAGTTGGGATGCGGGCACACCGCGCGTCGCCACGACGATGTCCCGGAATCCGGGCG
This sequence comes from Mycobacterium dioxanotrophicus, assembly GCF_002157835.1. Lineage (NCBI taxonomy): Bacteria > Bacillati > Actinomycetota > Actinomycetes > Mycobacteriales > Mycobacteriaceae > Mycobacterium > Mycobacterium dioxanotrophicus. The sequence continues at coordinate 4,834,130 of NZ_CP020809.1, read as the reverse complement.
CCAAGCGTTCCATGATCTCGATGACGGTCTCGGTCTGATCGACGGGTGAGTCCCGCGGCACGTGTACATAACTCCAGAATGGCCGACGGCCTTGTGCATCAATCCTTTTCGGGTCGCCGACGTGCGGCGATGCGGCCAGCACCATAGGCCGGTCGGCATGCCTGCCCGCGGCGACCTCGCGCTCCGCGCGGGCCATCTGCGGACGAGTGCCGCCCAGGTGGAAGGTGACCGAGCGCGCCAGTCGCCCGTCGCGCCAGGGAATCTCGTCGGCCAGCACGAAATCGACCTTGGCCACGCCGGGATTGGGCCGCAGGCGTCGTAACGCCGCGGCGTACCGCGAGGGCAGCCGGTCACCGTAGATGCTCAGCAACGCCTTGGCCGGGGTGTCGTAGAGCACGACGCCCCGCGGCGGTTCGGTGACGGGTTCGCCGAGCACCAATTCGCCGCCGTGGTCCAGCAAGTCGGCGATCAACGCGTCGGCGATGGCCTGGCTGCCACCGGTGGGCACCGGCCACCCGACCGAGTGGGCCAGCACCGCCAGCATCATGCCCAGCCCCGACGACGTCATCGACGGCATCTGCGAAATCGTGTGCGCGGCGACGCCGGTGAACAACGCGCGGGCGTCCTCACCCCGCAGCAGTCCCCACGCGGGGCCGCCCTGCGTCAGCATCCGCAGGGCGAGCCTGGCCGAGGTGACCGGATCGGGCGGCACCGAGCGCTTGTCGCCCAGCACGAACGCGGTCGCCGCGTCACTGCGCTGCACCATCGGACCCAGCAGCCACCGCCACGACGCCCCGTCGGTCAACTCGGCGCACGTGCGGTCGAGGTCGCGGTAGGCCAGCGCCGCCGGCCGGCCCGGCAGCGGATTGGCATAGGAGATCTCCGGCACGTTCAGCTCGATGCGGTCGGCCAGGCCGAACTCGGCGAAGAACGGCGACGCGTAGGCCAGCGGGTGCACGGCCGAGCACACGTCGTGCGCCACACCGGGGTACTCGGGGTCGACGGCGGTCCGCGTGCCGCCACCCGCGGTCGGTTGGCCTTCGATCACCCGCACCGACAGGCCGGCACGGGCACACACCACGGCTGCGGCCAGGCCGTTGGGGCCGCTCCCGACGACGGTGACGTCCACGCCACCAGTACACCGCACGCGGTGCAGGCGTGGTAAGGCCCACACACTAGGCTGTCCGCGTGAGTCTCCCCGTTGTACTGATCGCCGACAAGCTCGCCGAATCAACCGTTGCCGCCCTCGGCGACCAAGTAGAGGTCCGATGGGTCGACGGACCGGACCGCGAGAAACTCCTGGCCGCGGTGCCCGAGGCGGATGCCCTGCTGGTGCGTTCGGCTACCACCGTCGACGCCGAAGTGCTCGCCGCCGCCCCGAAACTCAAGATCGTCGCCCGAGCCGGTGTCGGCCTGGACAACGTCGACGTCGACGCCGCCACCGCCCGTGGCGTGCTGGTCGTCAACGCCCCGACCTCGAACATCCACAGCGCCGCCGAGCACGCCCTGGCCCTGCTGCTGTCGGCGGCCCGCCAGATCCCCGCCGCGGACGCGACCCTGCGCGACCACACCTGGAAGCGCTCGTCGTTCTCCGGCACCGAGATCTTCGGCAAGACCGTCGGCGTGGTGGGCCTGGGCCGCATCGGCCAGCTCGTCGCCCAGCGGCTCGCCGCGTTCGGCGCCCACATCGTCGCCTATGACCCCTACGTGTCGCAGGCCCGCGCGGCCCAGCTCGGCATCGAGTTGCTGCCGCTGGACGAGCTGCTCGGCCGCGCCGACTTCATCTCGGTGCACCTGCCCAAGACCAAGGAAACCGCCGGTCTCATCGGCAAGGAGAACCTGGCCAAGACCAAGCCGGGCGTGATCATCGTCAACGCCGCCCGCGGTGGCCTCATCGATGAGCAGGCGCTCGCCGATGCCATCACCAGCGGTCACGTCCGGGCCGCCGGTCTCGACGTGTTCTCCACCGAACCGTGCACCGACAGCCCGCTGTTCGAGCTGCCGCAGGTGGTCGTCACCCCGCACCTGGGCGCCTCCACCGAGGAGGCCCAGGACCGGGCCGGTACCGACGTCGCGGCCAGCGTGAAGCTGGCACTGGCCGGGGAATTCGTGCCGGACGCGGTCAACGTCGGCGGTGGCGCCGTCGGCGAAGAGGTGGCGCCGTGGCTCGACCTGGTCCGCAAACTGGGGCTGCTGGTCGGTGTCCTGTCCGATGCGCCGCCGGTGTCGCTGGCCGTGCAGGTCCGCGGTGAGCTGGCCTCCGAAGACGTTGAGATCCTGAAGCTTTCGGCGCTGCGCGGGCTGTTCTCCGCGGTGGTCGACGAGCAGGTCACGTTCGTCAACGCTCCCGCGCTCGCCGCGGATCGCGGTGTGGCGTCGGAGATCAGCACCGCCACCGAGAGCCCCAACCACCGCAGCGTCGTCGACGTCCGTGCAGTCCACGCCGACGGTTCGTCGCTCAACGTGGCGGGCACGCTGTCCGGGCCGCAGCTGGTGGAGAAGATCGTCCAGATCAACGGACGCAACTTCGACCTGCGCGCCGAGGGTTTCAACCTGATCGTCAACTACAGCGATCAGCCGGGAGCCCTCGGCAAGATCGGCACGCTGCTCGGCGGTGCGAACGTCAACATCGTTGCCGCCCAGCTGAGCCAGGACACCACCGGCGATCACGCCACGGTGATGCTGCGCCTGGATACCGATGTCCCCGAGGATGTGCGCGCCGCGATCGCGTCGGCGGTCGGCGCCAGCACGCTGGAAGTGGTTGATCTGTCGTGAGACTAGCGATCATCGCAGGCGACGGCATCGGCCCCGAGGTCATCGCCGAAGCCGTCAAGGTGCTCGACGCAGTGCTGCCCGGAGTCGAGAAGACCGAATACGACCTGGGCGCCCGGCGGTACCACGCGACCGGCGAACTGCTCACCGAGGCCACCATCGAGGAGCTGCGCGGCTACGACGCCATCCTGCTCGGCGCCATCGGCGACCCGTCGGTACCCAGCGGTGTGCTGGAACGCGGCCTGCTGCTCAAGCTGCGCTTCGCGCTGGACCATCACGTCAACCTGCGCCCCGGCCGGCTCTATCCCGGTGTCAGCAGCCCACTTTCGGGCGTGTTTGGTATCGACTTCGTCGTGGTCCGCGAGGGTACCGAAGGCCCGTACACCGGTAACGGCGGGGCGCTGAGGGTCGGTACGCCGCATGAGGTGGCCACCGAGGTCAGCGTCAACACCGCATACGGTGTCGAGCGGGTGGTGCGGGACGCCTTCACGCGAGCCCAGTCCCGGCGCAAGCATCTGACCCTGGTGCACAAGACCAATGTGCTCGCGTTCGCCGGCGGTCTGTGGTCGCGCGTGGTGGCCGAAGTCGGTCAGGAATTCCCCGACGTCGAGGTGGCCTACCAGCACATCGATGCGGCCACCATCCACATGGTCACTGATCCGGGCCGGTTCGACGTCATCGTCACCGACAACCTGTTCGGCGACATCATCACCGACCTCGCGGCTGCGGTGTGCGGCGGCATTGGGTTGGCCGCCAGCGGCAATATCGATGCGACGCGGACCAATCCGTCCATGTTCGAACCCGTGCACGGCAGTGCGCCCGACATCGCGGGGCAGGGCATCGCCGATCCGACGGCTGCGGTGATGAGTGTCGCCCTGCTGCTGGCCCATGTCGGCGAAACCGATGCCGCGGCACGGGTGGACAAGGCGGTTTCCGAACACCTGGCCACTCGCGGAGACACGAAGCTCTCCACCAGCGAGGTCGGCGAGCGGATCCTGTCGCTGCTCTGAGTGCCCTCTCGTGTCGACTCTGCGTTCGCGGCGCTCCTCTCTCGGTCTTTCGCGCCGTAGATGCAGAGTCAATGCCGTGCTAGTCGACTGCTCAGCGTAATCCGCGATGTTCGCGACACTCACCCGCCAATGCTGGTTGTTCGCGATCGGATCGTCGTTTTTCGCCGTCGCCACCGTGCCCGGCTTTCCCCTGCTGGCCGGGGCGGGGGCGACGAACGTGCTGTGCTTCATCGGCTCGTGGTTCTTCACCACCGCGGGTTGGATGCAGTACGCCTTGGCACCGCGTGGCGTCCAATGGTGGTCGGCGGCCATCCAGTTCGCCGGAACCATCCTGTTCAACGTGAGCACCGGTGCCGCCGTGTGGGCGCATGCCGTGCTCGCCGAGCGCCGCTACGTGTGGGCGCCCGACGCCACCGGCTCGCTGGCTTTCCTGATCAGCGGCGCGTTGGCGGTGCTGGCAGTCGGCCTGTGGGCACCGGATTCGATTGACTGGCGGGCGGCCTGGATAAACCTGATGGGCTGTGTGGCGTTCGGGGTTTCGGCGCTGGCGGCCTTCGTCCGCAAGACCGGCGTGACCGTCGACGAACGGGTGGCCAACCTGGGCACGTTCATCGGCGCGGTGTGTTTTTTCGCTGCGGCTTTGCTGATTCTGCCGCGCCGGTCGTCGCCGTGACAGATCGGCCAAAATCAGCCGAGCCCAGAGCATTTCACCGCTAGCCGGGCTAATTGAATCTGGCAGGCGGCAGGCTTAGCCTCAGAGTTGCCCGTAGTCCGGGCGGCCCTGGCTGAGGAGTCGATATGACGACGTCAGACACGCACGATCTCGTCGACATGATCATCACCGACCACCGTGAGGTCGACGAGGTCTTCAAGGAAATCGAGAGCAGCGCCACGCCATCGAAACGGCGTGAACTCGTCGAGCACGTCATCGCCGAACTCGTGCGGCATTCGGTGGGGGAGGAGGAGTACCTCTATCCCATCGCTCGCCGGGTGCTCCCCACGGGCGATGAGGTCGCCAACCGGAAGCTCAAGGAACACACCGACGCCGAGTGGGTGATGAAGAGGCTCGAAGCGTCCCACATCGACGACGCGCAGTTCGGCGAGTTGATCACCAAGCTGATCGCCGACGTTCGCCGCCACTTCGAGGACGAGGAACGCGAGGTGCTGCCCGCGTTGCGTGACGCATGCAGTGAGGCAGACCTGCGGCACCTCGGAGAGAAGTTCGAGCACAGCAGGCGGTTGGCGCCGACTCGGCCGCACCCGTCGGCACCAAACCGCGCCCCCCTCAACAAGATTCTCGCGCCTGGCGAGGGGTTGATCGACCGCCTGCGCGACGCGCTGACCCACCGCAAGACCTAGTGCGGTGTACCAGACCTCGGTGTCGTTACCAGGTCAGGAGAGTGAAGCCGACGCTGCCGGAGGCGTCATCGTCGTTGGGCGGCTGGGCATCTGCGGCATCGGGTCCTCGCGGTGGAGCGCTGTGCGGCGACGCGTCGGCGCCGCCGGCAACGAGTCGCAGGTGACCGCGCACGCGTTCTGCGCCTCGGCTTCGGGCCCGGTCGGCAGCACTTTCGACGCCGTTGGGTGGCATGGCGATCTCCCTCGAATTGCGTATCCAGATCACCTTCTCGTGTTCGGCGGTGAATGGCACGAGTACTCGACTACTCAATTACCCACGCCGACGGGCCCAGGGCCGAAATCGGGAAAGCGTTGCCTACACCGGTAGCCGGCGGTTGATCAGCAGAGCGCACACCGCGGCGAGGAACGCGGCCAGGGCGCCGGTGCGCAGCCACCAGCCCCGGTCGGGACCGTTGATGGTCTGATAGCCGATCTGCTGTTGGATGGACTGGTAGTTGTGGCTCAACTCGTCGACGCTCGTGGCGTTGTAGGACTGCCCACCGGACAGGTCGGCGATGCGTTTGAGCATGTTGTCGTCGACAGGCACCGGGATGTGTTCGTCTTTCAGTTCGACCACACCGTCTTTCGTGCCGAAAGCGATCGTGGACACCGGCACCCCTTGGTCTTTCGCGGCGCGCGCAGCGGTGTAGGCGCCACGCGGGTTGTCCTGATTTGCCGGCTTGTTGGCCGCGCCGTCGGATTCCAGCACGATGCGGGCCGGCGGGGCATCGGTGTTGTCGGAGCTGAGCACCGTGGCCACCGACGAGATCGATTGCAGCGCGGTGAATATCGCCTCACCGGTGGCCGTGGAATCGTCGAGGCTCAGATGGTCGAGGGCCGCCACGGTGGCCTTGTGATCGGGGGTCGGCGACACCAGCAGCGCGGCGTTACCGGCGAACGCCACCAGACCCAGATTGACGCCGGGGGTGAGTTGGTCGGCGAATTGTTTGGCGGCGGTCTGGGCGGCGGCAAGCCGCGTTGGCGCCACATCGGTTGCCCCCATCGATCGGGACTCGTCGATCACCAGCATGATCACCGCGCGGTTGCGTGCGACGTGGATCTCGCGGGTCGGGCCCGCCAGCGCGACGATCAGCAGCACGGTCGCGCACAGGGCCAGCGCCACCGGCACGTGCCGGGTCCACCGGCGGGGCGCGGTGACGCCGGTGAAGCTCTGGAAGCGGCGCTTCCTGGCGACCTGGATGACGACGTAGAGCACCAGCAGCGCGACCGGCACCACCAGCAGTGCCAGTGCGCCCGGTACGGCAAATGTCGTCATATCACCATCCAGTCTGCGCGGTATGCCCTGTCGAGTCACGGGTTGCACTCTCACCTCAGTTATATACTCAAGCAAATGTTTGATCGTGGTGGCGGCATCGGAAGGTCGGAATCCTCATGCTGAACGAGCTGAGTCTTTCCGGGTTCGCCCACCCGTGGTACTTCCTGGGCCTGCTGGCTGTCGTGGTCCTGGTCGCCGGCTACCTGTGGATACAGCGGGCCCGCCGTAAGCGGGTGTTGCGCTTCGCGAACATGGCGGTGCTGGATCAGGTCGCTCCCGCGCAAAAGTCCAGCCGTTGGCGGCACGTGCCTGCCGCGCTGCTGGTCGCGGCGCTCGCGTTGATGACCACTGCCATGGCCGGGCCCACCGACGATGTCCGGGTCCCGCGCAATCGGGCTGTGGTGATGCTGGTGATCGACGTTTCGGAATCGATGGCGGCCACCGATGTGGCACCGAGCCGGATCGAGGCGGCCCGCACGGCGGCGGCGCATTTCGCCGATCAACTGACGCCGGGGGTCAATCTCGGCCTGGTCAAGTTCTCGTCCAGCGCGGTCATGCTGGTGGCGCCGACCGCCGACCACGATGCCGTCAAGCGCGCCATCAGCACGCTGCAGCCCGAGCCGCGCACCGCGACGGGAGAAGGAATCTTCACCGCGCTGCAGGCCATCGCGACGGCGGGGGCGGTCATGGGCGGCGGTGACGGTCCGCCTCCGGCGAGGATCGTGCTGGAGTCCGACGGCAAGGAGACGGTTCCGTCCGATCCGGATGAGCCGAGGGGCGCGTTCTCCGCCGCTCGCGCCGCGAAGGCCCAGAACGTGCCGATATCCACGATTTCGTTCGGGACGCCTTACGGCAGCGTCGATCTCGACGGCCAGCAGATACCGGTTCCGGTCGACGACAGCACTCTGCAGACGATCGTCCAGATCACCGGTGGCCAGGCCTATCACGCAGGCAGCCTCGACGAACTCGATTCTGTCTACTCGGCATTGGAGCAGCAGGTCGGCTATCAGACTGTGCGCGGGGATGCCAGCGCCAGCTGGATCGCGTTGGCGCTGCTGGCGCTGACGGCCGCGGTCGCCGCGGGCATTCTGCTCAACCGCCGACTACCGTTGTAGGCCATGGTGTTGAGGCGTCGGAATCCCCGCGCACGGGACACCCCACGTAGGCGCTGGCTGCAGCCGGCGGCAGTCGTCGCCGCCACGGCCATCGTGATGGCTTCGAGCTGCACGGGCCATTTCGGTTCACCGATTCCCGAGGGAATCCCGCCGCCGCCCGGTGATCACGTACCCGACATCGACATTTCGGCCAGGGGTCGGCCCGCCGACCAGCTTGCGGCGTGGGCGGCATCGCGCGCTGCCGCTCTCGAGTTACCCGTCGCCGCGTTGGAGGCGTACGCGTATGCGGCCAAGGTGGCCGAGATCGTCAACCCGGGATGCCACATCGGCTGGACCACGTTGGCCGGGATCGGCACCGTCGAAAGCCGCAACGGCACCTACCGGGGTGCTCGCATCGCGCCGAACGGCGACGTCGTGCCGCCGATCCGCGGCGTGAAACTCGATGGCACCAACGGCAATCTGCGCATCGTCGACTCCGGCGCAGGTACTCCCGAATACGCCCAGGCCATGGGGCCGATGCAGTTCATCCCGGAGACCTGGCGGCTCTACGGCGTCGACGCACACAACGACGGCGTGGTCAACGTCGACAACATCGACGACGCCGCCCTGGCCGCCGCGGGCTACCTGTGTTATCGCGGACACGATCTGGCCAACCCGATCGGGTGGATGGACGCGCTACTGGCGTACAACAATTCGGGGCTGTATCTGCGTACGGTCCGAGACTGGGCCACGGCGTACGCGGCCGGTCACGCGCTGTGAGCTCCGATCCCCGTCAGTCTGAAGCGGTTTCGCGCAGCGGTTCGCCCCGCACCGGAACCAGCGGCACGGCCAGCGCCGGTAACACCGCGCATACCGCGAATGCCGCCGGATAACCGGCCAGGCCGATCAGCCCGCCGAAGATCGGCGAGGTGAGCCCGGAAGCCAGGAGCTGACTGGTGTTCTGGGTCCCCAAAGCGCGCCCGCTCCAGAACGGCCCGGCGATCTCGGCGATACCGGTGAAGGCCAAACCGTTGTCGGACACCGTGATCACCGAGGCGATCACCATCAGGGCGACGCTGATCGGTGAGCCGAACCAGTCGCTCAGCGCGAGCAGGGCCATGGTGACCGACGCCGCCACCGCGATCGTGCGGATGGGACGCAGCCTTTCGCCGACGACGTCCGACCAGCGTCCCGCGGCGATGCGACCGCCGGCACCCAGCAGCTGCGCCACGGTGACAATGACGCCTGCCGAGGCGGCCGACCATTCCCGGTCGGCGATCAACCAGGTCAGCGCGAACGTCCACAGCAGCGCCTGCGGAACCACCAGGAGCACCGACGTGGCATGGATGCGCCACAGCAGCGCCGAGCCCCGGTACGGGTTGGCCAGATGTTCGGCCGGGGCTTCGGCCCGCGGCGGGCGCGGCGGGTCGATGACGCCGACGGCGCTGACCACGGCGGCCACCGCACAAACGATCGCGGGGAACAGCAGCGCCGGCCCGGCACCGTGCGCCTCGGCCAGCCGCGGAATCACCAACGCGCCCAAGCCGACTCCCAGCGGTGTCGCGGTCTGCCGGATGCCCATCACCAGGCCGCGCTGTTCAGGTGGGAACCATCCGACCACCAGCCGGCCGCTGGCCGAATTGCTGCTGGCGGCGGCCATGCCGCCGAGAAACAACAGAATCCCGGTCGCCACAAGCGAATCCACCGAGGCGGCACCGAATGCGGCCGCCGCGGTCAATGCCGAGCCCAGGGCCAGTACCAGCCGCTCTCCGGCGCGGTCCACCACATATCCCCAGGCGATGAGGGTGGTCACCATGCCGAAACTGGGCATCGCCGAGAGCAGGCCGGCGTGGGCCAGGTCGAGATGGCGTTCGGTGTGCAGGGTGGGTATGAGGAACGCGGCACCGTTGATGAACACGTTGGCGCACGTCGTCGAAGACAGCGCGATCACCAACATGGACCAGCGGCGCGCGGTTCCGATCGTTGTGCGTGCCACCTGGCCATGGTCGCACCACGGTCTCAAAATATCGAACTGGTATCCCACGATATGGGACTCGTTTGCGAAAGCCATAGCCTGGCACGGTGAAACTACGGTTGATGGCCGGCGCGGCAGCTGTGACCTGCGCCCTGTTCTCCGGAACGGCTCCGGTGGCGGTGGCGGCGGAAGCGCCGGACTGGTCGGGACTGGACGCCCGCGACCATGCAGGTCCGATCCCGGCGCCGGGGACCCTCATCGCGACGGTGCCGCTCGACCCGGCCTTGTCGGTGTCCGGCGCCGCGCGCGCCTACCGAATTCTGTATTCGACTGTTAATCAGCATGATTCACCGGCGGTCAGCACCGCGGCGATGTTCGTGCCGCACGGTGAGGCACCGCCGGGAGGCTGGCCGACCGTCGCCTGGGCACACGGCACCGTCGGACTCGGTGACGACTGCACACCGTCGGCGCACCCACGCAGCCAACGCGACGACGAGTACCTGACCCATTGGCTCGACGAGGGATACGCCGTGGTGGGTTCGGACTACGCGGGTCTGGGCACGCCGGGCCTGATGAGCTACCTCAACAGCGTGGCAACCGCGCACAGCGTCGTCGACTCGGTGATCGCCATGCACCACATGGAGCTCCCGCTGTCGCCCAAGTGGGCGATCATCGGCCAATCCCAAGGTGGCGCGGCGGCTGTCGACAGCGCCCGGTGGGCCACCGAATTCAGCCGGGGCAGCGGGCTGGACTACCGCGGGGTGGTGGCGACCGGCACACCGGCCAATGTCCAGAACATCGTCGAGCAGGCCGGTCCCGAGATGGCCCTGCCGCCGAATCTGGGACCCGCGGCCAACAGCTACACCGCCTACATCCTCGCGGGGGTGCGCGAGGCGCGGCCGGACCTCGACATCGACAGCGTGCTGACCCCGGCCGGACTGGATGCGGTGGCCAAGTCCGAGACGCTGTGCAAGACCGACCTGGACCGGGCGCTGGCAGGGATGACCCCCACGGGGTTCTTCCGTGCCCCGCTGGCGACGCTGCCGGGGATCGCCGATGCGCTCGACGCCTACATGGGAACGCCGACCAGCGGCTACGACCGGCCGATCTTCCTCGGCGTCGGACTGCTGGACCGCGATGTGCCGCCGAAACTCTCGATCGACTTCAACGAGCAGCTGGTGGCCCACGGGCAGGACGTCACCCTCAAGATCTATCCCGATGAGGATCACTCGGGCACCGTGCTGGCGTCCATGCGCGATTCCACCGGATTCCTGCGGTCGTTGTTCGACGGGAGCTGACGGCAGTCGACCAGCAGGCCGTCACTACGCTGGCCGCATGCGTCTAGGTCGAATCGCCAGTCCCGCCGGGGTCGCCTTCGTGAGCATCGAGGGCGACGACGCAGACGCCGTCTGCAAAGAGATCGCCGAGCATCCGTTCGGTACGCCCAATTTCACCGGACGGAGTTGGCCGCTGGCCGACGTCCGGCTGCTGGCGCCCATTCTGGCCAGCAAGGTGATCTGCATGGGCAAGAACTACGCGGCGCACGCCGAGGAGATGGGCGGGGTCGCGCCCGAGGATCCGGTGATCTTCCTCAAACCCAACACCGCGATCATCGGTCCGGGGGTGCCCATCCAGCTGCCTGCCGACGCCTTCCCGGTCCATCACGAGGGCGAACTCGCCGTCGTCATCGGACGGCCGTGCAAAGACGTCCCCGCCGCGCGGGCCGCCGAGAACATCCTGGGCTACACCATCGCCAACGACGTGTCGGCGCGCGATCAGCAGAAGCAGGACGGCCAGTGGATGCGGGCCAAGGGCCACGACACCTTCTGCCCGGTGGGTCCGTGGATCGACACCTCGATCGACCCAACCGATCTTGAGATACGTACCGAGGTCACCCGTCCCGTTGCCGGCTCCGCCGACCAGAGTGAAGTCCGGCAGCGTAGCCGCACCTCGCTGATGATCCATGACATCGGTGCCATCGTCGAGTGGGCCTCGGCGGTCATGACGCTGCTGCCGGGCGATCTCATCCTCACCGGAACCCCCGAGGGTGTCGGCCCCATCGAGGACGGTGACACCGTCAGCATCACCGTCGAGGGCATCGGCACCCTCACCAATCCTGTTGTGCGCAAGAAGAAGTAGCGGTAAAGCAGATGCCGCGGACGCGAGGAGCGAAATAATGACCGTCAGGGTTCGGTTCTGTCCGTCACCCACCGGGACCCCGCACGTGGGGCTGGTCCGTACCGCGTTGTTCAACTGGGCGTACGCGCGACACACCGGCGGCACGTTCGTGTTCCGCATCGAGGACACCGACGCCGCGCGGGACAGCCAGGAGAGTTACGAGGCGATCCTCGACGCGTTGCGGTGGCTCGGGCTGGACTGGGATGAGGGACCTGAGGTCGGCGGTCCGCACGAGCCGTACCGGCAGTCGCAGCGCCGCGAGATCTACCTCGACGTGATCGCGCGGCTGCTCGAGGCAGGAGAGGTCTACGAGGCCTACTCGACACCGGGTGAGGTGGAGGCCCGGCACATCGCCGCGGGACGAAATCCCAAGCTGGGCTACGACAACTTCGACCGCACCCTCACCGACGAGCAGCGCGCCCGGTTCGCCGCAGAAGGCCGTCAGCCGGTGCTGCGCCTGCGGATGCCCGACGAGGACCTGTCGTGGAACGATCTGGTGCGCGGACCGACGACGTTCCCCGCCGGTTCGGTTCCCGACTTCGCCATCACGCGCGCCAGCGGGGATCCGTTGTACACGTTGGTCAATCCGGTCGATGACGCGCTGATGAAGATCACCCATGTCCTGCGCGGCGAGGACATCATGCCGTCGACACCGCGTCAGATCGCGCTCTACCGCGCCCTGATGCGTATCGGTGTCGCCGAGCGGGTTCCCGAATTCGCGCACCTGCCAAGCGTGCTCGGGGAGGGGAACAAGAAGCTGTCCAAGCGGGACCCGCAATCGAACCTGTTCCTGCACCGCGACCGCGGCTTCATCCCCGAGGGACTGCTGAACTACCTGGCCCTGCTGGGTTGGGGCATCGCCGACGACCACGACGTGTTCAGCCTCGAGGAGATGGTGGCCGCGTTCGACGTCGCCAACGTCAACTCCAACCCGGCCCGATTCGACCAGAAGAAGGCCGATGCCATCAACGCCGAACACATCCGGTTGTTGACCCCTGAGGAGTTCACTGCGCGACTGCGCGAGTACTTCGTGACCCACGGCCACGACACGGGCCTGGACGACGCGTCGTTCGCCGAAGCCGCCGCATTGGTCCAAACCCGCATCGTCGTGCTCGGCGACGCATGGGGGCTGCTGAAGTTCTTCAACGACGCCGACTTCGAGCTCGACGAGAAGTCCGCGGCCAAGGAGCTCAAGCCCGAGGCGGCGCCCGTGCTCGACGCCGCGCTGAGTGCCCTGGAGGCGGCCGGAGAGTGGACGACGGCATCGATCGAGGCGGCGCTCAAGAGTGCACTGATCGACGGTCTTGAGCTCAAACCGCGGAAGGCCTTCGGCCCGATCCGCGTCGCCGTCACCGGTGCGTCGGTCAGCCCTCCGCTGTTCGAGTCGATGGAACTGCTCGGGCGCGACCGCAGTTTGGCGCGTCTGCGTGCCGCTCGGGAAGGGGTGTGAAAAGTGGGTCGAAATCTTTGGTAGTCTGCTCGTCGGCCCGGAAAGCACAAGCGGGGGACACCCCCGCCGAGCGATCTCGGTCAAATGCCCGTGACCTGCGGTGATGGGCAGCCAATGGGGTATGGTGTAATTGGCAACACAGCTGATTCTGGTTCAGCCATTCTAGGTTCGAGTCCTGGTACCCCAGCCATCCGGAGCGATTAGGTCAGCGTGATCACCTGAGCTATGCTGACCATCCGGAAGTTCTAGCCCCCGTCGTCTAGCGGCCTAGGACGCCGCCCTCTCACGGCGGTAGCGTGGGTTCGAATCCCATCGGGGGTACAGAAGCCAAGGCACCCGGTCCACACGGACCGGGTGCCTTTCGCTTATGCGGATCAACCAGACCGTTCAACGCGGTGCAGTGGCGAACGTCACTCTCGTGGGAATCCACCGCCGGGCCACCGGCCCGACACACCGACTGCGCACGGTGAGAGGTGTCTCACAGTCGCCGGGTCAAGGCGTCTGCGGCGGCGAGAAGATCGGCCGCCCAGCGTGCTCCGGGGCGACGGCCCATCCGGTCGATCGGTCCCGACACCGACACCGCCGCGATCACGTTGCCCCGCCCGTCGCGGACCGGGGCCGACACGCTTGCCACGCCCGCCTCCCGTTCGGCCGCGCTCTGCGCCCATCCGCGCTTGCGAACCTCGGCCAGGGTGCGGTCGGTGAATTTGGCCGTCGGCAGCACCGCCTGTTGCGTCGCGGCGTCGGCGTAAGCCAGCAGCACCTTGGCGCCCGACCCGGCCGTCATCGGAAGCAGCGTGCCGACGGGCACGGTGTCGCGCAGGCCCGCCGGCGGCTCCAAAGCCACCACGCACACCCGGGACAGGCCTTCTCTGCGGTACAGCTGGACGCTCTCGCCGGTGATTTCGCGCAGGCGGGGTAGGACGGCCGCGCCGGCCGCCAGGAGCGGATCGTTGACGTGGGAGGCCAATTCGGTCAGGGCAGGGCCCAGCCGCCAGCGACCGTCCCCGTCGCGCGCCAGCATCCGGTGGGTTTCCAGCCCGGCCGCCAGTCGGTGCGCGGTCGCGCGGGGGAGCCCGGTCCGCTCGCACAGTTCGGCCAGCCCGCACGGGGACTCGGCCACCGTATGCAGCACACCCACCGCTTTGTCGAGCACGCCGATGCCGCTATCATTTCTCACAGAGAGATACTAACGTCTCGCATACTGAGATGGCGACTGTAGCTCCCAGCCCGTTGACTGCAGCCCAGCAGTGCCCTGAACCGAATCGAGTAGTAGCGATGGACCAATCGACACCGACGTCTGCACAGCCGCGCACCATGGCCGAAAAGGTGTGGGCCGACCATGTTGTGGCCTCCCAGGAGGGTGAGCCCGACCTGATCTACATCGACCTGCACCTGGTGCACGAGGTCACCAGTCCGCAGGCTTTCGACGGTCTCCGGATGGCCGGGCGGCCGGTACGGCGGCCCGATCTGACCATCGCCACCGAGGATCACAACGTCCCGACCATCGACATCGACAAGCCGATCGCCGACCCGGTCTCGCGCACGCAGGTGGAGACATTGCGGCGCAACTGTGAGGAATTCGGTATCCGGCTGCACCCGATGGGCGACGCCGAACAGGGCATCGTGCACATCATCGGCCCCCAGCTGGGCCTCACCCAGCCCGGCATGACGGTGGTGTGCGGCGACAGCCACACCTCGACCCACGGTGCGTTCGGTGCGATCGCGATGGGAATCGGCACCTCTGAGGTGGAACACGTGCTGGCGACGCAGACCTTGCCGCTCAAGCCGTTCAAGACCATGGCGGTCAATGTGGACGGCGTGCTGCCGCCCGGTGTGAGCGCCAAGGACATCATCCTGGCGGTGATCGCCAAGATCGGCACCGGCGGCGGCCAGGGCCACGTCATCGAATACCGGGGCAGCGCCATCGAATCCCTGTCGATGGAAGGCCGGATGACGATCTGCAACATGAGCATCGAGGCAGGCGCGCGGGCCGGGATGGTCGCTCCCGACGAGACGACGTTCGAGTTCCTCAAGGGCCGCCCGCACGCCCCGCAGGGCGCGGACTGGGACGCCGCGGTGGCCGCCTGGAGTCAGCTGCGCACCGACGAGGGCGCCGAGTTCGACACCGAGATCTACCTGGACGCCGCGACGTTGAGCCCGTTCGTGACCTGGGGCACCAACCCCGGCCAGGGCGTGCCCCTGTCGGCGGCAGTGCCGGAACCAGAGCTGATCGGCGATGACGGTGAGCGTCAGGCCGCGGAAAAGGCTTTGGCCTATATGGATCTTCGCCCCGGTACGGCGATGCGGGATATCGCAGTGGACACCGTGTTCGTCGGCTCGTGCACCAACGGTCGCATCGAGGACCTGCGGGTGGTGGCCGACGTCCTGCGCGACCGCAAGGTCGCCGAGGGCGTACGGATGCTGGTGGTGCCCGGCTCGATGCGGGTCCGCGCCCAGGCCGAATCCGAAGGGCTGGACCAGGTATTCATCGCCGCCGGAGCCGAGTGGCGCCAGGCGGGCTGCTCGATGTGCCTGGGCATGAACCCCGATCAGCTCTCGCCGGGGCAGCGCTGCGCCTCGACGTCCAACCGCAATTTCGAGGGCCGCCAAGGCAAGGGCGGCCGGACCCATCTGGTGTCGCCGGCCGTCGCCGCCGCCACTGCCGTGCGCGGCACGTTGGCCTCGCCCGCCGATCTGCCCGCCGCCACCACCCGCTAGAGGAGAAGACGATGGAAGCCTTTCAGACCCACACCGGCATCGGCGTTCCGCTGCGGCGGTCCAATGTCGACACCGATCAGATCATTCCGGCGGTCTACCTGAAGCGGGTAACCCGAACGGGTTTCGAGGACGGGCTGTTCGCCGCCTGGCGTTCCGATCCGTCATTCATTTTGAATCTCGCGCCATTCGACAAAGGCTCGGTATTGGTGGCCGGGCCCGATTTCGGCACCGGATCGTCGCGCGAGCACGCCGTCTGGGCGCTGATGGACTACGGGTTCCGGGTGGTTATCTCCTCCCGCTTCGCGGACATTTTCCGGGGCAATGCGGGCAAAGCCGGGCTATTGGCGGCGGAAGTTTCTCAGGATGACGTCGAGCTGCTCTGGAAGCTCATCGAGCAGCACCCGGGCTTGGAAATCACTGTGAATCTTCAAGATCGAAATATCTCCGCGGGAACGGTCGTGGTGCCGTTCAGGATTGACGATTACACCGCCTGGCGGCTGCTCGAAGGACTCGACGATATAGGCCTTACGCTGCGGAAACTCTCCGCGATCGAGGCCTATGAGCAGGGCCGACCGTCCTGGAAGCCCCGCACCCTGCAGGGCTGACGGCGGGCCTCGGCGACCCGAATTCGCCGCCCACCAAACCGGTTCTGCACCCACCCGACAGGAGTCCAAGGGGGGCAAGCGGATTGCCGGAATGTTCGCTAGCTACCCCCGAAATTGCGCGTGGCTCTTGGAAATCAGTGGTCACAGGGTTTACCGTGTCCACTAGTCGGTTCAAAGTGGACCACTGGTTTCGGAGGTTTTGGATGAACAAAGCGGAGCTCATCGACGTACTCACAACCAAACTGGGCACCGATCGTCGGCAGGCTACCGCCGCGGTGGAGAACGTTGTCGACACCATCGTGCGCGCGGTGCACAAGGGCGAGAGCGTGACGATCACCGGCTTCGGCGTGTTCGAGCAGCGCCGCCGCGCAGCCCGTGTGGCGCGCAACCCGCGCACGGGCGAGACCGTGAAGGTCAAGCCCACCTCGGTGCCGGCGTTCCGTCCCGGAGCGCAGTTCAAGGCGGTTGTCTCTGGCGCACAGCGTCTCCCGGCGGACGGCCCCGCGGTCAAGCGTGGTGTGACTGCCGGCCCGGCCAAGCGCACCGCAGCCAAGAAGGCCCCGGCCAAGCGGGCCGCCGTCGCCAAGAAGGCCCCGGCCAAGGCCGCTGCCACCAAGGCTCCGGCGAAGAAGGCCCCGGCCAAGAAGGCCGCGACCAAGGCTCCCGCCAAGAAGGCTGCGACCAAGGCTCCCGCCAAGAAGGCTGCGACCAAGGCCCCGGCCAAGAAGGCCGCCGCCAAGGCTCCCGCCAAGAAGGCCGCCGCCAAGGCTCCCGCCAAGAAGGCCGCGACCAAGGCCCCGGCCCGGAAGGGCCGCAAGTAAATTCCCTGTCAGGCACGCCGTGAGCCGCTACCGCGCTCACGGCGTGCCTTTCTGTGTGGGCCGTTACTTCTTGGTGGGCAGGGGACTGCAGATGTGGTCGGCGGCCACCAGCCGCCCGTCGACAAGGGACATCACCCAGGTGCTGCCCTTGCGGTTGCCCGTCGTCTCGGGACGGACGTTGTCGCGTTCGCACCACCAGGCGATGAGATCGGGAATCACCTTGCCCTGCGTGCAGATCACCGGGATGCCGGCGCGCGTGGCGATCTCGACGACCCGGTTGCGGGTCGCCTTGTGGTCACTGGCGTAGGCCTCTTCGGTCAGCGTGGGCTCGTTGTGGATGTCCACCGCGAGCTCCTGAGCGAGCGGCTCGATCGTCTGATGGCACCGCACCCGGTCGGCGGCGTAGAGCGTACTGGCGCCGAAGGCCAGCAGCTGGCCCACCAACGACTCGGCCTGGGCTCGCCCGTGTTTGTCCAACGGACGCGCCCGGTCGTCGCCCTTGTAGCGGGACCGGCTGCCCGCCGTGGCGTGCCGCACGATCAACACCGTCTTGGTATCAGGCGGGTATTTCATGAAGCGCCGCAACACTTTTCGATCGTAGGGGTACTGCAGCTGGTCCATCGCTGCTTCGGCGGGGAGCCAGATCAGCTTGTCCACTTCGGCGTTGGGGGCGAAGTCTCCACCGGTCGCCTGTGCCACCCAGTACCAGACCCGTTTCTGGCCCTGGGGGATGTCGTAGGAGACCGATCCGAGCCTACGGCCGAGCACGGCGGTATAGCCCGTCTCCTCGTGGACTTCGCGCACGGCGGTCACCGGTTCGGTTTCGCCGGGATCGACTTTGCCCTTGGGCAGCGACCAGTCGTCGTAGCGTGGCCGGTGAATCAGAGCGACCTCGACGGCGCCCCCGCCGGCGGTCAGATCGCTGCCGCGGCGCCAGAGCACCGCACCGGCGGCGGGCACGACCTTCTTACCGGTGGTCGCGTTGTTGTTCGACACCTCAACTCCTGCAGGTCATTCTCCGGTGCCGCTGCTGGCCCGTACTCCGACCCGATCAGCGCTGCCGGTGGCGTTCCATCAGCGACACCTGGTGGTCGCGTACCGTCTGGCCTTCCTGCGGCAGCGCCGTCCAATGGCCGTCGTGCTGCAGTTCCCAGCACCGGGTGGCGGGGTCCATGGCTGATTCGAATACATCGTTCAGTTGCGCGGTGAGCCGCGGGTCCTTCACCTGAGCCATCACCTCGACACGCCGGTCGAGATTACGATGCATCATGTCGGCGCTGCCGATCCAGAACTCGTCGATGGCGCGGAAGTGAATAATCCGCGAGTGTTCCAGGAAGCGGCCGAGGATCGACCGCACCGTGACGTTCTCGGAATAACCGGCGCCGCCGGGCCGTAGCGCGCAGATGCCGCGCACCACGATCTCGACGGGGACGCCTGCCTGCGATGCCCGGTACAACGCGTCGATCACCTGCTCGTCGACCAATGCATTGGCCTTCATGCGAATTCCGGAAGGCGCACCATCGAGATGTGCGGCGATCTCCCGGTCGATCCGCTCGACGATGCCCTTGCGCACGCCGCGCGGAGCCACCAACAGGTTGCGGTAGGAATCCTTGCGAGAGTAGCCGGTCAGCGAGTTGAACAGATCTGTCAAGTCGGCGCCGATGTCGGGGTCGGCGGTCAGCAGGCCCACATCCTCATACAGGCGAGCGGTTTTCGGGTTGTAGTTACCGGTGCCGATATGGCAGTAACGGCGAATGGTCGAGCCTTCACGGCGCACCACAAGGCAGGTCTTGCAGTGCGTCTTGAGTCCGATGAGGCCGTAGACCACGTGCACGCCCGCCTGTTCCAGTGCGCGCGCCCACTTGATGTTGGCCTGCTCGTCGAACCGGGCCTTGATCTCCACCAACGCCACGACCTGTTTGCCTGCCTCGGCAGCGTCGATGAGTGCGTTGACGATCGGCGAGTCGCCCGACGTGCGGTACAGCGTCTGCTTGATGGCCAGCACGCTCGGATCGGCGGCGGCTTGTTCGATGAAGCGCTGCACGGTCGTTGAGAACGAGTCGTACGGATGATGCACCAGCACATCGCCGTCGCGCAGCGTCGAGAAGATGCTCTTGGGCGTCTCCCGCTCGCCGAAAGCCGGTGGTGTCGCGGGCACGAACGGCGGGTCCTTGAGGTCGGGGCGATCGACACCGTAGATCTGCCACACGGTCGACAGGTCGAGCAGTCCCGGCACCTGGATCACGTCGCCGGGATCGACGTCGAGCTCGCGCAACAACAGCTCCAGCATGTTGTCGGTCATGTCGTCGGCGACCTCGAGACGGACCGGCTTGCCGAAGCGCCTGCGGGCCAGTTCGCGTTCCAGCGCCTGCAGCAGATCCTCGTCGCGGTCTTCTTCGACCTCGAAGTCCGCGTTGCGGGTGATCCGGAAGGCATGGTGCTCCACGACTTCCAGGCCCGGGAACAACACCGGAAGGAATGCGGCGATCAGCGCTTCCATCGGCAGGAACCGCAGCACCTGCGGCCCGTCGGCAGGCGGGGGCAGTTGGACGAAGCGGTCGACGTTGTCGGGCACCTTGATTCGGGCGAAGTGCTGACCGCCGTCATCGGGATGGCGGACGGTGATGGCCAGGTTGAGGCTCAGCCCGCTGACGAAGGGGAAGGGATGCGCGGGGTCCACCGCGAGCGGCGTCAGCACCGGGAACACCTGCTCGTGGAAGTAGGTGGAGAGCTTGTCGCGTTCGGCCGCGCTGAGTTCGGCCCACGTGACGATGATGACGCCTTCTTCGGCAAGCTGTGGGCGTACCGAGTTGAGGAAGACCGCGGCGTGCCGGCTCGCGATCTGCTGGGTGCGCTCGTTGATCCGGCGCAACTGCTCGCGCGGGGACAACCCGTCGGCCGACCGCACCGACAAGCCCATCTCGTCACGGCGTTTCAGACCGGCGACCCGGACCATGTAGAACTCGTCGAGGTTCGACGCGAAGATGGCGAGGAACTTCAAGCGTTCCAACAGGGGCAGCGATTGATCGGCCGCCAGCGCGAGCACTCGAGCGTTGAAGTCCAGCCAGCTCAGCTCGCGGTTGAGATAGCGGTCCTCGGGCAGCGCGTTGTCGACGGCGGGGGAGGTGGCCGCAGGCGGCGCCTCGGGTGTCGCATCGGCACCGGCTGACGGTTCCGACCCGTTCGAGGTGTCGCCGCGATCGGTGTCGTCGGCCCGCAGGGTCGGCTCGGCTTCGGTGGCTTCGCTCACCCGTCCGATCATTCCCTATCCGCCAGCCGTCCGGCTACCCGCGCTAGTGATGTCGCGCGAGGGTTTTCGTCGTGGCCGGTCCGACGCCCAGCCTGCGGGCAGCAGACAGATCGTCAGGTGTGTCTATGTCGCAACGCAGCCCCGGCCAGGGGCCGGTGAGTTCGATGGCGCCGGAGTGCCGGTGGCGCGCAGCGGAATCGGCGCCGAACTGCGGTTGCAGGGGCACCCCGAAGGCGAACAGCGCAGAGGTTCCGGTGCCGTGCCGGTCGCCGACGAAACTGCGCGGGTGGGCCTGCGCCGCGGCGAGTGCGCCTGCCAGCTCCTGCGGTTGCAGTGCCGGTAGATCACCTTGCAGCACAACGATGTTCGGCGTGGTCCCGCGCAGTTCCAGCTCAGCGGCGGTGATGGCGTTGTTCAGCGGGTTGTGATGCCCGGCAGGCGTCGGGTCAGAGATCACCCGGGCACCCAGTTGCAGGGCGGCGTCGGCGGCGTCCTCGTCGGGCGTCACAACGGTGACCGCGGCGACCGCCGAGGCCGCGGTGATGGTGTCGACGAGCATGGCCAGCACCACCGCTTCCCGGGTGGACGCGGAAAAGATCGGAGCCAGACGGGTCTTGGCCGCTGTGAGGCGCTTGACGGCGATCACCAGCGCGACCTCGGCGTCCGGCGTCGTGCCGGCGGGGCGGGTACCGCTCATGCCAGCCATCCTGCCAGCCGGGCCGCTGCCGCCGCGTACCTGCGCGCAGCGGCTAGGGTGATGCCGTGGTGGAGGCTGCGGTTATGGGCGCCGGCGGGTGGGGCACGGCGATTGCGAAGGTGCTGGCGGACGCGGGTAACCCGGTGACGATGTGGACGCGACGACCGGAAGTCGCCGACGAGATCAACACCGAGCATCGCAACAGCGAGTACCTCGGCGATGTCGTCCTGCCGTCGGCGATACGGGCCACCAGCGATCCGGCCGAGGCCCTCACCGGCGCGTGCACGGTGTTCCTGGCGGTGCCTGCGCAGCAGCTGCGTGCCAACCTCGAGGGCTGGAAGCACCTGATCGGTGACGACGTCACGCTCGTGAGCCTCGCCAAGGGCATCGAACTGGATTCGCTGATGCGGATGAGTCAGGTCATCGTCCAGGTCACCGGCGCCGACCCGTCCCGGATCGGTGTCGTCACCGGGCCGAACCTGGCCAGCGAGATCGCCGCCATGCAACCGGCCGCGACGGTGATCGCCTGCAGTGACTCCGGGCGCGCAGTCGCCTTGCAACGCGCGATGGCCACCGGATACTTCAGGCCCTACACCAACTCCGACGTCGTCGGCGCCGAAATAGGCGGGGCCTGTAAGAACGTCATCGCCCTCGCGTGCGGGATGGCGGTCGGGGTCGGGCTCGGGGAGAACACGATCGCCGCGATCATCACCCGCGGGCTGGCCGAGATCCTGCGCCTCGGCATCGCGCTGGGCGCCAAGCCCGCAACGTTGTCCGGTTTGGCGGGGGTCGGCGATCTCGTCGCGACCTGCACCTCACCGCGCTCGCGCAACCGCACGTTCGGCGAACGGCTGGGCAAGGGTGGCACCATGGAGTCGGCACTGCTCGCGGCGGGCGGACACGTCGCCGAAGGGGTGTCGTCGTGTGAATCGGTGTTGGCCCTGGCGTCCAGCTACGACGTCGAGATGCCGCTGACCGAAGCCGTCCACCGGGTCTGTCACAAGGGGTTATCGGTAAACGAGGCCGTTGCACACCTGCTGGGACGCAGCACCAAACCGGAGTAGAGATGATCGAAGGCACGTACGGCGATTCCACCCGCAGCGTCAAAGCCGTTGGATCCCAATCGATCCCAGGCGTACCGGTGGCGCCGATGCCCGTTCCGGCGTCGACCTACCACTTGTCGCCCGACGAGACCGAGCCGCTGGACAGCTATGGGCGCAGTTCCAATCCGTCTTGGCGGCAGTTGGAAACGGCGCTGGCCGAACTGGAAGGAGCGTCCGCGGCGCTGACTTTCGGATCAGGCATGGCGGCCATCACTTCGGTGCTTCGGGTCCTGGCCAAGCCGGGTTCGACGCTCGTCGTGCCCGCCGACGGCTACTACCAGGTTCGTCGGTACGCATCGGAATACCTTGCCCTGCAAGGAGTTACCGTCATCGAAGCCGGTGCGGGGGAGATCTGCCAGGCCGCGTCGAACGCGGACGTGGTGCTGGCCGAGACACCGGCCAATCCCGCGCTGGACGTGGTCGACCTGCACCGGCTGGCGCTGACCTGCCGGGGCCGCGGCGCCACGCTCGTCGTCGACAACACCACCGCGACCCCGCTGGGTCAGCAACCGTTGTCACTGGGCGCGGACCTGGTCGTCGCCAGCGCCACCAAATCACTGTCGGGCCACAGTGATCTCATCGCCGGGTACGTCGCGGGCAGCCAGCCCGAGCTGATGGCCGCGGTGGAACGCGACCGGCTACTGGCCGGGCCGATTCTCGGAGCATTCGAAGCCTGGCTGGTCCTGCGCAGCCTGGGCAGCGCCGGGCTGCGCTTCGAGCGGCAGTGCCAGAACGCGCAAGCACTCGCGGTGATGCTGCGCAACCACCCGGCCGTGCGGTCGGTGCGCTACCCGGGGCTGCCCGAGGACCCTTCGCACGATCTGGCCGCCGCACAGATGCAGCGGTTCGGGGGCCTGGTGTCGATCGAACTGGCCGACGCCGCGGCAGTGCACGCGCTGGTCGAGCGCAGCGCGCTGCTCATCGCCTCGACCAGTTTCGGCGGGATCCACACCTCGGTGGACCGGCGTGCCCGCTGGGGAGATCCGGTGCCTGCCGGGTTCGCCCGGATATCGGCCGGTATCGAGGACACCGACGACCTGATCGCCGACGTCAGCCAGGCGCTGCGGTAGAAACCGCAGGTCAGGACGCGCTGAGGTTTGAGGTCCGCCCAGGGCGGTAGCCTCTCTAGGTTGTGACTGTCCGCAATCAGCCCGGATCCCGGATCCGCGTCGCCGTCGTGTACGGCGGACGCAGTTCCGAACATGCGATTTCCTGCGTATCGGCGGGCAGTATCCTGCGCAACCTCGACCCGGAACGTTTCGAGGTGGTCGCCGTCGGAATCACGCCCGAGGGCTCCTGGATGCTCACCGACGGCAGGCCGGAGACCCTGGCCATCACCGACGGCCAACTGCCCGGCGTCACCGACACCTCCGGCACCGCCCTCGCGCTGCCCGCCGACCCCGGGCGCAGCGGTCAGCTCATCTCGTTGGGTTCCGGGCCAGGACAGGTGCTGGCGTCCGTCGACGTCGTGTTCCCCGTGCTGCACGGACCCTACGGCGAGGACGGCACCATCCAGGGCCTGCTCGAGCTGGCCGGGGTGCCGTATGTCGGCTCGGGCGTGTTCTCCAGTGCAGCCGGCATGGACAAGGAGTTCACCAAGAAGCTGCTGGCGGCCGAGGGTCTGCCCATCGGCGACCACGTCGTGCTGCGGCCGAAGGACGCCACCCTCGACCTGGAGCAGCGCGAGCGGCTCGGGCTGCCGGTGTTCGTCAAGCCGTCCCGCGGTGGATCCTCGATCGGCGTGAGCCGCGTGAGCGCGTGGGACGAGCTGCCCGCCGCCATCGAGCTGGCCCGCCGCCATGACCCGAAGGTCATCGTCGAAGCCGCGATCCCGGGCCGCGAGCTGGAATGCGGCGTGCTCGAATTCCCTGACGGCTCAGTCGAAGCCAGCACCGTCGGGGAGATCCGGGTGGCCGGCGTGCGGGGTCGCGAGGACGGCTTCTACGACTTCGCCACCAAATATCTCGTCGACGCCGCCGAACTGGACGTGCCCGCCAAGATCGAGGACGACACCGCCGAAGAGATCCGTAACCTCGCGGTGCGCGCATTCACAGCGCTCGACGGCCAAGGTCTGGCCCGGGTCGACTTCTTCCTCACCGACGACGGTCCGGTGATCAACGAGATCAACACCATGCCCGGGTTCACCACCATCTCGATGTTCCCGCGCATGTGGGCGGCCAGCGGCGTCGACTATCCGACCCTGCTCGCGGCCATGGTCGATACGGCGCTAGCCCGCGGCACCGGCCTGCGCTGACTCGCGCACGCGAGGAGCGCATTGACGCTCAGCGGGCAGGGGCCGGATCCAGCGGGCGGGCCGGCATGGTGCGGGTGATCTGCGCCGAGATCAGCTGAATGGGTGTCGGCCCGGACCCTGCGGGCAGCGTCAGTGCGACGTAGACGGGCCGGTCGACGGCGTACCAGGTGCTCCGGGCCTGGTCGGGCGTGCCGGCGGGGGCTGCCCCCGGCGCGGCTCCCTCGTCAGCCACCCGAAACCACTGCACATCGTCGACGAGCTGCAGAGGCGTGCCCACGACGAAATCGGTGGGGCGGTCCAGGCCGCAGCGCAGGATGACCGGTTCGGTACCGGATTCGCCCTGCCACGCCGCGGTACCCGGCGGCGTGGGCTCGACGGTGGGCGCCCGCAGGAAATCGCCCAGCTGCTCGGGCAGACCGTTGAGCAGGGCGCCGCATTCGGGGCTTTGCGCCTGCGGCGCCGGAACCGAGGAGATCGCCACCGGCGGGTGGTCCGGGGACTGCTGGCGCGCCGCCGCGATCCCCAGCACAGTGATCAACACCGACACCGCCACCACAACGGCCGCTATGAGCAGCGCGCGGGGTGGGCCGTCGGTGGTCTGCGGGTCGGTCACGCAGCCAACTCTATGGCTGAGCTCCGTTGGCGATCGGGCAGGTGAGCGTCCGGGTGATCCCGGTGACCTGCTGCACACTCGGGACCACGTCGGACTGCAGGGCCGCCAGCGTGTCCGCGCCGACGCGCAGCACCACGTCGTAGGGACCGGTGACGTACTCCGCCGACAGCACACCGGGCAGGACCGCCAGCGCTTTGGCGACGACCTCGGCGCGGCCCACCTCGGTCTGGATCAGCATGTAAGCCTCCACCACCCGCCCTCTCCTCTGTATCGCTGCATAGACTCACTCGCCGCAGACAAACAAAACTACCGTAGGTCCGTCCGGTGTTCAGAGCACGGCCGCGACCGGTAGGAGGGGGTTATGGCCGGCGCAAAATCGGGCGGGGACGACGGGGACACTCTGGCCGGCGTCGGTGAGTTCGCCGTCATCGACCGCCTGGTGGCAGGACGGGTCCAGCCCGCCGCGGTGACGCTCGGACCGGGCGACGACGCCGCGCTGGTACTCGCCGGTGACGGTCGCACCGCCATATCGGTCGACATGTTGGTGCAGGACCGGCACTTCCGGCTGGACTGGTCGACCCCGCACGACATCGGCCGCAAGGCCATCGCGCAGAACGCCGCCGACATCGAAGCCATGGGCGGGCGGCCCACGGCGTTCGTGGTCGCGTTCGGAGCACCGGCCGACACCCCCAGTGCCGCAGCGGTCGAACTCGCCGACGGGCTGTGGGACGAGGCGCGGCGGGTCGGGGCCGGCATCGTCGGCGGTGATCTGGTGCGGGCCCCGCAGTGGGTGGTATCGGTCACGGTCCTGGGTGATCTCGATGGTCGGCCCCCGGTGCTGCGCAGCACCGCCCGCCCTGGCGACACCGTCGCCGTGGTCGGTGAGCTGGGGCGGTCGGCAGCGGGATATGCGCTGTGGCACAACGGAATCAGCGATCATCCCGAATTGCGGCGTCGGCATCTGGTACCGGAACCGCCGTACGGTCAAGGGGCGGCCGCGGCGCGCGCGGGCGCCACCGCGATGACCGATGTGTCCGACGGACTGCTCGCCGATCTGGGCCATATCGCCACGGCGTCCGGCGTCGTCATCGACCTGTCTGCCACGGCGCTCGACCCCGACCGGGCCGCGGTCGCCGCCGCTGCCGCGGCGACCGGCGACGATCCGTTGGAGTGGGTGCTCGGCGGCGGTGAGGACCACGCCCTGGTTGCGACGTTCCGCGGCTCCCCGCCGGAGGGCTGGCGGGTGATCGGGCAGGTGCTCGACGGTCCGGCGGCGGTGCTGCTCGACGGCGACGCGTGGGCGGGAAACGCGGGATGGCAGTCGTTTGATTGAGGGCTGAGGCTAGGTTGGTTTTCTGTGACTGCGGACGCGAGGAGCAATTCCACGGTGGCGGACGCGAGGAGCATTTCAACGGTGGCGGACGCGAGGAGCAATTCCACGGTGGCGGACGTGAGGAGTAATTCCACAACGGCACGGCCTATGAGTGAACTCGTCGAGGACGGTTGGGCGCGGGCACTGGAGCCCGTAGGCCCCCAGGTGGCGCAGATGGGGGAGTTCCTGCGCGAAGAACTCGGCGCGGGCAGAAGGTATCTGCCTGCCGGGCAGAATGTCTTGCGCGCCTTCAGCTTTCCGTTCGATCAGGTGCGGGTGCTGATCGTCGGGCAGGATCCCTACCCGACGCCCGGACATGCGGTGGGTCTGAGCTTCTCGGTCGCTCCCGATGTGCGGCCCCTGCCGCGCAGCCTGTCCAACATCTTCACCGAGTACACCGAGGATCTCGGCTTTCCGCAGCCCACCACCGGGGACCTGACCCCGTGGGCCGAACGTGGTGTGCTGCTGCTCAACCGCGTACTGACCGTGCGGCCGGGCACGCCGGCGTCGCACCGCGGCAAGGGTTGGGAAGCGGTCACCGAATGCGCGATCCGCGCCTTGGTGGCGCGGGATCAGCCGATGGTGGCGGTGCTGTGGGGGCGTGACGCGTCGACCCTGAAACCGATGCTGGCCGAGGGTGATTGCGGGATCATCGAGTCCCCGCATCCGTCACCGTTGTCGGCATCGCGCGGATTCTTCGGGTCAAGGCCGTTCAGCCGGGCCAACGAACTGCTGCAGCAGAAGGGCGCCGAGCCCATCGACTGGCAGCTGCCCTGACGGCGCCTCCGCTCACGGCATCGGCACGCCGGGTGGCGACGGGATCGCCGGAGGTGCCGGGATGGCAGGAGGCGACGGGATCGCCGGCGGAGCCGGGATGGCAGGAGGTGACGGGATCGCCGGGGGCGGCGGAACCACGACAGTGCCGTTGCCGCCACCGGTGGTTTCCTCTGGCGGTGCCGTAGGCGCGAGTGAGACTGTAGTCTGCTCCGTCGGCGCGACGGCAGGGCTCGACGTGGTGCTTGAGGTCGTCGACGTCGTGGTTTCAGTGGTCGGCTGATCGCCGGACTTGTTGCTCCCGCATGCCGGCAACGCCGTAGCGACGGCTAGCATGCAGGCGCATCCGAACAGGAACCGACCGGACAAGCGAAGAGGGCTCATGATGGCAGGAGGTACCCTGCCGACCCGACGGTTAAACGACGACCGAAAGCGCGACCGCCCGCGCTTGCGCGCGAGCGGTCTGCGGTGTTGGTCGTCGTCTTCGCGCGAGCGCTCAGCCGCGCGAGACCTTGCCGGCCTTGATGCAGGAGGTGCAGGCGTTCACACGCTGCTTGTTACCGCCCGGGCGTGCCACGGCACGGACCGACTGAATGTTCGGGTCCCAGCGTCGGTTGGTCCGCCGATGCGAATGCGACACCGACTTGCCGAAGCCCGGCGCCTTCCCGCAGATATCGCACACGGCAGCCATATCAACAACTCCTTGAAATCAGTTCTTGGGGGTCTGGGTTTGGTCGCCGCAAAACTGCGCGGCTCGACCCGACAACCTGACCAGGATACCGAGAGGCCAGGCTATCGCCAAAATCGCCGGTGAGCCGCGTGTCAGGTTATGCACAGGACCCGATGGTCTGATCAGCATTGTCGCAGGCACTGGCTAGGCTGACGCGCACGGCGGCCATGCCGCACGCGTGTGTTCTCAGGGGAACGGCTCGGGATCTGGAGGGGGTTCGGTGGCTGCTGGACGGCTCGACGCCTCCGCTCTGCGGAAGTGGGCGCACACCGCCGTCGGTGACCTGATCGCGCACACCGACGAGATCAACCGGCTCAACGTTTTCCCGGTGCCCGACGCCGACACCGGCACCAACATGCTGTTCACGATGCGCTCGGCGTGGGCGCAGGTGGATGCTCAACCGGCCGGCGACGTCGCGCAGGTGGCAGCCGCACTGGCTGCGGGGGCGCTGCAGGGCGCCCGCGGGAACTCCGGGGTGATCCTGTCGCAAATCCTGCTGGCCGTCGCCGAGGTGGTCGCGTCGGCCGCGGCGCAGCGCGACGGTGATCTCTACGACATCGACGGTGTGCTCTACGGCGCGGCCCTTCGGCATGCCGTCGCGCTCGTCGTCGCGTCGATGGGGGAGCCGGTGCCCGGCACGATCGTCTCGGTGTTGCAGGCCGCTGCCGGCGCCGCCGAGCACTGCGCCGCCGACGGCGCCGAACTCGGAGCGGTCACCGTGGCTGCGGCGGACGCCGCTGCCGCGGCACTGGACCAGACACCACACCAGCTCGATGTGCTCGCTGAGGCCGGCGTGGTCGATTCCGGTGGCCGCGGCCTGCTGGTACTGCTGGACGCGATGGCATCCACGATCGCCGGACACACGGCGCGGCGCCCGACATACCAACCGTCGGCCGGGCCGGCGCTTCCTGCCGCAGGCACCTCGGCTCCGCCGCAGTTCGAGGTGATGTATCTGCTCAGCGGATGCGGTGCCGACGCCGTCGAGGGATTGCGGGCAGCGCTCGACCAGCTGGGCGAGTCGGTGACCATCGCGACCTCCGGCAGCAACGAGTTCTCGGTCCACGTGCACGTCGACGACGCCGGCGCCGCTGTCGAGGCGGGTTTGGCGGTGGGCACGCCGAGCCGTATCCAGATCACCGCGTTGCTCGGCGGCCCGGACACGCGTCCGGCGGGCGGCTGGGCCAAGGCGCGGGCAGTGCTGGCCGTTGTCGACGGCGACGGCGGGGCCGAGCTGTTCGCCGGCGAGGGCGCGGCCGTGCTGCGGCCCGCCGACGGTGAGGCGATCAGTGCCAAGCAACTCCTGCGGGCCCTCGTCGACGCGGGCGCCGCACAGGTGATGGTGCTGCCGAACGGATACGTCGCGGCCGAGGAACTCGTCGCGGGCTGCACGGCCGCCATCGGTTGGGGTATCGACGTGGTGCCGGTGCCGACCGGCTCGATGGTGCAGGGACTGGCTGCGTTGGCGGTCCACGACGGCGACCGGCAGGCCGTCGACGACGGCTACACCATGGCCCGCGCAGCCGCAGGCGCCCGGCACGGCTCGGTCCGCGTGGCCACCGAGGAGGCGCTGACGTGGGCAGGCACCTGCAAGCCGGGCGACGGGCTCGGTATCGCGGGCGACGAGGTGCTGATCGTCGGCCCCGACGTCACCACCGCGGCGGCCGGTCTCATCGATCTGCTCCTTCTCGCCGGCGGCGAGCTGATCACGGTGCTGACGGGTGACGGTGTCGCCCCCGATGTCGGCAAGGCGCTGCAGGAACACGTGCACCGCGAACATCTCGGCGCCGAACTGGTGACCTACCACACCGGCCACCGTGGCGATGCCCTGCTGATCGGAGTCGAGTAGTGGCCGGCCTCGCCGACCGGCTGGACCTCGTGATCGGGGCCAAGTCGGCCAAGCCGCTCGAGGAGCACTTCGGTATCCGCACCGTCAACGATCTGCTGCGGCACTACCCCCGCAAATACAGCGACGGCATGACCGTCCGCGGCGAGGGCGAGGCGCTTGATCTGGAAGAGGGCGAACACGTCACCTTCATCGAGGTCGTCACCGAGACCAAGGAAGGGACGATGAAGCCGGTCTTCGACAAGAAGACCGGACGACAGAAGACCCGCAAATGGCTGCGCGTCACACTCGGCAAGCACCGGCCGGCCGTCACCGCAACGTTTTTCAACGCGGGGTGGATGGCCGGCAAGCTTCCGGTCGACACCAGGCTCATGCTCTCCGGCGAGGTCAAGTATTTCCGCAACACCCTGCAGCTGGACCATCCGGCCTTCCTGGTGCTCGACTCGCCGTTGGGCAAGCAGTTCGGCACCAAGTCGCTGAAAACCATTGCGACCGCCTCTGGGGCCAGCGGCGAGGACATGCTGGCGGCGTTCGAGCGGGAGTTCTTCCCGATCTACCCGGCCTGCGCCAAGGTGCAGAGCTGGGACATCTACTCGTGCGTGCGCCAGGTGCTCGACGTGCTCGACCCGGTGCCGGATCCATTGCCGGAAGCTTTTGTCCGGCAACGGAATCTGATGACCGAAGACGAGGCGTTGCGGGCCGTTCACCTGGCCGAGAACGCGGCGCAGCGCGACCGGGCCGCCGAACGGCTGACCTATGACGAGGCCATCGGGCTGCAATGGGGTCTGGTCGCGCGGCGGCATGGCGAGCTGAGCGAGTCCGGCCCGCCCGCGCCGTGGACCGACGACGGGCTGGCCGTCGAGTTGCTGCGCACGCTGCCGTTCGACCTCACGGTGGGCCAGCGGGAGGTCCTCGACGTGGTGTCGGCAGAACTGGCCTCGACGCGCCCGATGAACCGGATGCTGCAGGGCGAGGTCGGCTCCGGCAAGACGATCGTGTCGGTGCTGGCGATGCTGCAGATGGTCGATGCCGGCTATCAGTGCGCACTGCTGGCGCCGACGGAAGTCCTTGCCGCCCAACATGCCCGGTCTGTGCGCGACGCGTTGGGGCCGCTGGCGATGGCGGGTGAGCTCGGCGGTGCCGAGCACGGCACGCGGGTCGCGCTGCTGACCGGCTCGATGTCGGCACCGCAGAAGCGGCAGGTGCGTGAGGAGGTCGCCTCGGGTGCGGCAGGCATCGTGATCGGCACCCACGCGCTGCTGCAGGATGCGGTGGAGTTCGCCAACCTCGGCATGGTGGTGGTCGACGAGCAGCACCGGTTCGGCGTCGAGCAGCGGGATGCCTTGCGCGCCAAGGCTCCTGAGGGCCTGACTCCGCACCTGCTGGTGATGACGGCGACCCCGATCCCGCGCACCGTCGCGCTCACGGTGTACGGCGACCTGGAGACCTCGACGCTGCGGGAACTGCCGCGTGGCCGCCAGCCCATCACCAGCAACACCATCTTCGTGTCGCAGAAGCCGGCCTGGCTGGACCGGGCGTGGGCACGGATCCGCGAGGAGGTGGCCGCCGGCCGTCAGGCCTACGTGGTGGCGTCGCGCATCGACGAATCCGACAAGGACGGCAAGGACGCCAATGGCGGCAGGCAGGCCGGCCCGCCGCCGGTCACCGTCGTCGAGTTGTTCGATGGGCTGCAACGCGGGCCGCTGTCCGGGTTGCGGCTGGGGCTCATGCACGGCCGGTTGTCCGGCGACGAGAAGGACGCGGTCATGGCGGCGTTCCGCGCCGGCGAACTCGACGTCCTGGTGTGCACCACCGTCATCGAGGTGGGCGTCGACGTGCCCAACGCCACCGTGATGGTGGTGATGGACGCCGACCGATTCGGCATCAGCCAGCTGCACCAGCTCCGCGGCCGCATCGGTCGTGGGCAGCATCCCAGCCTGTGCCTGCTGGCCACCCGGCTGCCGGAGACCTCCAAGGCGGGGGAGCGCATCAAGGCGGTCGCGGGCACCCTCGACGGCTTCGCCCTCGCCGATCTCGATCTCGACGAGCGTCGCGAGGGGGATGTGTTGGGGCTCAACCAGTCCGGGCGAACCATCAATCTGCGCTTCCTGTCGCTGCGCGAACATCTCGAGGTGATCACCGACGCCCGAGAATACTGCGAATCGCTCTACGAAACGGACCCGAACAACGCGGGAATGGCCTTGCTGGCAGCCCAGTTCGTCGAGACCGACCGGGTCGAGTATCTGGACAAGTCGTGAACCGGCTGGCGTGGCTGGCGGTTGCGGTCGCGTTGACCGTGATCGTCGCGGTTCAGGTGACGTTGTCGGCGCAGCGGTCCAGCCGGTTCGTCGCCGAAGCCGACGCGCCGACGGTGGCGGCGGGCACGGACGTGCTGGCCGGGATACCGGAGATTCCGGTTCGGGTGCGCGGCAACGATTATCGCCGTGCCGCCTTCGGGGAGGCGTGGGACGACGACAACAGCGCGCCGGGCGGGCACAACGGCTGCGACACCCGCAACGACATTCTCGATCGTGATCTCGTGGACAAGACCTACGTCGCCATCAAGCGCTGCCCGACCGCGGTGGCGACCGGCACCCTGCGCGACCCGTACACCAACGCGGTGGTGGCGTTCGTCCGCGGCAACCAGGTCGGCGCCTCGGTCCAGATCGACCACATCGTGCCGCTGGCGCTGGCCTGGGATCTGGGCGCCCGTGCCTGGCCTGAGGACCTGCGACTGCGGTTCGCCAACGACCCCGCCAATCTGCTTGCGGTACAAGGACGGGCGAATCAGGACAAGGGTGACCAGGAACCTGCGCGCTGGATGCCGCCCAACCACGCATTCTGGTGTCAGTACGCCGTGGCCTTCGTCGCGGTGCTGCGGGGCTACGGTTTGCCGGTCGACGTGCCCTCGGCGGCCGTGCTGCGCGAAGCTGCCGGGACCTGCCCGACGGGCTAGCGGTAGCGGCGAATGGCCACTTGTGCACAGGTTTTCCCGAATCTGCGTGCAACAAGTGGCCACTCGACGAGGGCTAGAGGTCGAGAAGCCAGTTCTGGCCGTTGAGGTCCTGGCCGAAGCTGTGGTGAGGTTCTTCATCGATGAGTCGAAACCCGAACCCCTGGTAGATCTTTCGAGCTGAGGTCAGTACGTCGTTGGTCCACAGCGTGACCTGGCAGTAGCCGGCGTCACGCGCGAACCGCAAGCATTCGTCGACCAGTCGGGCACCCAGCCCGAGGCCCCTGGCCCGCGGCGAGACCAACAAGATCCGTAGCTTTGCAACCCCCGGATCGTCGCCTTGCACGCAGAAGATGCACCCGGCGCGTTCGCCGTCGACCTCGGCGATCCAACCGGCTTCGGTTGCCGGATTGTGTTGTGCGGCAAAGTCGGCCACGATCCTGGCGACCAGCGCCTCGAAATCGGTGGTCCACCCGAACTGCTCGTGATAGATCTCGCCGTGGGCCATCACGACCCATCCGAGATCGCCGGGGCGGTCCACGCGGCGCACCACGATCCGTGACTGCTCGACACTCAACGACATCGACGCGCCTCCGATCGTGAAACAGATCACTGACACACTCGTTTCAGTAGCGCTAGGCTACCAATGTGGCCCCGGATCCGACAACCCCGTCCGCCCGCCAGATCGAACTTCTGGAGAGCGCCTATAAGTACGCGCTGACCCATGGTCTGGCCGAGATGTCGTTGCGGCCGTTGGCGTCGGCGATCGGCTCCAGCCCGCGGGTGCTGCTCTTCCTGTTCGGCAGCAAGGACGGCCTGGTACGCGCGCTGTTGGCGCGCGCACGCTCCGACGAACTCGAACTGATGGACCGCCTGCGCCATGCCGCTGACTCGGATCGCGCCGGATTCGGCGCAGCCGTCGAGCAGATCTGGGGATGGCTCGCCGCCGACGAGCATCAGCCGTTGCTCACACTGTGGGCCGAGGCCTACGCCCGCTCACTGGTGGAAGCAGACGGCGCGTGGGCGGGTTTCGCGCGTGACACAGTCGAGGACTGGCTGGAAGTCTTGGCGGAACATCAAGCGCCGCAAGACAAGAGCAGTGCCGAAGGCATCGCGCGTCGTACCCTGGCGCTGGCCGTGCTGCGCGGTGGCCTGCTCGATCTACTGGCCACCGGCGACAAGGAGCGAGTTGACCGCGCGGTCCGCCTACACCTGGCCACATTGGGCACCTTCTGACGGCGAGCAGACATGGCGGTCCCGCAACCGCGGCGTGTCGCGGACTTGAGTGTCTGCTCGCCGGAGAAAGTCTTGCCGGAGAAAGTCTTGCCGGAGCTAGCCGGTGTAGGTGGCCGGATCCGGTCGGAACCGGGTTCCGTCGTCGAGCCCGTTGAGGGTCGTCATCTCGTCGTCGGTCAGCTCGAAGTCGAACACGCCGAGGTTGGAGGCGATCCGGTCGGGGTTGGTCGACCGGGAGATGACGATGTTGCCCAGTTGGACGCTCCACCGGATCAACACCTGGGCCGCGGTCTTGCCGTGCGCGTCGGCGACGGCCGTGATGGCCGGGTTGTCCAGGAGGTTGCCGACGCCGAGCGGGCTGTAGGCCTCGGTGGCGACGTTGTTCTCGGCGTTGGCGGCGCGCCAGGCGCTCTGATTGAGCAGCGGATGCAGCTCGATCTGGTTCACCGCCGGTGTGTAGAACGTCAGGCCGATGATGGTCGACAGGTCCTCAGGGCTGAAGTTCGCGACCCCGACCGAGCGCGACACACCGTCTTCCTTGACCTTCATCAGACCGCCCCAGCTGTCGACGTACTTGCTGGTGTCGCCGGCGGGCCAGTGGATGAGATAGAGGTCGACGTAGTCCAGGCCGAGCCGTTCGAGGCTGGCCCGGGCGGCGTTCTGCGAGGACTTGTAGCCCTGATCGGGCGTGGCCAGCTTCGTGGTCACGTAGATCTCCTCGCGTGGGATGCCCGACGCGGCGATCGCCCGCCCGACCCCAGCCTCGTTGCCGTAGGAGGCCGCGGTGTCGATCAACCGGTAGCCCGCCTGCAATGCGGCCGAAACCGCCTGCTCGGCTTCGGAATCCGACAGCGCCCCGACTCCCAGACCGACGACCGGGATCGTATTGCCGTCATTGAGAGTGATGGTGGGAATCGCCGCCCCGTCCGATGGGGTCATGTCACCTACCCTGTGAAATTGAAGGTTCGAGGATCGGGACCCAACCGGGTGCCGTTCTCGAGCGACGCGATGGACGCGATGTCCTGCTCGCTGAGCTCGAAATCAAACACGTCGAAATTGCTCGCAATCCGTTCGGGGTTCACCGACTTGGGGATGACGATATTACCCAGCTGGATATGCCACCTGATAAGCACCTGGGCCGGTGTTTTCCCATGTGCGGCGGCAATCTCGGTGATGACGGGATCGGCCAGCAGCGAGCCTTGGCCCAGCGGGCTCCACGCCTCGGTGGCGATCCCGAGCTGGGTATGAACCTCGCGAAGCTCGCGCTGCGGCAGCAACGGGTGCAGTTCGATCTGGTTGACCGCGGGCACGATGCCGGTGGAGTCGATCAGGATCTTCAGATGCTCCGGTTCGAAGTTGCTCACGCCGATCGACCGGATGCGGCCCTGATCCCGCAGATGGGCGAACGCCTTGAAGGTGTCGACGTAGGCGTTCTTGGCGGGCACCGGCCAGTGGATCAGGTAAAGATCCAGGTAGTCCACACCGAGCCGGTCCAGGCTGGCCTCGAATGCGCCCAGGGTGGCGTCGTAGCCCTGGTCGCCGTTCCACAGTTTGGTGACCAGGAACACCTCGTCGCGCGGCACCCCGGCGGACGCCAGGGCCCTACCCGTCTCGACCTCGTTCTGGTAGGCAGCGGCAGTATCGATGTGGCGGTAGCCGGACTGCAGAGCAGCGGTGACCGCGCGTTCGGTCTCGTCCGGAGGGGTCTGCCAGACGCCCAGGCCGACCTGGGGTATGGAATTACCGTCGTTGAGTGCGACGCGTGGGTTCACAGAGGGAGCTGCCATGAGTGAAAGTCTGCCAGGCCGGGGCACTGCCAAGCAGGTCCTGCTGCGCCGGGCGACAAAGCTCACGTTCGCTGCGTTGCCGCGTATCCCCGAACGGAGCAAGCGACTTCTGCTCGGCGGCCGCCCGGTCGAACTGGACGGCAACACCCTGGACTCCACGCTGCAGATGCTGCTGTTGGCGCAGCGCGCCGCCGGACAGGGTGGTCTGGTCGGCGACTTCCGGCCCGACTGCGGCGTGGAATCGTCACGCGCTCAGCTGCGGGCGCAGGCATCCCTGTTGAGCCCGCCGATCCGTGCTGACGTCTCGGAGATGTCGATTCCCGGGCCGGCCGGACCGATTCCGGCGCGGCACTACGTGCCGGACGGATCGGGCCCGGCCCCCACATCGGCGCTGCTGGTGTTCTTTCACGGCGGTGGATTCGTGCTGGGAGACCTGGATACCCACGACAGCCTGTGCCGGCTGATCTGCCGTGACGGCGGAATCCAGGTGCTGTCGGTGGACTACCGGCTGGCCCCCGAACACAAGGCCCCGGCCGCCGCCGACGATGCCTATGCGGCCTACCAGTGGGCTTTGCAGCACGCCGCGGGCCTGGGTGCGACGCGCATCGTGGTCGGTGGGGACAGTGCGGGCGGCAACCTGGCCGCCGTCGTCAGCCAGCGGGCCCACACGGACGGTCTGCCCCTGCCCGATCTGCAACTGCTGCTCTACCCGGTCACGGATTTCTCCAGCCAGACCCGCTCGCGCACGTTGTTCGCCGACGGGTTCTTCCTGACCAAGCGCGATATCGACTGGTGCTTCGGCCACTACCTGGGTGGCTCCGACGTCAGTCCCGAGGACCCCATCGTGTCTCCTCTGCTCACCGAGGACCTGGCGGGACTGCCGCCCGCCCTGGTGTTCACGGCGGGTTTCGACCCGCTGCGCGACGAGGGCAACCGGTATGCCGCGGCCCTGAGAGAGGCTGGAGTGCTGGTCGATCTTCGCGAGGAGCGCTCCCTGATTCACGGCTTCGGCAACTTCTTCCCGCTCGCCGGCGGCAGCGCCACGGCAACCACCGCGATGATCTCAGCCCTGCGGGCACATCTCAGCCACGCCTGAGGCCCACACCTGAACCGCCGGTACGCTTGGCGCCGTGGCCAAACCCAAGAAGACCGCCAAGTACGACCTGAAGGCAGCGGATCGCAAACGGAACCTGCTGATCCAGATCGGCCTGACCGCTGTTGTGGTGATATTCGCCGCGGCGCTGGTGCTCTACATCGTCATGACCGGCAACAAGAAACCGGCTTCCGGTGAAGCCAAGGCCGTCCGGGTGGCTGCGAGCAATGTGATGACCAAAGAGGGCACCAGCGAACCCAAGGTGGTGCTGTCGTTCTACGAAGACTTCCTCTGCCCGGCCTGCGGTAACTTCGAGCGCGCCTTCGGCCCGACCATCAGCAAGATGATCGACTCCGGCGCGGTGGCCGCCGACTATCACATGGTGGCCATCCTGGACCGCTCCGGCGACGGGTACTCGTCGCGCGCCGGTGCCGCCGCCTACTGCGTCGCCGACGAGTCCATCGAAGCATTCCGTCGCTTCCACACCGCGCTGTACACCAAGGAGCTGCAGCCCCAAGAAGGTGGCGGCATCTATCCGGACAACGCGCGGCTCATCGAACTCGCCCGCCAGGCCGGTGCCGCGGGTAAGACGCCCGACTGCATCACCAAGGGCACGTACGTCGACATGGTCAAGGGCATGGCGGCCGCCGCGGGCATCAACTCCACGCCCACCATCCGCATCAACGGCGAGGACTACCAACCGAGCACACCGGATGCGATGGTAGCCAAGGTCAAGGAAATCGTGGGCGACGTGCCCGGGCTGAGTGCCGTCACGCCGCAGGCCCCGGCCGCCGGTGCGCCCGCCGCTCCCGCCGCAGGCGCCCCCGCAGGCAACGCCCCGCCGCGCCGCAGCAGCCGGCCCCGCAGGCAACGCCCCCGCCGCGCCGCAGCAGCCGGCCCCGGCCAAACCGGGTTCGTGACCGTGACCACGGAGTCGCAGGCAGAAGCCGCGCAGTCCGTCGAACAGCCGGGTGTCGAGGTCGCCAAGACCAGCGCCGTATGGGTGCTGATCGCCGGGGTGGTCGGCTTGGCCGCCGCACTGACGCTGACGTACGAGAAGATCGAAATACTGATCAACCCCAAGTACGTCCCGTCCTGCAGCATCAACCCGGTGCTGTCGTGCGGCTCCGTGATGGTCACGCCCCAGGCGTCGGTGTTCGGCTTCCCCAACCCGATGATCGGCATCGTCGCGTTCACCGTCGTCGTGGTCACCGGTGTCCTCGCGGTCGCGAATGTGCGTCTGCCGCGGTGGTACTGGGCGGGTCTGGCGGTCGGCACCCTGCTCGGGGCGGTGTTCGTGCACTGGCTGATCTTCCAGAGCCTCTACCGCATCGGCGCGCTGTGCCCGTACTGCATGGGAGTCTGGGCGGTCACCATTCCGCTGCTGGTGGTGGCTTCCTCGATCGCCCTGGAACCGCTGCACGGCAACGCGGTGCTGCGGGTCATCCATCAGTGGCGATGGTCGCTGGTGGCGCTGTGGTTCACGGCGCTGATCCTTCTGATCGTGGCGCGGTTCTGGAACTACTGGTCGACGCTGCTCTAACGCAGCCGATGTAACACCGCGTAACAATGCTGCGGCTAGGGTTACCCGCGTGATTTCCAAACTCCTGGTGGCCAACCGTGGCGAGATCGCCATCCGCGCGTTCCGTGCGGCGACCGAGATGAACATTGCGACCGTGGCGGTCTATCCCTATGAGGACCGCAATTCGTTGCACCGCCTCAAGGCCGACGAGTCGTATCAGATCGGTGAGGCCGGCCATCCGGTGCGGGCATATCTGTCGGTCGAGGAGATCATCCGGGTGGCCCGCCATGCCGGGGCCGACGCGATCTACCCGGGGTACGGCTTCCTCTCGGAGAACCCCGAGCTGGCCTCGGCGTGCGCGGAGGCGGGCATCACGTTCGTCGGCCCGTCGGCCGAGGTGCTGGAGCTCACCGGTAACAAGGCCCGTGCGATCGCGGCGGCGCGCGCGGCGGGTCTGCCCGTGCTGGCGTCCTCGGAGCCCTCGGCCTCGGTCGACGAGCTCGTGGCGGTGGCCGCCGGGATGCAGTTCCCGTTGTTCGTCAAGGCGGTCTCCGGTGGTGGCGGCCGCGGTATGCGCCGGGTGAGCGATCCCGCCGCGCTGCCCGAGGCCATCGAGGCGGCCAGTCGCGAGGCCGAATCGGCGTTCGGTGATCCGATGGTCTACCTGGAACAGGCGGTGATCAATCCCCGCCACATCGAAGTGCAGATCCTGGCCGACACCCAGGGCGATGTGATCCACCTCTTCGAGCGCGACTGCAGCGTGCAGCGACGCCACCAGAAGGTGATCGAGCTGGCGCCCGCCCCGAATCTGGATCCCGAGGTGCGCGAGCGGATCTGTGCCGACGCGGTGGCGCTGGCTCGGCAGATCAACTATTCGTGCGCGGGCACCATCGAATTCCTGCTCGACGAGCGTGGGCATCACGTGTTCATCGAGTGCAATCCGCGAATCCAGGTGGAACACACGGTGACCGAGGAGATCACCGATGTGGACCTGGTGTCCTCCCAGTTGCGCATCGCGTCCGGAGAATCGCTGCAAGACCTTGGGCTGAGCCAGGATTCGGTGAAGATCCGCGGGGCGGCGCTGCAGTGCCGCATCACCACCGAGGACCCGGCCAACGGTTTCCGCCCCGACACCGGGCGTATCACGGCCTACCGTTCGCCGGGTGGCGCCGGTATCCGGCTGGACGGCGGCACCCACACCGGCGCGGAGATCGGCGCGCATTTCGACTCGATGTTGGTCAAGTTGACCTGCCGCGGCCGGGATTTCGCGACGGCGGTGGTGCGGGCGCGGCGCGCCTTGGCGGAGTTCCGGATCCGCGGTGTG
Source organism: Mycobacterium dioxanotrophicus (assembly GCF_002157835.1). Lineage (NCBI taxonomy): Bacteria > Bacillati > Actinomycetota > Actinomycetes > Mycobacteriales > Mycobacteriaceae > Mycobacterium > Mycobacterium dioxanotrophicus. The sequence continues at coordinate 4,794,279 of NZ_CP020809.1, read as the reverse complement.
TCGACCAACATCCCGTTCCTGATGGCGGTGCTCGATGATCCCGATTTCCGGGCCGGCCGCGTCAACACGTCGTTCATCGATGAGCGTCCGCAGCTGCTGACCGCCCACACGCCTGCCGACCGCGGCACCAAGATCCTCAACTACCTGGCCGACGTCACGGTCAACAAGCCGCACGGGCAGCGTCCGTCGACGGTGTATCCGCAGGACAAGTTGCCTGCCGTGGACCTCACGGCGGCACCGCCCGCGGGTTCCAAGCAGCGGCTGGTCGAGCTGGGGCCCGAGGGCTTCGCGCGGTGGATGCGGGAGAGCCCCGCGCTGGGCGTGACGGATACGACGTTCCGCGATGCACACCAGTCGCTGTTGGCCACCCGGTTGCGCAGCACGGGTCTGCTCAAGGTGGCGCCGTACGTGGCTCGGTCGATGCCGCAGCTGCTCTCGATCGAGTGCTGGGGTGGAGCGACTTACGATGTGGCGCTTCGCTTCTTGAAGGAAGATCCGTGGGAGCGGCTGGCCGCTCTCCGCGAAGCGGTGCCGAACATCTGTCTGCAGATGCTGCTGCGAGGCCGCAACACCGTCGGCTACACCCCGTATCCGGAGCTCGTCACCTCGGCGTTCGTCGAAGAAGCGACGGCGACCGGCATTGACATCTTCCGGATCTTCGACGCGCTCAACAACGTGGAGTCGATGCGACCGGCGATCGATGCGGTCCGCGAGACCGGAACGGCCATCGCCGAAGTCGCGATGTCCTACACGGGTGACCTGAGCGATCCGGCCGAGCAGCTCTACACCCTGGACTACTACCTGAAGCTGGCCGAGCAGATCGTCGCCGCCGGAGCTCACGTGCTGGCGATCAAGGACATGGCCGGGCTGCTGCGTCCGCAGGCCGCGGCCGCGTTGGTGTCGGCGTTGCGCTCCCGGTTCGATCTGCCGGTGCATGTGCACACCCATGACACCCCGGGTGGGCAGTTGGCGACGTATCTGGCCGCCTGGCAGGCGGGTGCGTCGGCCGTCGACGGGGCCGCCGCCCCGCTGGCCGGGACGACGTCTCAGCCGGCGCTGTCGGCGATCGTGGCAGCGACCGCGCACACCCCGTACGACACCGGCCTGTCCCTGCGCGCGGTGTGCGATCTGGAGCCGTACTGGGAGGCGCTTCGAAAGGTGTACGCGCCCTTCGAGTCCGGACTGCCGGGCCCGACCGGCCGGGTCTATCACCACGAGATCCCGGGTGGGCAGCTGAGCAATCTGCGGCAACAGGCCATCGCACTGGGCTTGGGCGACCGGTTCGAGGATGTCGAGAACGCCTACGCCGGCGCCGACCGTGTGCTGGGCCGGCTGATCAAGGTGACCCCGTCGAGCAAGGTCGTCGGTGATCTGGCGCTGGCCCTGGTCGGCGCGGGCGTGACGGCCGATGAATTCGCCGCCGAACCGGCCCGCTACGACATCCCCGACAGTGTCATCGGTTTCCTGCGTGGCGAACTCGGTGACCCGGCGGGCGGGTGGCCGGAGCCGTTGCGCACCAAGGCTTTGGCGGGGCGAGGTCCCGCCAAGCCCGAGCAGCCACTGTCGGCCGAGGACGAGGCCCTGCTGGCCACGCCCGGCCCCAAACGCCAGGCCGCCTTGAATCGCCTGCTGTTCCCGGGGCCCACAAAGGAATTCGAGGCGCACCGCGAAGAGTACGGGGACACTTCGCAATTGAGCGCCAACCAGTTCTTCTACGGGCTGCGGCAGGGCGAAGAGCACCGGGTCGAGCTGGAGAAGGGTGTTCAGCTGTTGATCGGGCTCGAGGCGATCTCCGATGCCGACGAGCGCGGGATGCGCACGGTGCTGTGCATTCTCAACGGCCAACTGCGTCCGGTGCTGGTGCGCGACCGCAGCATCGCCAGTGACGTCCCGGCCGCCGAGAAGGCCGACCGCAACAACCCCGACCATGTCGCGGCCCCGTTCGCCGGTGTGGTCACCGTCAACGTCAAGGTCGGTGAAGTCGTCGAGGCCGGTGCGACCATCGCCACCATCGAAGCCATGAAGATGGAGGCCGCGATCACCGCACCCAAGGGCGGCACCGTATCCCGCGTGGCCGTGGCACCCACCGGTCAGGTGGAAGGCGGTGACCTGCTGGTGGTGGTCGGTTCGGCGGGCAGGATCGAAGCGACTGGGGGATCAGCCTGACCCGCATCGTCTCCGGCAGCTATGGCGGGCGCCGCATCGCGGTGCCCGCCCGGGGCACCCGGCCGACCACGGACCGCGTGCGCGAGTCGCTGTTCAACGTGCTGGCAGCCCGTCTCGACCTCGCGGGTGTCGCTGTGCTCGATCTGTATGCGGGCTCGGGTGCCCTTGGGCTGGAAGCGCTTTCGCGGGGTGCGGCGTCGGCACTGTTCGTCGAGTCCGATCGGCGGGCGGCCGCCGTCATCGCCGACAACATCGCCGCGCTCGGCGTGAGTGGCGCAACGGTGCGGTGTGCGCCGGTGGCCACCGTAATCGCCGGCGCCGCAGCACGTCCGGTCGACCTGGTGTTCGCCGATCCGCCCTATGAGGTCGCCGTCGCTGATGTCGAGGCGCTGGTCACCGGGCTGGCCGCCGCCGGCTGGGCCCGGCCGGGCACCGTGATGGTCATCGAACGGGCGGCGTCGGGACCGTCGGTGCGCTGGCCGCAGGGCTGGGAGCCGTGGCGGGAGCGTCGCTACGGGGACACCCGCGTGGAGTTCGCCGAACTCGCGTAGCGTGCTGCCTCATGAGTGGCGCCGTATGCCCAGGATCCTTCGACCCCGTCACCCTCGGCCACGTCGACATCTTCGAACGGGCCGCCGCGCAGTTCGATGAGGTCGTCGTCGCGGTTCTGGTGAACCCCAACAAGAAAGGGATGTTCGATCTCGACGAGCGCATCGCGATGATCGTCGAATCCACCGAACATCTCCCGAACCTGCGAGTCGAGTCCGGGCAGGGGCTCGTGGTGGACTTCGTGAAATCGCGGGGGCTGACGGCCATCGTCAAAGGTCTGCGCACGGGCACCGACTTCGAGTACGAGCTGCAGATGGCGCAGATGAACAAGCATGTGGCCGGGGTCGACACCTTCTTCGTCGCCACCACCCCGCGGTACTCGTTCGTTTCGTCGTCACTGGCCAAGGAGGTCGCGTCGCTGGGCGGCGACGTCTCGGCCCTGCTGCCCGAACCGGTCAATCGGCGGTTGCAGGCCAAGCTGGCCGCGCGGTGATCACCGGCGGGTGCGTCGAGTGTGAGCAACGCCTGACAACCCGCTATCGGTAGCGACACACCGACAATCCTCCCGAGTCACAGGCGTAACACCAGGCACACTGGTCACTAACAACGACGCCTGGAGGGTATAGCCGTGTACCGAGTTTTTGAAGCGCTCGACGAGCTGGGCGCCATCGTCGAAGAAGCGCGTGGCGTACCGATGACCGCGGGCTGCGTGGTTCCGCGCGGCGACGTCCTGGAACTGATCGACGACATCAAAGACGCCATCCCCGGCGAACTCGACGACGCGCAGGATGTGCTCGATGCGCGCGACTCGCTGTTGCGTGAGGCCAAGGAGCACTCCGAATCCGTGATGGCGAAGGTCAACGCCGACGCCGACGGCATGATCAACCACGCCAGAGGCGAAGCCGACCGGCTGCTCGCCGATGCCAAGTCGCAGGCCGACCGCATGGTCGCCGAGGCCCGCCAGCACAGCGAACGCATGGTCGGTGAGGCTCGCGAGGAGGCCGCGCGCGTCAGTGCGGCGGCGAAGCGGGAATACGAGGCCAGCACCGGGCGCGCCAAGGCCGAGGCCGACCGCCTCATCGAAAGCGGCAACCTCTCGTACGAGAAGGCCGTCCAGGAAGGCATCAAGGAGCAGCAGCGACTCGTGTCGCAGACCGAGATCGTCGCGACCGCAACCGCCGAGGCGACCCGGCTGGTCGACGCCGCGCACGCCGAAGCCGACCGGCTGCGCGGCGAGTGCGACATCTACGTCGACAGCAAACTGGCCGAGTTCGAGGAATTCCTCAACGGAACGCTGCGCTCGGTCGGCCGGGGCCGCCACCAACTCCGCACGGCGGCCGGAACACACGACTACGCCACGCGGTGATCGCCCCGGGCGCCGTGGGCGTTATTTTCGGCTGACACGGCCGCCGTAGGATTGCTGCATGGCGACGCACGCAAACGCGGGAAGGCACCGCGGTCCACGGTCGCCGCTGGTCATCAACATCTCCCGACTCGGCCGGCGACCCGGCTCGATGATGACTCACCGCGAAACGGTGCCGAGCCCGGTACGTATCGGTGTGGAACTCATCGCCATCGAGGCGGGTGCACCGCTTGAGCTGGACCTGCGGCTGGAATCTGTCTCCGAGGGGGTGCTGGTGACCGGAACGGTTGCCGCGCCGACGGTCGGTGAATGCGCACGATGCCTGACGCCGGTCACCGGCGACATCGAAATCGACCTCACCGAACTGTTCGCCTACCCCGACAGTGCCACCGACGAGACCACGGACTCAGACGAGATGGGTCGGGTCATCGACGACACCGTCGATCTTGAGCAGCCCATCGTCGACGCCGTCGGTCTGGCGCTGCCGTTCTCTCCGCTGTGCGGGCCGGACTGCGCGGGACTGTGCCAGCAGTGCGGCGTCCCGCTGGCCACCGCCGAACCCGGGCACCACCACGAGCAGCTCGACCCGCGGTGGGCGAAGTTGGCCACGTTGCTGCCGACGGACGACGGGGACCAGCACCAGGCATGAGTGAAGCGCATGCACAGCTGCTGGAGGCACTCGGGGTCGTGCTTCCCAGTGAACTGCTGACCATTGCGCTGACCCATCGCAGCTACTCGTATGAACACGGCGGGCTGCCCACCAACGAGCGGCTGGAATTCCTCGGTGACGCCGTGCTCGGGCTCACCATCACCGAGGAGCTGTATCACCGTCACCCGGACCGATCCGAGGGCGATCTGGCCAAGCTGCGGGCCAGCATCGTCAACACCCAGGCGCTGGCCGATGTGGGCCGTGGCCTCAGCGACGGGGGCCTCGGTGCGCACCTGTTGCTGGGCAAGGGTGAGGAGAACTCCGGTGGCGCCGACAAATCCAGCATTCTCGCCGATGGTGTTGAATCCTTGCTCGGCGCAATCTATTTGGAGCATGGCCTGGGTACCGCCCGTGAGGTGATCCTGCGGCTGTTCAGTGAACTTCTCGACACCGCACCGACTTTGGGCGCGGGTCTGGATTGGAAGAGCAGCCTGCAGGAGCTGACCGCCGCGCGCGGCATGGGTGCGCCGGTCTATCTGGTCAGCTCGACCGGCCCCGATCACGACAAGGAGTTCACCGCGACGGTCGTGGTCGCCGAGGCTGAATACGGCAGGGGAGTGGGCCGCACCAAGAAAGAAGCCGAACTGAAGGCCGCCGCGGCAGCCTGGCAGGCGCTCGACGATGGGTGATCGGTGCCCGAACTCCCTGAGGTAGAGGTCGTTCGGCGGGGGCTGCAGGAGCATGTCGCGGGCAAGACCATCACCGCGGTACGTGTGCATCATCCGCGGGCGGTGCGCAGGCACGAGGCAGGCCCTGCCGATCTGACCGCCCGACTGCTCGATGTGCAGGTCACCGGCACGGGCCGGCGCGGAAAGTACTTGTGGCTGACGCTTTCTGACGGGTCGGCGTTGGTGGTGCACCTCGGCATGAGCGGCCAGATGTTGTTGGGGCCCATCGCCGATGACCGTCATCTGCGGATCGCCGCGCTGTTCGACGACGGCACCGCGCTGAGTTTCGTGGACCAGCGGACATTCGGCGGCTGGCAGTTGACCGACCTCGTCGACGTCGACGGCTCCGCGGTTCCTCAGCCCGTCGCGCATATCGCGCGTGACCCGCTCGATCCCCGCTTCGACCGCGATGCCGTCGTTACGGTGTTGCGGCGCAAGCATTCCGAGATCAAACGCCAGCTGCTGGACCAGACCGTGGTGTCGGGCATCGGCAACATCTATGCCGACGAGGCGTTGTGGCGCACCAAACTGAACGGGGTTCGGCTGGCTTCGTCGCTGCCGCGCGCGCGGCTCGGGGAGCTGCTCGACGCGGCCGCCGAGGTGATGACCCAGGCGCTGGCGCAGGGCGGTACATCGTTCGACTCGCTCTACGTCAACGTCAACGGTGAATCCGGGTACTTCGAGCGGTCATTGGATGCCTATGGCCGCGAAGGGGAGCCCTGCCGACGGTGCGGCGCGGTGATGCACCGCGACAAATTCATGAACCGGTCGTCGTTCTACTGTCCGAAATGCCAGCCGCGCCCGCGGGCGCGGCGGTAGGTCAGGGCAGCGACGGCAGATTCGCCAGCCCCGGCGAATCTGTGGTGCACAGCTTCCAGTCACCGCTCTCCTTGCGGAAATAGATGGTGCTGGTGTTGCCGCCGGCTTCGACCTTGGCCGTGGCCCGGTCGCCGTTGACCTCGATGTCGCTGATCTTGGCCGACCCGGACGGCGCCTTGATGGTGGGCTTGGGCACGTTGATGCCGTACTTCTCCAAGCCGCTGGTGTCGATGGCGTCGAGAATCTTGCGGTCGCCGGCGCAGACATACTTCTTCATGTCCGAGATGCTGTTGCCGGAATTCCCGATGTTCTTGAGCAACTGGCCGATTGCGCGCTCGTCACCGGACGGCATCATCATCACGACCACGACGCCGATGATCGCCGCGACAGCCACCACCGCCGCGACGGCGCCACCGATGATCAGCCCCTTGCGGCTGCCACCGCTGTGCTGCGGCGGCATGCCGTAGCCGTACGGAGGCTGGCCGTACTGCGGAGCGCCGAACTGCTGACCGCCGTACTGCGGCGCACCGAATTGCGGCGGACCGGGATACTGCTGAGGACCTCCGTACTGTTGCGGCGGCCCGTACGGCTGGGGCGGCTGATGCTGTGCCCACGGGTCGTGCGGTCCGGACGGAAATGTCATCGTGCTCCTCAGCAGAACGGCGGTACGTCGAGTTTATCGTCCGTCCGGCCTATCACACGGTCGCAGAGCCGGGGGCGTTCCGCGGACGTAGGAGCAAAACGTGCCTTCCCTCGGGGAATAGCCGGTCGTCGCAGCGTGTAGAAATACCGCATGACTGAACTGTGGGTGGAACGCACCGGCGTACGCCGCTACACCGGGCGCAGCTCCCGGGGGGCAGAGGTGCTGGTCGGCAGTGAAGACGTCGATGGCGTGTTCACCCCCGGCGAGCTGATGAAGATCGCGCTGGCGGCGTGCAGCGGGATGAGCAGCGACGCCCCGCTGCGGCGCCGTCTCGGCGACGACTACGCCACCACCATCCGGGTGACCGGCCCGCCCGACCGCGAACAGGAGCGGTATCCGCTGCTGGCCGAGAGGCTCGAGGTCGACCTGTCCGGGCTCTCCGAGGATGAAAGGGCCAGGCTGCTGACGGTTGTCGAGCGCGCCATCGACCAAGTCTGCACCGTCGGGCGGACCCTGAAATCGGGCACCGAGGTGAGGTTCGAGGTTGTGGACAAGGTCACCACGGCGTGACCGGCCCGGAACCCCCGCAGCGCCCGGTGCGGCTCAGCGCCTGGGTGCACGGCCACGTCCAGGGCGTGGGGTTCCGTTGGTGGACCCGGGCCCGGGCGCTGGAACTGGGCTTGACGGGGTTTGCCTCCAACCGGCCCGACGGCCGCGTCCACGTCGTGGCGCAAGGCCCGCGCGCCGCCTGTGAGCGTCTGCTTGACCTGCTGCAGAGCGGCAAAACCCCAGGTGTAGTGGACAACGTCGTCGTCGATTGGTCCGATGCGGGCACACCGATGACGGGCTTTCACGAGCGGTAGCCGACTCGGCGGTAGGGTAAGTCGCCGTGCACCTCAAGAGTCTGACGCTGAAGGGCTTCAAGTCCTTCGCCTCGCCGACGACTCTGCGCTTCGAACCGGGCATCACCTGCGTTGTCGGCCCCAACGGGTCGGGTAAATCCAACGTCGTCGACGCCCTGACCTGGGTGATGGGCGAGCAGGGCGCCAAGACGCTGCGCGGCGGCAAGATGGAAGACGTCATCTTCGCCGGCACCAGTTCCCGCGCGCCACTGGGCCGTGCCGAGGTCACCCTGACCATCGACAACTCTGACAACGCGCTGCCCATCGAGTACTCCGAGGTGTCGATCACCCGCCGGATGTTCCGTGACGGCGCGGGCGAATACGAGATCAACGGCAGCAGCTGCCGGCTGATGGACGTGCAGGAACTGCTCAGCGACTCCGGTATCGGCCGCGAAATGCACGTCATCGTCGGCCAGGGCAAGCTCGCCGAGATCCTGGAATCGCGTCCCGAGGACCGCCGTGCGTTCATCGAGGAAGCCGCGGGCGTGCTCAAGCACCGCAAACGCAAGGAAAAGGCGGTCCGCAAGCTCGACTCGATGGCCGCCAACCTCGCCCGGCTCACCGATCTGACCACCGAACTGCGCCGTCAGCTCAAGCCGCTGGGCCGCCAGGCCGAGATGGCGCGCCGGGCAGCGACCATCCAGGCCGACCTGCGTGACGCGCGGCTTCGGTTGGCGGCCGACGACCTGGTCACGCGGCGCACCGAGTTCGAGAACACCAACCAGGCCGAGAACACGCTGCGCCGCGAGCACGAAGTGGTCGCCGCCCGGTTGGAGGCCGCGACGGTCGAACACGACACGCATGAGGCCGCGGTCGCGGAACTGACCCGGCGCGCCGAAGCCGCGCAACAGACCTGGTTCCGCGCCTCGGCACTGGCCGAGCGGGTCAGCGCCACCGTGCGCATCGCCACGGATCGGGCTCAGCTGCTGGAGGCGGAGCCGGAAACCTCGTCGGGCCGTGATCCCGAGGAACTCGAGGCCGAGGCCGAAGAGGTCGCCGAGCTCGAAATGGAATTGCTCGGTGAGCTGGAGATGTCGCGCATCACGCTGGAGACCGCGCGCGCCGAACTGGCCGAGCGCGAACGCCTGGCAGCCGAGGCCGAGCGCGCACATCTGGCCGCGGCCCGTGCCGAGGCCGACCGCCGTGAAGGGCTGGCCCGGCTGTCCGGGCAGGTCGACACCATGCGCACCCGGGTCGAGTCGATCGACGAGAGCGTGATGCGAATCTCGGTCAACATCGAGGAGGCCGCCACCCGCGTCGAGCAGACCAAGGCCGAGTTCGAGACCGTGCAGGGCCGCGTCAGCGAACTCGACGCCGGGGAGGTGGGCCTCGACGACCACCACGATCGCACCGTGACCGCGCTGCGGCTGGCCGACGAACGCGTCGCAGAACTGCAGGCCGCCGAACGCAGCGCAGAACGTCAGGTGGCCTCGCTGCGGGCCCGCATCGAGGCCCTCTCGGTCGGTCTTGATCGCCGTGACGGCGCCGCGTGGCTGCAGAAAAACCGCAGCGGCTCAGGTCTTTTCGGCTCCATCGGGGATTTTCTCAAGGTCCGCGGCGGATATGAGGTGGCGGTCGCGGCCGTGCTCGGAGCGGCTGCCGACGCCTTGGCCGCCGAGGACTTCGGCGCCGCGGCATCAGCCGTCGCCGCCCTCAAGGAGTCCGACGGCGGCCGGGCCGCCATCCTGCTCGGCGACTGGCCCGTCAACGGATCGTCGCAGGCCGCGGCGCTGCCCGATGGCGCGATCTGGGCGGCCGACGTCGTCACCGTTCCCGATCGGCTGCGCGGTGCCATCGCGGCGATGCTGTCCGGGGTCGCGGTGGTGTCCGACATGGCAGCCGGTCTGCGGTTGGTCTCGGAGCGTGCCGAGCTGCGTGCGGTCACCGCCGACGGCGACCTGGTCGGCGCCGGCTGGGTCAGCGGTGGATCGGACCGCAAGCCCAGCACTCTGGAGATCGCTGCTGAGATCGACAAGGCCCGCACCGAACTCGAGGCTGCCGAGAAGCAGACGGGCGAATTGGCCGCAGCCCTGTCCGGGGCGCTGGCCGAGCAGGCCGCGCGGCAGCTCGCCGCCGAGCAGGCGCTGGCCGCGCTCAACGAGTCCGACGCGGCGATCTCGTCGATCTACGAGCAGTTGGGCCGCCTCGGTCAGGACGCCCGCGGCGCCGAGGACGAGTGGAACCGGTTGATCCGACAGCGCGATGAGCTCGAAGCCGGCCGCACCAAGACCGTCGAAGAGCTCGTCGAACTCGAAGCCCGGTTGCACGGGGCCGAACAGACCCCGATGTTCGAGGCCGAACCGGTCGACCGGCAGGAGTCGGTGGCCGCGGCCGATGCCGCCCGGTCGGTCGAGGTGGAAGCCCGGTTGGCGGTCCGCACCGCCGAGGAGCGCGCGAATGCCGTTCGGGGCCGGGCGGATTCACTGCGCCGGGCGGCAGCGGCCGAGCGTGAGGCCAGGCTGCGGGCACTGCGGGCCCGCGAGGCCCGCGAGCAGGCCGCCAAGGTCGCTGCGGCCGTCGCCGAGTCGGGACGCCTTGTGGCGCAACGCTTGAGCACTGTGGTGGCAGCGGCCGGGCGGGCACGAGACGGGTTGGCCACCGAGCGCCAGATGCGCGCTGCCGCGCTGGCGAAATCGCGCGACGAGGTCAATGAGCTCGGCACCAAGATCAATCAGTTGACCGACGCGTTGCACCGTGACGAAGTGGCCAAAGCGCAAGCCTCGCTTCGCATCGAACAGCTGGAGGCTCAGGTCCTCGACCAGTTCGGGATGCCGACAGCCGATCTGATCGCCGAGTACGGCCCGCAGGTGCCGCTGCCGCCCACCGAGCTGGAGATGGCCGAGTACGAGCAGGCCCGGGAACGTGGCGAGCAGGTCACCGCACCGGCGCCCATGCCGTTCGACCGGCCCACCCAGGAACGCCGGGCCAAGAAAGCCGAACGCGAACTCAACGAGCTGGGCCGGGTCAACCCGCTGGCGTTGGAGGAGTTCGCCGCCCTCGAGGAGCGTTACAACTTCCTGTCGACCCAGCTCGAAGACGTCAAGGCGGCCCGTCAAGATCTACTCGACGTCATCGCCGACGTCGACACGCGCATCCTGCAGGTGTTCACCGAGGCCTACATCGATGTCGAGCGCGAATTCGAGCAGGTGTTCTCCACGCTGTTCCCGGGCGGGGAGGGCCGGCTGCTGCTGACCAACCCCGAGGACATGCTCACCACCGGCATCGAGGTCGAGGCCCGGCCGCCGGGAAAGAAGATCAAACGGCTCTCACTGCTCTCCGGTGGGGAGAAGTCGCTGACCGCGGTGGCGATGCTGGTGGCGATCTTCCGGGCCCGCCCGTCGCCCTTCTACGTGATGGACGAGGTCGAGGCCGCTCTCGACGACGTCAACCTGCGCAGGCTCATCAGCTTGTTCGAGCAGCTGCGCGAGAAGTCACAGCTGATCGTGATCACGCACCAGAAGCCGACCATGGAGGTCGCCGACGCCCTGTACGGCGTGACAATGCGGGGCGACGGCATCACCACGGTGATCTCCCAGCGGATGCGTGGCCAGGAGTTGGTGTCCAGCTCCGGGTCTTGAGCCCGGACCGTCGGCCGATCTGACCCGCCGCGCAGGGGCTTGGGCCGCCACCGCGCCGTCGGTTCATGGGTGCCCCACTGCCGTGGGTGCGGGGCAGATCGTCGAGCGGCGGCACCCCTGCGACAATGGCTGCCGTGTCGGAAGGTCTGTGGATCGCGATAGCGGTCATTGCTGTTCTGCTGGTTACTGCGCTCGTTGTCGGATTGGTTCGGTACCGACGGCGGCGGATCAGCCTGTCGGGCCCGGACACCACCGCCAAGCCCATCGACCGCTCAGGCGGGTACACGGCGTCCTCGGGCATAACGTTCAGCCAATCGGCGACCGCTCCGCCGGCTCCTCCCAAGGCGGCGCCTCCGAAGGTGGAGCGCATCGACACCAGCGGGTTGCCCGCGGTCGGTGACGATGCGACGATCCCGCGGGACGCCCCGAAGCGTCCCATCTCCGACGTGCGGTTGCCCGAACCCCCCGTCGAGGAGGCCGCGCCCCCGGTAGAACGCCCGGTCGAGGACGCCCCGACGGCCGAGGCCGAACCGGTCGTGGACGAGGCGCCGGCGCCCGCCGAAGCGGAGGCGCCCGTCGCGCCCGAGGCGCCCGTCGCGCCCGAGGCGCCTGTCGCGCCCGCGGCGCCCGTCGCGCCTGCGCTGGAGGAGATCGCACCGACCGAAGGCCGCCTGGATCGGCTGCGTGGCCGGCTGTCGAAGTCTCAGAACGCGCTCGGCCGCAGCATGCTGGGGCTGCTCGGTGGCGGTGACCTCGACGAAGACTCCTGGGAGGAGGTCGAGGACACGCTGCTGATCGCCGACCTCGGACCGGTCGTGACCGAATCTGTTGTCGCTGCGCTGCGTTCAGAGATGGCCAGCAAGGGGGTGCGGACCGAGGCCCAAGCCCGCGCGGTGCTGCGCGACGTCCTCATCTCCGAACTGCGACCCGAGCTGGACCGCTCGATTCGTGCCCTGCCGCATGCCGACAAGCCATCGGTGTTGCTCGTGGTCGGTGTCAACGGCACCGGTAAGACCACCACCGTCGGGAAGCTGGCGCGCGTCCTGGTGGCCGACGGCCGCCGCGTGGTGCTGGGTGCCGCCGACACCTTCCGAGCGGCCGCCGCCGACCAACTCCAGACCTGGGCGGCGCGGGTGGGCGCCGATGTGGTGCGCGGCCCGGAGGGGGCCGATCCTGCGTCGGTCGCGTTCGACGCGGTCGACGAGGGCATCTCCACCGGTGCCGACGTCGTGGTCGTAGACACCGCCGGGCGGCTGCACACCAAGACCGGTCTCATGGACGAGCTCGGCAAGGTCAAGCGGGTGGTGGAGAAGCGCGCTGCCGTCGACGAGGTGCTGCTCGTCCTGGACGCCACCATCGGGCAGAACAGCCTGCCGCAGGCCAAGGTGTTCGCCGAAGTCGTCGACATCACCGGCGTGGTGCTGACCAAGCTCGACGGCACGGCCAAGGGCGGCATCGTGTTCCGCGTGCAGCAGGAACTCGGCGTCCCGGTCAAGCTCGTCGGTCTCGGTGAGGGGCCCGACGATCTGGCCCCGTTCGAGCCGGGCGCGTTCGTCGACGCCCTCCTCGGCTGAGCTCTCCGCGCCAAAAGCGCACGGTGTAACACCGGCGAAACGCGACCCGGGCATCCGTTCACGCGAGCGAAACACGACGGCGTCGTCGCCGAAACATCTACTCAGCATTGTCTTGAACCAGGTCAACGGTTCGTAAATCCTTGCGGCCGTGGCGTGGTGAAGGAGGAAACTGCGAGTGGAGCAATTCCCGTTGATGGGCGCACCGGATACCGGTGACACGGCGTGGATGCTGGCCAGTGCGGCGCTTGTGCTGTTGATGACGCCGGGCCTGGCCTTCTTCTACGGCGGCATGGTGCGCGCCAAAGGTGTGCTCAACATGATCATGATGAGCGTGAGCGCCATGGGCGTGGTGACCGTGCTGTGGGTGCTGTACGGCTACTCAGTTGCCTTCGGCAACAACACCGCCGGGGTGATCGGTGACCCGGCCCAGTTCTTCGGCCTCAAGGGGCTGATCGGCACGAACGGATCGGCGGACGCGCCCATCGCGCTCGCAGGCACCATCCCCGCCACCGTGTTCGTCGGCTTCCAGTTGATGTTCGCGATCATCACCGTCGCGCTGATCTCCGGCGCTGTCGCCGACCGGCTCAAGTTCGGCGGATGGCTGCTGTTCGCCGCACTGTGGTCGACGATCGTGTATTTCCCGGTCGCGCACTGGGTGTTCGACTTCGACGTCAAGGATCCCAAGACCGACGCCATCATTCACCACGGTGGCTGGATCGCCAACCAGCTCAAGGCAATTGACTTCGCCGGTGGCACGGCGGTGCACATCAACGCCGGTACCGCCGGCCTGGTCCTCGCCATCATCCTGGGCAAGCGGCTCGGCTGGCCGGGTACCCCGATGCGCCCGCACAACCTGCCGTTCGTGATGCTCGGCGCCGGCCTGCTGTGGTTCGGCTGGTACGGGTTCAACGCCGGGTCCGCGGTGTCCGCCAACGGGGCTGCGGGTGCGACCTTCATCACCACGACGGTGGCGACCGCGGCGGCCATGCTGGCCTGGCTGCTCACCGAACGCATCCGGGACGGCCACGCGACCTCACTGGGTGCGGCCTCGGGCATCGTGGCCGGACTGGTTGCCATCACGCCGTCGTGCTCGTCGGTGAACGTCGTGGGTGCACTCGTCATCGGCGTGTCCGCGGGCGTGCTGTGCGCGCTGGCGGTGGGGCTGAAGTTCAAGTTCGGTTTCGACGATTCGCTCGACGTCGTGGGTGTTCACCTGGTCGGAGGCATCGTCGGCACGCTTCTGGTCGGCCTGGTGGCCACCAAGGAAGCGCCCGCCGGAGTCGCCGGCCTGTTTTACGGCGGCGGGTTCGACCAGCTGTGGCGACAGGCGGTCGGGGCCGGTGCGGTTCTACTCTATTCGGCGGTGGGTACCGCTATCTTGGCGTTGATTGTCAAATACACCGTGGGCCTGCGCCTGGACAAAGAACAGGAGGCGTCCGGCATCGATGAGGCCGAACATGCGGAAAGCGCGTACGACTTCGTCGCTGTCGGAACCGGATCTGTTCTCGGTCGTCGCGGCGGGGAGGAATAAGGAAATATGAAGCTGATCACTGCGATCGTCAAACCGTTCACTCTGGAAGACGTCAAGACCGGTCTGGAGCAGACGGGAATTCTCGGCATGACGGTCAGCGAGGTCCAGGGGTACGGCAGGCAGAAGGGGCACACCGAGGTCTACCGGGGCGCTGAGTACTCGGTGGACTTCGTGCCGAAGGTGCGGGTCGAGGTCGTCGTCGAGGACTCCGCGGTGGACAAGGTCGTCGACGTCATCGTGCAGGCCGCCCGCACCGGCAAGATCGGCGACGGCAAAGTCTGGGTCAGCCCGGTGGACACCGTCGTCCGCGTGCGCACCGGGGAGCGGGGCGCCGACGCCCTGTAGCCGCGGTCGGTCGAGGGCGTGATCGACCGACTCTCCCGGCCAGGCACCGTCGCAGCGCTGGTAGGTAATTGGCCGGGGGAGGGAGTCGAAAATGTTTGAGCAGCAACCAGAGTCCGCGTACGGGCGCTCGCGCGAGGAGCCGGATTCGTTGCGGCCTGCCACCGATCTGGCGGCGGCCACCGCGCAATTGCTTTCGGGTGCACGCCAACTCGACGCGTCGGCACTGCGCGACGCACTGCTCGATCTGTACGAATTCTGGCTCGTCACAAAGGCAACCGAGATCGGTGTCACCGCCGACAGCGGGTTCGCCATAGTGGCCTCCGGCGGGCTCGGGCGCGGCGAGATGCTGCCGTACTCGGACCTGGATCTGATGCTGTTGCACAACAACATGCCGACCGAAGTGGTCAGCGAGGTCGCAGAGAAGTTGTGGTATCCGTTGTGGGACGCCAACATTCGCCTCGACCACAGCGTGCGCACGGTGCCCGAGGCATTGCGGGTGGCCAATGACGACATCTCGGTGGGCCTGGCGATGCTCGAGGTCCGCCACATCGCCGGCGACGCGGACCTGTCCTCGCTCCTGGTCGGCGGCGCGCGCAGGCAGTGGCGCATCGGCGTCGCGTCGCGGTTCGACGAACTTGTCACGCACGCGCAGGCCCGTTGGGAGCGCAGCGGGCAGATCGCGCACCGCGCCGAGCCCGATCTCAAGTCCGGCCGCGGCGGGCTGCGCGACGTCCAGCTGCTCAACGCGCTGGCCATCGCGCAGCTGGCCGATGTGTACCCCAGCCGGGCACTGGCGTCGCCGATCGGAACGCTCGGTGATGCCCACCTGGCGTTGCTCAACGTGCGCACGGAACTGCACCGGGTGTCCGGCCGCGGCCGGGAGCTGTTGCTGGCCCAGCACGCGGACGAGATCGCTGCGGCGCTGCGCATCGGGGACCGGTTCGACCTGGCCCGGGTGCTCTCCGACGCCGCCCGTACGGTCAGCTACTACGTGGACGCGGGGATTCGCACCGCCGCCAACGCATTACCCCGGCGTGGCTTTGCCGCGTTGCGCCGGCCGGTGCGCCGACCGCTCGACGAGGGCGTCATCGAATACGCCGGTGAGGTGATCCTGGCCCGCGATGCTCGGCCGGAACGTGACCCCGGCCTGATCCTGCGTGTCGCCGCGGCCTCGGCCACGACGGGGCTGCCGATGGCCGTATCGACCCTGGGGCGACTGGGGGAACGGGCACCTGAACTGCGCACGCCATGGCCCCGGCAGGCCCTCAAGGATCTACTGGTTCTCCTCGCATCGGGGCCCGCCGCTGTCGCGACCATCGAGGCGCTGGACCGGACCGGTTTGTGGGGCAGGCTCTTTCCCGAGTGGGGGGCCGTGCGCGACCTACCGCCCCGAGATGTCGTGCACATCTGGACCGTCGACCGGCATCTCGTTGAAACAGTCTCGCGGGCAAGCGCTTTCACCACCCGAGTGTCTCGTCCAGACCTGCTGCTGCTCGGCGCGCTGTGTCACGACATCGGCAAGGGCCGCGGCGGGGACCACAGCGTGATCGGCGCCGAACTCGCAACGCAGATCGGCACACGGCTGGGCCTGTGGCCATCCGATATCGACGTGCTGTCGAAGCTGGTGCGCCACCACCTGCTGTTGCCCCACACCGCCACGCGCCGGGATCTCCAGGACCCCAAGACAATTGATGCCGTCGCCGAGACGCTCGGCGGTGACCTGGTGCTGTTGGAGCTGCTCGCCGCGTTGGCCGAGGCCGATTCGCTGGCCACCGGCCCGGGTGTCTGGGGCGATTGGAAGGCGTCGCTCATCGGCGATCTCGTGCGTCGCTGCCGGCTGGTGATGGTGGGTGAGCCGCTGCCGCAACCGGATCCGATCGAGCCGAGGTTCGTTGCGCTGGCCGCCGATGGCGGCGTGCACGTCGAACTGGCCGCCGGCGACGGTCAGCACATCTACAACGTCACGATGATCGCTGCGGACCGGCGCGGTCTGCTGTCCAAGGCCGCCGGGGTGCTGGCGTTGAATTCCCTACGAGTGCACTCGGCTTCGGTGAACAGCCATCAGGGCTCGGCGATCAACACCTTCGTGGTGTCGCCGCTGTTCGGCTCGCCGCCGGAGGCCGGGCTGCTGCGGCAGCAGTTCATCCTCGCCCTCGACGGGGAGCTCGACGTGCTCGGCACGCTGCTGGCGCGCGAGCGCGAGGCCGCGCAGTATCCGACCACCCGGGCGGGCGAGATCCTGGCGGCGGTCCCGGCCAATCATGTTCCGGCGCCACCGCGCATCCTGTGGTCGGACGGCGGGGCGCCGGGGGAGTTGGTCGTGCAGATCCGCAGCGCCGACCGGCCCGGGCTGCTGTCCCGATTGACCGCGGTGTTCGAGCGTGACGGCGTCGACATCGCCTGGGCGAAGGTGACGACGCTGGGCTCCTCGGTGCTCGACGCCTTCGGTATCACGGTTCCGGACCAGGACTCCGCCGGCTCCAGCCGGACCGCACTGCGCGAGGAGCTGCAACGCGATCTGTACGCGATCCTGCCGGCGCCGCCCCCGGCCAAGCCGGCCAAACCCGCCGAGCAGGCCAGTTGACCGCTTACCTGCGGCTCAAGCTCGCCAAGCCCTGAGCCGCAGGCCGCCCGTTGGTTCGTCCGTCAGTCGCGGAAGAGCCGGTCGAGGAACCGGTCAAGCGGACTGTTCGGGAAATGACGGTCGACAAAGCGGTCGAGGTCATGGCGAACAAGGACGGGATGTGGCCGAGGATGGGTCGGTTGGGCCTGCGCGATGCCCGCGCCGAGCCCCAGTCCCGCACCGGCCAGCATCAAGGCCAACACCGTCAACCCGGCGGACTTGCGCAGGCGCGTGATTCCAGTAGTTGTGTTCATGGCCGCTTCCTCCTGAATGTGTGAAGTGATGATCAGAGGGTCGACCCGTTCTGTTCACGAGCCAGGGCAGGCAACCGTTCACCGGGGCAGGCCGGTCGATGGGCCATGATTGGGCGCATGACCGAATTCGGGGGATATGGATCAAGTCATGGGTTTTGAACATCGGAGCGTTCGTACTGTCCTGCCTCATCTGCTGGGCGCTGGACGTCGTGGGAGCCGGCACGCGGCGCGCAACTACAACACCAATCTCGGACCGTTAGGCTTACGACGTGTTTGAGAGCTTGTCTGACCGGTTGACCGGTGCCCTGCAGGGGCTGCGCGGCAAGGGGCGGTTGACCGACGCCGATATCGATGCGACCAGCCGGGAAATCCGGTTGGCCCTGCTGGAGGCCGACGTCTCGCTGCCGGTGGTGCGTGCCTTCGTCGCGCGCATCAAGGACCGGGCCAAGGGCGCCGAGGTGTCGGCCGCGCTGAACCCGGCACAGCAGGTCGTCAAGATCGTCAACGAGGAACTCATCGGCATCCTCGGCGGGGAGACCCGGCAGCTGGCGTTCGCGAAGACGCCGCCCACGGTGATCATGCTGGCCGGTCTCCAGGGTGCCGGTAAGACCACCCTGGCCGGCAAGCTCGCGAAATGGCTCAAGGGGCAAGGGCATACGCCGCTGCTGGTGGCCTGTGACCTGCAACGGCCCGGCGCCGTGCACCAGCTCAAGATCGTCGGTGAGCGCGCCGGGGTGGCGGTGTTCGCGCCGCACCCGGGTACGTCGGTGGAGGGGCTGGAGAACGCCGGCCACGGTGACCCCGTGGCGGTCGCCGGTGCCGGTCTGGCCGAGGCCAAGGCCAAGCACTTCGACGTGGTGATCGTCGACACCGCCGGTCGCCTCGGTATCGACGAGGAACTGATGGGCCAGGCCGCCGCGATCCGCCAGGCCGTCAACCCCGACGAAGTCCTGTTCGTGCTCGACGCCATGATCGGTCAGGACGCAGTCGCCACCGCCGACGCGTTCCGCGAGGGCGTCGGTTTCACCGGTGTCGTGCTGACCAAGCTCGACGGCGACGCCCGCGGTGGCGCCGCGCTGTCGGTGCGTGAGGTCACCGGCGTGCCGATCCTCTTCGCGTCGGCCGGCGAGAAGCTCGAAGACTTCGACGTCTTCCACCCCGACCGGATGGCGTCGCGCATCCTCGGCATGGGTGACGTGCTCACCCTCATCGAACAGGCCGAACAGGTCTTCGATCAGCAGAAGGCCGAGGAGGCCGCGGCCAAGATCGGCTCGGGCGAGCTGACGCTGGAGGACTTCCTCGAGCAGATGCTGGCGATCCGCAAGATGGGCCCGATCGGCAACCTGCTCGGCATGCTCCCGGGGGCGGGCCAGATGAAGGACGCGCTGGCCGCCGTCGACGACAAGCAACTGGACCGGGTTCAGGCCATCATCCGCGGCATGACCCCGGCCGAGCGCAGCGATCCGAAGATCATCAACGCCTCCCGGCGGCTGCGCATCGCCAACGGGTCGGGTGTCACCGTTTCGGAGGTCAACCAGCTGGTCGACCGGTTCTTCGAGGCCCGCAAGATGATGTCCTCGATGGCCGGGCAGATGGGCATGCCGTTCGCCCGCAAGAGCGCCACCCGTAAGGCTGCCAAGGGCAAGAACAAGCAGGCCGGTAAGGGCCGCAAATCGGGCAAGGGTCCGACGCCGCCGAAGGTGCGCAATCCGCTGGCCGGGCCGGGCATGCCTGCCGGGTTCCCCGACCTGTCCAACATGCCCAAGGGACTGGACGAGCTGCCGCCGGGTCTGGCCGATTTCGATCTGTCGAAGTTGAAGTTCCCGGGCCAGAAGTAGCCGCCATGACGGTCCTGCACGTTCGCGGTCGGGGACTGCCAGACGGCGAAGCCGTGCAATGGTGGATCGAACGCGGTGTGCTGCGTGCCGATCCGATCGCCGGCGCCGAGACGGTGTTCGACGGTGGCTGGATCCTGCCCGGCCTCGTCGACGCACACTGCCACGTCGGCCTCGGACCGCACGGTCCGGTCGAATTCGACGAGGCCGTCACCCAGGCGGAGACCGAACGCGGCGTCGGGGCGCTGCTGCTGCGCGACGCCGGATCGCCGGTCGACACCCGCAGCATGGACGACCGCGAGGACCTGCCCAGGATCATCCGGGCCGGCCGACACCTGGCCCGGCCCAAGCGGTATTCACCCGGTCTGCCGATCGACATCGAAGACGAATCGCAACTACCGGAGGCGGTGGCCGAGCAGGCCCGCTGGGGCGACGGCTGGGTCAAACTCGTCGGCGACTGGATCGACCGCAGCGTCGGCGACCTGGCCCCGCTGTGGTCCGACGAGATCCTCAAGGCCGCCATCGACGCCGCCCACGCCAACGGGGCCCGCGTCACCGCGCACGTGTTCGGTGAGGACGCGTTGCCGGGGCTGATCAACGCAGGCATCGACTGCATCGAGCACGGCACCGGGATCACCGACGACATCATCGAGCTGATGCTGGCCAACGGCACTGCCCTGGTACCGACGCTGATCAACATCGAGAACTTTCCCGGGATCGCCGACGCCGCGGCCAAGTACCCGGTCTACGCGACCCATATGCGGGAGCTGTACGCGTCGTGCCGGGCCCGCGTCGGCGCCGCCCACGAGGCAGGCATCCCCATCTTCGCGGGCACCGACGCCGGCGGCATGATCGCGCACGGTCGTATCGGCGACGAGATCGAGGCCCTCAAAACCGTGGGGCTGAGCCCGACGGATGCACTCGGCGCGGGCTGCTGGGATGCCCGTGCGTGGCTGGGCCGGCCGGGGTTGGCCGACGGAGCTCCGGCAGATCTGGTCTGTTACGCCGAAGACCCGCGCAGCGGTGGCGTCGACCACCCCGATCTGGTGATCCTGCGCGGCCGCGTCTACTAGCGATCAGCCGTACTGGCTGAAACCCCAGTCCAACAGCTGCGTCGCCTGGCCGTAGAGGTCGCCGGTGCCGTACATCTGGACGACGATCAGCCGGTGGCTGCCCCGTTGTGCGGCACCGACGTAGGTCTTGCGGGCCAGGTCGGTATAGCCCGTCTTGCCTGCGAGGTCGCCGGGGTAGCGGGTGAGCAACTCGTTCTGACTGGTCAGGGTTCGGCCGGGGAATTGGGCCGTGGTCTGCCGAAAGATCTGGGCGATCAACGGATAGGTCAGCGCGGCGCGGTAGATCACCGCCAGATCGTGCGGTGTGGTCAGCGATTCCCAGCCCGGCCCGTCCAGGCCGGATGGGGAGCCCGCGCGGGTGTTGCGGGCACCCAGCCCGGCTGCCTTACGGTTCATCTTGGCGACCGCGGCGCGCTGTCCGCCGAGCATGTCGGCCAGCATGTTGGCGGCATCGTTGCCCGACACCATCAGCAGGCCCTCCAGCAGTTGCTGCGTGGTGTAGGCCTGGCCGGGTTTGAGCCCGACGCATGAGCACTCGACCTTGGTGTGCGAGTCGTTGGCCCGGGCGAAGTTGTCCGGCCGCAGGTTGTCCAGGACGACCATCGCCAGCAGTGGCTTGATGGTGCTGGCCGGGGCATAGGAGCCGTTGGGATCTTTGGCCGCCAGTACCCGGCCTGTGTCGAGGTCGGCGACCAGCCACGCTTTGGCGGGGCCGTTCGCGAACGCTTGTGCGCCTGCCGGTTCCACGGCCGGATCGGCAGCGGCGACCGGCACCGTCAGCGCCGTGCCGAGGGCGAGCGCGGCCGCCGCGAACAGTGTGCGCACGTGCGCCGACGCTACGGTTCGCAGGACTCGTTCAGCGCGCGTTCAGGTCTCTGTCGGATATCGACGCGAATGCGCTCACAGCGTGCCGATACTCGCGGAGTGGTCCTGCAAAAAGCCCCAATCCAGCAGGGCGGCAGCCTGATCCCAGTACGTCGGACCGCCTTCTTTGACCAGCCCGTGCATCATCGAGATCACCAGACGGCGCCCGTCGCGCTGGGCCGCCGCGACGAACGTCTTCCGCGCGATGTCGGTGAAACCCGTCTTCCCGCCGATGGCGCCGGGGTAGCGCTGCAGCAACTCGTCCTGGTTCTGCAGCACCCGATCGCCGGACCTGGTCGGGAAGACGGTCGACGGCATCGCCGTGATCTGGGCGAACACGGGGTTGGCCATCGCGGCGCGGAAGATCACCGCCATGTCGTGCGGCGTGGACCAGAACGGCATGCCCGGGGCATCCAGGCCCGACGGCGTCACCACATTGGTGTCGTGAGCCCCGAGCTGCGCGGCTTTGGCGTTCATCTTCGCGACCGCGGCGCCCTGGCCGCCGAGCATGTGCGCCAAGGTGTTTGCCGCATCGTTGCCCGAGTCCAGCAGCGCCGCCTCCAGCAGCTGGCGGGCGGTGTAGGTCTGGCCGGGGGTGACGCCGACGCACGTGCACTCGGCCTTCGAGTCGGCCTCGTCAGCCACGATGGTGCTGTCCAGCGGTAGTTCGTCGAGCACCACCTGGGCGAGCAGGGTCTTGATCGTGCTCGCCGGCGCGTAGCGGGTGTTCTCGTTACGCGCCGCCAGCACCTGGCCGGTGTCCAGGTCGGCCACCACCCAGCCTTCGGCGGGCCCGTCGGGGATCGGCGCCGAGCCGATCTGCTGCACGGCCATGTCGGCTCTCGCGGCGGGTGGGCCGACCGCACCAGTGCTCAGAGCCGCGAACAGGACCGCAAGCGCGGCGACGAACCTCACCATGGCCGGTCAGCCTAATCGTGTTGAATCGAGACATGTTGAGCCTGGCTGAGATTTCGGACCGACTGGAGATTCAGCAACTGTTGATCGACTATTCGTCGGCGATCGACCGCCGGCGGTTCGACGACCTCGACCACGTCTTCACGCCGGACGCCTACATCGACTACCGGGCCATGGGTGGCATCGACGGGCACTTCCCGGAGGTCAAGCGGTGGCTGGCGGAGGTATTGCCGAACTTCCCGGCATACGCCCACATGCTCGGCAACTTCGACGTGCGCATCACCGGTGACACGGCGTCCTCGCGCACCATCTGTTTCAATCCGATGGTGCTGCCCGGTGCGGCACAAGCCGAATCTCCGGCACCGCCGACAGCGCAGGTGCTGTTCTGCGGTCTGTGGTACGAAGACGAGTTCGTGCGCACCACCGACGGCTGGCGGATGAGCCGGCGCGTCGAGACCAAGTGCTTCGACAAGGTCGTCTGAGCCGCCCCCGGGCCACCCGTCAGCTGGATTTGGGCAGGCCGGACGCCCTCTGGCACAATGGTCGGCTGTCCGCCGTGCGACTCGTTCGATGCGCTGCGCGGTGGTCACACACGTAAGGCAAAACCGGATCCGGGCAACCCGCCCCGATCGCCGAATTGCAGCGTGGCAATCGTATCGAGGAGCTTCACAGTGGCTGTCAAGATCAAGCTGACCCGGCTTGGCAAGATCCGCAACCCCCAGTACCGCATCATCGTCGCCGACGCGCGCAACCGCCGCGACGGCCGCGCCATCGAGGTCATCGGCCGGTACCACCCCAAGGAAGAGCCGAGCCTGATCGAGATCGATTCGGAGCGCGCGCAGTACTGGCTGGGTGTCGGCGCTCAGCCCACCGAGCCGGTCGCGGCTCTGCTGAAGATCACCGGTGATTGGCAGAAGTTCAAGGGCCTGCCGGGCGCCGAGGGCACGCTGAAGGTCAAGGAGCCCAAGCCTTCCAAGCTGGACCTGTTCAACGCCGCGCTCGCCGAGGCGGAGAGCGGCACCACCGCTCAGGCCGTGACGCTCAAGAAGAAGAAGTCCAAGAAGGACGAAGCCGCCGAGGCTCCGGCCGATTCCGCGGCCGACGAGGCTGCGACTGACGCCGCCAGCGAGAGCTGAGCGCCGAAGTGAGTTCTGTCGTGGTCGACGCCGTCGAGCACCTGGTGCGCGGCATCGTGGACAACCCCGACGACGTGCGGGTCGACATGGTGACCAGCCGCCGCGGACGCACCGTCGAGGTGCACGTCCATCCGGACGACCTGGGTAAGGTCATCGGCCGCGGTGGCCGTACGGCCACCGCGCTGCGCACCCTGGTCGCCGGCATCGGTGGGCGCGGGATCCGCGTCGACGTGGTGGACACCGACCAGTAGCGTCGGCTCCATATGGATCTGGTTGTCGGACGGGTCGTCAAGGCGCACGGGATCACCGGCGAGGTCGTCGTCGAGGTGCGCACTGATGACCCGGACGCCCGCTTCAGCCCTGGTGTCACACTGCGGGGCCGGGCCAAGGGCGGTGCCGAACGTCCCTTCACGGTCGAGTCGGTGCGCGAGCACGGCGGTCGACTGCTCGTTCGGCTGGCCGGCGTCGCCGACCGCAACGCCGCAGATGAACTGCGCGGCACCATCTTCGTGGTCGACGCCGCCGAGCTGCCCGCCATCGACGATCCCGACGAGTTCTACGACCATGAGCTCGAAGGGCTGCGGATGGTGTGCGCCGACGGCACGCCCGTCGGCAAGGTCTCGGAGGTGCTGCACACCGCGGCGGGGGAGTTGCTCGCGGTGAAGGCCGACGCCGACGGGCGCGAGGTGCTGGTGCCGTTCGTCAGCGCCATCGTCACCTCGGTCTCCCGGGAGGACGCGACGATCGTCATCGACCCGCCCGACGGCCTGCTCGACTTGGCCTGACGGAGCGACGCCGTGCGCATTGACGTCGTCACCATCTTTCCGGCATACCTGGATCCGATCCGGCAGTCGTTGCCGGGCAAGGCCATCGACGCCGGCATCGTCACGCTGGCCGTGCACGATCTGCGGGCGTGGACCCACGACGTGCACCGGTCGGTCGACGATTCCCCGTACGGCGGGGGCCCGGGCATGGTCATGAAAGCCCCGGTCTGGGGACAGGCACTCGACGAAATATGCACTGAGGACACGCTTCTGGTGGTCCCCACCCCGGCGGGCCGGCTGTTCAACCAGGCGACGGCCGAGCGGTGGAGCACCGAACGGCACCTGGTGTTCGCGTGTGGCCGATATGAGGGCATCGATCAGCGGGTGGCCGACGACGCGGCCCGGCGCATGCGGGTCGAAGAGGTGTCGATCGGCGATTACGTGCTCACCGGCGGCGAGTCGGCAGCGCTGGTGATGATCGAGGCGGTGGTCCGCCTGATGCCCGAGGTGCTGGGCAATCCTGCTTCACACCAACAGGATTCGCATTCAGACGGGCTGCTCGAAGGGCCCAGTTACACCCGTCCACCGAGCTGGCGGGATCTGGACGTGCCCGCTGTGCTGCTGTCGGGCGATCATGCCAAGGTGGCCGCCTGGCGCCGGGAACAGGCGTTGCAGCGCACCCGGGAACGTCGCCCGGATCTGCTCGACTGAGCCTGCGTCAGATCCGCCCGCCGGGGAACATCGTCTTGACCGCATCGGTGATGGTCTTGCGGGCAGTGGCGTCGTCGGTGGGTTGCATCGAGCCGATGACCATGACGAAACGACGGTCGGCGCCGATCACCCCGGTGGACAGATGCATCCAGTTGCCGCCGTTCCAGCAGCACATCCAGCCCTGCTTGACCGCGACCGGCTCGGCGTACAGCCCGTCGGGGATGCCGAAACGTTGTGGGTAGCCGTCGATTCCGTTCGCGGTGGACTGGGCGAGGTTGGCCAGGATGATGTTCGCCTGCTCCTGGGGCAGCCCGCCGCCGCCGTTCATCAGCAGGTCGTAGTAACGCGCCAGATCGTCGGCGGTGCTCATGGTGTTCCACCAGTGCCCGTCGTAGGGCGTCGAGGTGGACTTCAGACCGTAGCGTGCCGTCACCCGGGTGATGATCGCGCTGCCGCCGTTGCGGTTCCAGAAGTCCTCGGCGGCGCCGTCATCGGAGGACCGCAACATGATGTCGAGCGCCTGACGGTCGTCGGCCGTGACCGTGGTCTGGCCCTTGGCCTCCTGCAGCAGCAGATCATCGGCGATGAACAGCTTGGCCACCGATGCGATGGGGATCGGCGTCGAGTTCCCGTTCGACACCAGCTGGCCGGTGCTGCGATCCAGCACCAGCACCGTGATGTCGGCCCCGGCCTTCGATGCGGTCGAGGTCGCCAGGCTGGCCCGGCTCTGCAGCCCGTCGAAGGTTGCTGCGGGCTCGTCGGCGGGCGCGTCAGGCAGCGGCGCGGCGGTGCCCTGCGGCACGACCACGGTGTACTGCGGAGCATTGGGGACCGGCGGCGGTGTTCCGTACACCCTGGCTTCGCAGCCGGCGATGGTGATCATCCCGATCACGCCGGCTGCTGTCACGGTCATCATCCTTGACGGCCGCCGTTGCATGCCTCTCCTTAGACCCGGTAGCTGGAATCCGGATATCGGAAGCGAGCGACACGTGCGCCTCAGTCGTCAGCAACCGCATTTCGGACGGTTCAGACTAACCGGTTGCAGATGAAATCGCGTAGCTTGTCGGTGACCGCGTTTCCGGGGTTGTGCAAGATTTGCAGCGCAGCCGAACCGCCGGATCTGCCCGGATTTCACTGGATCGGGGCTCGTCTGGCACAATTGAGCAGTTGTCTGCTGCAGCCCAGGGCTGGATATCGCTACCCGGCCGCTGCCAGATACGCCCCGATACACCCGAAAACTAGCTTCGGCTGCGCGTCCGCGCATCGGCCCGGAGCCGCTAACAACAAGGAAGTGTCACCGATGAACACGCTGGACTTCGTCGATCAGGCGTCGCTGCGCGACGACATCCCGACCTTCAGCCCCGGCGACACCGTCAACGTGCACGTGAAGGTCATCGAGGGCTCCAAGGAGCGCATCCAGGTCTTCAAGGGTGTCGTGATCCGTCGCCAGGGCGGCGGCATCCGCGAGACCTTCACCGTGCGTAAGGAAAGCTACGGCGTCGGCGTCGAGCGGACCTTCCCGGTGCATTCGCCCAACATCGATCACATCGATGTCGTGACCCGCGGTGACGTGCGTCGCGCCAAGCTGTACTACCTGCGCGAGCTGCGCGGCAAGAAGGCGAAGATCAAGGAAAAGCGCTGAGCGCGTTGCCCTGCCCGGCGAAGTCCGGACGGCACACGCCGCTACTGTGGACGCCGTGACCGGACCCGCCGACTCTGCCGACTCGTCATCGGAAGACATCGTCAACCCCGATTCCGAGACGTCCAAGCCGGATACCGGCGCCGCCTCTGAAGACGCCACCGAAGAAGCGCCCAAACGCAAGCGTTCGTCGCTGCGTGAGGGCGCCATTCTGGTGACCATCGCGATCGTCCTGTACTACGTGATGCTCACGTTCGTCGCGCGGCCCTATCTGATCCCGTCGGAGTCGATGGAGCCCACGCTGCACGGCTGCAGCGGCTGCGTCGGCGACCGGATCATGGTCGACAAGGTGACCTACCGGTTCACCAAGCCAAGCCCGGGCGACGTGGTGGTGTTCAAGGGTCCGCCGTCGTGGAACATCGGGTACAAGTCGATCCGCTCGGACAACACCGCGGTGCGGTGGGTGCAGAACGCGCTGTCGTTCATCGGCTTCGTCCCGCCCGACGAGAACGATCTCGTCAAACGCGTGATCGCGGTTGGCGGTCAGACGGTCGAATGCCGTGCCGACACCGGGTTGACGGTCGACGGCAAACGACTCAACGAGCCGTACCTGGATCCCGCCACGATGAATGCCGACCCACAGATCTACCCGTGCCTCGGCAACGAGTTCGGGCCCGTCACCGTGCCGCAGGACCGGCTCTGGGTGATGGGCGACAACCGCACCCATTCGGCCGATTCCCGGATCCACTGCACCAATGTGCCCGCCGACGTGCAGCGCGGTGTGCACTGCACCGGGGACCCGATGGCAGGCACCGTACCGGTGGACAATGTGATCGGTAAGGCGCGATTCATCGCCTGGCCGCCGGGCCGCTGGGGCGGCGTCAGCAGCGTGAATCCGCAGACCGACTCATAGGCGCAGGCCCAGTGCCTCAAGAGGTGAAGATGTCGTGGCCGCCTCGAACGGTGATCCGGAAGGCCTCCGGCCTTCGGACCCTGGAGTCCGCGCTGTACCGCAACGGGCTCGGCCCTGTCGCCGGTGTCGATGAGGTGGGCCGGGGAGCGTGCGCGGGGCCGCTGGTCGTGGCGGCATGTGTGCTCGGCCCGAACCGGTTGGAGAGCCTGGCCGACCTCGATGATTCCAAGAAGCTCGGGGAGAAGGAACGCGAACGGCTGTTCCCGCTGATCCGTCGCTATGCGCTGGCCTATCACGTGGTGTTGATCCCGTCGACCGAGGTGGATCGCCGCGGCGTCCATGTGGCCAACATCGAGGGCATGCGCCGCGCGGTGGCCGGGTTGTCGGTGCGGCCTGGTTACGTGTTGTCCGACGGATTCCGGGTACCCGGTCTTGCCGTGCCGTCCCTTCCGGTGATCGGTGGTGATGCTGCTGCAGCGTGTATAGCGGCGGCCAGTGTGCTGGCCAAGGTCAGCCGCGACCGGTTGATGGTGGAGATGGAACGCGAGCACCCGGGCTACGGGTTCGCCGAGCACAAGGGTTACAGCACGCCGGCGCACACCGCGGCGATGGCGAAGCTGGGGCCGTGCGCGCAGCACCGCTACTCGTATGTGAACGTGCGGCGGGCCGCGGAGACTGTCGGAATGCGGCCAGTCCTGCAGTTGCGGGATCGGTGCGACGTGATGGGCTCAGGTGGGGAATGATGGAACGCAACCTAGACGAAGGACAGCAGAGTTTATGAGTGCCGAAGATCTCGAGAAGTACGAAACCGAGATGGAGCTCTCGCTGTACCGCGAATACAAGGACATCGTCGGGCAGTTCAGCTACGTCGTGGAGACCGAGCGGCGGTTCTACCTGGCCAACAGTGTCGAGCTGGTGCCGCGCAACGCCGACGGTGAGGTGTACTTCGAATTGCGGTTGGCTGACGCGTGGGTGTGGGACATGTACCGGCCGGCGCGGTTCGTCAAGCAGGTGCGGGTCATCACCTTCAAGGACGTGAACATCGAAGAGGTCGAGAAGCCCGAGCTGCGGCTGCCGGAGTAACCGGCCGTCACTGCGCAGCGGCGTGCAGGTGCTCGCCGAAGAACGCGAAGACCCGGGTCCAGGCGTCGGCGGTGGCGGCTTCGTTGTAGCCGAACCCGGTGACCCGCAGCAGTGGTTGGGCGGGTAGCAGGTTGGCGAAGCTGTGACCGGCGTCGGGGTAGACCTTGATGTCGGATGTGATGTTCTTCGTGTCGACGATCTTGCGCAGCCGCGCCGGGGCGCCGATGCCGAGCGGGTCGCGGCGCCCGAAGCTGGCGACGATGGGGCACGACGCGTCGAGGATCTCGTCGAGCCGCCGTGGCAGGGGAGTGCCGTAGAACGGCGCCGACGCGGCGAAACCCTTGGGGCCCATGACAAGTGCGAATTGCCCGCCCATGCAGAAGCCGGCGATGCCGACGGTGCCGGTGCACTCCGGCAGGGACTTCAGATGGTCGCGGGCAGCCAGGATGTCATCGAGCGCGCGACCGCGTTGGCTCAACAGGTCACGCATCACCCGCGTGACACACCGGGCCCGGCCGCCGCGGGCGTACAGGTTCGGCGTGAGCGCGAGGTAGCCGGCTGCGGCGATCCGCTCGGACACCAACTCGTTGTCAGGCGCGTAGCCGATGGCATCGTGAACCACCACCACACCCGGCCATGGCCCGTCGCCTTCCGGCGTGTCCAGCAGCGCGTCGATGGGGCCGTCGGGGGTGTCGAGACTGATCGTCGTCACCCTTGCCAACCTAATCGCGCGGTTCAGGTCCCGCAGAACGTGCGGTAGGCGCCGAAGTCGGGCGGTGCGGGTTGGGCGTAGCGCTGCAGTCCGGGCCGCACGTCATACGGTGCGGACACCGCCTCCAGCAGGTCGTCGAGCGGTTCCAGCTCACCGCCGGTCGCCGCGGCCAGAGCCTCCTCGACCAGGTGGTTGCGGGGGATGTAGACGGGATTGACGCGGTCCATCGTGTCGGGCGCAGGGCCGAACGCACGCCAGCGCGTCAGCCAGTCCTCGAACGCCTCGGGTTCGGCGAACAGGTTGCGCACCGGCCCGGCGTCGCCGCGCGCGGCTTGCGCCAGGTCACGGAAGAACGACGTGTAGTCGACGCGGCCTGCCAGCAGGAGCTTGAGCAGCTCCTCGACCAGGCCGCTGGCCTGCTCGTGCGAAACATCCTCGGGCAGGCCGAGTTTGGCCCGCATTCCGGCCAACCAGGCCTCCTGGAACCGGGTGCGGAACCCGGCGAGGGCATCGGTCGCCGAGGCCACCGCGCGCTCGCTGTCCTCGTCGATCAACGGCAGCAGGGTTTCGGCGAACCGGGCGAGGTTCCATTCGGCCACTGCCGGCTGGTTGCCGTAGGCGTAGCGCCCGCCGTGATCGATCGAGCTGAACACGGTCGCCGGATCGTAGGCCTCCATGAAGGCGCACGGTCCGTAGTCGATGGTTTCCCCCGAGATGGTCATGTTGTCGGTGTTCATCACGCCGTGGATGAAGCCGACGAGCATCCACCGGGCCAGCAGTTCGGCCTGTCCGGTGACGACCGCCTCGAACAAGGCCAGGTACGGATTGTCGGCCGTGGCGGCACCGGGGTGATGGCGGGCGATGGCATGGTCGGCCAGGCGCCGCAGCAGATCGGTGGTCCCGGTGGCCCGTCCGTAGGCGGCGGCGTACTGGAAGCTGCCCACCCTCAGGTGACTGGCCGCCACGCGGGCGAGCACCGCGCCAGGTTGTGGGGTTTCGCGCAGCACGCCCCGTCCGGTTGCCGTTACGGCCAGCGACCGCGTGGTCGGGATGCCCATGGCGTGCATGGCCTCGCTGACGATGTACTCACGCAGCATCGGCCCGACGACGGCGAGGCCGTCGCCCCCGCGCGCGAACGGGGTGCGTCCTGAGCCTTTGAGGTGCAGGTCGCGCAGCTGCCCACCGGTGTCGACGAGTTCGCCGAGCAGCAATGCGCGCCCGTCGCCCAGCCGCGGCACGTAGCCGCCGAACTGGTGCCCGGCGTAGGCCTGGGCCACCGGTTTCGCGCCGTCGGGGAGCACGGTTCCCAGCAGCAGACCGACACCGTCCGGGCTGCGCAGCCACGCCGGGTCGAGGTCCAGTTCGAGGGCCAGCGCGTCGTTGAGCACCAGCAGCCGTGGGGACGGCGCGGCTTCAGCCTGCCACTCGACGGCCAGTTCGGGCAGCTCGCGGGCGAACCGGTTGTCGAGCACGACAGCCGGTTTCACGCCCGTCACAGGCTGCCCAGATCGTCGGGGACATCGACGGCGTAGCGCTGCAGGACGTCGAGGGGCACCAGCTCGAGGGTGCTTTCATGGGTGGCGGCCAGGACGACCGGAGCCGCGCAGCCGTCCTGATGCGCGCGCAGCCAATTGCTCGCCGTGACACACCAGCGATCCCCGGGCATCAACCCGGGGAAGCGGAAATGTGGTGCCGGTGTCGACAGGTCGTTGCCGATCACCTTCTGATGTTCCAGGAACTCGGAGGTCACCACCGCGCAGATGGTGTGCCTGCCGAGGTCGCCGTCACCGGTCGAGCAGCAGCCGTCGCGGTAGAAGCCGGTCAGGGGATCGGTACCGCATTCGTCCAACGGACCGCCCAGCACGTTGCGATCAGCCATCAGTCCAGTATTGCCCGTCGGAGCGGTCTCCGGCGGCGGTGGGGATCAGGAAAGCTGTGCGGCGATCTCGTTGAACGCGGCGATGGTGGGGAACAGCTTGGCTGCGTCCTGGGGGTATGGCCAGCTCGACAGCTTGGCGGCGACGATGTTCGCGGCGCGGTTGACGTAGATCATCTGGCCGTGGATACCCAGGCAGAGCAGGACGGTGTTACCCGGCCCGGGGAACCAGCACTGGTTGCGGTACATGCCGCCGGGCATGCGGTTGTCGTCCGGGCTGGCGGCGAATGCGGACCGCGAGTCGATGCCGCCGGCGAAGGTGTCGGCGATCCAGGACAGCGGTACCACCCGTTCTCCGGTCAGCGAGGTGCCGCCATTGACGAAAAGCGACCCGAACCGCACCAGATCCCGCAGGCATGCGTTGATGCCGCCGTCGAACATCCCGGTTCCGACGGAGTCGACGCCGATGGTGGCGTCCTGCTGAGCGCCGAGCTTGCTCCACAGCAGCTGTGACATGAGGTCGGGCATCCTGACGCCGCCGGCGGCCTCGCAGATCCAGCCGAGCACATCGGTTTCGCACGAGCGGTATTCGAACGGGCCGCCGTGGGCCGACTTCTGCCGCAGGGTCAGTAGGAAGTCGTACATGGTCGAGGGCAGCTCGGGCACGGTGCGGGGGGCCCAGCCGATGGCTTGCTCGAGCAGCCGTACCTCGGCCATGGGGTCCAGGTAGGCCTCGGAAAAGGCGATGCCCGAACGCATGTCGAGCAGGTTGCGCACGGTGGCGCCCGCATAGCCCGACTGTTCCAGGGCAGGAACGTATTTGGTCAGGGGTGCGTCGACATCGAGCGCACCGCTGGCCGTCAGTGCGCCGGCGACGATGCCGACCATCGACTTGCTGACCGACATCAGCAGGTGGCTGGAGTCGGGCGTCATGCCGCTGTAGTAGTGCTCCTCGAGCACTTTCCCGCGCTGCGTGACGATCCAGCCGTCGGTCACCGTCGAGGTCATCACCTCACCGACGGTCGTCTGCACCGCGTTGGTGCTGTCGTACATCGGGATCGACGACAGGTCTGCGGGGGCGGCAGGCAGGTCGGCCACCGGCCCGGCGCCGCGGCTGATCACCGCCGTCGGGAGGAAGTCGGCGATGTGCTGGAAGGTCCAGTGCAGCTGCTCGGCGGACTGCCAGTTCTGCAGCGTCAGCTCCGCCGGTACGTTGCCAGATTCAGTAGCGGATTCGTTGCCGAGCAGCATGTGTGTTCCAGCCTCCCAATGCCGTGCCGGTGTTGCCCAGCAATGTCCTCGAACGACACTAACTCAGCGTGCTTCGGCGCTGCGCTGAGCATCGAGGATTAACAGTGCCACGTGCAGCGACGTCATCGACTCGCCGTCCTCTAGGTCCATGTCGAGCCGCCTCTGGATGGCGGCCAGGCGGCTGTACAAGGCCGGTCGGCTCATGTGCAACCGCTTGGCCAACGCCGATTTGTTGCCCGCCAGTTCCAGATAACCCCGCAACACGGCAAGGTCGTTCTCGCCGTGATCGGCGTCACGGATGAGCAGATTCTTGAGTTCGGTCTCGGCGAAGGTCTGCACCCGCGGGTCGTCCTGCAGCAAGGCGAGCAGTCCGCGCAGCCGGACATCCGAGGCCCGGACGAACGGTCGCTGCATTCTCGACATCGACAGCGCCACCTCGGCGACGTGCGCGGATTCCCGCAGGCCGTGCACGGCGTCGGCAAACCCGTTGGCGCTGCCACCCACAGCGACGACGACTTTGTCGGTGTCACCGCCACGGCCGATGGTTTCGCGCAGGCCCTCGGCCAGCCGGGTGAGGCCGGCATCGGCAGTGCTGCCGCGTCGGGTAGCCACGGCCAGTACCAGGCCGATCTCACCGTCACGGCGGACCGAACAGATCGCGGTGTGGCCCTGGGATTTCACGCTGTGGGCGACGGCGTCGAGGATGCGGATGTTGCGGCGCTGCACGGCCACCGGGTCGAGGCGGTCCGCCGGCGCGGCCACCCGGACGGTGACCGGCAGATACGGTCCGCCCGCCCGCAGTCCCAGTGCGATCGCACGGGCGTCGGCGTCGCGGTCGTCGTCGATGCGACCGCCGAGGACGTCGTCGATCAAACCGCTCTGGGCCTGGTGTTCGAGCCCCGAGCGGCCGCGTTCGGCCATCCGGTGCAGGGCCAGCGCCTGGGCGGCGCGCTCGAGCACCATCTTGGCCTGGGCCGGTGCCGCCGGTGGGTGCGGGATGATGAGCCGGCCCCACTCCTCGGCGCGGGGCCCGACCGTGGTCGTGGCCCACGTTTCGGTCATTGCGCGCGATCGCCGTTGCCAGTTGTCGAGCACCACGGTGGCCGCCTCGTGGCGAGGGGATACGGCCAGCACCTGGTGGGAGAGGTCCTCCAGCACCACCGACTCGTCGACCATGTCCGCGGCCGCGCGCACGATGTCGGCAAGCGAGGCGCGCTTCATGCTGAGGTCGGTGAAGGTCTGATGGGTCCGGTGGGCGAACGCGAGCTCCTCGTACTGGTCGGCGACGATGAGCCGGTGCACCGCCTCGGTGACCTCGACGAATTTCGTTTCGCGGTGCAGCACCACCAGCGGCATCCCGAGTGACGCGGCGATGCCGCCGGTGCCCTCGGGCAGCGCTTCGATCCGGGTGCCCAGTTCGACCACGACGCCGACGGCCCCGGCGCGCCCCATCCTGTCGAGATAGTCGTGCGGGGCGTCGCGTAGTGCCGAACCCGTGGTGAGGACCAGCTCGCCGCCCTGCAGCAGGCCGGACAGATCGGGCATGTCGCTGACGTGCACCCAGCGCACCGGGCGGTCGAGGTTCTCGGCGCTGACCACCTCGGGCAGGCCGGCGCGGACGACGGGTAGGTCGACGACGTCGCGGACGGTCGGGATCATTTACAGATTGTAATAAGACAGCTCTGTCCGGATACATAATGACGGGCCCTGGCGGGTGGTGCATGCCGCAAAGTAATAGTCAGAGTTAACCAACCCCGAGGAGGTCCCCGCATATGAGCAACGTCATCCAGCACTGGCGCAACAACGAGACGTTCGCCGGTTCGTCGACGGCCACGTCGCCGGTGACCAACCCGGCTACCGGTGAGGTGACCGGTGAGTTGCGGCTGGCCAGCGTGGAGGACGCGCAGTCGGTGATCGACGCTGCTGCTGCGGCGTTCCCGGCATGGCGGGACACCTCACTGGCCAAGCGCACGCAGGTGCTGTTCACGTTCCGCGAGCTGATCAACGCCCGCAAGGAAGAGTTGGCGGCCATCATCACCTCCGAGCACGGCAAGGTGCTCTCCGATGCCCTCGGTGAGGTTTCCCGCGGTATCGAGGTCATCGAATTCGCTTGCGGCATCCCGCATCTGCTCAAGGGTGGGTACACCGAGAACGCCTCGACCAAGGTCGATGTGCACTCGGTTCTGCAGCCGCTGGGCGCGGTCGGCATCATCTCGCCGTTCAACTTCCCGGCCATGGTGCCGATGTGGTTCTTCCCCATCGCGATCGCCGCGGGCAACACCGTGGTCATCAAGCCTTCGGAGAAGGATCCCTCGGCCGTGATCTGGATGGCCGAGCTGTGGAAGGAAGCCGGTCTGCCCGCGGGCGTGTTCAACGTCCTGCAAGGTGACAAGACCGCGGTCGACGAGGTGCTGACCAACCCCAAGATCAAGGCCGTCTCGTTCGTCGGCTCGACCCCGATCGCGCAGTACGTGTACGCCACCGCCACTGCCGCGGGCAAGCGCGTGCAGGCCCTCGGCGGAGCCAAGAACCACGCCGTCATCCTGCCCGACGCTGATCTGGACCTGGCCGCCGACGCCATGGTCAACGCCGGTTTCGGTTCGGCGGGCGAGCGCTGCATGGCCATCTCCGCGGCTGTCGCGGTCGGCCCGATCGCCGACGACCTGGTCGCCAAGATCGCCGAGCGCACCGCCACCATCAAGACCGGTGACGGCACCAAGGATTCGGACATGGGTCCGCTGGTCACCAAGGCTCACCGCGACAAGGTGGCCTCCTACATCGATGCCGGCGAGGCCGCCGGTGCCAAGGTTGTGGTCGACGGTCGTACCGTGCTGGACGGGGCTGGCCATAGGGATCCAGCCGGGTTCTGGCTGGGCCCGACCCTGCTGGACAACGTCACCCCCGAGATGAGCGTCTACACCGACGAGATCTTCGGCCCGGTCCTGTCGGTGGTGCGCGTCGAAAGCTACGACGAGGCACTCGAACTCATCAACAGCAACCCCTACGGCAACGGCACCGCGATCTTCACCAACGACGGCGGCGCTGCGCGGCGCTTCCAGAACGAGGTCGAGGTGGGCATGGTCGGTATCAACGTGCCGATCCCGGTTCCCATGGCGTACTTCAGCTTCGGTGGCTGGAAGGCCTCGCTGTTCGGTGACAGCCACGCTCACGGCACCGAGGGTGTGCACTTCTTCACCCGCACCAAGGCCATCACCACCCGCTGGCTCGACCCCAGCCACGGCGGCATCAACCTGGGCTTCCCCCAGAACGGGTAAATCTGGACTGTTGTGTGGCCCATCCGGATAAGCCCCTCGCCGGATGGGCCACGCAACTCCAAAGGAACGGCAACCGACCCCCGCTGCTGCGAGCACAAGTGAGAGACTTGACCATGACTTTGACCGACGAGTCCACCCTGCTGCCCAACGGATTGACCGTGGAGGCGGCCCGCGCCGAGGCGGCGCGTACCTACGAGCTCGACCGTGCGCACGTGTTCCATTCCTGGTCCGCGCAGGCCGAGATCTCCCCGATGACGATCACCGCTTCGCAGGGATCGTATGTCTGGGACGGTGAAGGCAACCGGCTGCTGGATTTCTCCTGCCAGCTGGTCAACACCAACATCGGTCATCAGCACCCCAAAGTGGTTGCGGCCATTGCTGATCAGGCAGCCAAGCTGTGCACCGTGGCTCCGCAGTACGCCAACGACGCGCGTTCGGAGGCAGCGCGGCTGATCGCCGAGCGCACTCCGGGCGAGCTGGACAAGATCTTCTTCACCAACGGCGGCGCCGATGCCATCGAGCACGCGGTGCGCATGGCCCGGTTGCACACCGGCCGGTACAAGGTGCTCACCCGGTACCGCTCCTACCACGGTGGCACCGAGACCGCGATCAACATGACCGGTGACCCGCGCCGCTGGCCCAACGACCACGGCAACGCCGGCATCGTGCACTTCTTCGGGCCGTTCCTCTACCGCTCGCGCTTCCACGCCACCACCGAGGCCGAGGAGTCCCAGCGCGCGCTGGAACACCTCGAGGAGACCATCCGCATGGAGGGTCCGTCGACCATCGCCGCGATCGTGCTGGAATCCATCCCGGGTACCGCGGGCATCATGATCCCGCCGCCGGGCTACATCGCCGGCGTGCGCGAGATCTGCGACCGCTACGGCATCATGTACATCGCCGACGAGGTGATGGCGGGGTTTGGGCGCAGCGGAAAGTGGTTCTCGGTCAACCACTTCGACGTCGTGCCGGACCTGCTGACCTTCGCCAAGGGCGTCAACTCCGGCTACGTCCCGCTCGGTGGTGTCGCGATCAGCCCGGCCATCGCCGAGACCTTCGCTCACCGGGCCTACCCGGGCGGGCTGACCTACTCGGGTCATCCGCTGGCCACCGCGGCCGCCGTCGCCACCATCAACGCGATGGAGGAGGAAGGCATGGTCGACAATGCGGCCCGCATCGGCGCCGAGGTGATCGCACCGGGCCTGGCCGAGCTGGCCGCCAAGCATCGCAGCATCGGTGAGGTGCGTGGTGCCGGGGTGTTCTGGGCCGTCGAGCTCGTCGCCGACCAGCAGACCCGCGAACCGCTGGCCGCGTACGGCGGTTCCAGCCCGGCGATGAACGCGGTGATCGCAGCGTGCAAGGCCAATGGCCTGCTGCCGTTCGCCAACTTCAACCGGATCCACGTCGTGCCGCCGTGCAACGTCACGGCCGATGAGGTGCGCGAGGGGCTGGCAATCCTGGACAAGGCATTCGACGTCGCCGACGAACACGCGCGCTAATTTTCCCCACCGATGCCCGGCCGTACGTGTGACGCGGCCGGGCATCGTCATGCTGTGAATCGGTGGCCGACTTGGCAGACTGAACCCCGTGCGTTCACATGCCCAGTGCTGGTTGACAGATATGGACGGAGTCCTCGTTCACGAGGACTCCGCAATTCCCGGAGCCGCGGAGTTCCTGCAGACGTTGGTGGACAAGGAACGGCCGTTTCTGGTCCTGACCAACAATTCGATCTTCACGCCGCGGGATCTGGCGGCCCGGTTGCTGCGTTCGGGCTTGTCGGTGCCGGAGCCTGCCATCTGGACCTCGGCGCTGGCCACCGCGGCGTTCCTCGACGGTCAGCTGCCCGGCGGGTCGGCCTACGTCATCGGCGAGGCCGGGCTCACCACCGCGCTGCACGAGGTCGGCTACACCCTCACCGACACCGCGCCGGACTTCGTCGTGCTGGGCGAGACCCGCACCTATTCGTTCGAAGCGATCACCAAGGCGATCCGGCTGATCATCGGCGGCGCCCGGTTCATCGCCACCAACCCGGACGTCACCGGGCCGTCGGCGGAGGGTCCGCTGCCGGCGACCGGGTCGGTGGCCGCCATGATCACCAAAGCAACCGGCCGCGAACCGTATTTCGTCGGCAAGCCGAACCCGATGATGTTCCGTAGCGCGCTCAACCGGATCGAGGCGCATTCGGAGAACACCGTGATGGTGGGGGACCGGATGGACACCGACGTGGTGGCCGGTATCGAGGCCGGGCTCGACACGATCCTCGTGTTGACCGGTTCCACCCAGGTCGACGACATCCAGCGCTACCCGTTCCGCCCCAGCCGTGTACTGCCGTCGATCGCCCAGGCGATCGAGCTGATCTGAACGTCAGGGGTTTCAGGCGGCCGACGGCGCGAAACGCCGGGCGGGGATGGCCCCACAAACGGGTGATCGCATAGAGTATCCAATATCAGCGAAAGCGAGACCCGATGCCACCCCGAACAGCCACTTCGCGCACGGCCTCTGACGTAACCGCCAAGGGCGGCAAGGGGCCGCGATCGGACTTTGTCAGACCCAAGACTGCGCAGCAGGCCGTTGCGGAGGTGCTCCGTCGGGACATCACGAGCGGCAAGCTCGCGCCCGGGAGCTGGATCGTGCAGGAAAGCCTCGCCGAGCAGTTCGGCATGTCGCGCATCCCGATCCGCGAAGCGCTCAAAACCCTTGAGGCCGAGGAGTACATCACCTACGTGCCGCACAGCGGATACCGGGTGGCCAAGCTCGGCCTCGATGAACTGGTCGAGGTTTTCCGGCTGCGCGACATCCTCGAAGCCGAGCTCATCCGCGATGCCATGCCTGCCGTGACCGACGAGGTCGTTGCGCAGATGCGCGAGCAGATGACCGAGATGGAGCAGGCCGCGGCGGCAGGCGACCTGATCGCCGTGGGCCTGGCCAACCGGCAGTTCCACTTTCTGACGTTCGAGGCCAGCGGGATGGCGCGCACCAAGCGCATCGTGACCCAGCTCTGGAACACCGCCGACGCGTATCGGCCGCTGTACGCCCACCTCATGGATCTGGCCAAGGTCAACAGTGAACACGTGCTCCTGGTGGATGCGATGGCGGCTCGCGACGTCGAGCGGGTGGTCAAGCTGAACCACGAACACCGCCTGCACGCGATCGATCACCTGCACACCGTGTTCGGTCGCGAGGATTCCGAAGCGGGCGCGTGAGCCCGCGGGACCGCCTCGTGGCGTTGGGTTTTGAGATTCCGTCGGCGCCGAAACCCAAAGGGGCGTATTTTCCGAGCCGACGCTGCGGAGACCAACTGTGGATCTCGGGTTCGACCGCGCGGCGGCCCGGGGATCCCGGTGCTGTGGGTGTCGTGGGGGACGACGTCACGGCCGAACAAGCTCGGGTGCAGGCCCGCTTCGCAGCACTGAATCTGATCGCGGCGATCGATGCGGCGGTCGGGTTGCAGGCGGTGACGGCGCTCGTGCACCTTCGCGGTTACGTCCGGGCAAGGCCCGATTTCGACGGGCATCCGGCGGTGATCGACGGTGCCTCCGAGCTGCTGGTCGACGTGTTCGGTGAGGACTGCGGCGCGCACGCCCGCACAGCGATCGGGGTGGCGTCGCTGCCCGGCGGTGCCTGCGTGGAGTTGGAACTCGTAGCGGCCGTGGGCTAGCGGGTCTGGATCAGGCCAGTCGCTCGGCGGTGCGCCCGATGGCCAACCCCAGCGCAACTCCGGCCAGAGCTGTCAATGCAATTGCCAGCCAGTCGTTTTCGTATGTGGGCCGCTGAACGTGCCGGTCCGCGGGTACCGGTTCGTCAGCCGGTGCCATCAACGCGTTGAGCCTGCGGACGAACTGGCCGATGATGCGGTTGCCGACCTGGCTGATGACGCCACTGCCGAACTGGGCGATGCGGCCGCCGAGTTCGAGGTCGGTCCGCACCGTGACCGCAGCTCGGCCGCCGCTGTCGCGGGCCGACATCGTGACGGTCGCCTCAGCCGAGCCGTTACCTTTGCGATCTCGCGCCGTGCCACGTACCACCATGTGATGGGCGGTGTCGTCGCGATCGACGACGGTCGCCGTGCCCGCCAGCGTGAGCCCCACCGGTCCGACCTTGACCGCGACCCGTGCCCGGTAGTCGTCACCCTCGTGGCCTTCGAGTTCAGCGCCGGGTATGCATTCGACAACACGCGGAATGTCGGTCAGCACTGCCCACGCCGCATCGAGCGGCGCATCGACGGAGAACTCGTTGACCAGTTGCATGACGTTTCCTGTCCTCTTCTCGACCGATCCGATCACTCATTTGGAGTTGTGTGACCTGAACCGCACCCCTACGATTGGATACGATATCCAACACGGGCCCAGGAGGTCGATAGTGCTGAGTAAAGGGGTCGGTTTGTTCCCGACCGAGCCGGTGGGCGCCATGTGCGAGTACGTCAAGCTGAGCGAATCGCTCGGCTACGACAACGTGTGGTTCGGTGACTCGCAGAACATCTGGCGTGAATCGTCGACCGTCATGGGGGCCGCGGCCGTCGGCACGGAACGCATCGTGTTCGGCACCGGCGTGACGAACGCGGTAACCCGCCATCCGTCCCTGCTCGCATCCACCTGGGCGACGCTCGCCGAGTTCACCGGTGGCCGCGTGGCGCTGGGGATCGGGACCGGCGATTCCTCATTGCGGACCATGGGCCTCAAGCCGCTCAAGCTCACCGAGCTGGAGCAGTCGATCCTCGACCTCCGTGCGCTCTTCAAAGGTGAGAAGGTGGTGGAGCCGACCAGCGGCGCCGAATACCACCTGAACTACGTGACCGAGCCGATGAACATACCGATCTATATCGCCGCATCCGCACCGAAGATCCTGCGGATGTCCGGGCGCATCGCCGACGGCGTGATCGTCCTTGTCGGTACCGCCCCGCGCTTCATCGAGGCGGCCCTCGCGGCCATCGAGGCGGGTGCTGCCGAGAGCGGTCGCACGCTCGACGACATTCACATCGTGCTGTGGACCCCCACAGCGATCGACGAAGATCGCACGAAGGCTCGGGATCTGGTGCGCGCGCACGTATCTCGGGTCGCGATCCGACCGTTGCCCGCAAAGGTCGAGCCGTCGCTGGAGCAGGCGATCGACCGGATCCGGGAGTCCTACGATTACTACCAGCACATGAACACCGAAGCGTCGCACGCAGATCTGGTACCCGACGAGTTGGTGGATCTGTTCGCACTGGCCGGAACGCCGGACGAATGCGCCCAGCGGCTCAAGGAGATCGAGGCGCTCGGTGTCGACCAGGTGTCGATCGTGCCGTTCGTGCGGCCGGGCGAGAGCCGGGCTCCCACGATCCGCACATTTGCCGAGATCGTGGGCGGCCATGTCTGACACGGCCCGCGCTGCGCAAGCGTATCCGGCGCCGGGAAGCGCGGTGCCCGGCGCGCCGCCTGCGTTGAAGCGGGCCCTCACGCCCGCCGACGGCGTGCAAATGGGTGCGCAGCAGTCGTCGCCTGGTCTTTCCGTCGCGGTGTCCGGCGCACCGGGAGCGGCCGGCGGTTCTCGATACACGGCGGCCGCGGCTCTCATGGGAGTGGCGGTGGGGCTCGAACTGGCCGGCCTGTTGTCGGGAGTTCTCGGGACGCCCCGCCGCTCGAAAACATTGACCTAGATCACAGTAATTCGTATAGTGTATCCAATATTCAACGCCCGGAGGTTGTGTCGGATGCCCTGGTTTCCCAAAGTCTTTGCCGCTGCGTGTACTGCGGTCGCCGTCGTCGTCGGGATGACGGCGTGCGCCGATGAATCCGCCGGTCCGGCCGGTGGCGGCACGGACGCGTTGAGCATCTCGGCGACGGGCGTCGACAGCTTGCCGTTCATGGCGATCCTGCAGGTCGGCATCGACAAGGGTTGGTTCAAGGAGCAGGGCCTCAACGTCGATCTCTATTCCGGGGGCGGCGGCGGGAACACGCTGCGCGTCGTCACGAGCGGCGATGCGGACATGGCCA
This sequence comes from Mycobacterium dioxanotrophicus, assembly GCF_002157835.1. Lineage (NCBI taxonomy): Bacteria > Bacillati > Actinomycetota > Actinomycetes > Mycobacteriales > Mycobacteriaceae > Mycobacterium > Mycobacterium dioxanotrophicus. The sequence goes on along the minus strand of NZ_CP020809.1, from coordinate 4,752,536 downwards.
TCGCGGGTAACAGTTCAGTGATTCTCGCTGCACAGCAACCGAATTCGAAGCTCAAGGTAGTTGCACCCTGGTTTCAGATCAACGACTTCTCGTGGATCTCCCCGCCCGGACGCAAACTCGAGAACGCCACTCTCGGTTTCAGCTCGGCGGGATCCTCGACCGAACTCGTCGTCAAGGGCCTGGAGCGCAAACTCAACGTCAAGTCGCAGGCGGTCGGCCCGATGGGCGACAACTGGACCGCGGCCAAGGCCGGTCAGATCACCGCGGGGTGGGCCATGCAGCCGTTCATCGCAGACAAGCAGGCCTCGGATCACGCTGAGGTACTGGTGAATTCGCGCGATGTGGTCGGCGACCTGCCCGCCGACCTGGTGGCGGTGAACACCGACTACGCCGAGCGGAACCCGGAGAACATCCGTGACTTCTTCACCGTCGTCAACCGACTCAACGAATGGCTGGTGGCCAACCCGGACGAGGCCGCTGCGACCATCGCACCGCACGTCGGCGTCAGCCCCGCGGTGATGAAGTCGGCGTTCGCCGCCAACCCCGATCTCGCCAAGGGATACACGCTGAAGGTCGACACCGCAGGGCTGACGAACCTGTCGGAGTTGATGGTGGGGGCCGGCCAGATCTCCGAGCCCATCGACTGGGCCGCGACGCTCGACCAGCAATACCTGCCCGACGCCGCGCGGGCGAAATTCTGAGCCAGGACAGCCAGCTAGCGGAAGAGGCGCACCCCATGGATCATGACGGCATCCGGATCGAGGACGTATCCGTCGTCTTCGATGCCCCAGCAGGCAAGGTGACTGCGGTAACCGACATCACCCAGCATGTGCCGCACTCCAGCTTCGTGTCCATCGTCGGGCCGAGCGGATGCGGGAAATCCACTCTGCTGGCTGTGATCTCGGGTTTGCAGAAGGCCTCGACGGGCCGAGTGCGCGTGGCAGGCAAACCGGTGACAGGCCCTGATCCGTCGATCGGTGTGGTGTTCCAGGAGGATTCGACCCTGCCATGGCGCACGGTCGAGGAGAACGTGGCATTCGCGATGGAGATGATCGGCACCGACAAGGCCGCCCGTCGGCGACGCGCGAAGGATGCCATCGAACTCGTGGGCCTTGGCGGCTTCGAAAAGTCGTATCCCTCGATGCTTTCCGGCGGCATGCGGCAACGGGTCGCGCTGGCTCGCACGTTCGCCGTGCAGCCTGAGGTGGTGCTCATGGACGAGCCGTTCGCGGCGCTCGACCAGCAGACCCGGCTGTTCCTCGGCGCCGAGGTCCGGCAGATCTGGGCCCGCACGCATCAGACCATCGTGTTCGTCACCCACGACATCTCGGAGGCCATCCTGCTGTCCCAACAGGTGTGGGTGATGTCGTACCGGCCGGGGTCGATCATCGACGTCGTCGACATCGACCTGCCGGACGAACGCGACGCAGGCATGGTCTCCACGCCAGAATTCAACGAGCTGCAGAACCGCATCTGGACCTCGCTGCAGGCCGAATCGATGCGCGGGTTCAAGCAGCAGGAGGCTGCCACCACGTGACGACTTCCTATGTGGCACAAGATGACCTGCCCACCGAGACGATGACACCGGATTCCGGCCGGCCGCACCCCGCGCCGCGCAGGCGCAGGCTGAACAACTTCGCAGTGAGCGGCATCTCGACCGTCGTGCTCATCGTCGCGTTCCTGGTGTTCGCCGAGATCGGTGCCAAGGCCGGGTGGTGGAGCGATCGCGTCCTGCCCGCGCCGTCGGTGATCCTGGCCGAGTTGGGCCGCCTGCTCGGACAACCGCAGTTCTGGGACGACGCCGCGCGCACCGGGCTCGAGGTGGCGTTCTCGATCGTGTTCGGCAGCCTGTTGGGATTCGCAGCGGGCCTGGTGTTCTGGAAAGTGCCCGCGGTCGGGCGGATCTTCGAGCCGTATCTGGTCTCGTTCTACGCCGTGCCGCTCGTGCTGTTCTATCCGGTGATGATCGTCCTGGTCGGGATCAACGCCACGTCGGTGATCATCCTCGCGACGGTCATGGCCGCGATTCCCATGGCGCTCAACACCGCGGTCGGGCTCAACTCGATGCCACCGGTGTACCTCAAGCTCGCCCGTTCCCTCAAGGCGTCCCCGCGTCAGACCCTGTTCGCGATCGCGATTCCCGCGGCCGGGCCGTTCATCGTCGCGGGACTGCGCCTGGCCGTGGTCTACGCGTTGATCGGCACCATTGCGATGGAGTTCACCACCGCGCAGGCCGGCCTGGGCTACCGCATCCGCTATCTCTACGAGATCTTCAACAACAACGAGATGTTCGCCTACATCGCCGTGGTGCTGGTGCTCTCATGCATCCTCACCGTGCTGCTGGCGCTGGTGGAACGCGTCCTGCTGCGGGGGAGGTACCGATGACCGCCACGGTGGAAAAGGCCTCGGTACCAACCAAAACCGGGTCGGCCACGCAGCGGATCCGCGCGCTGCTCGGCAACCAGGCCGTGGGCGCGACCGTGCTCGCGGTCCTGGTGGCGATCGTGTGGGAGGTGTTCTCCGACCTCACCTTCGTGATCCCGTCACCCGTGCAGACCATCGGTGTGCTGATCGACAACCTCTCGGACCCGGCATACCTGTTCGACCTGCGCGTCACCGCGCAATCGGTGTTCCTGGCCTTCGTCATCGGAACCGCGATCGGCGGGGGACTGGGGCTGCTGCTGGGGCTTTCGGAGCGACTGCGCGTGATCTTCGAGCCAATGCTGATCATGCTCAACGGCATTCCCAAGATCGTGCTGTACCCGGTGTTGCTGCCGATCTTCAGCCTGACGGGTTCCAAGGTCGTCATGGGTGTGTTGTTCGCGTTGTTCCCGGTGCTCATCAACGTGTCCACCGGTGTTCAGGAGATCCCGCGCGTCTACTGGAAACTCGCCCGCTCGGTGCGTGCCAGCGCGTGGCAGATGCTCGTGCACATCATCATTCCCGCGATCCGGCGCCCGCTGCTGACCGGTATCCGGCTGGCCGTGAGCCTGGCGGTGGTCGGCGTGGTGCTCTCCGAGTTCTTCGCGACCCGTCGCGGTCTGGGCCGGGTGGTGTTGCAGGCCTACAGCCACGGTGACTACCCGTCCATGGTCGCCACGATCATGCTGCTGATCACGATCTCGTTCGGCATCTCGATTGCGTTGTGGCAGTGGGAGAAACGACTCCATTGAGCCGGGGCTACATCGGCAGCTCGGTGCGGCGCCGCGAGGACGAGCGGCTGCTCGGCGGACACGGGCAGTTCGTGGCCGATCACGCGGCGGGCGCACACCACGTGGCGTTCCTACGTTCCAGCGAGCCACACGCCGTCATCACGCGGATCGACACCGCGGTCGCGGCCCGGATGCCCGGCGTGGTGGGTGTTTTCACGGCAGCCGGCCTCGGGCTGTGCGGGGTGCCGATCCCGAGCTTGACCACACCGGATCCGCAGTTCACCGCGGCCACCTCGTGCGTGCTGGCCGAGCAGCGGCTGTCGATCCTCGCCTCCGATCGAGTGCACTACGTCGGCCAGCCGATCGCCGTGGTGGTCGCCGAGGACCGGTACTGCGCCGAAGATGCGTTGGAAGCCATCGAGATCGACTACGAGGCACTCCCGGCAGTCACCGATCCGGAGTCGGCGCTCCAACCGGGCAGTCCGGTGTTGTTCGACCATCTCGACGGCAACGAAGCAGCCCGGCTGCGCTATTCGTTCGGTGATCCCGAGCGCGCATTCGCCGCTGCCGCACACGTTGTCGCCGGAACCTACCGCATGAACCGGCACGGCGCGGTCCCGCTGGAATGCCGGGGCGTGCTCGCGCACTTCGACCCCCGTCGGCAACGCGTCGAGCTGACCACCTCGACCCAGGTTCCACACATGGTGCGCAACGCCATCTGCGCCGTGACCGGCTGGTCCCGTCAGGACATCAAGGTGTCGGTGCCCGATGTCGGTGGCGGTTTCGGCACCAAGGCCAACGTGTACGGCGAGGAGATTCTGCTCGCGATGCTGGCCCGGCGTACGGGCCACCGGGTGATCTGGGTCGAGGACCGTCAGGAACACCTGGTCGCCAGCGCGCAGGGACGTGATCAGATCCATCGCACCCGGCTCGCGCTCGACGCAGAAGGCCACATCGTGGCATGGGCCGACGACTTCGTCGTCGACATCGGCGCCGGAAGCCTCTGGGTCGCAGGCATCATCGCCAACACCGCGATCCACCTGCTCGGCCCCTACCGGATACCGGCGGCCGACATTGCCGGGCGGGCCGCGTTGACCAACAAGACCCTGGTCGCGCAATACCGCGGTGCCGGCCGGCCCGAAGCGACGTTCGCGCTGGAACGTAGCCTCGACGCCGCGGCCGCCGCCCTCGGGTTGTCGTCGGACGAGATAAGGCGGCGCAACCTGCTGACTGACGCCGACCTGCCCTACGCGCGGCCCATCCCATACCGGGACGGCGTGCCGATCAGCTATGACGGCCGCGACTACCGTGCGTGTCTGGAGTCGGTGCTCGAATCGCTGCCGCGGGACGAGATGACACCTTGCGCGGCAACACATCCGCAGTACCGCATCGGGTACGGGCTGTCCTGCTACCTGGAGGCGACGGGCCGCGGCCCGCACGAGACCGCGCGGATCCGGTTGCTGCCCGACGGGCACTTCGAGGTCACCGCCGGGGCGGCGTCCGCGGGCCAGGGCCACGAAACCGTGTTCGCACAGGTGGCCGCCGAAGCGTTGGCGGTGCCGATGGAGCAGGTCTGTTACGTCCCTGGCGACACCGAACGATTGCCCGATGGCGTCGGTACCTTCGCGAGTCGCTCGGCGATCCTCGCCGGTTCGGCCGTACACAAGGCCGCCCACGAACTCGTCGAACTGGCCACCGGGCGAGCCGCACGGCTGGCAGGCGCCGACGAAGCCGACGTGCAGTACACCGACGGCCGATTCCATGTGGCCGCAGAACATTCCGTGAGCTGGCCCGAACTCGCCCGTGCCGCTGCTCTCGGCGGCGATCAGGAGAGCGGTGGCGCACTCGATGTGACCGCCGTGTATCGGGTGCCGACCGTGACCTGGACGATGGGTGTGCACGCCGTGATCGTCGGGGTGCACCGGCGCACCGGCATCGTAAAAGTGTTGCGCTACGCGGTATCACACGAAGGCGGCCGCGAGATCAACCCGAAAATCGTCGAGGGCCAGATCATCGGCGGGGTCGCACAGGGCGTGGGTGGGGCGCTGTTCGAGCAATGGCGGTATTCGGCGTCCGGCCAGCCGCAGTCGACCACATTCGCCGCGTACCACCTGCCGCTCAGCACCGACCTGCCGTACGTGCGGGTGCGGCATCTGCACGTCGACACCCCGGTGAATCCGATCGGGGTGCGGGGTGCGGGGGAGAGCGGCACCATCGCCGTCTACTCGGCCGTGGCCTGCGCTGTCGACGATGCCGTCGGTGGCGGATTCCACGTCGACAGCACACCGATCTCCACAGGTGAGGTGTTCCGGGCCCTGGAGGCATCGTGAAACCCGCTGCGTTCGAGTACTTTCGGCCCGACACCGTTGGTGAAGCGCTGGAACTGCTCGCCACGTACCCGGACGCCAAACTCATGGCGGGTGGACAGTCGCTCATCGCGTTGATGAATCTGCGGCTGGCCCGGCCGAGTGCGATCATCGACATCGGCAGGCTCGAGGAACTCACCCGGATCTTCGACGACACCGACGATCTGATCCTGGGTGCCCTCGTCACGCACCGCACCGTCGAGGTGGATCCGCTGATCGCCGCCCGGGCTCCGCTGCTCGCCGACGCCGCGCGCTACATCGGCCACGTCGGCATCCGTAACCGCGGCACCATCGGCGGATCGGTGGCCCACGCCGATCCCGCCGCCGAAATGCCGCTGGCGACCCTGGTTCTCGGGGCAACGTTTCACAGCGATTCCGCATCCGGTGGGCGCCGCCAGATCCCGGCCGAAGACATGTTCGTGTCGCTCTATACCAACGCACTGGAACCCGACGAGATCATCACCTGGATCTCGGTGCCCGCGACCCGCGCCGGTCAGGGCTGGGGCTTCGTCGAATATGCCCACCAGCACGGTGATTACGGGCTCGCGGGGGCCGGCTGCGTGCTCGCCGTCGGAGCAGACGGACGCATCGCGTCGCTGCGGTGTGCGGTGTTGAGCGCAGCCGACCGGCCGCTGCTGTTCATGGGTGACGACGTCGTCGGCGAACGACCGTCGGCTCGGCTGTGGGACACCCTCGCGACCCGCTGGGCACAGTCGACCGAGCCGTCCGCCGAGGATCCGGACTACGGGCGCCGGCTGTGTGAGGCTGCGGTGCGGCAATCGCTGGCCGACGCGCACCGGCGGCTCGCAATCCTGGAGGGGAATCCCGATGGACGGCGTTGATACCGTCAAACACACGGCGGGCGTGGCGATCTCGGTGGTGGTCAACGGTCGGCTCGTGCAGCGCACCGTGCCGCCGCGGTTGACTCTCGCGGATTTCCTGCGCGACGAGTTGGGCCTGACCGGCACGCATCTCGGCTGCGAACATGGCGTGTGCGGCGCCTGTTCGGTGTTCGTCGACGGCCGCAGCGCGCGCACCTGCCTCATGTTGGCCGTGCAGGTCGACGGGCTACGGGTGACCACCGTGGAGGGCCTCGACGAGTTCGAGGAGACCCGGCGGCTACGCCAGGCGTTCTCCGAACGCGGTGGTTTGCAATGCGGTTTCTGCACGCCCGGCTTTCTCGTCACCGCGGTGGAGTTGCTGCGTGACCCGAACACCGAGAAGCCGCTGACCGAGGATTCGGTGCGGGAGGCGTTGTCGGGCAACATCTGTCGCTGTACCGGATATCAGGGCATCGTGCAGGCGGTGCTGGATGCCGCAGATCGATCAGGATGATGCCTGCCGGTCGACTCCGCACGCCGGAACTGCTGCGTCCGGTCGGCTCCAGCCGGTGGGGCATGGGCGTGGCCCTGGCGTTCGCGCTGGGCGCCATACTCATCGTCCCGGCCATGTCCGGCCACGCCGAAGCGGGCTCGGCCGTGGCCCTCGGGTTCGTCCTGACCGCGGTGCCCGAGCTGCCCACCACACGCCGTGCGGCAATGGAGACAATGGGTGCGCGAGCCGCGACCGTAGTGGTCTGTGGCGTGATCGTGGTGCTGAGCACGCCATACCCCGCCGTCCTGTTGGCCGTGACCGTCGGGGCGGCCATGTTCGGGGCACTGGTGGCCCGGGTGGGCGCCACCGCCGGGTTGGCTGTGGTGCTGCTCGCGACCGATCTGGACGGCGCGCGTGGCCTCGGCGCGCTGTGGCCGTATGTGCTGGGCGCTGCCGTCGTAGGCGTGGCTTGGGCGGTCTGGTTCGGCTGTGCGCGCGACCGGCCCGACGAACCCGCGTCGCCCCGTGCAGGCGGCTGGGCACACGCGCTGCGGGTCGGTGCCGCCGTCGGGGTCGCGGCGTCCGCCGTCACGCTTCTTCCCGTGGACCTGGTGGGTGGGCACTGGCTCGTCACCAGCGTGCTGCTGACCATTCAACCCAGTCAGTCACAGACCGGAATGCGGTTGGCGCAACGGCTTTCGGGTAACACGGTGGGAGCGGTGATCGCCGCGGTATTGCTCGGCGTTCAGCCGCCCGCGCCGGTGACCATCGGCGTGACCGTCGTGCTCTTCCTGCTCGCGATGGCCCTGCGTCCGGTCAATTACACGTGGTGGGCGATCACCGGGCCGCCGGTGTTGCTCGTCATCAGCGAGTATCCCGAACTGTTCCCGTGGTACGAGGGCGGCGTCCGGCTCGCGATGAATCTCGCCGGTGCCGTGATCGTCGCGGTGGTGGTCTTCGCGATCCCGGCGTCGATCCGGGCCTACCGGGAACGGTAGCGGGTCTGTACCGGACATCGATTATCGGATAGTGTATACAAAATCCAAACACTGATTCTGGAGGTTGCGTGACCATCCTGCTCGTGGAGGACATCGGTCTCCTGGTGCATGGCGACGCCACGAGGAAACCGCTGCGGGACACCACGCTGCTGATCGAAGACGGACGCATCGCGGGCATCGGGGTCGACCACCCCCATCCCGACCGCGTGCTCTCGGCCGGCGGACTCACGGTGATGCCCGGCCTCGTCGACGGTCACGTGCACCCGACATTCGGCGAATGGACGCCGGCGCAGAATTCGATCGGATGGATCGGCAACTACCTGCACGGCGGTACCACATCGATGGTATCGGCAGGCGAATTGCACATCCCCGGACTGGATTTCGCGGCACTCACGCCCGAACTCGTACTGAGCATCGCGATCACGTCCAAACACACCACAGGTCGGGCCCGGCCCTCCGGCGTCAAGCTCAGCGCGGGGACCGTGCTGCTCGTGCCAGGCATGACCGAGGAGCACTTCGACCGGGCCCACCGCGAAGGCATCGACCAGCTCAAGTTCATCTTCTACGACTGGAACCGGTTGGGCGACGGGGAAGCCCAGCGCTACGTCGAGTGGGCCCACCAACGCGGCATGACCGTCAAGATGCACTCGGGTGGGGTGTCGCGGTCGGGATCGAGCCGGGTCGCAGGCCGTGACATCGTGGTCGCCGTCCGCCCCGACATCGTCGGCCACATCTCGGGTGGCCCCATCCCACCGCCTGACGAGGACATCCTGGCGATCATCTCCGACGTGCCGACGGCAAACATCGAAGTGTGCAGCTCGATGAACTTCCGGGCCACTAAGCTCGCCGCGGAAGAGTTGTCGGCCCGCGGCGAGCTGGGGCGGCTGACGCTTGGCACCGACACCCCCCGGCGGCACGGGCGTCATCCCGCGGGGCATGCTGCGCAACATCTGCTTCCTCGCGTCGGTCTGCGGTGTCGATCCGGTGGCGGCCATCGCAGCGGCCACCGGCCAGACCGCCAAGGCGCATGGTCTCGACACGGGTGTGCTGACCGAAGGGGCACCCGCCGACCTGCTGGTGCTCGGCCCGATCACGGGTTCCACGGCGCACGATGCGCTGGAGTGCTTCGCGCTCGGTGATCTGCCGGGAATCGCGACGGTGCTCGTCGACGGCGTACCGCTGGTGGAAACCCGCAGCCAACAGACCCCACCGCCGAGCCGCTCCGTGCGCTGGCGCGGCGAAGTGGCGCCTGCCGCCGAGCCGGCTCGCGTCGCCGGATGCTGCTGAACCGACAAGGAGTCCAGACCATATGACCCAAGCCGCTGTCTCCCAGGGTGTTTCGGCCGGTATGAGCGCCGATGCGCTGATCGGAATCGACGCATTGCTCAACGCCGAGGAGCGCGAGATCCGCGATACCGTCCGTTCGGTCGTGCAGCGCAAGATCAATCCGCACATTGCGAGCTGGTACGAGAACGGTGACCTGCCTGTGCGCGAACTGGCCGTCGAACTCGGCGAACTCGGCTTGCTCGGCATGCATCTCAAGGGCTACGGCTGCGCGGGCACCTCGGCCGTGGCCTACGGCCTGGCATGCCTCGAACTCGAAGCAGGCGATTCGGGCATCCGTTCCCTCGTCAGCGTGCAGGGGTCGCTGGCGATGTTCGCGATCTACGCGTTCGGCAGTGACGAACAGAAAGAGCAGTGGCTGCCGGACATGGCGACCGGGCACCGCATCGGTTGCTTCGGCTTGACCGAACCCGATCACGGCTCGAACCCGTCGGGCATGCGGACGCGGGCGACGCGTTCGGGCGGCGACTGGATCCTCACCGGCACAAAGATGTGGATCACCAACGGCTCGGTCGCCGATGTCGCGGTGGTGTGGGCGCGGACCGACGACGGCATCCGCGGATTCGTCGTCCCCACCGACACACCGGGCTTCACTGCGAACACCATCAAATCCAAGCTGTCCCTGCGTGCGTCGGTCACCAGTGAACTGGTTCTCGACGGCGTCCGCCTCCCTGAGGGCGCGTTGCTGCCAGGGGCGACGAGCCTCGGCGCACCGCTGCGGTGCCTGGGCGAAGCCCGGTTCGGGATCGTGTTCGGCGCGCTCGGTGCCGCGCGGGACTGCCTGGAGACCGCCCTCGAGTACGCGCGCTCACGAGAACAGTTCGGCCGACCGATCGGTGGCTTCCAGCTCACGCAGCAGAAGCTTGCCGATATGACGCTCGAGTACGGCAAGGGCGTTCTGCTGGCGATGCACCTGGGCCGCCGCAAGGACGCCGGCGACCTGGTGCCCGAGCAGGTCAGCGTCGGAAAGCTCAACAACGTGCGGGAGGCCATCCAGATCGCTCGCACCGCCCGCACCATCCTCGGGGCCAGCGGCATCACCGGCGAGTACCCGGTCATGCGGCACGCCAACAACCTCGAATCGGTATTGACCTACGAGGGCACGAGCGAGATGCATAGTCTGATCGTCGGGCAGGCACTTACCGGAGTCGGCGCGTTCCGCTGAGCCGTCAACCAGCCACGAGCTCTAGGAGGTCAGGTGGCAGAGTCCATCGACGAATACTTCACCTCGACCGTCTCGGCGCTGGGCCGGCCTGGTGCCGAAACCTGGCCCGATGCGTCGGCGCTGACCGTGCCGAAGGCGTTGGCGCTCTTCGACACCCAGCTCGCGAGCCGTCACCTGGATCTCGCAGCACGCTGGCTGCGGTCGCAGGGTAAGGGTTTTTACACCATCGGCTCGTCTGGGCACGAGGGCAACGCGGCAGTCGCGGCCGCGCTGCGCCCGACCGACCCCGCGCTTTTGCATTACCGGTCCGGCGGCTTCTATCTGGCCCGCGCCGCGCAGGTGGACGGTTCGGATGCCGTCCGCGACGTGCTGCTCGGGCTGGTCGCCGCGACCACCGAACCGATCTCGGGCGGACGGCACAAGGTGTTCGGCCGCCACGACCTCAACGTCATCCCGCAGACCTCGACCATCGCGTCGCATCTCCCGCGTGCCGTGGGCGTGGCGTTTTCGACCGCCCGGGCCCGCAAGCTCGACGTGCCCTGCGCCTGGCCGGACGACGCCGTGACGGTGTGCAGTTTCGGCGACGCGTCGGCCAACCACTCGACCGCGGTCGGTGCCATCAACGCGGCCCTGCACGCCTCCTACCAGGGCCTGCCCATGCCGTTGCTGTTCGTCTGCGAGGACAACGGCATCGGTATCAGCACCAAGACACCGCGGGGCTGGGTAGCCCGTACCTACGCGAACCGGGAGGGTTTGCAGTACTTCGCCGGGGACGGATGCGACCTGGCCGATGCCTACGACACCGCGCTGGCCGCGGCCACCTGGGTGCGTAGTCAGCGCAAACCCGCCTTCCTGCATCTGCGCACCGTGCGACTGATGGGCCACGCCGGCTCCGACTACGAGCCGGCGTACCGCAAACCCGACGAGATCACCGGCGATTTCGACCGGGATCCTGTGCTGAACACCGCGAAACTGCTTGTCAGACATGGCATCCTGACCCCGCAGCAGGTGCTTGAGCGCTACGAGGCGAAGCGTGCCGAGGTGATCGACCTGGCGCGTGAAGTCAGCGAATCGCCACAGCTCGACAGTGCGGCAGCGGTCACCAGGCCACTGCGCGACACTCTCGACGAAGCCAAGGCGGTCGCCGTCGCCGCTCCCGGACCGCCCGCCGACGGACTGACCCTGGCGCTGGCGATCAACCGCGCCCTCAAGGATGTCCTGGCCCAAAACCCGGAAGCGATGGTGTTCGGTGAGGACGTCGCGCGCAAGGGCGGCGTCTACGGTGTCACCCGCGGGCTGCAGGGCAGTGCGGGCCCCGCGCGGGTGTTCGACACGCTGCTCGACGAACAGACCATCCTTGGCCTGGCCCTCGGCGCCGGGGTCTCCGGACTGCTGCCCATCCCCGAAATCCAATACCTGGCCTACCTGCACAACGCCTCCGACCAGATCCGCGGTGAAGGCGCCACCCTGCAGTTCTTCTCCAACCGGCAGTACCGCAATCCGATGGTCGTGCGCATCGCCGGCTACGGCTACCAGAAGGGCTTCGGCGGGCACTTCCACAACGACAACTCGATCGCGGCCATCAGGGACATCCCCGGGGTGGTGATCGCGACGCCTGCCCGCCCCGACGATGCTGCTGCCATGCTGCACACCTGCGTGGCAGCCGCGAAAACCGCTGGCGCGGTGTGTCTTTACCTCGAACCGATCGCGCTGTACCACACCAAGGATCTGTATGCCGATGGCGACGGGGAATGGCTCGCGTCCTATCCGACCGACGCTGTGCAGGTCGGACGCGCCCGCACCTACGGCGACGGCTCCGACCTCACGATTCTCACGTTCGGCAACGGCCTGTGGATGAGCCTGCGGGTGGCCCGCCGGCTCGCAGATCACGACATCGCCGCACGCGTGGTCGACCTGCGCTGGCTGGCCCCGCTTCCGGTCGACGACATCATGCGGGAGGCCAACGCCACCGACCGGGTTCTGATCGTGGACGAGACCCGCGAAACCGGTGGCGTCGGCGAAGGTGTGCTCGCCGAGCTGCTCGCGCACGGGTACACCGGGAAAGTGGCACGGGTGGCCAGCAGTGACAGCTTCATCCCGCTGGGTGACGCCGCGCTGCGGGTGCTGCTCTCCGAGGACACCATCGAGGCCGCGGCGATGAAGCTCGTGGGCAACCGCGCTTGATAGCTTGACCGAATGGTCGAACCTGCAACGCCGGATCTGACCGGCTCCTCGCCGGCACCCCTTGCGGGCGTGCGGATCATCGAGATCTCCAGCTTCGTCGCGGTGCCGCTGGCCGGGATGACACTCGGCCAGCTGGGCGCGGAGGTGATCCGGGTCGATCCGATCGGCGGAGCGGCCGACTATCACCGCTGGCCCGTCACCGAGGGCGGCGAGAGCATCTACTGGGCCGGGCTCAACAAGGGCAAGCGTTCGGTGGCCGCCGATATGCGATCGGTCGAAGGCCAACGGCTGGTGCAGCGGCTGATCGCCGAGGCCGGCGTGTTGGTCACCAATGTGACCGGCCGGCAATGGCATTCGTACGGCGAGTTGGTGACGGCACGGCCCGACCTGATCCACGTCGAGGTGTCAGGGCGCGCCGACGGCGGCACCGGGGTCGATTACACCGTCAACGCCGGGCTCGGGTTCCCGTTGGTGACCGGGCCGGCGCAACTCGCTGCCCCGGTCAATCACGTCCTGCCCGCGTGGGACATCAGCTGCGGGCTCTACGTCGCGCTGGCGGTCAGTGCTGCGCTGCGTCATCGCGACGCCACGGGTGAAGGCAGCCGGATCAGCATTCCGTTGGAGAATGTGGCGCTGGCGACGGCGGGCAACCTGGGATTCCTCACCGAGGTGATGATCAACGGGACCGAACGCGAGCGGCTGGGCAACACTGTTTTCGGCACCTATGGGCAGAACTTCACCAGCAGCGACGGGGTGGCTTTCATGCTCGTCGCACTCACCGGCCGGCACTTCCGCGACCTCAGTGAGGTCACGGGCACCACGAAAGCCGTTGCGGCACTGGCAGAGGCGCTGGGTGCCGACTTCTCCGACGAGGGCCAGCGCTACACCCACCGCGACGCGCTCACCGGCCTGTTCACGCTGTGGTTCAGCCAGCACACCGCCGAGGAGATCGCTGCGGCACTGTCGGGCACGTCGGTGCTGTGGGAGCGCTACCGCAGCTTCACCGAGGTCGCCACCGATCCGCGCGTGACGGCCAACCCGCTGTTCACGCCGCTGGACCAACCGCGTGTCGGGCGGTACCTGGCGCCGGGCCTGCCGATGGCGATCGGCGGGGTATATCCGCCCGCAGTGCCTGCGCCTGCCGTCGGCGACGACACCGCCGCAGTGCTGGCCGAACACCTCGGCCTTGGTGCTGAAGAGATCGCCGCACTGACCGAATCAGGAACTGTCGCAACGGGTTCGACCCGGTGAGCACACTGCTGAAGGTGCTCGACGTGCGCGCCGAGGGCGACGGTTACCGCGGTGAGAGCATGGGGCCGGACGGTAAACGGGCGTACGGCGGGCAACTGGCCGCCCAGAGTCTGGCCGCGGCCTGCCGTACCGTGGAGGCAGACCGGTCACCGACCAACATGCACGTGCAGTTCCTGCGCGGTGGCGACGCGGGAGCACCGGTGCACTACCGGGTACAGCAGCTCTACGATGGCCGCACGGCAGCCGCCCGTCGGGTCGAGTCCTATCAGAACGATCGGTTCCTGACCGCGGCCACGGTGTCTTTTGCGACGGAACTACCGGGGCCCGAACACGGTCACATGCCGTTGCCGGGCGACCCCGAGACGCTGCAACACACGGGGCCGCCCGGGCCGGCTCCGTCACTGCCGTTGGGGGAGTTCGATATCCGCGTCGACGACGCCGGCTCGGCCGAGGCGTTCGTGCGCCGGTTCTGGTGGCGCGTCACCACCGACCTGCCGGCCGACCCGCGGGTACACGCCGTCGTCGCGGTGTACATCACCGACCTGTACGGCATCGACCCGGTGTTGGCCGTCCACGGACACAGCATGCGGTCGCGCGTGTTGCGCAGCGGTACCACCGATTCCTCGATCTGGTTTCATAGGCCGGTGCGTGCCGATCGGTGGAATCTGCTCGAGGCGCGGTCACCGGCGGCCGCGCGCGGACGCGGTGTCGCCACCGCAAGCCTCATCGGGTCTGACGGTTCGGTCGCCGCAACGCTCGTGCAGGAGGGGTTGGTCACCGAGCGTCCCGCGCAGTGATCGATCGCGGATCAGCCGACGATGAGGTTCAGCAGGCCGAGGTCACAATCCTCGATGTCGTCGATGGCGATGTCGGGCTGGATGTCTGGAAGGAAGACGCTGCCGGCGCGATGGTCCGCTGGTCGGTGCTCTTGAGAAGCGTTCCATCGCAGTCGAAGGCGATCACGTTTTCTTTCACGGTGCGATCTTGCCGGTCGTCGGCTCTGCGGGCACTGTCCGGGTGGCGGGCGTGCTCGTCGTCGGCAATCCGGCGGGCCTGCCTGCCATGCGCTTGCGGACGGCCATGACGAGCCGAGTCAGCGCCACCCCGGTCGCCAGTGACAGCACCACCCCGAGCAACGGGTGGCCGCCGGCCAGCGGATACACCTGGTAGTGCGTGAGGTAGATGTACAGCGACGCCTCGGCGAGCACTCCGCAGATCCCCGCCACAGCTGCGGGGCAGCGCAGCGCGGGCAGCCAGATCAGCAACACAAATCCGGCCAGTACCAACATTTCCCGGTCGGGATTGCCGAAGTAGCCGTGCAGGCCCACGGCCAGCACAGCCGTGACGATCGTCCGTTGCCACAGCGTGCTCGCCTTCGCCGCGGCCCAGCCTGCGGCAAAGAACCAGAACGCGAGTACGGTGAACCAGGCCTCGCGACCGAGACCGAACCCGAGAAGGTCATAGCGCAGCGCCAGTCCCAGAACCAGTGCGGCCGCGGCGAATGCGAACGGTCGTCGGCGCTCCCACCGGTCGGCTCCGGGCAGCCAAGACACCACGGTCAATGCCACCAGTATCCAGACCAACACTTCGACGAACCACAGTCTGCCCGCCGTCATACTGTCCGGCGGCCCCAGGAACTTGTTGGCCAGCAACAGGTTCGACAGGTGGTAGTCATCGGTCAGGACCAGAGCGATGGCTACCCATGCGATCGACGGCACGGCGATCCAGGCAATCGTATTGCGAAGGTGCAGAACCCGTTGCCGCCGTGGTACCGGGGTGAGGCAGAAACGGCCGAAGTTGTATCCCGCCACACCGAGCAGCAGATGGGCCCCGCCCCACAGCTTGAACAGATCTGCGTGGGATCCGACGATGAGCACGATGGCGGCAGCACGCAGCGCCACACTCGTCTCCACCGTCGACCCCCAGCGACGCCTGGGTGCGGTGGTGGGCTGCAGCCGGTTCAACGGCATCAGATGCCATTGCGCGGGCAGGTGACCGAGGGCCTGTTCCAGCCGGACCGACATGGCCACGTAGGTCAGCGAGTTCCCGCCGAGGTCGACGAAACTGGCCCGGGTGTCGATGGTGGTGGGGTCGAGGTGCAGGACATCGGCGAACAGCCGCCGCAGATCCACAGCGTCGCTTCCCGCGTCGGGATCTGGCATGGCGGCCAGCCGGCGCACCGCGGGATAGTCCGGTTTACCGGAGGTCAGCCTCGGCAGCTCCGTGACCACGACCGCGCGCACCGCGGTGACCGGGACTCCCGCGGCCGCAGCGGTGAGCTGTTGCAGCTCGCTGGCACTGCGTGGCGTGGTTGCGGCCACCGCGATACTGTCCTCGTCCTCGGCGCACAGGACGGCGGTGTCGTGGCTGCGCAGCGCCGCCTCCAGACGCTGCAGGTCGATCCGCAGCCCGTAGAGCTTCACGAAACGGCTACTGCGGCCGACGATCTCGTAGAGGCCATCGGGTCCGCGTCGGGCGATGTCACCGGTTCTCAGCTCATCGACGGTGGCGCCCAGCGCCAGATCGCCGGGTCGCTGCGCGTATCCCATCATGACGTTGGGGCCGCGGTAGACGAGTTCACCGGTGCCGGCCGGCCAGTCGTCGTTCGAGTCGATCGACAGCACTCCGCCGGGGATGGGCCGTCCGATGCAGCCGGGATGTGACAGCGCCAATTCCGGTGGGAGGTACGCCATGCGGGCGGTGGCCTCGGTCGCGCCGTACATCACGAAGAACTTGCGGCCCCGTTCGCTGGCGTGTGCTGCCCACCGGCTGACCTGCTCGGGTGGCATGCGCCCGCCGGCCTGGGTGAGGTAGCGCAGGTGCGGCAGTTCCATCGCGTCGAAGCCGATCCGGTCGAGCAGATCGAAGGTGTGCGGCACCCCGGCCAGGCTGGTGCCGCGATGGCGACGGAACAACTCCCAGAACCGGTCGTCCACAACGGAGCGGCCGGTGAGGATCAGGCCGGCGCCGCGCAGCAGATGACTGTGCACCACCGACAGGCCATAGCAGTACGAGAGCGGCAATGTGGTTGCTGCCCGGTCGGTTTCGCGTATGTCGAGGTAATCGGCGATGGCGGCGGCATTGCTGATCAGGTTGACGCGCGACAGCCGCACAAGTTTCGGGGATCCGGTACTGCCCGAGGTGGACATCAGCAGCGCCAGGTCGTCGTGGAGGCGGTGGACCGGACGGCGGTGGCGATGGCGGATCCCGGACGCTTCGATCACGGTGTCGGGGTCGTAGGTGTCGATGATCGCGTGGTGATCGCGGTCGGCAGGTACCGGGATCACCACGTGGCCTGCCGCCAGTGCGGCCAGATAACGGGTCAGGGTGTCGGTGTCGTTGCGGGTTTCCAGCAGCACCAGCCGGCGGCCGGTGCCCAGCGACGGCATGGTCGCGGTGACCTCGTCGGCCAGGTCGCGGTATGTCAGCTGGGTTGTCTCGGTGTGCACCGCGACGCGATCACCGTGGGACCGTAGGCAATCCACCAGCGAGGCTGATGGAGTCACCGGAAAACCGTTCCGGTTCCGTGCACGTCGATGTGGACCTTGGTGTCGATCGCCGGGGGATTGAGGCTGTGCTGGCGCACCGTGACAGGTGCGGTGTCGCCGGATGGGTCGATGGTCAACAGCACATCATGGCCCAGGAATTCTGTCGCGATGACGGTGCCGAATCCGCCGGAGGTCCGGCTGCGCGCTTCGGAGTCCGAAATGGCGGTGGCGACAAGCTGTTCGGGCCGCAGGATGACGGTGGCGGGGCCGTCCGCGGTCTCCGGCTGCACAGGAACCCGACCGAGGATGCACTCGGCGAACCCGTCCGTCACAGTGCACGGCAGCGCGATGCAGTCACCGAGGAACTCCGCGGTGAACCGGTCATTGGGTTGGCGGTACACCTGCATCGGACGGCCGACCTGGGTGAACCGCCCATCTCGCATCACCGCGACCTGGTCGGCCAGTGACAGCGCCTCCTCCTGATCATGGGTGACCAAAAGCGTCGTCACCCCGGCCTCGGAGAGAGTGCGTGCGACCACTTTGCGGGTCGATGCCCGCAGTCCCGTGTCGAGGGCGCTGAACGGTTCATCGAGCAGCATCAACGCGGGTTTGCGGGCCAGGGCACGCGCGAGCGCCACGCGCTGCTGCTGACCGCCGGACAGTTGATGCGGTCGGCGGTCGGCGAATGAGCTGTCGAGGGAGACGGTTTCGAGCAGTTCGGTGATCCTGGCGCGTGCCGGGGCTCCGCGTAGCACACCGCGCAGCCCGTAGCCGATGTTCTGGCCGACGGTCAGATGGGGAAACAGCGCCCCGTCCTGGGCCACGTAACCGACGCGGCGTTGATGGGGCGGTACCCAGCTGTGCCCGGCGACCTCGCGTCCGTCGATGGTGACGGTTCCCGCGTCCGGGGTCTCGAATCCGGCGATGAGCCGCAACAGTGTGGTCTTTCCGCACCCGGATGCGCCGACGACCGCGGTGATGGTGCCCGGCTCGAGGTCCAGGTCGATTCCGTGCAGGACGGTGCTGCCGTGGAAGGATTTGGCCAGGACGCGGGTACTCAGGGTCGGTGTGGTCACAGCGCGGCCACCTTCGTCGACTGGCGGAACAGGATGAGCGTGACGGGGATCGCCAGCACCACCAGCATCAGTGCATACGGTGCCGCCGCGGGGTAGTCGAGTTCGCTTGCGTAGGACCAGAACCGCATGGACAGCGTGCGGGTGCCGGTCGGTGCCAGCAGCAGGGTCGCGGTCAATTCGGTGGCCACCGCCACGAACACCAGCGATGCGCCGGCCGCGGCGGCGGGGGCGGTGAGCCGCAGGGTGACCCGGGTGAAGGTGGCCCATGGCGCGCTGCCCAGCGAGCGCGAGGCCTCCTCCAGATTGAGCGGTACCTGCGCGAGCCCCGCCCGTAGGCTCACCAGTGCACGCGGCGTGAACAGCAGCACATAGGCGCCCAGGATCAAGAAGACCGTCTGGTACAGCGGCGGCACCGCCCGGATGGTGACGGTCACCAGCGCCAGCGCGGTGACGATGCCGGGCAGCGAGCTGGTGACGAAGTTGGCGCCCTCGACCATCCTGGCCAGTGCTCCGCTGCAGCGCACGGCGACCCATGCCACCGGAAACGCCAGCATCGTGGTGATCATGGCGGCCGCGGTCGCGAGCCCGATCGTCTGGCCGAGCGCCGGGCCCAGATCGTCGATCTCCCACACCGCGGACCCGCCGATCCACAGCCAGCGCAGGATGGTCCACACCGGCACACCCAACGCTGCCAGCATGAGCCCCAGCAGTGCGGCCTGTGCCGGTAATCTCAAGCGGCCCAACTGAACCGGTTCGGGTCGTCGCGGCGCTCCGGCGCCGATCCGCGCGAAGCGGGCCTGCCCGCGGGCACCGGCCTCGGCGACCAACAGCACCAGGCAGCACAACACCAGCACCCCGGCGAGCATGCTGCCCGCTGCGCCGTCGAATGTTGCCTGGAACTGTTCGAAGATGGCCGTGGTGAACGTGTCGAAGCGCACCATGGCGAACGCGCCGTACTCGGCGAGCAGGTGCACGGCGATCAGCAATCCGCTGCCGAGAACGGCGAGCCGCAACTGGGGCAGCACCACCCGGAACATCACGCCCGCGGTATCGGAACCCAGCGTGCGGGCCGACTCCTCGACCGCAGGGTCCAGGCGGCGCAGCGTCGCCGCGGCCGGCAGGTAGACGAACGGGAAGTACGACAGCGTCGAGACCAGCACGCCACCGGCCAGGCCGTGCAGCGAGGGCACCACCCCGACCCACGCGTAGCTGTTCACGAAGGCCGGAACGGCAAGCGGCGCAACGAACAACGGCCGCCACAGTGCGCGACCAGGCAGGTCCGTGCGTTCCACCAGCCAGGCCACCGTGACGCCGATCAGCACGCACAACGGCACCGTGATGAGCACCAAACCCACCGTGTTGAACAGCAATTCGCCGACGCGGGGGCGCAACAGGAGTTTGGCCGCCTGGGTGGGCCCCGTGCTGACGAACGCCCAGCCCACATAGCCGATCGGGATGAAGCTGGCGGCCACCAGCAGCGCCACGACAGCCGTCACCACCGGACCCGGCCGGTTGGACGTGGCCCGTGGCGGGAGTTGTTTCCCGACGACCGATGGGGCTGCCACGGCGTCAGTGCCTAGAGCAGACCCGCGGCCGTCATCAGATCGGACACCTTCTTGGCGTCCAGATCGGAGGGATCGACGGCGGGCGGATGCAACTGGTCGAGCGGCTTCAGCGCTGAATTGGCAGGGACACCGCTGGCCACCGGGTACTCGTACGACGTGCCGTTCTGCAGGACTTCTTGGCCGGCCTTGCTGGTGATGAACTGCAGGAACTGCTGAGCCTGCTGCTGCTTCTTGCTGGACTTCAGCACACCGCCGCCGGACAACGACAAGAACGCACCCGGGTCGCCGTTGCCGAAGTAGTGCAGCGCGGTGTTGCCGCTGATCTCCTTGGCTTTCGATTGGTCGCGGAACCAGTAGTAGTGGTAGACCACACCGCCGTCGACCTCGCCGTCGTTGACCGCCTTGAGGGTCGCGATGTTGTCCTTGTACAGCACGGCGTTGGTCTTCATGCCGGCCAGCCACTGGGCGGTCGCGGGTTCACCTTTGAGCGCCAGCAGGGCCGCGACGATGGCCTGGAAATCGGCCTTGGCCGGCGGCGCGCCCCAGCGGCCCTTCCACGTCGGCTGCTGCAGATCGAGCAGCGACGTCGGCAGCTGCTCGGGCCGCAGCTTTGTGGTGTTGTAGGCGAAGACGGTGGTCCTGGCTGCGACACCGGTCCATTTGCCGCTCGCCGGACGGTACTGCTCGGGCACCTGCTTGACGGTGTCCGCGGACACGTCGGCGAACAGGCCGGCGCGCTCCACCGCGGCCATGGCGGGCGAGTTCTCGGTGAGGAAGACGTCGGCCGGGGAGGCGCCCCCCTCGGCGACCAGCTGATTGCCCAACTCGGTGTCCCCGCCTTGACGGTAGGTCACCTTGATGCCGGTCTGCTTGGTGAAGGCGTCGATCCACTCCTTGGTCAGCGACTCGTGCTGAGCGTTGTAGATGAGCAGTTCGTCGCTCTTCTCCGAGCTCGTCGAGCAGGCCGTCGCACCCAGGGTGAGCGCGAGGATCGCGGCGACGGAGACGATGGGACCGGCGATCCGGCGCCACGTGCTTCGCATTGATGATTCCTTCCGCGCCGCGTGTGGCGCCCGTTGCCGAGTTGGTTAGCTGAGCATTGCCTAATAACTCTAGCTGGGCCGGCCTCACGGGTGCTCGTCGCGTCCGCCAGTCCGACGATGTCGGGCTCGATAGCCATACCTGAAGCAACTATTACAGTGAGGCATGGCTCGATCGATCGACCGTGCGAAGCGGGAGGAACTGCTCGCCTCCGCCGGCGCCGTGCTCGCTCGCACCGGGCTGACCGAGACATCGCTGCGGGCGCTGGCCGCTGAGATGGGCACCAGTGCCCGCATGCTCGTGTACTACTTCGGCAGCAAAGAGCAACTGACCCTCGACGTGCTCAACCGTCAGCAGCGGGCCGCGATACCCGAAACCGACGAACTCGATCTGCCCGTGTCGGTGGCGGCGCACCGCGAGTGGTGCATGCAGGATTGGCATGCCTGCACGCGTGGCGACCGCAGCGACACCCTGAGGGTCGTCCTCCAGGTGTTCGGTGCCGCGTGCGGGCGGGACAGCGCCTACCGTGAGTACACCTGGGAGACGCTGGCCCTGCTCACCAGGAACTCGCAAGCCCGGCTGGAGGCGCTCGGCATGCCCACCCACGTTGCTGAAACCCGGTCCCGGATCGCGTTGGCCGCGTTTCAAGGCTTGATCATCGAGTACTTCACGGCCGAGGACACCGCACACGTGGACGACACGTTTGTGCGCTTCGTCGACGAGTTCCTCTTGGCCCCCTTCGCGTCTGGCGCATAGGACCGCGGCATGGCAGGTGTTGACGAGTCGGCGCTTGTGGCCGCGGCAGGTTGCCGCGTCGAGCACCGCATGAGCGGTGCGATGCTTGAGATATGGATTGTGCAGGGCGGGTGCTGCGGTCGAGGCCGTGGTGAACGGAGTCGATGACCCTGTGGGCGGCACGGCTGGGCCCACCGAACCGGTCGCTGTGCCGTATCCCTACGAGTGGCCGCAACAGTATCCGTACGACTGGCGGCAACACCCACCGGCGTCCGCGCCGGGTCAGAGTCAAGGTGTGCTCGCAGTGCGGATCGTCGCAGCCGTGCTCGGTGGATGTGCCGCCGTGCCATGGCTACTGGTCGTGTGGATGGTCCTCTCGTCCGCATTCTCCACGAACCCGGCGCAGGATCCACACGGCTACGGCATGATCTTCGGGTTTCTCGCCTACCTTCCGCTGAGCGTGGTCTGCGCGGTGTTGCTGCCCCTGGCGTTGCCAAAACGACTGTGGTGGCGCGGCTTCGCGGTCTCAGCCGTGCTTCTCATTGCCATCACCGCCCTGCTGATACTCGCGATAAACCAGGCGTAATCCGGGGCAGAGATCTGGCGTAGCGTCGACACCGATGCCTGCCTTCGCCGACGCTGATCTGGAGCGCGCGTACTTTCGGGCCTACGACGCGGTCATGGCGCACTGGCCGGTATCGATCGAGACCATCGAGGTCGCTGGGCGGTATGGCACCACCCGGATCACCTCAGCCGGGCCGGCATCGGCACCGCCGTTGGTGCTGCTGCACGGCCTCGGTGCCACATCGGCGATGTGGTACCCCATTGTGGGAATGTTGGCCGACCATCACCGTGTCCGGGCCGTGGACATCATGGGAGAACCGGGCCGCAGCCGCCACGAAGGGGCTCCGATCGCCAGTATGGACGACCTGGTCGCTTGGCTCGCAGAGACTTTCGAGTTCCTCGAGCTATCCGCGGCCGACCTCTGCGGCCACTCGTTCGGCGGGCACCTCGCACTGCGATTCGCTCTGGCGCATCCTGCCCGGGTGCGGCGGCTGGTGCTGCTCGACCCGGTCCTCACGTTCGCCCCATTGCCGCCGGAGTTCGCCGAGTTCGCCCAAAACCGCGACGTCCATCCGTCTTTCGACAACGCCCGCGCGATGTTTGCACCAGGCGTCTCCGGAAGCGGGCCGGCGCGCGAGGCCTACGTGGACCTGCTCGCTCATGGCGCGGCCCACTTTCCGGCCTCACCTGTCGTGACGCCCGAGCTGCCCGATTCACTGCCGCCACTACCGGTGCCGACCCTGGTGCTGGTGGCCGGCGACAGCGCCGTGCACGACGCGCAACGCGCAGCACAGGCCGCGCGCCGGGCAGGGGCACGGACGGCGATCGTGCCGGACGCGGGGCACGGCCTGGTGACCGACGCGCCAGGGCCCGTCGCCGAAATGGTGCTGGACCACCTGCGCTGCCGGCCCTGAGCCGGTTTTCGTCACCCGACCCTGTGGATGAACTACAGGTTGGGGATAACTGACCCGTCCAGGCGGATTCTGTCGGGCCCAGGCCGCACGGTGTTGGCATGACTTCAATGACTCGGGCCGAGATCGGCGCGCTGGGTGAGCAATTGGCGGTGGAGCATATGGCGACCGTCGGGCTGCGGGCCCTGGTTCGCAACTGGCGCTGTCGCTACGGCGAGCTGGACGTGATCGCCGAGGACGCGGCCACAGGCACGGTGGTGTTCGTCGAGGTGAAGACCCGCACCGGCGACGGTTACGGCGGCCTGGCCGAGGCGGTGCCTGCGCAGAAGGTGCGCCGGCTGCGCCGGTTGGCCGCGCTCTGGCTGGCCGAACAGGACCGCAGGTGGTCGGAGGTGCGCATCGATGTGATCGGCGTACGCATCGGCAGGCGGCGTGAGCCGGAGATCATTCATCTGCAAGGGGTGGGTTGAGATGAGTTTGGGCAGAGCGTATTCGGTGGCCGTGCGGGGTCTCGACGGGGTGATCGTGGAGATCGAAGCCGACATCAGCTCCGGCCTTCCCGGTGTGCATCTGGTGGGGCTGCCCGATGCCGCGTTGCAGGAATCCCGGGATCGGGTGCGGGCGGCGATCACCAACTGCGGTGCCAACTGGCCGATGTCACGCCTCACGTTGGCGTTGTCGCCCGCGACGTTGCGCAAGGTGGGGTCGGCGTATGACCTGGCACTGGCCAGTGCGGTGTTGTCGGCGAACACCAAGACCGCGTGGGCCCGGCTGGAGAAGACGGTGCTCTTGGGAGAACTTTCGTTGGACGCTCGGGTGCGGCCGGTGCACGGTGTGCTGCCGGCGGTGCTGGCGGCCAAGCAGGAAGGGTGGCCGACGGTGGTGGTGCCGGTCGACAACCTGGCCGAGGCGAGCTTGATCGATGGCATAGAGGTGTTGGGTGTGAACACGCTGGGCCAGTTGCTGGCGTGGTTCGAGAACAAGGCTGATCTGGCGGCGCGGATCGCGGCGGGAGAACGCGTTGCTGAACCGACCGCTGACCTCGCCGACGTGGTCGGGCAGACGCAGGCCCGCTACGCGGTCGAGGTCGCCGCGGCCGGAGCGCACCACCTGATGCTCACAGGACCGCCCGGCACCGGCAAAACCATGCTCGCGCAACGCCTTCCCGGGCTCCTGCCGCCGCTGTCGCACGGCGAGTCGCTGGAGGTGACGGCGGTTCATTCGGTCGCGGGCCTGTTGGCGAGCGACACTCCGCTGATCACCCGGCCGCCGTTCGTCGCGCCGCACCATACGTCGAGCGTCGCATCGCTGGTCGGGGGAGGTAGCGGCATGGCGCGGCCCGGCGCGGTCAGCCGCGCCCATCGCGGCGTGCTGTTCCTCGACGAGTTTGCCGAGATGGGCACCAGTGCCCTGGAGGCGTTGCGAACACCTTTGGAGGACGGTGAGATCCGCCTGGCCCGCCGCGACGGGGTGGCCTGTTACCCGGCTCGGTTCCAACTGGTTCTCGCGGCCAACCCGTGCCCATGCGCGCCACCGAACCCTGTCGACTGCATGTGCTCGGCGCAAGCCAAACTGCGGTACCGGGGCAAGCTGTCGGGGCCGCTGGTGGACCGGGTGGATCTGCGCGTCGAGCTCAACCCGGTCAGCGCAGGCGTGTTCGTGCCGGACGCGGCGGAGTCGAGCGCCGCGGTCCGGGAACGGGTGGCGGTCGCCAGGTTCGCCGCGGAGGAACGATGGCGGTCGCACGGCATCCGTACCAACGCCGAGGTGAACGGACCACTCCTGCGGCGCGAATTCAGGTTGCCCCGGGCCACGATGGCACCACTGCAGGACGCTCTGGACCGTGGTCTCATCAGCATGAGAGGGGCGGACCGCTGTTTGCGGGTGGCGTGGACCCTGGCGGATCTGGCTGGACGAACGTCACCGGCGATAGCAGATGTGGCCACGGCGTTGAGCTTTCGTCAGGCCGGGGGGATGTCATGACCGAAGAGGAGCGACGAGCGTGGGCGTACCTGTCGCGGGTGGCCGAACCGCCATGCCCCCAGTTGGCTGCATTGGTGGCGCGGTGCGGCCCGGTCGAGGCGGCCGAGCAGGTGAAGACCGGAAAGACTGACGAGAAGTGGGCGCACCGGGTCGAGGCGCGTCGTGAGATGGATTGTGCCCAGGCGGATCTCGATATTCTCGATGGAATGGGTGGCCGGTTGATCACGCCGGACGACGAAGAATGGCCGCTGCTGTCATTCATGGCGTTCAAGGGGATTGACAATCGGTCGAACGGGCATCCGCCGTTGGTGTTGTGGGCGGTCGGGCCCGTACGTCTGGCGGATGCGGCAGCGCGGGCTGCGGCGATCGTCGGTACCCGCGCGGCCACCGCCTACGGCGAACATGTCTCGGCCGACCTCGCGGCGGGTCTGGTCTCCCGGGACTTCACGGTGGTGTCGGGCGGCGCCTACGGCATCGACGGCGCCGCGCATCGCTCCGCACTGGCGTGTGAAGGCATCACCGTGGCCGTGGTCGCGGGCGGCATCGACAACCCGTACCCGTCCGGGCACAGCGCCCTGTTCCGCCGAATCCGCGAGGATTGCCTACTCGTCAGCGAGTACCCGCCCGGAACCGCGCCCGGCCGGCTGCGGTTCCTTACCCGTAACCGGCTGGTGGCCGCGCTATCGGGTGCGACGGTCGTCGTCGAGGCGGGCCTGCGCAGCGGCGCCGCCAACACCGCGTCGTGGGCCGGGGGACTCGGCAGGGCGGTGTGTGCCGTGCCGGGGCCGGTGACATCGGCGGCCTCCGCGGGGTGTCACGCGCTGCTGCGAGGCGGAGCCAAACTGGTGACCCGGGCAGCGGATGTCGTCGAATTGGCCGGGCGGATCGGTGAACTCGCCGACGACGAGCCGCACCCGGCCGGCCCGCTCGACGCGCTCGGCCCCGACGAGAAGCGGGTCTACGACGCGCTGCCCTCGCGCGGTGGCCACACCGTCGACGAGATCGCGGTGGCAGCGGGAGTCCCGGCTCATGCGGTGCTGGGCCCGCTGGCCGTGCTCGAGATCGCCGGGCTGGCGTCGGCGGAGGCGGGTTGTTGGCGCCGCTACAGGCGGCGGAAGTGAGCCGGTGAATGATGAGGTCCCGCGATCCCGCATTCACCGATATCGTCGCTGCCATGGTGGCTGCCATCAACGCAGACCGGTACGAGTTCGCGATCGGTGTCATCGGCGGTGCGACGACGGTGATCGACTACGGCGGGGTGCGGTTCGTCTCCGATCCGACGTTCGACCCGCCGGGTCCGTTCGGCCCGTATTCCAAGGTCGAGGGTCCCGCCGTGCAACCGGAACAGCTCGGTCCCGTGGACGTCGTGCTGCTCAGCCATGACCTCCACATGGACAACTTCGATTACGCCGGTAGGGCTTTCGCCGCCGCGGCCGCACTCCTGCTGACCGGTGGTCAGGCCGCCGGTCGACTCGGGGGCAACGCCCACGGCCTCGCGCCCTATGAGTCGACCGTCATCGAACCGACAAATGGCGCGGCCGCGGTGACGGTGTTCGCCGTGCCGGCGCAGCACGGTCCCAGCGACGGCGAGCGTGACGAATACGGCAACATCAACACCGAGGTCACCGGGTTCGTCCTGCGCAGTCCAGAGCTGCCCACGGTCTACCTCAGCGGTGACAACGCGTCGCTCGCACCGGTCATGCAGATCGGGACCCGGTTCCCGGATATCAGCGTGGGAGTACTGCACATCGGCGCTGCTCGGGTCCCCGCCAAATTTTCCGGTCGTCCGTTGACCCTGACCTCGGACCGTGCCTCCGACGTGGCCGTCACGCTCGGCCTGTCAGATGTGATACCGGCACATTGCCGGGGGTGGTCGCTGTACAGCGAGGGGCCGGAGACCATCCGTAAATCGTTCGCGGATGCCGGGATTGGGCACTGTTTACGATCCGGTGAACCAGGTGTCTGGTCGTACATCGGCGGACCTGATCGCGACCGGTACACCCCAACGGACGCGCGGGGCTCCGTATAGTCGATGAGGTCGGCTAATCAATGGCCGACGTTCGAGTTTTTGGAGGCGGTATGGCGGGACGTCCGGTCCACACGTTTGCGGTGGTGCGTCGTGAGCAGATGACGCCACACATGGTCAGGGTGATACTCGGTGACGCGGGTCCGGGCACCGGGTTCGACACTTTTTCGCCGAACGAATTCACGGATTCCTACGTCAAACTCGTCGTCGTGCCCAACGGGGTGGACGTCGACGCGCTGCCGCAGCCGTTGACCCTCGACAGTTTCGCCGAGCTGCCCACCGCACATCGCCCGACCGTGCGGACCTACACCATCCGGCAGGTCGACACCGAGCGCCGCGAGATCGCCATCGACTTCGTCGTCCATGGTGATCAGGGTGTCGCAGCACCGTGGGCGGCAGCCGTAGTCCCAGGACAGCCCGCTTATCTGATGGGGCCGAGCGGTGCCTACGCGCCCGACCCGGAGGCCGACTGGCACCTGTTGGCCGGTGACGAAGCCGGGCTACCGGCGATCAGTGCGGCCTTGGAAGCCCTGCCCGACAACGCGGTTGGCAAGGCATTCATCGAGGTGGCTGGCCCCGATGACGAGGTGCCCTTGACCGCCCCCGCAGGCGTCGACGTGACCTGGATATACCGCGGCGGTCGGGCCGACCTCGTCGGTGAGGACCGGGCCGGCGACAACGCGCCGCTGATCGAAGCCGTCAAGACCGCCCACTGGCTGCCAGGCCGGGTGCAGGTGTTCATCCACGGTGAGGCCCAGGCGGTCATGCACAACCTGCGGCCCTACATCCGCAAGGAACGCGGTGTCCCGGCGAAGTTTGCCGCGTCGATCTCCGGGTATTGGCGCCGCGGACGCACGGAGGAAACGTTCCGGCAGTGGAAGGCCGAGCTGGCAAAAGCCGAGTCCGCCACCACCGGCTGAGGTCGAACTGGCAGGGTAGCCGGCATGGCATTCGGCGACTACCAACTCGAGATCTACCTCCAGGGCCTGGCCGGTGTTCTGCCGGGTCTGCCGATGGACTACGCGGGACTGGAGGCCAAGGCGCAGGCCGCCATGCCACCGTCGGTGTGGTCGTATGTGGCCGGCGGGGCCGGTGACGAACGCACCCAGCGGGTCAACCGCAGCGCGTTCGACCGGTGGGGCCTGATGCCGCGCATGTTCAACGCGCACAAGGAGCGTGACCTCAGCGTCGAGGTGTTCGGCCTCACGCTGCCCTCGCCACTGTTCATGGCTCCGGTCGGGGTGCTCGGCATCAGCAGCCAAGACGGACACGGTGATCTCGCCGCTGCCCGTGCTGCCGCGAAAACCGGTGTGCCATTGATGCTTTCGACGTTGACCGAAGATCCGATGGAAGATGTCGCCGCGCAATTCGGTGACACCCCCGGCTTTTTCCAGCTCTATACGCCGACCGACAGGGAGTTGGCGGCCAGCCTGGTACAACGCGCCGAGGCCGCCGGGTTCAAGGCCATCGTCGTCACGCTGGACACCTGGGTCCCCGGATGGCGCCCGCGCGACCTGGCGACCTCGAACTTCCCTCAGTTGCGTGGCAAGTGTCTGGCCAACTACACCACCGACCCCGTGTTCCGCGCCGGGCTGGCCCAGCCGCCCGAGCAGAATCCGCAGGCCACCGTGCTGCGTTGGGTGAGTCTGTTCGGAAACCCGCTCACGTGGGACGACTTGCCGTGGCTGCGGTCGCTGACGACTCTGCCGCTGATCGTCAAGGGCATCTGCCATCCCGACGACGTCCGGCGCGCCAAGGACGGGGGAGTCGACGGCATCTACTGCTCGAATCACGGTGGCCGCCAGGCCAACGGCGGTCTCCCGGCGATCGACTGTCTGCCGGGCGTCGTCGAGGCTGCCGACGGGCTGCCGGTGTTGTTCGACTCCGGCGTCCGCAGCGGCGCGGACATCGTCAAGGCGCTCGCGCTGGGGGCGACCGCGGTCGGTGTGGGCAGGCCCTACGTGTACGGGTTGGCCCTCGGCGGCGCGGATGGCGTTGTGCACGTGCTGCGTTCGTTGCTCGCCGAGGCGGATCTGATCATGGGCGTCGACGGCTATCCCACCCTGTCCGACCTCACGCCCGACGCGTTGCGCCGAGTCGAGTAACAGATCAGGTAGTCGGCTACGCGTGCTGGCGGCCGTCGGCACGCCCAACATGATGGGATGCCATCGCCATCACCGCTCGCGCCACTGCGACCCGCAACAACTCTCGACGAGGTCGTCGCCGACATCGACGCCGTGATCGACTGGTCGATCGAAGCGCCGAGCCGACTCGGCTATTTCGCCGCCCTGTACAAGCGGATCACCGTGGCCGTGAAGACAGCGGTATCCGACGGAGTGTTCGAGGACGGCCCCCGGCTGGCGCGACTCGACGTGGCGTTCGCCAACCGCTACTTCGACGCGCTGAACGGCTACTTCCACCCGGACGGGTACGCCAAACCGACGCGGTCGTGGCGGCTGACCTTCGACGCCGCGGCCCGGCCGGAGCCGATCATGTTGCAGCACATGCTCGCCGGAGTCAACGCGCACATCGGCCTTGACCTCGGCATCGTCGCGCAGGCCGTCGATACGGCGACCCGCGACATGAAGACCGACTTCGATCGGATCAACGCGGTCCTGGCGAGCCAGGTCAGCGGCGTCATCGCCGACATCGACGAGCTGTCACCCGCGTTGGCCGACATCTACGCGGTGCTCATGAAGAACGAGATCTTCCTGATCGACCAGTCGGTCACGGCCTTCCGTGACGACGCCTGGCGATTCGCGACAGTGCTGGCGCTCGAGCCGGGTTTCCTGCGGCCGGTGACGATCCGCGTCCGCGACGTCACCGTCGCCGGGCAAGGGGCGCTCGTCTATGACCCGCCGGACGTTGTCGGGCTCATCCAGACGGCGATCGACGCGATCGCGGCACGGGAGAGCCGCGACGTCGTCCGCAACATCCGCGTGCTCGACGAGATCGCCGCAAATCCGGCACCCATGCCTGCGGCGCTCTGAGGGCTGGCGGGAAAGCCCAGGTAACTGACGCTGGCCCCAGATTATTCACTGATGTAGCATTTTCCTTCATGACTGTAGGAACAGTCCGCGAACGGGCCGCACACCTCGGCCCGGAACGGCGTCGTCCACAGGTGCTCGACGCCGCACTGGCGGTCGTCATGGAGCACGGCGTCGCGGCGGTCACGATCGGTGCGGTCGCCAAACAGCTCAAGGTGACCCGCCCGGTGGTGTACTCGTGTTTTCCCGACCGCGTCGAGCTCATCCGGGCGCTGCTCGAACGCGAATTGGGGCTGCTGCTCAACGACGCGATCGAGGCGCTGCCGTACGGCAAGGCCGATGCCGACGAGACGGTGTTCGTCGAGGGCTTTCAGGCCCTGCTGCGCACCGTGGCGAGACGCCCGTACTCCTGGCGGTTGGTGATGAGTGCCGACCCCGATCCGGCCGTCGCCGACCATTTCCGCAACGGTCGAGCGGTGTTGGTGGCCAAGGTCTCTCGACGGTTGGCGCCGACGCTGCAACGGTGGGGCACCGTCGACGCCGACAAGAAGCTGCCGGTGCTCGTCGAACAGTTCGTGTCCAGCTGTGAAGCCGCCGTGCGGACACTGCTGCACGACGACGGAAAAGCCTGGACCCCAGACACATTGGGTGCCTTCATCGGAGCGGCCACCTACCGCGCGTTCCGCACCGCCTGACCGCACGAACAGAGGAGTTCTCCCATGTCCGATCTGCAGCCGATGGCTGACTACGGCTTCTTCGGGCCGGAATCGGTGACCTGGAAAGTCTGGGGTCATGCGACCACCCCGATCATCGGGTTGCAGCGCGCCGTGGTGGTCGAGGAACTCGACCCCGCACTGATCGCCGCAGTGGACACCACCGGCGCGAACTACGACCGGCCCCGCACCCGGTACGACCGGACCGTGCGCTACTTCGCCATGGTCGCATTCGCCGACACCGAGTCGGTGCTCAAGGCGGCTGACGTCCTGGTAAAGGTGCACTCGAAAGCCATCGGCACCGAACCACTCAGCGGTAATCCCTACGACGCCAACGATCCTCACTCACAACTGTGGATCTTGCTGACCGGCTGGCATTCGGTGCTCAAGGCCTACGAGCTCTACGGTGGCGGCAAGCTGACCGCCCAGGAAGAGGCCCGCTACTGGCAGGACTGTGCGACGGCCGCAGAGTTCCAGACCTGCGACCCGCGGGACGTTCCCCGCACCCGTGCGGGCGTCAACGAGTACTTCGAGCAGATGCGGCCGCACCTCGCCGTCAGCGAAGCCGCCCGCGCCATGATGAACCATCTGCTCAACGCCAAGGTGGTGCTGCCGCCCACGCCGAAGATCGCGAGTCCCGCCGTGGAGATTCTCAACTGGTTTCTGCGGGCAGGCACCATCGCGACCATGCCGCGCTGGATGCGCCGGCTCAGCGGGTTCGACCAGCCCCGCCTGATCGACCTGGTGGTGCGGCCCGTGCTCAAGCTCGGCTTCGGTGTGGTCGACCGCGTTCCCCGGCTGAAGTTGTTGGTGGCCAAGGTGATCGCACCGTCAGTGGTCCCGGTGGCGGGGCCCTACATCATGGGCATCCCACCGCGGTCGGCCACAGTGCTCACGCCCGACGAAGGGCGCCGCCGCCACGGCTACGTCAAACCTGCTGATGCGCATAGAGAGCTGCGCGCCCGTCAGCACGAGCGGGTGTTCGGGCACGGACAACTACCCAGTGATGAGGGTCTCATCGAATCTCAGCCCTACCTCGGGAGTTTGGCGTGACCACCCGCCGGACGGCGACGAGATGAAGCCGTGATGCCGGGGCGCGGCGCGTCGGATGCGTGAGGTTCGGGTGTCTGTCACGGTAGGACCATGGACACCGGCGGGCAGGAGTGCAGCGACGCGGGGACATCGCGTGTCCTCGACGAGTTCGACGAGTTCCTCGCGTTGCAGAGAGGTCGGTCCGAGCACACCCGGCGGGCCTATCGCGGTGACCTCCGGTCGTTGTTCGACTACACCGGCGGCGGGCTGGAGACGCTGACCCTGCCGACGCTGCGATCCTGGCTGGCTGCCCAGTCTGCGGCCGGGGCGGCGCGCACCACGCTGGCCCGCCGCACGTCGTCGGTCAAAACGTTCACCGCATGGGCCTGCCGGCGCGGGCTGCTTGCCAGCGACCCGGCGGCGCGGCTGCAGGCACCCCGATCCCGTCGCAACCTGCCCGCGGTGCTGCGTCAGGATCAAGCGCTCGATGCCATGGCCGCACTGAATTCAGGTGCAGAGCAAGGGGATCCGCTGGCGTTGCGCGACCGGCTGATCGTCGAGATGCTCTACGCCACCGGTATCCGGGTCAGCGAGTTGTGCGGGTTGGACATCGACGACGTCGACCGCGAACGACGGGTACTGCGAGTTCTGGGCAAGGGCAACAAGCAGCGCACGGTGCCGTTCGGCGAACCGGCCCAGCAGGCGCTGACCTCATGGCTGTCCAACGGGAGGCCCGCGGTCGCCACGGCAGACTCCGGGCCGGCGCTGTTGCTGGGCGCGCGCGGTGGGCGCCTGGACCCGCGGCAGGCCCGCACCGTGGTGCACCAGACAGTGGCCGCGGTCGACGGCGCGCCGGACATCGGCCCGCACGGCCTGCGACACAGTGCGGCCACGCATCTGTTGGAGGGTGGCGCTGATCTGCGTGTCGTGCAGGAATTGCTCGGCCACACGACGCTGGCCACCACGCAGCTCTATACCCACGTCACCGTGGCCCGGCTGCGCGCGGTGCACGATCAGGCCCACCCGAGGGCATGACCCGCTCGGTCGTAGACCTTCCATCCGGACCGGTCTCCTATCTCACCTGGGCGCCAGACCGTCCGGCGTCGACAGTCGTGTTGTTGCACGGCGGCGGGGTGGACAACGCGTCGTTGTCGTGGGGCGGGCTCGGCCCGCGGTTGGCCCAGGCCGGCCATCGCGTCATCGCCCCGGACCATCCCGGTTTCGGGCACAGCGCACCCGCGCGGCTACCGGTGACGCAGGAGCGGCTCATCGCGTACGTGGGGGAGTTGGTCGACGCACTCGGTCTGCGGCGGTACGCGATCGGCGGTCTGTCACTCGGCGGCGGCATGACCATCGGCCATGTGCTGGACCGGCCTGACGGGGTGACCGCCGCGATGCTGCTCGGCAGCTACGGTGTCATGCCGCGGCTGTCGGACGGGCCGTTGTCCGCTGTGCGCCAACTGGTCACGTGGGCGGCGCTGCGTGCCGGCCTGCTGGGCGCGGCCACCACCTGGGTGGGCGGCAATCGCAGCGCGATGGTCCGCAGCATGCAGGCGTTGATCACAGACCCGCAGCAGCTCACCGACGAGCTGATGGACGAGGTCATGGCAGCTGCGCGCCAACCGGACGGATTCAAAGCCTTCGAACAGTGGCAGCGTGACCAGGTCAAGTGGAACCGGTTGCGCACGGATTACACCCGGCGGTTGGCGTCGCTGACGTGTCCGGTGCTCATCGTCCACGGCGATCGCGACCCGGGCGTGCCGGTCGCCCGGGCCCGCGCGGCCGCGGCGCTGATCCCGAACGCACGCTTGAAAGTGATTGCGGGGGCCGGGCATTGGGTGCAGCGGGACCGGCCGGACGCGGTGCTCGACGCGATGATCGAGTTCTTGGACGCTAACGCAGCAGCTTGATCACCTCGGCCAGGTGCCCGAGCGCCGATTCGCGGCCCGGCCACGCGTCGAACACGGTCCAGTAGCTGATCCCGAAGCGGCGCTGCCGGTCCGCCAGCGCTTCGGCCATCTGCTCGTAGCTGCCGAGCAGGACGAACGGGGATTCCAGCAGCAGGTCCGCCGGAACGCCGAACGGCCCGGCGAGCTCGGCTGCGGTGGGAGCTGGGTCCGCGGTGTGCACGACGAACTGCAGCAGTGCATTGAGTTCGACGGCGTCGAAGCGGTCACCCGCGGCGTCACGAACGACGCCGATCCGGTCCAGCAGGCCGGTGGGATCGAAGTGGGTCAGCCGCACCTCGGTGGCGTCGTGGCTGTGACTGAAACCGGCCAGACCCGCGATATCGGCTGCCCGGCCCGCCAATTGCAGCACGCGCGTGCCGTTTCCGCCGATCAGCAGAGGAACATCGACTCCCGGCGGCGCGACGAGCTGACCCGCGTCTGCCCGCACGCAGTAGTGCGCGCCGTCGACGTCCACGGCCGCGCCGGCCAGTAGCGGGCGGATCACCTCGACCGACTCGATCAGCCGATCCACCCGGGTGGCGCCGGGATCGAATTTCAGGCCGGCCGCGTCATATTCGGATCTCATATGGCCGGCACCCAGGCCCAACTCGAACCGGCCGCCGGAAAGCGCTGCCAGGCTTGCGGTTTCCCGCGCGGTGTCGACCGGGTGGCGGAGGTCGTTGTTGAGCACCAAGGTGCCGGTGTGTAGCGAGGACGTCACCGCGCATGCCGTCGCGGCACTGACGAAGGGGGACATCGACGCCACGAGATGGTCGGGAATCGTCAGTACGTCGAACCCGGATTGCTCGACACCGACCGCGAATTCGGTGAAATCACGTCCCCGGGGCAGCGCGGTGTGCAGACCGAAACGCATCGGTCGGTCGCGGTGTGCTGCCGCTGCAGTGGTCATTGTTCCGACGATAGGCCGCTCCGGTCGCGGCGGTGAGGGTGCGCAAACTGCTGGCGATCGGCTGCGTGCCGGGCAACAGACACGCACGCTCGCCTCACGGGCCGAGCGGCTTGAGTCGGATGGAGGTGTCGGCCAGTAGTCCCAGCGGATCGACGTAGTCGGCCCGCGCGGCGGGCCCCCACATCGCACCCCAGTGCAGGCACGCGGCCACCGGGCAGCCGGCGTGGCCCGCCACCAGCTCGCCGAGCAGCTGCCCGGAGGTGACCACCTGTCCGCGCCGCACCGTGGCGAGCACCGGTTCGTAGCTGGTGTGCAGGCCGCCGGTATGAGCGATGGACACCAGGGGCCGACCGGCGAGAATCCCCGCGAACACCACGGTGCCCGGGCCTGCGGCGTAGACGGGTTGTCCCGCCGTGCCGGCGAGGTCGACCCCGCGGTGACCGCGGTTCCAGTTCGGCGCCGGTGCGTCGAACGCGCGGGTCACCGTGGGCCGCGGTGTCACCGGCCACTGCAGCCGCGCGCCTTCGGCGCGTGCGGTGCCCGGCCAGGCGAGTGCGGTGACCGCCAGCACCGCAGCCAGCCTCATCATCAGATCAGTTCAGCGCGGCGGCTCACTGATGGGAAGCCCGGAGTCGCGGGTCTGTGGATAACCTCGATCAAGAGTGAGGGCCCTCCCGCCAAGCCCTGGCTGCGCGGGGTCAAAGCACCCCGGCGCAGCGTGTAAACTTCTACCCGCAGCTCGCCGAGCGGGCTGACTTCGCGTGTTCGCGCCACGACCGCCCCAGCGGGGGTCGTAACCGGATGCCGGCGGTCCTGACCTGGGATTCCAGGGCGGGTCCGGCAACCAGTGGACACCAGGGCCTGGCATCACCGATACCGGGCGACAACCGACAATAAAAGGACATCGGCTCACTATGGCTGTTGTAACCATGAAGCAGCTGCTCGACAGCGGCGCACACTTCGGGCATCAGACCCGACGCTGGAACCCCAAGATGAAGCGGTTCATCTTCACCGACCGCAACGGCATCTACATCATCGACCTGCAGCAGACGCTGACCTACATCGACAAGGCGTACGAGTTCGTCAAGGAAACCGTTGCCCACGGTGGCAGCGTCCTGTTCGTCGGCACCAAGAAGCAGGCGCAGGAGTCCATCGCCGATGAGGCCACCCGCGTCGGCATGCCGTACGTGAACCAGCGCTGGCTGGGCGGCATGCTCACCAACTTCTCCACCGTGCACAAGCGCCTGCAGCGCCTCAAGGAGCTCGAGGCCATGGAGCAGACCGGTGGCTTCGAGGGTCGCACCAAGAAGGAAATCCTCATGCTCACGCGTGAGAAGAACAAGCTTGAGCGCAGCCTCGGCGGTATTCGCGACATGCAGAAGGTGCCATCGGCCATCTGGGTCGTCGACACCAACAAGGAGCACCTGGCGGTCAACGAGGCCATCAAGCTGGGCATCCCGGTCATCGCGATCCTCGACACCAACTGCGACCCCGACCAGGTCAACTACCCGATCCCGGGCAACGACGACGCGATCCGCTCGGCAGCTCTGCTGACCAAGGTGATCGCCTCCGCGGTTGCCGAGGGCCTGCAGGCCCGCGCCGGCCAGGGTGGGGCCAAGCAGGACGCCGAAGGTGCCGAGCCGCTCGCCGAGTGGGAGCAGGAACTGCTCGCCGGGGCGACCGCGGCCCCCGCCGAGGGCGGTGCCGAAGGTGCTCCCGCATCTGAATCATCCACTGACGCTTCCTGATTTTCTTCAGTCCAAGGAGGACTGCCTACATGGCTAACTACACCGCCGCCGACGTCAAGCGGCTTCGGGAGCTGACCGGTGCCGGCATGCTCGACTCCAAGAACGCGCTGGTCGAGGCCGAAGGCGATTTCGACAAGGCTGTCGAACTGCTGCGTATCAAGGGGGCCAAGGACGTCGGCAAGCGCGCTGAGCGCGCCACCGCCGAGGGCCTGGTCGCCGCCAAGGACGGCGCCCTGATCGAGCTCAACTCGGAGACCGACTTCGTCGCCAAGAACGCCGAATTCCAGGCGCTGGCCGATCTCGTCGTCGCGGCTGCCGCGGCGTCGAAGGCCACCGACGTCGAGGCGCTCAAGGCCGCCAAGGCCGGCGACACGACCGTCGAGCAGGCCATCGCTGACCTGTCGGCGAAGATCGGCGAGAAGCTCGAGCTGCGTCGGGTCGCCTACTTCGACGGCACCGTGGAGACCTACCTGCACAAGCGTGCGGCGGACCTGCCGCCGGCCGTCGGTGTGCTGGTCGAGTACACGGGCGCTTCGGAAGAGGCTGCGCACGCCGTGGCGCTGCAGATCGCCGCGCTGAAGGCCAAGTACCTCACCCGTGAGGACGTGCCGGAGGACCTGGTGGCCAACGAGCGCCGCATCGCCGAGGAGACTGCCCGCAACGAGGGCAA
Organism: Mycobacterium dioxanotrophicus; assembly: GCF_002157835.1. Lineage (NCBI taxonomy): Bacteria > Bacillati > Actinomycetota > Actinomycetes > Mycobacteriales > Mycobacteriaceae > Mycobacterium > Mycobacterium dioxanotrophicus. The sequence continues at coordinate 4,715,364 of NZ_CP020809.1, read as the reverse complement.
GCCCGAGCAGGCGCTGCCCAAGATCGTCGAGGGTCGTGTCACGGGCTTCTACAAGGACGCCGTGCTGCTCGATCAGCCGTCGGTGTCGGACAGCAAGAAGACCGTCAAGGCCCTGCTCGACGAGGCCGGTGTGACCGTGACCCGGTTCGCCCGCTTCGAGGTCGGCCAGGCCTAGCAACTAGTCGCTCTCATGGGCCGGCGGTACCACTTGGTACCGTCGGCCCATGAGTCGTTTCAGCGCCTTTGGCGACGACGCCCTCGGTGAGCACGACGCGGTTGGACTCGTCGAAGAACTGCGGGCCGGCCGGGTCTCGGCCGCCGAACTCGTCGAGGCTGCCATCGCCCGCACCGAGGCCGTCAACCCGACCCTGAACGGGCTGGCGTTCGAAGCGTTCGATCGCGCCCGTGCCCGGGTGGCCGCTCCGAGCCGCTATGGCGGCTATTTCGATGGCGTACCGAGCTTCATCAAGGACAACGTCGCCGTCGAGGGCATGCCCACCATGCAGGGCACCGACGCGTGGGAGCCGCGACCGCAGCGCGCCAACGGCGACTTTGCGCGGGCCTACCTCGCCACAGGCCTTGTGCCGCTGGGCAAGACGCAGTTGTCCGAGTTCGGCTTCAGCGCGTCGGCCGAGCACCCGCGGCTCGGACCGGTACGCAACCCATGGAATCCCGACTACACCGCCGGTGCGTCCTCATCGGGTTCGGCGGCCTTCGTCGCGGCCGGGGTGGTGCCCATCGCGCACGCCAACGACGGCGGCGGCTCGATCCGGATCCCGGCCGCCTGCAACGGTTTGGTGGGACTCAAACCGTCCCGCGGCCGGTTGCCCCAGGACGCCGAATTCCGCCACATGCCGCTGCGGATCGTTTCCGACGGTGTCGAAACCCGCTCGGTGCGTGACACCGCGGCGTTCTACCGGGAGATGGAGCGGGTGTACCGCAACCCCAAGCTGCCGCCGATCGGCGATGTCAGCCGTCCCGGCAAGCAACGGCTGCGCATCGCGGTCTGCACGCAGTCCATCGTCCGCGACGCCAGCCCGGAGATGTGCGAATACACCCTCAAGACAGCGGCGCTGCTCGAAGAACTCGGCCACCGGGTCACTCCCATCGGCAATCCCGTGCCGGCCCAGTTCAAGGACGACTTCCTGCTGTACTGGGCGTTTTTGGCCTATGCCCTGGTGCGCGGCGGGAAACGGAGCTTCGGGCCGAGCTTCGACCGCGACCGGCTGGACCATCTGACCCTCGGGCTCGAACATCTGGCCGGCGGCCATCTGTACAAGCTGCCGGTGGCCATCACCCGATTGGTGCGCTCCCGCCGGATCACCGAACGGCTGTCGAACAGCTACGACGTGGTCCTCATGCCGACGCTGGCCGAGACCACGCTGCCGATCGGCCGTCTCGACCCGACGGCCGACTATCACCAGATCATCGACCGGCTCATCGACTGGGTGGCTTTCACGCCTTTGCAGAACGCCACCGGTGACCCGGCCATCTCGCTGCCGTTGGCCCAGACCGCCGACGGGATGCCGGTCGGCATGATGTTCTCGGCGACCCTCGGCCGCGAAGCGCGCCTGCTGGAGCTGGCCTACGAACTCGAAGAAGCCCGGCCGTGGCGGCGCATTCAAGACCCCGCTCCGCGGCGCCGAAAAGGTACCCGAAAAGCGCCGTAGCCGGCCGCTGAATTGTTGCCTGTGAATTAGCCAAAGCGCAGTTATGATGACCGGCGAGTATTGCCGAAACGGGGGGATGTGCATGGGGCCGGGTCCGGATAACGAGCCGGGTGAGCAGTTCCAGCCGGGCGAGGACTATCAGCCGGGCCGTGTCGTCCCACCGGGCGAGGAGTACCGGCCCGCACCCGGACAGGGCTCGATCCGCTGGCAGGAGCCGGGCGTCACCACGCCGCGGCCCCCCACCGTCGCCGAGGCCCGCCAGCGCGACAAGGCGCGCAAGGCCCGCGAGGCCGCCGAACAGTGGGCGGCGCTGCAAGAGGAGAAACGCGAGCAGCGCAAGGCCACCGGCCGCAAGGTGCTGATCGGTTCGGTGGCGGTCGTCGGTGTCGTCGGCGCCGTCGCGCTCGGATACCACCTGCTGCACCAGGACGACGAGGTCGCCGCCTCCTGCGTCAAGGACGGGACCAACGAAGTGGTGCCCGACGAGTACTGCAGCCGCGGTTACGCCGGCTCGCACAGCACATTCATCTACGCCGGGTCGCCGTACCGCTACTACTACGGTGGCTCCAGCGGCGGCATCGGCACCATCGCCCGCGGCGGCACCATCGAAATCCCCAAGGGCACAACGGCGAAGACCAAATCCGGGACATCGATCACGAAGTCCGGATCGTCGGTGAGCCGCGGCGGGTTCGGTTCCAAGAGCGGCGGAAGTTCGGGTAGCTGATGCGCAGGGAAAGGCACGCCCCGCGGCCGGGGTGGGAAGACATTGTCGCCGCTCAGGGAATGTGTTTCGGCACCCCGGCGCGCGACGGGTCCGGCGCTGCCCGCCCGTACTGGGACGAGTCGGTGCACTACGTGTTCGACATGGACGAGGTGCTGTCGCTGGAGGCCAGCGTCGAGGTGCTCCATTCGATGTGCCTGCAGGCCGTCGAGCAGGTGGTGCTGATGGAGCGGTACCGCGACTTCGGGCTGCCGGAGTGGAGCTGGGAGCACGTCGAAAAGTCTTGGCGCCGAAGCGATCCGCACTTATACGGACGCTTCGACCTGCGATACGACGGGCGTCGGCCTCCGGTTCTGTTGGAGTACAACGCCGATACGCCGACCACGCTGCTGGAGGCCTCGATCCTGCAGTGGTACTGGAAGACCGACGTCTTTCCGGCCGACGATCAGTGGAACTCGTTGCACGAGAAGCTGGTTGAGCGCTGGGGCAAGATCCGGGACGTGTTGCCCGGCAGCGAGACGCACTTCACCTGGTCGTCGGCGGATGCGTCAGGAGAGGACAACGTCACGCTGGCCTACATCCAGGAGTGCGCTGCCGAGGCGGGGATGAACACCGTCGGCCTGGCGATCGAGGAGATCGGCTACGACGAGGACCTGCACCGGTTCGTCGACCTTGAGGAAGCCCCGATGTCGTCGATCTTCAAGCTATATCCCTGGGAATGGCTGCTCGACGACGATTTCGGGCAGAAGGCCGTCGACCTGCTGCCATCCACGATGTGGGTGGAACCGCTGTGGAAGACGCTGCTGAGCAACAAGGCGATCCTGGCCGTGTTGTGGGAGATGTTCCCCGGCCACCCGAACCTGTTGCCCGCCTACATCGATGACCCGCATGAGCTGACCGAGTACGTGCGCAAACCCAAGCTCGGCAGGGAGGGCGCCAACATCAACATCGTGGGCGCCGGCTACGAAACCGAGACCGGCGGCGTCTACGGCGAAGAGGGCTACGTCTACCAACTGCTGGACCCGCTGCCGCAGTTCGACGACATGCGCCCCGCGCTGGGCGCCTGGATCGTCGGCGACGAGTCTGCCGGGCTGGGTATCCGCGAGACCTCCGGGCTGGTCACCGATGACGGCGCCGCCTTTGTGCCACACCGAATTCCGCAGTGACTCCGGAAGGAAAACTCTTCATGACCCCTGACGTGTCCGTCGTCGCGCTCAGCCGTGACTACTGGTCGGTCGTCGGCCACGGCGCGGCCGCGATCGTGCTCTACACCATCGTGGGGATCGCGCTGATGGTGCTCGGCTTCTTCGTGATCGACTGGACCACACCGGGTCCGCTGCGCGCCCTGGTGCAGGCGGGTCGTCCCAACGCGGCGGCGATCACCGCGTCCGGGGTCATCTCGATGGCGCTCATCGTCGTGCTGGCGATCTACAGCTCCTCGGGTGATCTGGTCCAGGGCCTCATCACCACGCTGGTGTTCGGCCTGCTGGGCATTGCCGCACAAGCGGTCTCGGTGCGACTCATCGAATTCGCCAAGGGCGTCGACATCGGCCGGGTGTTGGCCGAGGAGAAGTTCACTCCCGAGGTGTTGGTGGTGACGGCCTCGTACCTGGCGTTCGGCCTGATCGTCGCCGCCGCGATCCTCTGACGTTTCCTCGCGAGAGGGGGCGCGCCCGGGGAATCAGCCGGCGATGTCCCGGCAGACGGCGGCCGTCGCTCGGGTGAGCGATTGTGCGCCTTCACGCAGCGCCTGTTCGATAGGCGTTGCCGCAGCGGTGATCCCGACGAGTCGGTCCACACCGTTGGCGAGGAGCACGTCGGCGTCTGGCGCTACCCGCCCCGCGAAGATGACCACCTTGGCGCCGGCTCGCGCGGCGGCGCGCGCCACCCCGAACGGTGTCTTGCCCAGCATGGTCTGGGCGTCGACGCTGCCCTCACCGGTGAACACCCAGTCCGCGCCGGTCAACGCCTGCTCCAACCGCACGGTCTCGGCGATCATCTCGACTCCCGGATGGCATTCGGCGCCGAGAAAATCCATCAGTCCAAAGCCCAGCCCGCCGGCCGCGCCGGCGCCGGCCCGTTCGGGATGGGCCACGCCCAGCGTCGACTCGGTCACTGCCACCAGACGGCTCAATCCGGTCTCCAGTGCGTCGACATCGGCCCCGGTGGCGCCCTTCTGCGGCCCGAAAACCGCGCTGGCACCGCCCTCGCCGAGCAGGGGAGCGGTGACGTCGGAGGCGATCCTGATCCGGACCTCGGCCAGTCGAGGGTCGAGGCCGGAGAGCTCGATGCGCTGCAGCCGGGCCAGGGCAGCACCACCGGGCGGCAGCGGGGCGTCGTCGGCGTCGTAGAACATCGCGCCCAGCGCCGTGAGCATCCCGGTGCCGCCATCGTTGGTCGCAGAGCCGCCGAGGCCGATCAGCAGATCGGTGGCGCCGTGGTCGAGTGCCGAGGTGATGAGTTGTCCGACGCCGAAGGTGCTGGCCCGCAACACATCCCGATCGGCCGGAGCGATGAGTTCCAGTCCCGACGCGGCGGCCATCTCCACCACCGCCAGGCCACTGTCGGGAATGAAGCCGTAGTGCGCGAGTGCGGGGCGGCCCAGTGCGTCGCAGACCTCCACCCGGATGCGCTCACCGCCGAGGGCGTCGACGACGGCGTCGGCGGTGCCCTCGCCACCGTCGGCCATCGGCACGCCGACGCATTCGGCGTCCGGCAATACCGACAGCACGCCGTCGCGCATCGCGGCGACGGCCTCAGACGCGGTCATCGACTCTTTGAAGGAGTCCGGGGCGAGGACGATTTTCATTGCGTGAGGATAGTCAGCATCAGTCGACGGCGCGCGCGAGTAGGTGCTTGAGTTCGTGTAGTTCGTCGGCGCTGAGGTTGGCCAGCGCCGCCACGTCGGCGGTGTGGACGACGGCCTCGGCTTGTTTGAGCAGGGCGGCGCCGTCGGGCGTCAGCTCGGCAGGCAGGGCGCGGCCGGAAGCCACACTGGCCGGCCGCCGCACCACGCCGCGTTCCTGAAGCCCGCGCAGCACGTTGTTCATGGCCTGCGGCGAGACGTTGATGTGCCGGGCCAGCTCCGCGTTGGACTGCCCGGGGGCGGTGGAGAGCACTCGAAGGCAGACGAATTCGGGCAGGGTCAGTCCCAGCGGCTGCAGCCGCGCGGCCACGATCGGCTGCAGCACCGCGGTCACGCGGTAGATCAAGAATCCGAGCGGCTGGTCGGCGAGGATGTCACCCATGTCAATGATATTGACACATATCAACCAGATTGATATACCGGACCTATGACCTCATCACAAGAAGCCCAAGAAGTATTCGAATCCGCCTACCGCGGCCAGGCCCCCGAATTCGCGGGCGTCCGCCCTCCGTGGAGCATCGGTGAGCCGCAACCCGAGATCGCGGCGCTGATCGCCGAGGGCAAGTTCCACGGCGACGTGCTCGACGCCGGGTGCGGCGAGGCGGCCACCGCGCTGTACCTCGCCGAGCAGGGCTTCACCACGGTGGGGCTCGACCAGTCACCGACGGCCATCGAATTGGCCCGCGCCGAAGCCGCCAAGCGCGGGCTGACCAACGCGAGCTTCGACGTCGCCGACATCAGCTCGTTCACCGGCTACGACGGCCGCTTCGGGACCATCGTCGACAGCACGCTGTTCCACTCGATGCCCGTCGAGCTGCGCGAGGGTTACCAGCAGTCGATCGTGCGGGCCGCCGCGCCCGGTGCGTCGTACTTCGTGCTGGTATTCGACAAGTCGACCATGGGTGACACCGGCCCGGCCCATCCGGTCACCGAGGATGAGCTACGGGAGATCGTCGGCAAGTACTGGGTGATCGACGACGTCCGCCCGGCCCGGATCCACGCCAACGTGCCTGCCGCATTCGCCAACTTCGCCGATTTCGCGGGCACCGACATCCGCGACGAAGGCGGCGACCGCAAGTCGGTGGCCGCCTGGCTGCTGCAGGCGCACCTGGGCTGACATCACCCGGCCGGCGACACCCGGACAGCTTGCCCCGTCGCTTCGCTCGCCCCAGGTTCTGACCCGGACTTCGCTCGCAGCCCTCGATAAGGCAGGATGGGTTTGCCGTCCTGGGGTATCCCCGGATGGCTCTCTAATGCGAGGAGTGCCGAGGAAACCGATGGCGGATCCGAATGTCGCCGGCCAGGCCGCAGCACCTATTCGCCCCCTCTACACGCGGGTTCTGCTGAAGCTCGGCGGTGAGATGTTCGGTGGTGGCCAGGTCGGCCTCGACCCCGACGTCGTGCACCAGGTGGCCCGCCAGATCGCCGAGATCGTCCGCGCCGGCGCCCAGGTCGCGGTCGTCATCGGCGGGGGCAACTTCTTCCGTGGCGCCCAGCTGCAACAGCGCGGCATGGAGCGCACCCGTTCGGACTATATGGGCATGCTCGGCACCGTGATGAACAGCCTTGCCCTGCAGGACTTCCTGGAGAAGGAAGGCATCGACACCCGCGTGCAGACGGCCATCACGATGGGCCAGGTCGCCGAACCGTACATCCCGCTGCGGGCCGTGCGACACCTGGAGAAGGGCCGCGTGGTCATCTTCGGCGCCGGCATGGGTCTGCCGTACTTCTCCACCGACACCACCGCTGCCCAGCGCGCGCTGGAGATCGGCGCCGAGGTGGTGCTGATGGCCAAGGCGGTCGATGGTGTGTACACCGACGATCCGCGCATCAACCCGGACGCCGAGCTCATCACCGCGATCAGCCACCGTGAGGTCATCGACCGCGGACTCAAAGTGGCCGATGCGACAGCATTCAGCTTGTGCATGGACAACCGCATGCCGATTCTCGTGTTCAACCTCCTCACCGACGGCAATATCGCTCGTGCGGTGGCGGGTGAGAAGATCGGAACACTGGTCACCACCTGACAGGTGCGACAGCGACGGGAGAACCCAAAGTGATCGACGAGACTCTCTTCGACGCCGAAGAGAAGATGGAAAAGGCCGTGACGGTCGCGCGCGACGATCTCGCGTCGATCCGTACCGGGCGCGCCAACCCTGGCATGTTCTCCCGGATCAACATCGACTACTACGGCTCGATGACACCGATCACCCAGCTGTCGAGCATCAACGTGCCCGAGGCTCGCCTGGTGGTCATCAAGCCGTATGAGGCCTCGCAGCTCAAGCCGATCGAGGACGCGATCCGCAACTCCGACCTGGGCGTCAACCCCAGCAACGACGGCAGCGTCATTCGTATCTCCATTCCCCAGCTCACCGAGGAGCGTCGCCGCGACCTGGTCAAACAGGCCAAGAGCAAGGGCGAGGACGCCAAGGTGTCGGTGCGCAACATCCGCCGCAAGGCGATGGAAGAGCTCAGCCGCATCAAGAAGGACGGCGAGGCCGGCGAGGACGAGGTAGGACGCGCCGAGAAGGATCTCGACAAGTCCACCCACACCTACACCGCCCAGATCGACGACCTGGTCAAGCACAAAGAAGGCGAACTGCTGGAGGTCTAGTGACCGATCAGCAGGCGGGTTCCGTGGCAAACACACCGGCTTCAGAGCCGACGAACGAGGCCGTGAAAAGGACGGGGCGCGCCGGGCGTAACTTGCCGGCAGCGATCGCCGTCGGCGTCGGTCTCGGCGGTTCCGTCATCGCCATTCTGCTGTTCGCCCCCAAGGTCTGGGTCGGCGTCGTCGCCGCGGCGATGGCGGTGGCCACCCACGAGGTGGTCCGGCGACTGCGCGAAGGCGGCTACTCGGTACCCGTCGTGCCGCTGCTGATCGGCGGGCAGGCCATGGTCTGGCTGACCTGGCCGTTCGGCGCGGCAGGCGCTCTCGGTGGCTTCGGCGGCACGGTGGTGCTGTGCCTGATCTGGCGGCTGCTGTCCGGCGGCCTGTCGGCAGCACCGGCCAACTACACCCGCGACGTCTCGGTGACGATCTTCCTTGCCGCCTGGATGCCGCTGTTCGGCGCGTTCGGCGTGCTGCTGATCTACCCGCCCGACGGCGCGGGCCGGGTGTTCTGCCTGATGCTGGGCGTGGTGGCCTCCGACGTCGGCGGCTACACCGCGGGGGTGCTGTTCGGTAAGCACCCGATGGTTCCGGCGATCAGCCCGAAGAAATCCTGGGAGGGGCTGGCCGGATCGCTCGTGCTCGGCATCGTCGTCTCGGTGCTGGCCGTGCGGTTCTTACTCGACAAACCGGCATGGGTGGGCGTGCCGCTCGGCATCATGCTCGTCATCACCGGCACGCTCGGCGACCTGGTGGAATCCCAGGTCAAACGCGACCTCGGGATCAAGGACATGGGCACCCTGCTGCCCGGCCACGGCGGTCTGATGGACCGCATCGACTCGGTCCTGCCGTCGGCCGTCGCCACCTGGATCGTCCTCACGCTGCTGGCCTGACGTACCGGCCCGCGAATTCAGCCAACAGGCGAGCGCGCCGACCACCAATCCGACGGCGACCCCGATATCGGGCCGCTGCCCCAGCATCAACCACGACAACAGTCCCGCCACAGCGGGAATGACGGCGAACAGCATCGCCACCGCCGCGGCGCCGTAGCGGTTGACGGCACGCACGTAGAGCGTCATGCACAGCGTGGCGTTGAACAGCACCACGGCGCCGACCGCCACGACCGCCAGCGCAACGTGGTGCACCGACCATGGCATCAACGGGGCCAGCACGGCCACCGGGATCAGCGCGACCGCGTTCTGCAGCGCAGCGGTGGCGCGGAAGTCGACATCGCGACAGAACCGCTGCTGATACACCCCGCCGGAGGCCAATGCCAGCAGAGCGATCACGAGCAGCACGATGACGGTGTCGACGCCGCCGACGGCCAGCAACCGTTTCGCACAGGCGGCGAGAACGGCGATCACGCCCAGGATGAGCGCCACGACCCGCATCGCGGTGAGACGCTCGCCGAGGAACGCGGCGGCGAGGAGGGCAGTGGCCACCGGGTTCATCGAAATGATGACCGCCCCGAGTACGGCGGGGGCTCCGTGCAGCAAGGCCAGGTAGAGGCAGATGAACTGGAGGGCCTGGGTGAGCAACCCGGTGACGAGCACATGGATCAGGGTGGAGCCTGTGGGCCATTTCACACGTGCGACCAGCGCCCACGACGTCAGCAGGACTGTGGCCAGCGCGAACCGGAACACCAGCACACCCATCGGTGACATGGACGAAACCGCCAGCGCCCCAATCGGATAGCCGAGCGCATACAGAAAAGTCAGGATTGACGCGGAGCGCAGTGGCATCGGGCTGGTCGCGCTCGCAGTGGCCATACCGCCATGGTGCTGACGCACTGCGGTGCTCGTCCAATCAATTTCGGCCATGTTGGGATGAGATACTGACAAAGAATCATGACCGGATCCCTACCGCTTGTCTTCGACGCACCGCGACGCGCCATGCCGCCGCGGCATCTCGCCGACCTCGACGAAGAGGGCCGCGCCACCGCCGTCGCCGAGCTGGGACTGCCGAAATTCCGGGCAAAACAGCTGGCCAACCAGTATTACGGCCGGCTCATCGCCGACCCGCAGAAGATGACCGACCTGCCTGCCGCCGTGCGCGATCAGGTCGCCGAGGCGCTGTTCCCGACACTCATCGACCCGGTGAAGCAGATCCAGTGCGATGCCGGTGAGACCCGTAAGACGCTGTGGCGCGCGGGCGACGGGACGACGTTCGAGTCGGTGCTGATGCGGTACCCGCAGCGCAACACCGTGTGTATCTCGTCACAGGCCGGGTGCGGGATGGCCTGCCCGTTCTGCGCGACCGGCCAGGGTGGCCTCAAGCGCAACCTGTCGACCGCCGAGATCCTCGAACAGGTGCGCGCCGCGTCGTCGGCCATGCGTGACGAACATGATGGCCGCCTGTCCAACATCGTGTTCATGGGCATGGGGGAGCCGCTGGCCAACTACAACCGGGTCCTGGCCGCGGTCCGGCGCATCATCGCGCCGCCACCGAACGGTTTCGGCATCAGTGCCCGGTCGGTGACCGTGTCGACCGTGGGGCTCGCGCCCGCGATCCGCAAGCTGGCCGACGAGCGCCTCGGCGTCACGCTGGCGCTGTCCCTGCACACTCCGGATGACGAACTGCGCGACACCCTGGTCCCGGTGAACAACCGGTGGAAGGTCGACGAGGTCCTCGACGCCGCACGCTATTACGCCGACGTCACCGGTCGGCGGGTGTCCGTCGAGTACGCGCTGATCCGCGATATCAACGACCAGCCTTGGCGCGCAGATCTTTTGGGCAAGAAGCTGCACAGCAAGCTCGGTCCGCTGGTGCACGTGAACCTCATCCCGCTCAATCCCACTCCCGGCAGCAAGTGGGACGCCAGTCCCAAGCCGGTCGAGCGGGAATTCGTCAAACGCGTTCAGGCCAAGGGTGTTTCGTGCACGGTGCGCGACACCCGCGGCCGGGAGATCGCGGCTGCCTGTGGGCAGTTGGCGGCCGAGGGCTGATCTTTTCGCGCCGAAACTACGGTTTATGCCGGGATTTCGGTGTTTTCGCGTCAAAAACCGTAGTCTCGGCGGTCAGGGGTGGTTCGCTCACGCGGGCATTCCGATGGTCTTCGACTCGAAATACTCCTTGAAGCCCTCCTCGCCGTTACGCCGGCCCAGCCCGCTCTGCTTGGTGCCCCCGAACGGGCTGTTGATGCCGAAATGGCTGCGGGCGTTGATGGTGACGTTGCCGGTGCGGATGCGACGCGCGACGGCGAACGCACGGTCGAGGTCGGTGGAGGACACCTCGCCGGAGAGGCCGTAGATCGAGTTGTTGGCGATCGCGACCGCTTCGTCGTCGGAGTCATACGGCGTGACCGTCAGCACCGGGCCGAAGATCTCCTCCTGGGCGACGCGGGCGTCGGGGTCCACATCGGCCAGCAAGGTGGGGGCGACGTAGTAGCCGGTGGGCAGGTCCTCCGGAATGCCGCCGCCGGTGACCAACCGGGCGCCGGAGGCGATGCCCGAAGAGATCAACCCGAGCACCTTCTCGCGCTGGGGAGCACTGATCTGTGGGCCCTGCATGATGCCCGGCGTCCACGGATCACCGACCGGGAAGTTCTCCATCGCACCCTGCAGGATCGCGATGCCCTCGTCATAACGGCTGCGCGGCAACAGGATCCGGCTGGGCAGGATGCACGACTGCCCGCTCATCACGCACGCCATCATCGCCGCGATGGGCAGCGCGGAGCCGAAATCGGCGTCGTCGAGCACGATATGAGCCGACTTGCCGCCCAACTCCAGCAGCGTCTTCTTCACCGTCGCGGCCCCGGCAACCAGGATGGCGCGCCCGGTGGCCGTCGAGCCGGTGAACGTGATCATGTCGACGCGCGGGTCGGCGGACAGTGCGGCGCCCACCTCGTTGGCGTTCGATACCACGACGTTGAACACGCCGGGGGGAATGTCGGTGTGCTCGGCCACGATGCGGCCCAACTCGGTGCCCGACCACGGGGTCAGCTGTGCGGGTTTGAGGACGACGGTGTTGCCCGCCATCAGCGCGGGCACGGTCTCGGCGATGTTGAGGTAGAACGGCACGTTCCACGGGGTGATGGCGCCGACGACGCCGACCGGCTCGTAGGCGATCTTGCGGCGCGCCGGGCCCAGCTGAGTGGCGTGCACACCGGTGTCGACGACGTAGGAGAACTCCTTACCGTGCTCGGCCCAGTGTTTGACCTCGCCGAGCGGTTCCTCGATCTGGGAGCCGGTCACGGTGACGGGACAGCCGACCTCGGTCACCAAGATCCGGCGCAGCCGCTCCTTCTCGGCCTCCAGCGCGTCGTGCAACTGCATCAGACAGTGGTGGCGGAACTCGACGTCGCGGCTCCAGTCGGTCTCGTCGAAGGCTCTGCGCGCGGCGCCGACGGCACGTTGCATGTCGGCCACACTGCCGTCGGTGGCCTGGCCCGCAACCTGCTCTGTCGCCGGATGGATCACATCGAATGTCGCGCCGCTGCCGGTGTATTGGAGCTCGCCGTCGATGAGCATGCGTTCGTCGCCGGCCAGCACACCGGTGGCGTCGTGCACCTGGGTCATGCCGAACAGCTTTACAAAAATTGTGGCGAGTGTCATCCCCTGGAGCGAAACTCGTTGAGCAGTCGCTCAGATGGGAAGGGGCGCTAGCTCCCGTCGGGCTGTTTGATCCCGACCGCGTGCCGCAGTTGCGCGAGGAACTGATCGCCGTCGTCACTGCGCACGATGTAGTGCGAGACCGCCACCCGGATCGCGGTCGCCGCCTTCACCGCGGCGTTCGGGCCGGACAACAGCCGCTGCAGGCGGGCCCGCATCACCGGGATGATGTGCGCGAGTTGCGCGATGACGACCTCGGGTTCGATGTCCACCAACCGCACTCCCGAATAGGACTGCTGGTAGGAGACGATGAATCGCAAAGCAGCATCCAGCTTTTCGGTTCCGCGCAGCCCGACTGTCGCGCGGCCGATGCCGGAGTCGAACATCTCGCGTTCGAATTGGCCGAAGGCGTCGAGCAATTGCCACAGCTCGTCGGCATCCAGATCCGGCCCGCCCTCCGCGGCCAGGGCGTGGCGGTACCGCTCGAGCAGGTCGTGTTCCGCGGCCTGTCGGTCGCCGGTGGCCATGCTGGTGATGAGGGTGTAGGCGAGTTCACGGCCCGGATGGCCGCGACGCAGCGCCTGCCAGTCCAGCAGGCCCGCCGCGCCGTCACGGAAGTAGACGTTGCCCGGGTGTGCGTCGCCGTGCGTGACCGTGTGCGGTGGCCGGTCGAGCAACCGGGCGGCGGCCCGGTAGTGCTCGTCGATGAACCGGCCGCATGCCACGTCGATATCCGCGCGTTCGGCGAGCTTGCGGCTGGAGAGCTTGAGCAGCGGGCCGGTGAGCAGGGACGTGTGGTCGCCGGAGGCCGAGTATGCCCACGCCGGCAACCGGCCCCAGAACGTCGCGTGCAGCCGGGCCAGCAGCTCCACGACCAGCCCGGCCTGGTCCTTGTCGAGCGGATGCAGGGTGTCGGGAAACTCGCACGGACCCGCCGCGAGATCCTCGAGTACCAGCACGAACCGGCCCGTCAACGGGTCGAACCCAGACCCGTGACATTGCGGGGTCCCGGCCACGCCGGCTGACAGCTCGTCGTAGAACCGCACCTCGGTGTGCGCGAGCCTGCCGAGCTCACCCATCAACCGGATCGCCGCGGTCTCGGCGGGCATCTTGACGAACACCGACTCGGGAACGTCGTCGCCAACGAGCGCCAGTCGCGCGCGTGACGACGTGCCCGCATCGCCCCCGAGCATCGCGACCGAGGTGACGGTACGGCCGAGCAGGCGCGACAGGTATGCCGGGTCGAGATCGGCGATCCGGCGGGGCAGCGCGCGGATGTGCCCGATGGTCCCGTCGGTCGCGACACGTTGCATCCCATGCCCGAGATGGGTCGCCAGGCCGACGGCGGGGGCGAGGCGACGGACGTGGGTGAGCATTCGCCAAGTTTACAAATATTGGTCAAGTTGTAAATGGGTTTCGGAAAGTGCGGCGATGGCAGGTCCGCTGGACGGGTTCAGCTCGGGTGCCGGCTTCGCCACTCGATGGCTGGAGCTGTGCGCGCACGCATCGTCGATGTGCCCGAACGGGTTTCACCCCTGAGAGTTGATCGCGGCCAGCAGTTCGTCGAGTTGGGCTCGGCTGACCGTGCCGCCCGAGAACCCGACCATGCGCTCGATCGGGATGGATGCGGCCATCCGGAGCAGATCCACCCCGAGCCCAGGCGTGCTTCCGGCTGCCGGCATGACCTCGGCGACGGCCGCCATCACCATCGGGGCCGCGACCGGATCGGCCAACAGCTCACCCAACGTCGACTCTCCGGTGAACGGCCTCGTCACCGCGTCGCCTTCGACGTGGACCGTGGCCTCCAACCGCAGGTCCCGGCTCGAGGAGCCGACCGACACCCGGTAGTCGCCGCCCTCCACCACCCAGCGGTCCTTCCAGTACGCGAGATCGATTCGCCGGACCGGTATTTCGACTACCCGGCGGTCGCCTGGAGCCAAGGTCACTGCGGCGAATCCGATCAGCCACCGAGGCGGTCGGCTCACATCGGACGCCGGGAGCGCGGCGTAGGCCTGGACGACTTCGCGGCCCACCCGGTCGCCGATGTTGGCCACACTCACGCGCAGCCCCGCGAGATCGTCGTCGACCTGCAGCTCCGAATAGTCGAACCGCGTGTAGGACAATCCGTGACCGAACGGAAACGCGACATCCAGGCCACGCGCGTCATACCAGCGGTAGCCGACAAAGATTCGTTCGCCATAGACCGTACGGCCACTCTCGGACGGGAAATTCAGGAAGGCGGGGGTGTCCTGCAGCCGCAGCGGCACCGTCTCGGCCAGCCGACCCGACGGGTTGACCACGCCGAACAGCACATCGGCGATGCCGCCGCCACCGGCCTGCCCCAGCAGTGCGCCGTCGAGGATCGCCGGGGCGAGCTCGGCGACGGCATCGAGGCGCACCACGCCACCGTGGGCAAGGATCACCACGGTGCGTGGCTGTACCGCGACGATCTCGCGCAACAATCTGAGCTGATCATCCGGAAGGTCGATGTGCTCACGGTCGAAGCCCTCGGATTCCTCCTCCGCGGTGAGCCCGAGGAACAGCACTGCGGTATCGGCGGATTGGGCCGCCGCAACCGCGTCGGCCACGGCATCGGGGTGGGAGCCTCCGGGGACGAAGGTCACCTCGTGCGGACCGGCGAGCCGGCGGATCTCGTCGAGCGGGATGTCCAACCGCGTCGGGTTCACGTGTGAGCTGCCGCCGCCCTGATACCGCGGCGTCTGCGCGAACCGCCCGATCACAGCCAGCCGGGATGGGGCCAGGGGCAGCAGATCGCCGTCGTTCTTGAGCAGCACCACGGCCGCGGCAGCAGCCTCGCGCGCCAGGCGGTGGTGCGCATCTACATCGAAAGGAGCACTCTCGGAGGGATTTTCGGTGGTGCGCTGCACCAGCTGTGCCACGCGCTGCGCCGCAAGGGTCACGACGGCGTCGTCGAGTGCGCCGGTCTGCACCGCCGCGACGACGTCGGCGTCGCTGACCCCGCCGGTGCTCGGCATCTCCAGGTCCAGCCCGGCCGCCACGGCGGCGACCCGGTCGCGCACCGCACCCCAGTCGCTGACCACCAGTCCGTCGAAGCCCCATTCGTCACGCAGCACATCAGTGAGCAGCCAGGCGTTCTCGGTGGCGTAGATCCCGTTGATGCGGTTGTACGAACACATCACCGTCCACGGCTGCGCCTCGCGGACCACCTGCTCGAACGCGCGTAAGTAGATCTCGCGCAGTGTCCGGTCGTCGACGTCGGAGCTGGCCCGCATCCGGTCGTATTCGGCGTTGTTGACCGCGAAGTGCTTCACCGAGGCGCCCACGCCCCGGCTCTGGACGCCACGCACCCAGGCCGCGCCGAGCGTGCCGGCCAGCAGCGGATCCTCCGAGTAGTACTCGAAATTGCGCCCACAGCGCGGATCCCGCTTGATGTTGACGCCCGGGCCGAGCAGCACCTGCACTCCCAGAGAGCGGGATTCGTCTCCCAGCGCGGCGCCGACACGCTGCACCAAAGCGGGGTCCCAGGTCTGGGCCAGCCCGACCGCGGGCGGGAAACAGGTGGCAGGTTCACTGGCGCCGAGGCCGAGATGATCTGTGGCACTGCCGGATTGCTTGCGCACGCCGTGCGGCCCGTCGGTCAGCACGATCGACGGGATGCCGTCGACGGCCTTGGTGGTCCAGAAACTCGCGCCACTACCCAGCGCGGCCCGCTGCTGTAACGCCCACGCGGAGATGTCGGCCATGGGCCCACGGTATCGAATGTGCCGATGGGCCAGGACGCGTCGCCGTGACCCTCCGGACAGCCCTCAGTGGGTGACCTCCTGAAACTTGCCCAGCACGGTCACGCCGCCGTCGGACACCACGAATCCGCGGGCGCGGTCGTGCTCTTTGTCGACGCCGATCTGAACCCCGGCGGGTACCACGACGCCCTTGTCGATGATCGCGTTGCGTACCACGGCGTGTGGCCCGATCACCGTGTTGTCCATGATCACCGAGCGTTCGACGACGGCGTGCTCCTCCACCCGGACCCCGGGGGAGAGCACCGACTCCCGCACCAGTGCACCCGAGACGATGACGCCGTTGGAGACCACGCTGTTGACAGCGCGGCCCACGCGGCCGTCGTCCTCGTGGACGAATTTCGCCGGCGGGTGCGGCGGAATGTGGGTGAGGATGGGCCATTGGCTGTTGTAGAGGTTGAAGACGGGCACCAGGGCGCACAGGTCCATGTGGGCGTCGTAGTAGGAGTCCAGGGTTCCGACGTCGCGCCAGTAGCCGGTGTCGGTGGGCGCGGCGCCGGGCACCTCGTTGCTCTGGAAGTCGTATACCTGGGCAAGCCCGCGGTCGACCATCATCGGCATGATGTTGCCGCCCATATCGTGCTTGCTCGAGGGATCTTCGGCATCGGAGCGCAAGGCGTCGAGCAGCACGTCGGTGGAGAACAGATAGTTGCCCATGGAGACGAAGGTTTCGTCGGGGGAGTCGTGCAGTCCCGGTGGATCCGCCGGTTTCTCCAGGAACGCCTCGACTTGACGGCCGTCAGGACCGGTCTTGATCACGCCGAAGGCGCTGGCTTCACTGCGCGGCACGCGAATCCCGGCGACGGTGGCGGCTGCGCCGCTCTCCAGGTGCTGGGCGATCATCTGGCGCGGGTCCATGCGGTAGACGTGGTCAGCGCCGAAAACGATGACCAGATCCGGTTTTTCGTCGTAGATGAGGTTCAGTGACTGGTATATCGCATTGGCAGAACCCGTATACCACTGGGGGCCGAGGCGTTGTTGGGCGGGAACGGGGGTGACGTAGTTGCCGAGCATGCTGCTCATCCGCCACGTGGTGGTGATGTGGCGGTCGAGGCTGTGGCTCTTGTACTGGGTGAGCACCGCGATGCGCAGCACCCCGGCGTTGACCAGGTTGGACAATGCGAAGTCGATCAGTCGGTACAGTCCGGCGAACGGCACGGCCGGTTTGGCACGGTCCAGTGTCAGCGGTGAGAGGCGCTTGCCCTCACCGCCGGCCAGGACGATGCCGAGAACTTTTGGATCGGCCATCTGAGAACTCCTCTGAACGACAACAACCCGCCCAATTCCACGCGGACACTGAATCGTAAAGGCGCAACTCGACATTTGTGTGCGGTCGGCGAAATCAACACGCGGGGATCTTTTCGCAGGCAATCCCAGGCAATCGCAGACGAACACGTTTTAGTCGAACAACGTCGGGGAATATTGCGCGCGTGGGTAATTCGGCCGAGCGCGACGAAACCCAACCGAACACAACGGAAACCACACGTATTGCCACGCGAGTGGGAAAAATTGGTCTAGACTCCGCAATTGCCCTGCGAACGCACTAGGCAGGGTTCTAGTTTGAGCTTTCATGAAACCTCTGGTGATTCGCAGCGCCGTTGTCGCTGCGCTCGGCGGCCTGATTTTCGGGTTCGACACCGCGGTCATCTCCGGCGCGGAGGAGCAGATCCAGCACGTCTTCGCCCTCAGCGACGCGAAGTTGGGCTTCACCGTGACGACCGCGCTCATCGGAACGATCGTCGGGGCCTTGACCGCGGGACGTCCCGCTGACCGGTACGGCCGCAAGAAAGTGCTCTACGCCATCGGCATCTTCTACGTACTCGGGGCACTGGGCTCTGCCCTGGCCACCAACGTGGAGACACTGATGGCCTTCCGGTTCCTGGGCGGCCTCGGTGTCGGCGCAGCCAGCGTGTGCGCCCCGATCTACACCGCCGAAGTGGCCCCGGCCGCCCATCGCGGACGGCTGGTCGGTTTGGTGCAGTTCAACATCGTGCTGGGCATCCTGCTCGCCTATGCATCCAACGCCGTCGTGCGCGCCCTCGCAGACGGCGAGCACGCGTGGCGCTGGATGCTCGGCGTGATGGTGCTGCCCGCGGCTGTTTTCCTGCTGCTGTTACCGACGGTCCCCGAAACGCCACGCTGGCTGGCGACGGCAAGCCGGTGGGATGAGGCCACCGCAACCTGCAACCGGCTGTGCTCCACCCCGGAGGAGGCCGGCTTCGAGATGGCGGAGATCCGGGCGTCGCTGGCGGCCGCCGATAACGCGCCGTCGGTGCCGTTCTTCACCCCCGGGCACCGCAAAGTCATCCTGCTCGCGATCGCCATCGCGTTCTTCAACCAGATGTCCGGCATCAACGCGATCCTGTACTACGCACCGCGCGTCATGCAGCAGGCCGGCGCCAGCACAAGTGCCGCGTACTGGATGAGCGTCGCCGTCGGCGCGATGAATCTCGTTGCGACCATGGCCGCATTGACCGTGATCGACAAGATCGGCCGGCGCAGGCTCATGATCGTCGGCTCGATCGGCTACCTCATCTCGCTGGGCTTCTTGGCGGGCGTGATGTTCTACTACGAGGACGCCCGCGGTGGCGAGTTCACCACCACATCGTCGGTGCTGGTGCTGGCCGGGTTGATGGTGTTCATCGCCGCACACGCGTTCGGGCAGGGCTCGGTGATCTGGGTGTTCATCTCCGAGATCTTCCCGAACCGGATCCGCGGGCGCGGCCAGTCGCTGGGCAGCCTCACGCACTGGGTGTTCGCCGCGATCACATCGTTCGCGTTTCCGCCGATCATCGGGGCGTTCGGCGGGGGAGTCGCGTTCAGCATCTTCTTCATCGCGATGCTCGGCCAGTTGGCATGGGTGCTGAAGGTCATGCCCGAGACCAAGGGTGTGCCGCTGGAGGAGATGGAGGCCAAACTCGGCCTCACCCACGAACCGGGCGGTCCGCTCACGGCGGGGGGACGCTGATGACCGGCCGCGTGCTCAGCCTCGGTGAGGCGTTGATCGACGTCGTCATCCGGCCCGGGTCCATCGAGGAACATGTCGGCGGCAGCCCACTCAACGTCGCGGTCGGTGTCGCCACCCTCGGCCACCCGGCGAGCATCTGCGCCCATTGGGCCGCCGACGACCGAGGGGACATGCTCCGCCGACGCGCCCAGGCCGCAGGCCTGGATATCGTCGCAGGCACCGACTCCGCGGCCAAGACGCCGGTCGCGTTCGCCCATGTCGACGAACACGGCCATGCCACTTACGATTTCGATCTGACCTGGGAGGTGCCGCCGCTGCCCGACCTGTCGGCGTTCGGGCATCTGCACACCGGCAGCATCGCGGTCACCCTGGAACCGGGAGGTTCGGCGGTCGTCGACGTCGCCGCGCGGATGCAGGGGGACTGCACCGTGTCCTACGACCCGAACATCCGCCCGGCGCTGATGAAGTCGCCCGATGCGGTCGTGGACCGCGTCGAACGGATGGTGGCACTGTCCGACGTGGTCAAGGCCAGCGACGAGGACCTGGCGTGGCTGTACCCGCAGACGCCCGTCGAAGACATCATGCGCAGGTGGGTCAAGAGCGGCCCCGCCATGGTGGTGGTCACCCGCGGACCGTGGGGTGCCTACGCGCTGCTGGCCAACAATCGGGACATGCTGCACCTCGATCAGCTGACCGTCGAGGTCGGTGACTCCGTCGGCGCCGGGGACTCGTTCATGGCGGGGTTGATCTCGGGGTTGATGGATGCCCGGCTGCTCGGCTCGTCCTCGGCGCGGCAGCGGCTGGCCGCGGTGAGCTGGTCCGATGTCCAGCCCGCGCTGCACCGCGCCATCATCACCAGTGCGTTGACCGTCAGTCACTCCGGGGCCTACGCGCCGGTGATGGCGGAGGTGGAGGCGGTTCAGGCGGCCGATCCGATGCTGCGCTGACCCGATCGCAGCCACCGCACTGCTTTACAAATTATCCTTCAACTGTCACGCTGAATTTCGTTGTCGCCCCGCGGAAGGAATCTACGTGACCGTTGCCGGCTCGCCGCAGGCACGCGAATACAGCCCATTCGACATCACGTCCCACGGCTTCTGGAGCCGGCCCTTCGCCGAGCGGGACCACACCTTCGCCCGGCTGCGGGCGGGTGACGGATTGAGTTGGCACCAGCCGTTGCCGACGCTGTTCGACATCTCCGAACCCGGATTCTGGGCGCTGACGCGCCGCGCCGACATCCAATTCGCCAGCCAGCACCCGGAGCTGTTCACCTCCGCGCGCGGGGTGGCGCTCGACCCGATGCCGGCCGATGTACAGAAGTTCGCGTCGTTCTTCCTGACGATGGATCCGCCCGAGCACACCACCTACCGCCGGTTGATCAGCTCGGCGTTCACGCCGCGCAACGTCCGCAAGATCGAGGAGCAGATTCACCGCAATGCCGTCGGGGTGGTCGACGACCTGATCGGAGCGGGCGAGGTGGACTTCGTCGAAGCCTGCTCGGCGCAGCTGCCGATGAGGACCATCTCCGACATGTTGGGAGTACCCGCGGCCGATCAACCGGCACTCGCCAAGGCCGCCGAGAAGTTGTTCAGCATGAGCGACGACGAATACTCCAGCATCGAAGAACGTGCCATGGACACGATCAACGAGATCATGCTGATCTCGTCCACAGGCGTCGAGCTGGCGAAGTTCCGCCGGGCCAATCCCGGTGACGACCTGATGACCAGCATCGTCAACGCCGAGGTGGAAGGTCACCGGCTCACCGATGAGGAGATCGGGGCGTTTCTCATCCTGCTCGCCTCGGCGGGCAACGACACCACGAAGCAGACCACGACGCACGCCATGATGGCGCTGGCCGCCCACCCGGACCAAAAGGATTGGCTGCTGGAGGATTTCGACGGCCGCATCGGACTGGCGGTCGAAGAGTTCGTGCGGTGGTCCACTCCGGTGCTGCAGTTCGCGCGGTTCGCGACCGAGGATGTCGAGATCGCCGGCCAGACGATCAGTGCGGGGGACAAAGTCGGCTTGTTCTACTGTTCGGCCAACCGCGACGAGTCGGTGTTCACCGATCCGCAGCGGTTCGACCTGAGCCGGTCACCGAACCCGCAGATCGGCTTCGGGGGTGGCGGGCCCCACTTCTGTCTCGGCAATCAGCTCGCCAAAGCCGAGTTGCGAAACCTGTTCCGGGAGTTGCTGACTCGTATCGAGAGCATCGAGTTCGGAGAGCCCGAACTGCTCTACAGCAGCTTCGTCCACGGCATCAAGCGGGTGCCCGCGCACATCCGCTAGGAGCACCCTCTTTTTTGCTGGCCACCTTTTCCGGCGAACAGACATTGCGGTACCTGAAACGCGGCGTGTCGCGGACTTTGATGTCTGCTCGCGCTAAGAAGGTGGGCGGCGGCGGGCGCGGACCAGGACCGACTGCTGGATGGCGCCAACGGGCCCGGTCTGGTCGAACAGCGTGCCCACCGTGGTGCCGATACCGTCGGGCCCGTAGTTGGTGTCGGCCCGGATGCCGATCCACTCGCCGTCGGGCAACCGATGCACGTGCACGACGAGATCGGTGTTGAGGAACGTCCATTCGCGGATGTCGATCTTGGAACCGATGCCGTTGGCGTCGTCGGCCACGGTGAACAGCCGCTGCAGCGGCGTCAAAGACTCGCCCTTGACGAGGTCGACGGTGGGCTTGAGCCACGATTCGCCGGGCCCGGGCGCCTGCGGCACCGTCAGCCACCGCCAATCCAGGCTGTGCACGTAGTTGGGCTCCCAGTGCTTGGCCATGTCGCGACTGCGGGCCTGCTCCAGCGGTGGCAGCGGTGCGGCGCGCGCCTGCGTCAACGCCGTGGTGTCCAGCTGCAACATGCGCCAACTGCTCGCTCGCGCAACGGTTCTCGGTGTGCCGTCCGGCCCGGGCGCGAGCATCTCGGCGCTCACCAACTCGATCTGCCTGCCGGGCCGCTGCATGTGCGCTGTCACCCAGAGTTCGCCCTCGGACGGCACGCCACCCATGAGGTCGACCACCACCCGGCTGCAGCGCGTGTCCGGCCTCCGCTCGCAGCGTTCCAGTGCCCGCACCAGCAGGGCCGATACCGGAGCAGCGTGCTGGATGGCGGCCGACCAGGTGCCCCGCACCATGTCGGTGGCCCGAAACCTCTCGCCGAGCTGATCCTCGTCGATCAGCTCGTAATACGAATCCGACATGTCCGCCCTGTCAGTGGTGGTGGCCGTGCTCGTGGTCGCCCGGCGCCGGTACATCGACCATGAGCGCCTCGACGCGGGAGAGCTTCGTGCCGATCAGCCGCTGCGGATAAGCGTCGGTGGTGGTGACCAGGAACAGGGTGCGTCCCTCGGGGCCGCCGAGCGCGCACGCGATCGCAGTGCGCTCGCCGACGTCGACACGATCGGTGACAGCACCGCCCTCGATGATGCGCTGGAACTCGTGCGCAAGCGTCAACGCCGTCCACACACCGCCTTCGGCGTCGATCGCCAATCCGTCCGGCGGGCCGTCGAGCCCGTCGGCGAAGATCCGGCGGCCGCTGAGCCCGCCCTCGGAGTCGATGGTGAACGCGGTCAGGCGGCGCCCGGTGGATTCCGCGACGATGAGGGTGCTGCCGTCGGGCGTGATGACCATGCCGTTGGGAAAGTCGAGGTCATCGGCGACGACGTGCACCGTGCGGTCGGGGTCGATCCGCACGACGACGCCGGAACATTCCCCGTCGCTGCGCTCGCCCCCGCCCGAGCGCGCCTGCGAGCCGACATAAGCACGCCCGCGCGCATCGATCACCATGTCGCCGAGCGCGGCCGGGACCACCGCGCTCAGATCGGCAAACAGCTCCACGGTGTCGCCGTCGTAGACCAGCACCTGACGGCGCTCGGTGGAGACGATCAGCAGGGCGCCGTCTGGCCGAAAACCCAAGCCGGACGGTGTATGTCCGGGCAGTGGCAGCGTCGTCAATGCCCCGCCCAGGGTCACCGTGTGCACGGCCTCGCCGAGCATGTCGGAGAACCACAGCAGCCCCTCGAACCAGCGCGGACCTTCGCCGAAGCAGAATCCGTTGGCCAGTTGTGTCGTCCGTGCCAGTCCGGCTTCAACCGTCATCGCCACCCGCCTTTACAAAACACGCCTTGAGTGTCACGCTCGCGGGGTGTCACTGTCAACCACGGGTGTGCGTCGATGAAGAAGTTCTACGGTCACACGCTGCTGTATCTGCACGAGACCATCGACCTGGGCGCGGGCAACGCTGAAGGATTCACGCAGAGGTTCAGCGACACGTACCACCCCATGATGGCCGAGCTCGGCGCCCGCCTGTTCGCCGTCTGGGAGACCACGCCCTATAACGGCCACTGGCCGCAGGCGACCGTCATCTGGGAAATCGACACCTTCGCCGACTACGCCCGGATCGGCAAAGCCCAGGCCGCCGGTGGCAGCCACGAGATGCCGGCCCGGCAGTGGTCGGCGTACCTGTCGGAACTCGGCGCCCGCGGCGAGGGGCGGATCATGTACGCCGGCAAGTACAACCGGACGCTGGCACAGCTGCGGGCGGAGAACTTCGGTGCGGGACTGGTGATCCAGGAGATCATGCAGACCAAGCCGGGCCGCCAGGACGACTACATCCGTGAGCTGGAACGGCTCTACGTGCCATGGTCGGAGTCGACGGGCAAGCGCTGGCTCGGCTCGTTCATCACCACGTTCCGGTTCAACGAGGTGATCCACTACTGGGCCCTGGACGGCGACTGGGACTGCTTCGAAAACCACTACCCGTCCTGGAAGGACAGCCCGCCCGCGGAGATCGTCACCTGGATGAGCGTCGCCCCTGCGCTGCGCGACGGGTGGGAGGACTCGATCCTCGCCGCCTTACCCCCGTCACCGCTGAAGTAGGCGTGCGATGATCCAGTCGGACTTCACCTACGACCCATTCGCCCCCGAGGTGATGGCCAACCCGCTGCCGTACTACCGGACCCTCCGCGACGAGTACCCCGTGTACTACCTCGACAAGTGGGACACCTATGCGCTGTCCCGCTTCGACGACATCTGGGAGGTGCTCGGCATCACCGACGGAACTTTCGTCGCCTCAGAGGGCACCCTGCCCGCCGCGACCGTGCTGGCGGACCACAATGACGGCCCGGTGCCCGATCCGCCGTTGCACCCCATGCCGTTTCACGCCAACTTCGATTCGCCGATCTACGAGACCGTCCGGCGGTGCACCTCGGCGCAGTTCCGGCCCCGTTCGGCGGCCAGACTGGCCGACCGGATCCGCATCTTGGCCAACGAGCGGCTCGACGAATTGTTGCCGCGGGGCACGTTCGACCTCACCCAGGACTACGCAGGCATCGTCGCGGCCGCGATGGTGTGCGAATTCGTCGGATTACCGGCCGATCTCGCGCCGGACGTGCTGGCCACCGTCAACGCGGGCAGCCTGGCCCAACCGGGGGAGGGCGTCGAGATCGGCAACGCCCGCCCGGGCTATCTGTCGTATCTGACCCCGATCGTGGCACGCCGCCGGGCCGCAGGCGCTGACGGGACCGTGGTGATCGCCGACAGCCTGATCGACTTCAGACTGCCCGACGGCTCGGCCTTCACCGACATGGAGGCCGCCGTGCAGATGCTCGGGGTGTTCATCGGTGGCACCGAAACGGTACCGAAGATCACCGCGACCGGGCTCTGGCAGCTGCACCGCCACCCCGACCAATTGGCAGCCGTACGTTGCGATCTCGCCGGCAACGTGCCGATCGCCCGGGAAGAGATCATCCGGCACAGCGCACCCGCGCAGTGGTTCGCACGAACGGTGCGGCGCCCCTACACCATTCACGACACCACCATCACACCCGGCCAGCGCGTCATCACGTTGCTGGCCTCGGCGGCCCGCGACGAACGGGAGTACGACCATCCGGACGACTTCGTGTGGAACCGACCCATCGAGCGGCTCCTGTCGTTCGGTCGGGGACAACACTTCTGCCTCGGCGTGCACGTGGCGCGCCTCGAGATCACGATCATGATCGAGGAATGGCTCAAGCGCGTGCCCGACTATCACATCGTGGAACAGGCAGCGTCGCGCCCACCGTCGAGCTTCCAATGGGGCTGGAACAGCATCCCGGTGGAGGTCTAGCCATGTGGTGTCATCGCCTCGTCGCGCCATACACGTTCGAACGCATCGACGTCGCCGAGCCGGCGCCGGAATCGCTCGTAGAAGGCCAGGTTCTACTGGATTTCCTGGCCGCCGGGATCTGCGGCAGCGACCTGCCCGGCTTCCGCGGCACCCAGGGCAAGCTACCGGGCGACACCGGCCGTAACGCCGCAGGGATCAACGGTTTTCCGGTCCACGAGATCGCCGGCGAAGTGCTCGCCAGCCGGCATCCCGCGCATCGACCCGGCGATCGGGTGGTCGGCTGGGCATCGGGTTTCGACGGTCTCATGGGCCGCGTGGTCTCCGACGGCGACGGGCTGGTGTCCTACGACCCGGCACTGAGCCCGGCCCTGGCGGTCGGGCTGCAACCGCTGGCGTGCGTGCTCTACGCCGTCGAGCAGTTGCCCGAGCTGACGGGCCGGCATGTCGCGGTCATCGGGCAGGGCTCGATCGGCCTGCTGTTCTCCTATGTGGCAAAGGCTTTCGGTGCAGCACAGATCACCGGCGTCGACCCGGTCGACCGGTCCGGGTTCGGCACGCAGTTCAGGGTGGACACCGCCATTCGCGCCAGCAGCGACCGGTGGGTCACCCACCTCGGCGCCACCGATCGGGCCGATGTGGTCATCGAAGCCGTCGGGCATCAGGTCGCCACACTCAACCACGCACTGACGGCGGCGGCGTTCGGCGGCACGGTGTTCTACTTCGGCGTCCCCGACGACGACAGCTACCCGATCAGCATGCGAACCATGCTGCGTAACAATCTGACGCTGAAATCCGGTGTGACACTGGACCGCCGGCGGGTGCTCCAACGGGCCGCGGACTTCGCCGCCGCGCATCCCGACCTGCTGCCCGGCTACGTCACCCACACGTTCGGCATCGACGACGTGCAGAGCGCCTTCGAGTTGGCCGCCCGGCCGGTGCCCGGGCGGGTCAAGATAGCGATCTGCGCATGAGCAGATTCGCCGAGGCGCTGGCCTCCCGCACTCAGATCTGGGGTGGCTGGGTGGTGGCCCCCACGATCATCGGTCCCGAGGAATTCGCCGCCGCCGGCTACCACTACGTCGGATTCGACGTCCAGCACGGCTATCTCGACGACGCCGACGTTGCGATGCTGCTGCGCCGCACCGAGCACCTGCCGATCGCCACCGCGGTGCGGCTGCCCTCGGCCGACCCCGCTCCGATCGGCCGCGTGCTCGACGCAGGCGCCGACGCCGTGATCGTCGCCATGGTGGAGAACCCCGACCAGGCCGCACGAGCGGTCGCCGCTGCCCGCTACGCGCCCGCGGGGGTGCGTAGCTTCGGCCCGTTGCGCGCGAGCCTGGGCCACGACCCGGCTGCGCTGGAATCCCGGGTCAGCGTGTTCGTGATGATCGAGACGGCGCGGGGGCTCGCGGCCCTCGACGAGATCTGCGCCGTGCCCGGGCTGGCCGGGCTCTACGTCGGGCCCGCCGACCTGGCGATCTCGATGGGTTTCGCGCCCGCAGACGCCTGGACTCACCCCGAGGTCCGCGCTGCGACCGCCCGGATCCGCAAGACGATCACCGCGGCCGGGCTGGTGGCGGGCATCCACGCCGGCTCGGGAAAGCTCGGAAACCTGTTCGCGCAGGAAGGCTTCCGCATGATCACGCTGGCTTCGGAGTCCCAGGCGCTACGCCGCGGTGCGGCCGATCATCTCAGCGACGCAATCGGCGAGACCCGCCGCGCTACCGAAAGAGGAGGCTACAACTGAACGCCACAGCAGTCGATCGGGTCGCGCTGGTGACCGGTGCCGCCCGCGGTCAGGGCGCGGCCATCGTGCGCCGACTGGTGGCCGACGCCTACCGGGTGACCGCAGCCGATCTCATGATCGACGAGTTGGTCACGGGTACAGAGGAATTCGGTGATCAGGTGCTCGCGATCGAACTCGATGTGACCTCGCCCGCGCAGTGGCGCGCAGCGGTCGACGCCACGGTTGCCCGGTTCGGTACGCTGAGCGCCCTGGTCAACAACGCCGGGGTGCTACACCGGGCCTCGATCGCCGACGAGACGCCGGGAGCGTTCGAAAACTCTTGGCGGGTCAACTGTCTCGGCCCATTCCTCGGCATCCAGGCCGCACTTCAACCACTGCGGCGGGCCCGCGGAGCGGCCGTCGTCAACACCTGCAGCACCGGGGCGATCCGGCCCTTTGCGCACCACGCGGCGTACGGCGCGTCGAAATGGGCGCTGCGCGGACTCACCCAGGTGGCCGCAGCCGAACTGGGGCCCGACGGTATCCGCGTCAACGCGGTGTTCCCCGGCCCGGTCCAGACCCCGATGCTCGACGAGACCACCCAGGCGCGGCTCGCGCAGCGGGCCACCCTGGGCCGGCTGGGACGGCCGACCGAAATCGCCGACGCTGTCGCGTTCCTGCTCTCCGAGCGGGCCGCGTTCATCACGGGTTCCGAGCTCGTCGTCGACGGCGGCCAATGCCTGCAGATCGGATGACGCGGATGCCCACATCGCCATCAGTCGGGATCATCGGCGCCGGACCTGGTGGGCTGGCGCTCGGAATCTTCCTGAAGAAGGCGGGTTTCGACGACTTCACGATCTTCGACCGCGAAGATGGCGTCGGCGGGACGTGGCGGATCAACACCTACCCGGGGCTGGCGTGCGATGTGAAATCGCACCTGTACTCCTACTCGTTCGACCTCAACGCCGGCTGGTCGCGGCTGTGGTCCGGTCAAGCGGAGATCCTGGCCTACTTCGAACGCAGCGCGCAGCGCCACCGGCTGGGCCCGCACCTGAAACTCAATACCGAAGTGACCGCTGCGCATTGGGACGCCGCCACCTTGACCTGGCGGCTGACCACCGCGACCGGTGAACAACACCGGTTCGACGTCGTGGTCTCGGCGGTGGGGCTGTTCACCAGGCCGGTGATGCCGGATCTCGTCGAGGAAGAACCCTTCACCGGCACCCTCATGCATTCAGCCCGCTGGGACCACGACGTGCGCCTTGACGGTGCGCGGGTCGCGGTGCTCGGCACCGGGTCGACGGCCTCGCAACTGCTGCCGGAACTAGCCAAGGTCGCCGCCAAGGTGTACTCCGTGCAGCGGTCACCGACCTGGATCCTGCCGAAGCCGGACCGCGCCTACACCGACCGTGAGCGCTGGCTCTTCGCCCAGGTGCCGTTCGCCAAGAGGATCTACCGGACGCGGCTGTGGCTGCGCAGCGAGGCGAACATCTCGGTGATCGAGCACGGCAGCGACAAGACCAAGGAGTTCCGCGACGTCGCGCTGAAGATGCTGGAAACTGCTGTCGCCGAACCAGAATTGCGCTCCGTGCTGACCCCTGATCACCCGCTGGGCTGCAAGCGGCTGGTGTTCTCCTCGCACTTCATCCCCGCCCTGACGCGTCCCAACGTTGAGGTGATCGCCAGCCCCGCCCGCGCGCTCAAGGCCCGGTCGCTGGTCACGGCCGACGGCCGCGAACTCGACGTCGATGTGGTGGTATGCGCGACCGGTTATGCGGCCACCGACTATCTGGGGCAGATCGAGGTGGTCGGGGAGGGCGGCACGCGCCTGCACGACACGTGGCGCGACGGCGCCTTCGCGTATCTGGGCATGGCTGTGCCCGGTTTCCCGAACTTCTTCATGCTGTACGGGCCGAACACCAACGTCGGCTCCAACAGTGTCATATTCGTGCTGGAGGCCCAGGCGCGCTACGTGGTGCGGGCGCTGAAACATCTTCGGCGCAAACGCAAATCGTATGTGGCGGTGACGCCTGCGGCGATGGCGCGGTTCATCGCCGACGTCGACCGGTGGATGCAGGGCACGGTGTGGCTGACCCGATGCAGCAGTTACTTCCGCGCACCCAGCGGGCGGGTGGTGACCCAGTGGCCGCGCAGTGCCCGGGCGTTCTGGACGATGACGCGTCGATTCCGTTCTGCCGACTACACTTTCGTCCCGCCCGCGTCGGCCACCACCCCGGCCGCGCACAGCACGTCTGTCGGCGCGCAGGGATAGCCGGTGTCCTGGCTGGATCGCCTCGACCCGGCGTTGCATCACCTTGCCGGCGCGCGCACCGATCTGTCGGTCCAACATCTCGGTGCGGTGCGCGCGTCGCTGGATCAGCGGCGCCGCGACGCTGCGCGAACGCTGGACACCTCGGGCGTCGCGATCACCGGCGCCCGCATCATGCTCGGACGGCGGACGCTCGCGCTGCGCATCTACCGCGGCGGGCCGTCGCCCGCGCCTGCCGTCGTCTACTGCCATTCCGGGGGTTTCGTCCTCGGCAACCTCGATGTCGACCAGATCCAGTGCGTCGAACTCGCCCGGCAGGGCCGGTGCACGGTGATCGCCATGGACTACCGGCTGGCGCCCGAGCATCCGTTCCCGGCGGCGCTCGACGACGCCATGGCGGTGCTGAGGTGGGTGGCCGCGCGTGCGGACGACCTCGACATCGACGCCACGCGGATCGCCGTGGCGGGCAGCAGCGCCGGCGGTGCCCTGGCCGCTGTGCTGGCCCAGTGTTCGGCCGCGGCATCGGCTCCGCCGATCGTGTTCCAGCTGTTGCACCAGCCCGCGCTCGACGACCGCCCGACCGGCTCGAAGGCCGAATTCGGTGATACCCCCGGCTTCGACGCACCTGCCGCCGCCGCGATGTGGCGACACTATCTGGCCGGGCAGGAAGGTGCAGCCGCTGCGGTTCCGGCGCGCGCCGCGACGCTCGACGGACTCGCGCCGGCGCTCATCACCTGCTCGGAGCTCGATCCGCTGCGCGACGAGGCGCTCGACTACGCGCGACGTTTGCTGGCCGCCGGGGTCAGTACGGAACTGCATGTGTTTCCCGGCGCCTGTCACGGCTTCGATTCGCTTTTGCCGCACGGGGAGATGAGCCGGCACCTGCACACCATGCAGGGCTCCGCACTGACGCGCGGGCTGTCGTGATCTCGACCGCGCGGCCGGTCTTCAGGTGGCGTCCGGTTAACGGGCTGGACAATAATGTGTCAACTACGCCGTGGGACGATGGGTTTGGCGCTACAGCGCGATTGACCGATTGAGAGGTAGCTATGTCGGCCGACAACGACCGGCTCGGGTACTCCCGCGACCCCAAGCACGCCAAGGACCCCGCACCCTACGGCGAGGCCGACGCCCTGTTCGGCGGATCTGTCACGTCGCTGACCAACGGCGGGTCCCGGCACGGTGACGTGCCGGCGGGAGCCCCGCCGGTGATCCAGGCGCCCGCGCTCTCGGTCGTGGCGCCGGATCCGACAGAGGCCGAGATCACCGCCAAGCTCCAGCCAATCCCGCCGCGGCCGCCGTGGCCCCTGCAGGACGGGCTGCAGGCGGTCGACGGCTGGGCAGGCCCCAACAGCGGAGTCGGTCTGAGCGAGCATCGGGCGGTCGACAATCTGGCGCGCGTCGGCGTGCGTCCGACGGTCAAGATGCACTCCCAGCGTGGCTGGCGCGGGCTGCTGTACCGCACCACCCGGCTGAATCTGGGGCTTTCGCGCGACGAGCTCTATGAACTCGACCTGTATGCCCGCATCCGTCGTAACGCCAGGGACTCGTACCAGATCGGCGTCTTCGGCCTCAAAGGCGGCGTCGGGAAGACGGCTGTCGCGGTCGCGCTCGGTTCGACGCTGAGCAAGGTGCGCGGTGACCGGATCCTTGCCATCGATGCCGATCCCGCCAGCGGCAACCTCGCGGACCGGGTCGGGCGGCAGTCAGCGGCGACCGTGTCGGATCTGCTCGCCGCCAAAGATCTGTCGCGCTACAACGACATCCGCGGATTCACCAGCATGAACGAATCGAAGCTCGAGGTGCTGTCCGGCCTCGAGTACAGCGCCGCGTCCCGCGCGTTCAACGACGCCGACTGGAAAGCCGCCACCGACATCGTTTCGCAGCACTACAACTTGGTGATCGCCG
Organism: Mycobacterium dioxanotrophicus; assembly: GCF_002157835.1. Taxonomy (NCBI): domain Bacteria; kingdom Bacillati; phylum Actinomycetota; class Actinomycetes; order Mycobacteriales; family Mycobacteriaceae; genus Mycobacterium; species Mycobacterium dioxanotrophicus. The sequence continues at coordinate 4,684,189 of NZ_CP020809.1, read as the reverse complement.
ACTGCGCCGCGGACATGTTCCAGCCCGCGGCCCGGGCCGCGCTGAGCACCGTCTCGGGGGCTGTGATCGTGGCGAGCGCCTCGATCGACGGCGCCCGCCAGGCCGCGGTGACGCTCGACTGGCTGTGGCAGAACGGCCACCGTGACCTGCTGAACCGGACGTGCGTGGTGGTCAATCACGTCGGCTCACGCCGGCCCAACGTCGACACCGGCGCGCTCGTGACGCAGTTTCAGAAGCACCTGCCTCCCGGCCGGGTGTTCGTGCTGCCCTGGGACAAGCACATCGCCTGCGGCACCGAGATCCACCTCGACCTGCTCCGACCGCGGTTCCAGCGGCGGATCCTGGAGCTCGCCGCCGCGCTGTCGGACGATTTCGACGGACCCGTCGCCACTTAAACTGCGCCGAGTTCCCGCGCCACCGCGGCGTGGTAGGCGTCGATGTGAGCCGGGTTCACGATCCGGAAGAAACCGTCCGGCAGCGGTGCATGCCGGTCGGCCTCGATCGTCATGGTGCGACTGAACAACGTCAGATTCTCACCCGGCCGGGTGAAGCGGTACTCGACCGTCATACGACCTTCCAGCCCGCCGGCACCGTTGCTGTCGACGCCGAGCCGCCCGACCGACGCGAACATCCACCGCCATGGACGGGTCGCGACGCCGAGTTGCCAGGTGAAGATCCGATCGGCGCTCGGATGAGACTCGTGCCAGGTGTCGCCGACCCGCAACGGCAGGGCCGAGGGCAGCCCGCTGATCCGCGGCTCGCCCGGATAGGTCCTGGTCCAGTTGGCCGGATTGGTCACGAAGTCGTACACGGTCTCCGCGGACTGCCGATACACCGTCTCGGAGCTGGTGGTCACGATGCCCAAGTGTCTGCCTTCCTCCTTGTCAGCGTTCGCAGCCCGGAAGCTCGGCGAGCACCTGCACCTTGCTGGTGTCGAAGCTCAGAAACCCTTTGACGGGCAACGACTCCGGCGGCGGATCGGGATAACTCCAAGCCACGTCGGCGATCACGGTACCGCCCAGCGTCGCCGACCAGTAGGTGGCGGTGCCCTTGTAATTGCAGTAGCTGGTGGTCGGGCTGCGGTGCAGCAAGTCCGTGCGCACCAGTGCCGGGTTGACGTAGAGCCTTGGTGCCAAAGCGGTTTCGAACAGGATCACGGTGTCGTCGGTGTCGACCAGGACGGTGTCGTCAACTGTCACTCGCAGTCCGCGTCTGGTCCGTCGGCAGTCGATGCGGTGATACGGGTTCGGTGGATAGTGCACCAACCGGCGGCCTTCCTCGAACCACGCGTCGACGGCGTCCCACGCCACCGCCACATATCCGGGGGCTTCGGCAACCGGGCGGCTGGGCAGCCCACCGACTTCGTCGTGCGGGAACGCGTAGCTCAGTGTGTGACCCGCGCGGTGCACCAGCAACGCGTGTTCGGTGTCGATCGCGGCGTCGCTCCCGACAAATGCCTGGATCCGGCGGGGATGCGGCTCGATGTAGACCACGGCGCCGGGCAGCGGGGGAGTGAACCATCCGGCGGGCTGCGTGCCCAACGGGCCATGTCCGGCCACAAGACTCACCTCGCCACCTCCAGTCCGGATCGCTCGGCCGACGCTCGGCCGACGATGGCAGAGACGATAGGAGCTTGCAGATTGGCGAGGAAATGTCACGCTGTTGAGTGACGGGTGACACAGCCGGAGGGTGGCGAATGACGGTGAGGCCATGACGCTGTCCGATATGCCGATCGCAACAAGGTCCCAGCCACGGGTGCGGGCCGCCCACGCGCTGCGATACGAATTGAACGTGCTCGCCCATGACGCGGCCGATGTCGTCGCGAGCATCGGGGGCTGGCTTTTCGACCGGCGGATGGCGGGCTGGGCCGTCACCGTTGCGTTGCCGGACCCTCGCGACGACCGTGCACTACGCATCCTTGGCGTCAAAGCCGTTGAGCTGGACGGTGAATGGCCCTCGACCACGCAGGAACGGATCGTGACAACGGTGGTCGCGGCGGACCTGTTCGACGCGGACGGCGACGTGCGTTCACAGGTCTTCGCAGCCATACGGCACGGCGAGGGCGAAGTCGCGTTCTGGGGCGCCGATGCGCCGGGTCAATTCGGCGGAGGGTTACGCGCCACGCAGTACCGGCTCAGCGCGGCCGCACGGGCGTTCAAGGCGCATGCGCTTGCCGCAGTGGGCAATTCGGAGGCAACCCGCAACGCGGTGGAGGCACTGCTGCTGGGCGGTAGACCGGCGGGCCTGCTCGCCGACGGTTTGGTCCCGATCTGCTGACGCCTGGGCGCTGCGTCAGCTGACGCCTCGCGGTTTCAGGTCAGCGGATCCAGCCGCGGCGGCGCAGCCACCAGTCGCGACCCACCAGCAGCAGGATCAGGGCTGCGAACCCGATGAGGAACCAGTCCTCGACGTGGCCGACGTGGTTGCCGCGCATCATCACGAGCAGGAAGAGTGCGGAGAGCACGCCACCGATGTGGATGACCTTGATGTTCTCCTTCGACCAACCCCATGCCGCCGAGGGCACATCCTCGACATCGACGCCGTTGTGTCGCTCCACTTCGGTGCTGGCCACGGTTGCTCCTCACAGTCGGGCAGGGACTGCAGACATTCTGGCATACGACACTGCGTCGTATGTCGACCGGCACCGGTCATCTCAGCTGTTGATATCGGCGCAACGCTTCGAGCCGTTCCTCCGCGTGGTCGACGATCGGGTCCGGGTAGCGCGCGGGCCGTGCCGAGCCGAGCTTGTGCACGTCGGTGACCTCCGCGAGCTCGGGCACCCAACGCCGGATGTAGTCACCGGCGGGATCGAACTTCGCGCCCTGCGTCGTCGGGTTGAACACCCGGAAGTACGGTGCGGCATCGGTGCCGCACCCGGCGACCCACTGCCAGCCGTGCTGATTGTTGGCGACATCGCCGTCGGTGAGCTGATCGAGAAACCATCGCGCACCCCACTGCCACGGTAAGTGCAGGTCTTTGACCAGAAACGACGCGGCGATCATCCGCACCCGGTTGTGCATGAAGCCGGTCTGGGCGAGCTGGCGCATCCCGGCGTCGACGATCGGGAAGCCCGTCATCCCGGCAGTCCAGGCGTCGAACATCCGCTGCGCGTCGGGGCCGTCATCCACCTCGATCTTGGCCATGCCGCGGTTCCAGCTCTGCCAGGCACTCTCGGGCCAGTGATGCAGCACGGTGGCGTAGAAGTCGCGAAAAGCCAACTCCCGCAAATACGCGTCGGCGTCCGAGTCGAGATCAACCGCCATCGTGCGCGGGTGGATGGTGCCGAACTTCAGATGTGCCGACATCCGGCTCGTGGTGTCGAGGTCGGGACGGTCGCGGTCCGTGGCGTAGCTGGGCAGCGACGTCTCGGCGAACGTCCGCCACTGTGTCGTGGCCGCGAGCTCACCGGCAGGATTGTCCGGCCGGCTTGGGGTGTCAGGAATCTCGGTGCCGCCGGGCAGCCCGGCCGGGTCGATCCACCGCGCAGAGTCGGGTCCCGAGGCGGCGGGAGCGCGCCACCCATGGTCGCGCCAGGCCCGGTAGTACGGCGTGAACACCTGATACGGCGAGCCGTCCTGCTTGCTGATGCGCCCCGGCGAGACCAGGTAGGGCGAACCCGTCGCGCACAGCGGCACACCGGCGAGCGCGGCGCGCACCGCGTCGTCACGCCGCCGCCCGAACGGCGAGTAGTCCTGCGAGATGTGCACCGCATCCGCCCCGACGACGCGCGCGAGGCGCGGAATCTGCTGCTCGGGCTTGCCCCGTACCACCAGAAGCTTCCCGTCCAGGCGCTCCCGCAGCTCGTGCAACGACCGGTAGAGGTAGTGCAGGCGACGACTTCCCGAGGCTCCGGTCAGCCGCGGGTCGAGCACGTAGCAGGCGAGCACCTCGGCGTCGTCCTGCGCGGCGGCCAGCAGGGCGGGGTGGTCGCACAGGCGCAGATCCCGCCGAAACCACAGCAAGGTGGGCATGGCTCCGATGGTGCCCGAACCGAACGGCCTGGCGGTCACACCGGCCCCGTGCACCACGGTGACACTTGATATGACGTCATCATGGTGTCACCATGACACCATGGACTTGCAGCCGTATGTCGACGCCATCCGACACGAACTGGCGGTGGCGGCCGCCGCGGGCGGTGCCGATGCCGAGGCGCTCGCGCGGCGGCTGACCGCGCCACTGGATTCGGCCTTGCGACTCGCCCTGCTCGAAGCGCTTTCCGAGGCCGCCGAACAGATCACCCGCGAACTTGCCCCCGGCGCCGTGCAGGTCCGACTCAACGGCAGGGATCCGGAGTTCGCGGTGGAACTCCCCGAACCCGCCGAGCCGGCCATGTCGCCGCCCACAGGTGCCGCCGACGTTCCCGACGACGACGCCGGCGGCACGTGGCGGGTGACCCTGCGGCTCCCCGAGAATCTGCGCGCCGGTGTGGAGTCCGCGGCACGTGGAGAGGGCGTTTCGGTGAACGCGTGGCTGGTGCGCGCGGCGAGCGCGCGGCTCGGTGGATCCAGTGGCCGAACCCGCAGTGGCGGCAAGTCTTTCAGCGGCTGGGTCCGCTGAACCACCCATCGATCGACAGGAGAAACGCGATGCCCACATTCCATACACCCGAACCCATCTCGGCCGACGTCGAGGTGGTGGCGGGAGTTGTCCGCGTGAGTGCCTCGGACCGGGCCGACACCGTCGTCGAGGTCGCGCCCCGCGATCCGAACCGGCCCTCCGACGTCCGGATCGCCGAACAGGCACGCATCGACTACCGTGACGGCGCGCTGACCGTCAGCGCAGGCCGGCGCATGCTGTCGCTCGGGCGCGGGGGAGCGGTCCGCATCGACATCGCCCTGCCCACCGGGTCCCGGCTGAAGGTAGCCACCGCATCGGCCGACACAGAGGCCGTCGGCAGCTACTCCGACTGCCGGTTCGCCACCGCCAGCGCAGACGTGCGTATCGACACCGTCACCGGAAATCTCAAGGCGGACAGTGCATCCGGCGACGTCGCGGTTGACAGCCTGGTGGGTGATGCGCGCATCGCGACGGCATCGGGCGATGCGCGCATCGACCACGTCGAGGGTGACGTGACATTCCAGGCGGCCAGCGGCAATCTCAGTGTCGGCACGCTGCGGGGCAGTCTCAAGGTCCAGGCAGCCTCCGGCTCAGTGTCCGTCGCCGTCGCTGCCGCCGGTGCGCTCAGCGCACACACCAGCAGCGGTGAGGTCGAGGTCGGCATCCCGGAGGGCACCGCCGCACAGCTGGAACTCATGACCGGCTCCGGCTCCGTCGACAACCGGCTGGCCGCCTCCGACGGACCCGCCGTCGGCGATGAGACCCTGATGGTGCACGCGCGCACCGGATCCGGCGACATCACGATCCGCCGCGCCACGCCCGCACCGGCCGGCCGCAACTCCTAGGCCGGGTCGAACCGGAACACTGTCAAACGTCCTGCCAGCGCCTCGAATTCGTCCGGTGTGCCGTTGAGCACCAAGCCGCTGCGCTTGGCGAAACCGACGCCCACCGGCACCTTCACCGCGAACGCGCGCAGGATCGGTCGGGACTCGTCGGGGCTGAGTTCGACAATGCGCACCCGGCGGGAGCGTCGTCCCCTGGCGAGGGTGCCGGACCCGGCGGCCCGGGCATTGGCCGCCCAGTCCGAACCCGGATAGCCGGCGACGGTGTAGAGGCCCCCATCGTGATCGAACGGGGTCATCGGGGTACTGCGCGGTTGCCCAGTGCGGCGGCCCGGCACGGTCAGCACCATCGCGGGTCCGGTCGGAATGCCCAGGCGTTGCACCGCCATCATCACCTTGTTCATGGGTTTGAGCCAGCGCGGCGGGGTTGGTTCGGGCATGGTTACTCCTCTACTCAGCGATGAAGCGGGCCCGGTTGTCGGCGGCCCACTGGGCGAAAGGTGTTGCGGGACGGCCGAGTATCTTGTCGACCTCGCCGGTGACCAGTGCTGGGCTGCCGACCGTGTCGGCCAGCAACGCCAGGTAGGCGTCGGCGAATGCCGCGGGGAACCCGACCGCGGAGAACCGCTCGCGTACCGCGGCGGGCGACACCTCCTGGTAGCGCAACGGCCGGCCCAGCGCGGTGCCGAGGGCGGCGACCAGCTCGGTGTTGGTCAATGCCTGCGGACCCGTCAGTGGAATGCGTTGCCCCACAAGATCATCGGTCAGCAGAGCGACGGCCGCCACGGCCGCGATGTCGGCGTCGGCGATCACCGCGATCGACGCGTCGGCATACGGCCCCGTCACCACATCGCCTGCAGCGAGCTGCGGCGCCCACATGCCCGCGAAATTGGATGCAAAGATGGTCGGCCGCAGGCTCACCCACTGCAGGCCCGAGGACACCGCCACCTGTTCGCACTCGCGGTTGCGATCCCCGCGCACGCGGGACGGCTGACGGGCATCGTCGTCATCGGCATTGATCGCCGAGAGGGCGACCAGCCGACGTACCCCGGCGGAGCGAGCCTGCTCGACTGTCGCGGCGAGCTCGGCGCCGAGCCCGCGGGAATTGAGAAAGACGGCGTCGGCCCCGGCCAACCCGGCCGCCGCGGTCGGCACCACCTCCACCGCCGCGGGAAAGCCCGCGGTCGCCGGATATCTGCTGACAGCGCGGACCCGGGCGCCCGCGCCGACGAGTTCGGAAACGAGTGGACGCCCGACGTTGCCGGTGGCGCCCGTGACGAGAATGGTTGTGTTCATGCGATCAAGGACGGGGTGGCCCTCGGAAAAGTTACAGCGGCGAGCCGGTAACTTTCCGGACCGGTATCTCGTCCTAACGGCATGAACGATTCACTGGTCGAGGCGGCCTGGCGTGAACACCGCCCGTATCTGGTCAACCTCTGCTACCAGATGCTCGGCGACATCGGTGAGGCCGAAGACGTTGCACAGGAAGCGTTTCTGCGGCTGGCCCGCACCGACGCCGGCCAGCTCGACGACATCCGCGCGTGGCTGACGGTGGTGGCCGGGCGGCTGTGTCTCGACCAGGTGCGCTCGGCGCGGGCGCGCCTCGAGCAGCCGGGGACGGTCGAGACAGCGGCGTCGGCGGAGCCCGACCCGGCCGACCGCGCCACCCTCGACGACCAGGTGCGCACGGCGTTGTTCGAGGTTCTCAACCGGCTCAGCCCGGGGGAGCGGGTCGCGTTCGTGCTCCACGATGTGTTCGCGGTGCCGTTCGACGAGATCGCCGAAACCGTCGGCAGACCGGTCGGAACGTGCCGGCAGCTGGCCCGGCGGGCCCGGATCAAGTTCGCCGGTCTCACGCCGCACCACGTCGACAACGACGCGCAGGCCGGTGGTGTCACGGCAGACGAACATCGCGTCGTCCTGGAGAAGTTCATCGCCGCCTGCGCGGGCGGCGACGTCCTGGCGCTCGGCGCCGTGCTCGATCCGAGCGTGTGGGGAGTCGGCACCATCCTGGCCGAACCCGCCCCGCCTCAGCAGATCAACCACGGACGCGACGCCGTCGCCACCAACCTGCTGCTCTACCTCGGGCCAGGTGCCACGCTGGTCGGCGGACCGGCCGGCGAGCCGGTGCTGCTGGCGTACGCCCAGCGCAGGCTCTTCGCCGTGGTCGTCCTGACCATTCGCGACGGCCTGGTCGTCAAGATTGACGCGACCGCCGACCCGTCGGCGCGTACCCAGTAGGCGGTGGTTGGGGCAGGCACCTGCGGCGCGGCACAATGTAGCGGTGACGGGATCCGGCGGGCAGGAGCGAAGCGACCAGGGGAATACGGCGCGGCTGCGCGTGCTGGTTCTCGGCAGTACCGGGTCTATCGGTACTCAGGCGCTGGAGGTCATCGCCGCCAACCCCGATCGCTTCGAAGTGGTCGGCCTGGCCGCGGGCGGCGGCAACCCGGAGTTGTTCGCCGCGCAACGCGCCGAAACGGGCGTCACGGGCGTCGCCGTCGCCGATCCGGCCGCTGCGGCGCAGGTCGGCGACGTCACCTATACCGGCCCGGACGCCGTCACTCACCTGGTCGAGAACACCGAAGCCGACGTCGTGCTCAACGCCCTGGTCGGGGCGCTCGGTCTGAAACCCACCCTGGCAGCGTTGGCCACCGGCGCCCGGCTGGCGCTGGCCAACAAGGAGTCGCTGGTGGCGGGCGGGCCGCTGGTGCTCAAGGCGGCCGCACCGGGCCAGATCGTGCCGGTGGACTCCGAACACTCGGCGATGGCGCAATGTCTGCGTGGCGGCACCCCAGCGGAGGTCGCCAAGATCGTGCTCACCGCCTCGGGCGGTCCGTTCCTCGGCTGGTCGGCGACCGACCTCGACGGCGTCACGCCTGCGCAGGCCGGCAAGCATCCGACCTGGTCGATGGGGCCGATGAACACCCTCAACTCGGCGACCCTGGTCAACAAGGGCTTGGAACTCATCGAGACACACCTGCTGTTCGGCATCGACTACGACCGCATCGAGGTGGTGGTGCACCCGCAGTCGATCGTGCACTCGATGGCGACGTTCACCGACGGTTCCACCCTGGCCCAGGCCAGCCCGCCGGACATGAAACTGCCGATCGCGCTGGCCTTGGGCTGGCCGGCCCGGGTCCCCGGCGCCGCGGCCGCGTGCGATTTCACCACCGCGTCGACCTGGGAGTTCCTGCCGCTGGACAACGAGGTCTTCCCCGCCGTGGACCTCGCGCGTCACGCGGGCAAAGGCGGCGGCTGCCTGACCGCGGTCTACAACGCGGCAAACGAAGAGGCGGCCGAGGCGTTCCTCGACGGACGTATCCGGTTCCCGGCGATCGTGCAAACCGTCGGTGACGTGTTGCACGCTGCCGACCAGTGGGCCGCCGAACCCGCTACCGTGGAAGACGTACTCGACGCACAACGCTGGGCCAGGGATCAGGCGCGGCGGGCCGTCGAGCGGGAATCCATCAGAAGAGGTCTCGTCAACAAATGATGTTCGCACTGGGTATCGCGGCGTTCGCGCTGGCCATCCTGGTCTCGGTGGCCCTGCACGAATGCGGCCACATGTGGATCGCGCGGGCCACCGGGATGAAGGTCCGGCGGTACTTCGTCGGCTTCGGCCCCACACTGTGGTCGACCAAGCGTGCCAACGCGCTGGGCGAGACGGAATACGGCGTCAAGGCCATTCCGCTGGGCGGGTTCTGTGACATCGCAGGCATGACGTCCATGGACGAGATCGCACCCGAGGACCGGCCGTACGCGATGTACCGGCAGAAGGTGTGGAAGCGCGTCGCGGTGCTCTTCGCCGGGCCCGCCATGAACTTCATCATCGGACTGGTGCTGATCTACGGCATCGCGGTGGTCTGGGGTCTGCCCAACCTGCATGCGCCCACCGGTGCCGTCGTCGGTGAAACCGGCTGTCTGACAAGCGAAGTCAGCAAGGGACAGCAGGGGCCCTGCATCGGTCCGAGCCCGGCGGCGCAGGCAGGCATCAAACCCGGCGACACCGTGGTCAAGGTCGGCGACCAGGACGTGAAGACCTTCTCCGAGATGGCCGCCGCGGTGCGCAAGGCCACCGGCCCGACCCAGATCACCGTCGAGCGCGACGGCAAGCCGATCACCACCACGGTCGACGTCGCCCAGACCCAGCGCTTCATCGCCAAGGACGGCTCCACCGAGGCGACCCCGGCCCAGGTCGGCGCGATCGGCGTCAGCGCGGCCCAGTTCGGCCCCACGCAGTACAACGCGCTGACGGCGGTGCCCGCGACGTTCACGTTCACCGGCGATCTCTCGGTCGAGCTGGGCAAGTCGCTGGCGAAGATCCCGACCAAGGTCGGTGCGCTCGTGCACTCCATCGGCGGTGGGCAGCGCGATCCGGAAACGCCCATCAGCGTCGTCGGCGCCAGCATCATCGGCGGCGAGACCGTCGAGGCCGGGCTGTGGGTGGCGTTCTGGTTCTTCCTGGCCCAGCTGAACTTCGTGCTGGGCGCGGTGAACCTGGTGCCGCTGCTGCCGTTCGACGGTGGTCACATCGCGGTCGCCACCTACGAGAAGCTCCGCAACATGATCCGTTCGGCCCGCGGCAAAGTGGCCGCCGGGCCGGTCAATTACCTCAAGCTCATGCCAGCCACGTACGTGGTGCTCGCGGTCGTGGTCGGCTACATGCTGCTGACCGTGACCGCGGACCTGGTCAACCCGCTCAGCATCTTCCAGTAAGAGAGGCACTGTGACATCGATCGGTTTGGGTATGCCTGCACCGCCGCCGCCCGTGCTTGCGCCCCGGCGCAAGACGCGCCAGCTGATGGTGGGCAACGTCGGCGTCGGGAGCGATCACCCGATCGCCGTGCAGTCCATGTGCACGACCAAGACCCATGACGTCAACTCGACGCTGCAGCAGATCGCCGAGCTGACCGCGTCGGGCTGCGACATCGTGCGGGTGGCGTGCCCCCGGCAGGAGGACGCCGACGCGCTCGCCGAGATCGCCCGGCACAGCCAGATCCCGGTGATCGCCGACATCCACTTCCAGCCCAAGTACATCTTTGCCGCGATCGACGCGGGCTGCGCGGCGGTCCGCGTCAATCCGGGCAACATCAAGGAGTTCGACGGCCGGGTCAAAGAGGTCGCCAAGGCGGCCGGCGACGCGGGCATCCCGATCCGCATCGGCGTCAACGCAGGCTCGCTGGACCCGCGGTTGCTGAAGAAGTACGGCAAGGCCACCCCGGAGGCGCTGGTCGAATCCGCGTTGTGGGAAGCCTCGTTGTTCGAGGAGCACGGCTACGGCGACATCAAGATCTCGGTCAAGCACAACGACCCGGTGATCATGGTGGAGGCGTACCGCCAGCTGGCGGCGCAGTGCGACTACCCGCTGCACCTCGGCGTCACCGAGGCGGGCCCGGCGTTCCAGGGCACCATCAAGAGTGCGGTCGCGTTCGGGGCGCTGCTCAGTGAGGGCATCGGCGACACCATCCGGGTGTCGCTGTCGGCTCCGCCCGCCGAAGAGGTCAAGGTCGGCAATCAGATCCTGGAGTCGCTCAACCTGCGGCCACGGGGCCTGGAGATCGTGTCGTGTCCGTCGTGCGGGCGGGCGCAGGTCGACGTGTACACGCTGGCCAATGCGGTGAGCGCGGGCCTGGACGGGCTCGAGGTCCCGCTGCGGGTGGCGGTGATGGGATGTGTCGTCAACGGTCCCGGCGAGGCGCGCGAGGCTGACCTCGGTGTGGCGTCCGGCAACGGCAAGGGCCAGATCTTCGTCAAGGGCGAGGTCATCAAAACCGTGCCCGAGGCTCAGATCGTCGAGACGTTGATCGAAGAGGCGATGCGACTTGCCGAGCAAGGTACGGGTGATGCCAGCGGTTCCCCGGTGGTGACCGTAAGCTGAGTGTGACCTTGTGAGCAGGGTCACCACCGTCCCGGGTTGAGCAGAGAGAATCGCCGATGTCGGCTCCGCCAATTTTCCGCCTTGTCGACGAGCGCCGGGTCTCGGTGGCGCGTGACGCCGCCGCCGTGCTGCAGGTGCTCGACGAAGATCCGGTCGGATCGTGCATGGTGGCCTCGCGCGTTGCCGAGTTCGGGGTCGAACCCGGCGCGATCGGCGGCGAGCTGTGGACGCGGCGGCGCATCACCGAATCACTGTGTTACGCAGGCCCCAACCTGATCCCGTTGCGCGGCAGCCTCGATGACCTCAAGGCGTTTTCCGACAAGGCGATGAGTGTGCCGCGACGGTGCTCGTCGCTGGTGGGCCACGCCCAGTTGGTGTTGCCGATGTGGCAGCGGTTGGAATCGGTGTGGGGTACCGCCCGCGACGTGCGCGAGCAGCAACCGTTACTGGCATTGACCGCCATGCCGCAGTGCCCCATCGACCCGGCGGTGCGCCCCGTGCGGATGGAGGAACTCGACGCCTATCTCGTGGCCGCGATCGACATGTTCATCGGTGAGGTCGGTGTCGATCCGCGGTTGGGCGACGGCGGCCGTGGGTATCGCCGGCGCATCGCCGGCTTGATCGCCGCGGGCCGGGCCTGGGCCCGGTTCGAACGCGGTGAAGTGGTGTTCAAAGCCGAAATCGGTTCGCAGTCACCGGCTGTCGGTCAGATCCAGGGTGTCTGGGTGCGCCCGGACTGGCGCGGTCACGGCCTGGGTACCGCGGGCACGGCGGCGTTGGCGGCAGCGGTCGTCGCCTCGGGGCGCGTCGCGAGTCTGTACGTCAACGACTACAACACGGTCGCGCGCGCGACCTATGCGCGGATCGGTTTCGATCAGGTCGGCGTTTTCGCGACCGTGCTGATGGACTGAGCTGTCCCCGGGCGCTCTGATCACATCCGCCGCACCGGCCCGAGCTGCGGCAACGGTGGGTTCACGTATGCGTCTCGGTTCGATTACGGTGCGCCTCCAACCGTTCGGGTCTGCACGTTCATAACATCAGTCTCAATGGCAACGCGAACATCATCAGTAACACGGACCGCCAGCCTGCTGACCGTGGCAACGGTTCTGGCGGCCGTCGCGCTCAGCGGGTGTACGCCGCGGCCGGACGGACCCGAACCGGCCGCCGAGAAGTTCTTCGCAGCCCTGGCCACCGGCGACGCCGCGGCGGCCGCGGCACTCTCCGACAAACCGGCCGAGGCCAAGACCGCACTGACCGAGGCGTGGTCGGGACTGCAGGCCACCCGGCTCGACGCGCAGATCCTCGGATCGAAGTACGCGCAAGACACCGGCAGCGTGAACTACCGGTACACCTGGCATCTGCCCAAGAACCGCACCTGGACCTACGACGGCCAGCTCAACATGGTGCGCGAAGAGGGGCGCTGGGAAGTCCGTTGGAGCGCAACGGGATTGCACCCGCGGCTGGGCGAGCATCAGACCTTCGCGTTGCGTGCCGACCAGCCCCGCCGCGCGTCGGTCAACGAGCACGGCGGCACCGACGTGCTGGTTCCGGGCTACCTGTACCACTACGGGCTCGACGCCAGATCCGCTGGCGTCGCGCTGATGTCGACGGCCAAGGCAGTCGCCGACGCGCTGCGCCCGTTCGATCCGACGCTCGACGCGCAGCAGCTGGCCGAGCAGGCGAGCTCGTCGGCCCAGCCGTTGAGCCTGATCACGCTGCGCCAATCCGACCATGACCGCGTGGCCCCGGCGATCGCCGCGCTGCCCGGCGTCGTCGTCACGCCGCAGGACGAGATGTTGCCCACCGACGAGACGTTCGCGCCCGCGATCGTCAACGAGGTCAAGAAGGCCGTGGTCGACGACCTCGCCGGGCAGGCCGGCTGGCGCGTCGTCACCGTCAACCAGAACGGCGTCGACGTCGACGTCCTCAACGAGGTGCCCGGCAATCCCGCGCCGTCGGTGACCATCAGCCTCGACCGGGCCGTGCAGAACGCCGCGCAGAACGCGGTGAACACCACCGGGCGCAAGGCGATGATCGTCGCGATCAAACCGTCGACCGGAGAAATCCTGGCCGTCGCGCAGAATGCGGCCGCCGATGCCGACGGCCCGATCGCCACCACCGGCCTGTTCCCGCCCGGGTCGACCTTCAAGATCATCACCGCAGGTGGCGCCATCGATCGCGACATGGCCAACCCGAACACCCTGCTCGGCTGCCCCGGCACCCTGGAGATCGGGCATCGCATCGTGACCAACTACGACGCGTTCGACCTCGGGGTCGTGCCGATGTCACGGGCATTCGCCAATTCGTGCAACACCACCTTCGCCGAGCTGGCCAGCAGGATGCCGCCGCGAGCCCTCAACGAGGCCGCCAAGCAGTACGGCATCGGCCCCGACTACCACGTCGACGGCATCACCACGGTGTCCGGCTCGGTGCCCCCGACCGTGAGCCTCACCGAACGCACCGAAGACGGCTTCGGTCAGGGCAAGGTCCTGGTAAGTCCGTTCGGCATGGCGCTCGCGGCCGCGACGGTGGCGGCGGGCAAGACCCCGGTGCCGCAGCTGATCGAAGGGCACCAGACGACCATCGACGACGCGGGCGCCCCGATCTCGCAGAAGATGGTCGACGGCCTGCGCCCGATGATGCAGCTGGTGGTGACCAACGGTACGGCCAAGGACATCAACGGGTTCGGCGACGTCCGCGGGAAGACCGGTGAGGCGGAATACAACGGCGGGTCCCACGCCTGGTTCGCCGGATACCGCGGGGACCTGGCGTTCGCGGCACTGATCGTGGGCGGTGGCAGCTCGGAGTACGCGGTGCGGATGTGCAAGACGATGTTCCAGGGCTTGCCGCCGGATTACCTGGCGTGATCTGCGGTACCTGCGGTAGCACCAATCCCGGTAATCTGGACGGGTCATGACCGGGATCAATGAGCAATCGGTGGAGCTGCGCGTCTCCGACGCCGACCGCAACGGCACGTTGCGGCGGCTGCACAACGCCGTCGCGCTCGGCCTGATCGCCATCGACGAGTTCGAAGAGCGCTCGGCGCTCGTATCCCGCGCCCGGCTGCAGGCCGACCTCGACGCGCTGGTCGGCGACCTGCCCGGCCCAGGAGCGATCGTCACCTCCGCGGCCGACCGAGTCGAGCTACGAGGCGTCATGGGCTCGCTCAAACGCCACGGCGAATGGACGGTCCCGACACGGCTCGCGCTCGTGCGCCGGATGGGTTCGGTGGAACTCGATCTGACCCGGGCCCGCTTCGCCGGCCCGATCGTGGTCGTGGAGCTCGACCTGAAGTTCGGTTCGCTGGAGATGCGGCTGCCCGAGGGCGCCAGCGCCTCCATCGATGATGTCGAGGTGATCGTCGGAAGTGCCACCGATCGCCGACGCGACGCACCGGCGGACGGCACTCCGCACGTCATCCTCACCGGCCGGGTGGTGTGCGGATCAGTCGACATCCGTGGTCCGCGCAAGGGATGGTTCGTCCGCGGCCAGCGCGGCTAGCGTCGTTATCGCGGATCCAGCACCGCGAAGCTCAGGGTGGCCCTGGCGGCCGGCCGGTCGCGCGCGGCATCGGTGACGTCGACCGCGGTCACGATCAGCCGCCGGCCGGCCCGCACGATGGTCGCCTCTGCCCGCGCCGGCCCGTCGACCACCGGCGCCAGATAGTGCACGGTCATGTCGGCGGTCGTCACATCCTGACCGGGACCGACGTGGCGGCCGGCCAGCCGACCCGCGGCGATGTCGATCAACGTCGCGATCAACCCGCCCTGCAAGGCCCCGCGGGTGTTGGCGAGATCCGGCCGGTTGTCCATCTCGATGACCAGCCGCTCATCGTTCTCTTCTACGTCGCGAAACCCCATCAGGCGCAGCAGATGGGACGGGGCCGGCTCGGTGAGCATGCCGGTCACGTTAGCACTGTTCTCGATTTTCGAGAATTTCATTCTCACCAGGGGCGCTGCCGCATGTGCGGTGCCCACCGATCGGTACCCTGACCCGTATGTCTGTTCGTTCTGCCCTGCGCCCCGGCGTGCTGTCACCGACCCTGCCGGTGCCCAAGTCGATCCCGCGTCCCGAGTATGTGTGGAAGCCGACGGTGCAAGAAGGCAGCGAACCATGGGTGCAGACGCCCGAGGTGATCGAGAAGATGCGGATCGCCGGGCGCATCGCGGCCCAGGCACTGGCAGAAGCGGGCAAGGCCGTCGCGCCCGGGGTGACCACCGACGAACTAGACCGGATCGCCCACGAATACATGATCGACCACGGCGCCTACCCGTCGACCCTCGGCTACAAGGGATTTCCGAAATCCTGCTGCACGTCGCTCAATGAGATCATCTGCCACGGCATCCCGGATTCGACCGTGATCGAGGACGGCGACATCGTCAACATCGACGTCACCGCCTACATCGACGGGGTGCACGGCGACACCAACGCCACCTTCCTGGCCGGCGACGTCTCCGAGGAACACCGGTTGCTCGTCGAGCGCACGCACGAGGCCACCATGCGGGCCATCAAGGCCGTCAAGCCGGGGCGCGCCCTGTCCATCGTCGGCCGGGTGATCGAGTCGTACGCAAACCGGTTCGGCTACAACGTGGTTCGTGATTTCACCGGGCACGGCATCGGCACCACCTTCCACAACGGTCTGGTGGTGCTGCACTACGACCAGCCCGCTGTGGAGACCGTGCTCGAGCCGGGTATGACGTTCACCATCGAACCGATGATCAACCTCGGCGGCCTGGACTACGAGATCTGGGACGACGACTGGACCGTCGCCACCAAGGACGGCAAGTGGACCGCGCAGTTCGAGCACACGCTGGTGGTCACCGAGGACGGCGTCGACATCCTGACCTTGCCGTGACCTTTTCCCCGCGAACAGTCTCCCGCAAGCGGGCGGTGCCCCCAACCGAGGTTCCCTTTTCGCCGGCGTGTCGGGGGCTTTCACGTCTGCTCGTGCAAGAAGCGTGCGCCCAACAACGGTGAGCGGTGCTCTGCTGGTCGCCGGAACCACTTCGGACGCAGGCAAGTCGATGGTGGTGGCAGGCCTGTGCCGGCTGCTGGCCCGCGGGGGAGTCCGGGTCGCGCCGTTCAAGGCGCAGAACATGTCCAACAACTCGGCGGTGACCGTCGACGGCGGCGAGATCGGCCGGGCCCAGGCCATGCAGGCCCGCGCCGCGGGGCTCGCGCCGCACACCCGGTTCAATCCCATCCTGCTCAAGCCCGGGTCCGACCGCACCTCTCAGCTGGTGCTTCGGGGTCGGGTCGCGGGATCGGTGGCCGCGGGCGACTACTTCACCCATCGGGACCGGCTTGCGGCCGTGGTGGCCGATGAATTGGCCTCGCTGCGAGCCGAATTCGATGTGGTGATCTGTGAAGGTGCCGGGTCGCCCGCCGAAATCAATCTGCGCGCAACGGATCTGGCGAACATGGGGCTGGCGCGCGCCGCGCATGTGCCCGTGATCCTGGTCGGCGACATCGACCGCGGCGGGCTGCTGGCGCACCTGCACGGCACCGTCGCGGTTCTCGAACCTGCCGACCAGGCACTCATCGCCGGATTCGTCGTCAACAAATTCCGCGGCGACCCAGCGCTGCTCGAACCCGGACTGCGCCAGCTGCACACGCTGACCGGCCGGCCGACCTACGGCGTGATCCCGTTTCACGACGGCATCTGGCTCGACACCGAGGATTCGGTGTCGGTGCGCCCGGGCGGACTTGTCGGGCCGCCCCAGCCGCCGCGCGGTGAGCAGACGCTGACGGTCGCGGCCATCCGACTGCCCCGTATCTCCAACTCCACCGACGTCGAGGCGCTGGCCTGCGAGCCTGGAGTCGACGTGCGGTGGGTGGCCGACGCGAGTGATCTCGCCGCCGCAGACGTCGTCGTCATCCCCGGCAGCAAGGCCACGGTCAGTGATCTCGCCTGGCTGACCGAGCGCGGCCTCGCCGAGGCCATCAGAATGCACGCCGCGCGGGGCCGGGCCGTGCTCGGGGTGTGCGGGGGATTCCAGATGCTGTGCCGCCGGATCGACGACTCCGTGGAATCACGAGCAGGCACCGTCGCGGGCCTCGGGCTGCTGGCCGCCGACATCGTGTTCGATCGGGAGAAAACGTTGCGGCGCTGGGACACTCCGCTGTACGGCTTCGAGATCCATCACGGCCGGGTGGTCGGCAACGCGGAACAGGACTGGCTGGGTGTGGGCATCCGCCGCGGTGCCGTCTACGGCACACACTGGCACGGCCTGCTCGACAATGACGCGGTGCGCAGGGCGTGGCTGACCGAGGTTGCGGGGGCGGCGGGGCGCACCGGATTCGTCGTGGCCGACGACATCGACGTGGCCTCGCGCCGCGACGCACAGCTGGACCTGATGGCCGATCTGTTGGCCGAGCATCTCGACACAGATGCCGTCCTGGATCTGCTCGCCCACGGTCCGCCGAGCCGACCCACCATGAGAACGGCACTGGACCGGCCGACTGGGTAGCCTTGGGCTCATGGTCGGGGCTCGGGTGGGTGTGCCGTTGCTGGCCCTGCTGCTGCTCACCGGTTGTGCGTCCGTCGTATCCGGGACGCCGACCTGGCCGGGCGCGACCCTGGAGAAGGTGCTGCTGACCGCCGCCGATTTTCCGGCCGGCGTGCAGTACGACCGCATCGTCGAAAAGCCAGGGCAACCCGATGGGGCGGGTGCGCCGCCGTCGATGCTGTCGAATCCGCAGGGTTGCTCCGACGGGCTCACCCGGGTGATCGCTCGCTCGGCCGAACGCGGCCCGGGCAGTGCGGGCAAGTACGTACTGTCCTACGACGGTGCCCGCATGGTCATCACGGTGCTGACCTCGCCGCTCCCACTGGACCAGATCGATGCGACCGCGCAGCGGTGCGCGCAATTCCGGACCTTCTTCGACCCCAGTGACGCGGGCATCCCGATCACCACCACCAAGCTCACGACGCAGCGGCCCTCGGAGTTGGTCTACCAACAGACCATGCAGCTCAGCGGGTCGGACAGCAGCGCCTATTTCGCGTTCGAGAACATCGGCTCCTGGTCGGTGTTCGCAGTGACCTTCCCGACGCAGAACCCGTCCATACCCGTCAAGGCCACCCTGCCGCAGACCTTCCTCGACGCGTTCGACCAGCAGGTACACCGCATCCAAGCGCGTTGACATCGCTGCTGACAGAACCGTTTACGTCAGCGTCAAGGACCCACTGATTTCCGCCCGCTCGCCGCACATGGGCGGTAGGTTGTCCCAATGCTGACCACCGTGCCGACGATCGACGGGTTCTCGGTGCCCGTCGACGTGGCAGGCCCCGAGAAGGGTTCGGTAGTCGTGCTGCTCGGCGCCGGCCATCACGGTCCCGCGGCATACGGCGCGGTATGCCAACGGCTGCACACGGCATCACTGCGAACCGTCATCATCGCGCCCGACCCCCGGCTGACCGCCAAGTCGGTCGTCGGCATCCTCGACGCCGTCGACGTCAAATGGGCGGTGCTGGTCGGCGACCGGCTCGGCGGCGAGCTGGCCTGGGAGCTGGCAGCGACACGGCTGGACCGGTTCACCAGCCTCGTGGTCGTGGACCGCGGGCACCCCCGCGTCGCCGACCTCACCGGGGTGATCCGCGACGAGGACTGCCCAGCAGTGGAGATGAACACCACCGCTCTGGTCAGCACACCGGCAGCCCGCGCGGTGGCCAAGGCCAGTCAGCGCTACGTGTACGGGGACTTCCGCTTGGTGGAGATGCTCGGCCGGCGCAACGCGCAGGAGTCGACTGCGCAGCTGGCCGCCGAGATCGTCATGCGCACGAGCACCTGGTAGCTCGGGGCTCGGTGCTCACGCCGTCGGTGACGGCGTCCACGCCTGCGGCAGGCCCGGTTGCCCGGGGAACAGGTAGTCGACGAAAGCCGCTGCGGTGGGCTGTGGTTCGTGATTGGCCAGCCCGGGGCGCTCGTTGGCTTCGACGAACACATAGTCGCGGCCGGCGATATCGGGCACCAGCAGGTCGATGCCGGTGACCGGGATACCGATCGCCTGAGCCGCCGTCACCGCCACCCGGCACAGCTCGGGGTTCACCTCGGCGGTGACGTCGTGAATGGTGCCGCCCTGATGCAGGTTCGCCGTGCGGCGCACCCGCAGCCGCTCACCCTCGGGCAGCACGTCGTCGAGCGACCAGCCCGCCTCGGCGACCGTGCCCGCGGTGACGTCGTCCATCGGGATGCGTGACTCGCCACCGGTCGCGGCCTCCCGGCGGCGGCTCTGCGCCTCGATGAGCTCGCGGATGGTGTGCGCGCCGGTTCCCGTGATCTCGGCCGGGCGGCGGATCGCGGCCGCCACCACCTTGCCGTCGATCACCACCAGCCGAAGGTCATCGCCCGGCGCGCGCTGCTCGATGAGCACCTCGGGGTGCTGCTCGCGCGCCCGTTCCAGGGCCGCGTCGAGTTCGTCGTCGCCGTCGACGCCGACGGTGATGCCCTTGCCCTGCTCGCCGCGCGTGGGTTTGACCACCACATCGCCGACTTCGGTGAGGAATTCGTGATCGCCTTGGTCGAAGGTGGCCAGCCGGCCCTTGGCGACGGTGATGCCGGCCTCCGACACGATGCGCCGGGTCTGACGTTTGTCGTCGCAGCGGGCCATGGCCACCGCGGAGGTGAACTCCGACAACGACTCCCGCGTGACGACGCTGCGCCCGCCGTGCGACAGGCGCATCTCACCGGCGCCGGCGTCGAGCACCTCGACCCAGATGCCGCGACGCATCGCCTCGTCGGCGATGATGCGCGCGTACGGGTTCAGGTCGTCGACGGTTTCCGGGGGATGGGTGAACAGCGGCTCGTTGATGGCGTTCTTGCGTTTGACGGCCAGCACCGGTACCCGCTGGAACCCGAGCTTCTCGTACAGCGCGATCGCCGCGGTGTTGTCGTGGGCCACCGACAGGTCGATGTAGGCCCGGCCCCGGTCGCGGAAGATGCCGGCCAGGGTGCGAGTCAGTGCCTCGCCCACCCCCGGCAGCCCGGCGGTCGGATCGACGGCCAGCGACCACAGGCTCGATCCGTTCTCCGGATCGCTGAACAACTTGTGATGGTCCACACCCGTCACGGTGCCGATCACCGAGCCGTCGTCGTCGCGAACCGCCACCAGGTACACCGCCGCACTGCGGATGTGGTTGTCCCAGATGACCTCGACCGGTGCGGGCACCATGCCGCACCGCACGTAGACCCGGTTCATCTCGTCGGCGTCGTCGCGGACCCGCAGCGTCCTGATGGTGAACCCGAACGGTTCGGGCGCGGTGAAATCGTCGGTGAACCGCAACCGGTAGGTGTGGCTCGGGTCGATGAACAGCTCGGCAGGTGAGCGGGCGATCAACACGTGCGACTCGCGCGCGTAGATGCAGATGTCGCGGCGGCCCGGGCCCTCATGGCCGAGCACCTCGGCCAGCGTCTCCGGGTCGGCGAAGGTCTGCCCGAAAATCAGCCGGCCCCAGCCGAGTTCGAGGACCACGTCGTCGGCCATGGCATCGACGAGATGCTGTGGCGACGCGTCGTGCAGACCGAGGGTGATGGCCTCGGTGTGGTCGTCGTCGGCATGCACTGCCGTGCGGTCGCCTGCGGCGGGGTCCACGCTGGTCATGCGGCCGCTCCGGTGATGCCGTGCCGCTGCAGCCACAGCTCCAGCAGGGCGATCTGCCACAGTTCGTTGCCGCGCAGCGGCGTGAGCCGACCATTCGGATCGGCCAGCAGCCGGTCGACGGCCTCCGGCCGGAACAGCCCGCGCTCCTTGGCTTCCGGTGCGTAGAGCGCGTCGCGGACCATGTCGAGATAAAGACCTTCCAGATGGGTCAGGGCGGGCACCGGGAAGTAACCCTTGGGCCGGTCGATGACCTCGGCCGGAATCACCCGGCGCGCAGCCTGTTTGAGCACGCCCTTGCCGCCGTGCGCGGTCTTGAGCTCGGGCGGGCAGGTCGCCGCCAGCTCCACCAACTCGTGGTCGAGGAACGGCACCCGGCCCTCCAGCCCCCATGCCATCGTCATGTTGTCGACGCGTTTGACCGGATCGTCGACCAGCATCACCGTGGTGTCCAGGCGCAGGGCCCGGTCCACGCCGGTCTGAGCGCCGGGCGCGGCGAAGTGATCGGTGACGAACGCGCCGCTGGGATCCGCGGTCGCGGCCCGGTACGCCTCGCTGATCAATGCGTTCACCCCGACGGTGTCCCTGTCGAAGAACGCCCCGCGGTAACCGGCCACCGCTCCCTCGAGCGTCGCCGCACCGGGCTCCGCCATCGGCGGATACCAGTGGTAGCCGGCGAACACCTCGTCGGCGCCCTGCCCGGACTGCACCACCTTGACGTGCTTGGCGACCTCTTGGCTCAGCAGGTAGAACGCCACGCAGTCGTGGCTGACCATCGGTTCGCTCATCGCGTCGATCGCGTCGCCGAGCGCGGGCAGCATGCGGTCGGTGCCGATGCGGATCTGGTGGTGTGCGGTACCGAACCGGTCGGCGATGATGTCGGAGTACTTGAACTCGTCACCCGCGACGCCGCCGACAGACTCGAAACCGATTGAGAAGGTGGCCAATCCGTGTTGGCCGGCCTCGGCGAGCAGCCCGACGATGAGGCTCGAGTCGACACCTCCCGACAGCAGGCAGCCCACCGGCACGTCGGCGACCAACCGGCGCTCGACCGCCTTCCGCAGCGATTCCAACACCGCGTCTTCCCAGTCTCGTTCGGACCAGTCGGCGCGGTCGGCGCGGCGGCTGAAGTCCGGGGACCAGTAGGTGGTCGTGCGGACGGCGCCATCGGGTTCGATGGCGACCACCGACGCGGGCGGCACCTTGCTGACGCCCCGCAGGATGGTGCGCGGCTGCGGCACCACCGAATGGAACGACAGATAGTGGTGCAGCGCGACCGAGTCGATCCGCGTGTCGACGCCTCCGCCGGCGAGCAGCGCCGGCAGGGTCGAGGCGAACCGGATCCGGTGCGCATCCTGCGTCATGTACAGCGGCTTGATGCCGAGGCGGTCGCGTCCCAGCAGGACCCGGCCGGTGTCACGCTCGGCGATCGCGAAGGCGAACATGCCCTTGAGGTGCTCGACGAAACGATCACCCCAGTGGTGGTACGCCTTCAGCAGCACCTCGGTATCGCTGTGCGAGAAGAACCGGTACCCATGCCCGGACAACTCGCGGCGCAAGTCCCGATAGTTGTAGATGCAGCCGTTCCAGCTAAGGGCCAACCCCAGTTCGGGGTCGACCATCGGCTGGGCGCCTGCTTCGGTCAGGTCAATGATTTTCAGTCTGCGGTGGCCCAGGGCGACCCGACCTTGCGACCACACACCCGCCGCGTCGGGACCCCTGAGCGCCATCGCCTCTGCCATGGCCGACACCGCTGAAACATCGGGTGTACGACCATCGAGACGCACCTCTCCGGTGGCTCCACACATCAGTTCGACCCTACAAGCATTACGCGCCGGTGTCTCACTCGCGGCGTGTCGCAGGCGGTTTTCCCTGGTCAGGAAGATGCGTATCGGGTACGCGCCCGATGCCTGGGGTAGGTGCGTACCCGGGTCCGTCAGACCTTCGGAGCCTCCAGCTGCTTGATGGGTCCGGTGAACCAGTGCTTGACCGACACGTGCCAGTACACGAACAGCAGCAGCAGCACGCCACCGACGAGCAGCGGGGTGTAGTTGACGAACTTCCACTCGAAGCTCGGGTCCCACGGCATGCCGCCCAGCGAAGTCGGGAACATCGCGATGATCGCGGTGACGATGATCTCGGCAATGGCCACCGGCGCCATCCACTTGTAGTTGCTGCCCAGGTTCCACCGGCCCTGCTCGAAGGAGTCGCCGGCCTTCCACCGGTAGTAGATCGGCACGGCGAAGCACAGGTACAGCCCGACCACGCCGATCGAGACGACCGCGAAGAACGCGACCGGTGAGGGCACCTCGACACCGTTCACGGGAATCTTCACGGGCACGATCGCGGGCAGCGTGATGATGGCCGCGATGGTCGCGGTGATGATGACGGCGTTGGCGGGCACCTTGGTGGCGTTGACCTTCGACCACAACTGGTGTCCGGGCACCGCCCGGTCCCGGCTGAACGCGAACAGCATGCGCGAGGCACTGGTCTGGCAGGCCGTGGTGCAGAACAGCTGACCGGCCGTCGAGATGAGCAACACGACACCGGCCCACTTCGAACCCAGCGCCTGGGTGAAGATCGTCGCCACCGCACCGCCGTTGGCCGACACCTCATCGGCGTTCTGAACGGCAAAGAGGAAGGACAGCAACAGGATCCAGCCACCGATCGCCGAGTAGAAGATGGACTGCCAAATACCCTTGGCCGCGGCGTTCGCGGCGCTCTTGGTCTCCTCGGACAGATGCGCGGACGCGTCGTAGCCGGTGATCGTGTACTGGGTCAGGATGGCGCTGATCGGGAGCACGAACAGCAGCCAGCCCCACCCGGACGTGGCTCCGGAGAAGATGCCCGAATTGTTGATGGTCTTGGCGAACACATCGGAGACAGTGGCGTGCTGGGCGGGCAGCAGCCACAGGATGGCGATGACCGCGGCCGCACCCGCGACATGCCACCACACCGAGATGTTGTTGATGACCGCCAACAGGTGCGACGAGAAGATGTTGATCACCGCCGACACCGCCAAGATGATCAGGAACATGATGAACACCCGGGTCAGGCTGTAGCCGGCGAGCCAGCTTTCGCTGAACGTCCCGAGGGTGAGGTCCAGGAACGTCGCGCTGCCATAGGACACCGAGGCCAGGATGGCGATCAGGCCGACCAGGTTCAGCCAGCCGGTGTAGAAACCGGCTTTGGGGCCACCGAGTTTCGAGGCCCACCAATAGATTCCACCGGACGTGGGATACGCCGAGACCAACTCGGACATGCACAGCCCGATGATGAGGATGAAGGCCGACACGATCGGCCAGCCCCACGCGATGGCGGCCGGGCCGCCGTTATTCCAGCCGAGCCCGAACGACGTGAAACACCCCGCCAGGATCGAGATGATCGAGAACGAGATGGCGAAGTTGGAGAAACCCGACCAGGACCGATGGAGTTCCTGGACGTAGCCGAGCTTGGCGAGATGTTGTTCGTCGTCAGTGAGGTCTTCGGTGAGTTCTTCGTGCCCCTCGGGCATGGCGCCTCCTCATGGCAGGGCGGTGGGCGGTATTCCTCGGACAATAGAGCCTTATTGGTCTGTTGTCCTACCTTTCGATGGGAAAATCGTGCATATTAAGGAGGCGATCGCCCGTCCGTCGCGGTCGCAATGGTCGACTTGCCGTCACGTAACCGACGGGCAGGAAGGTGCGCAATGAGCCTGAACCGCGGCATGCTGGCACAAGGCGATCTGGAGCAAATGGTCGCCGACGGCGAGATCGACACCGTGATCCTGGCGTTCTGCGACATGCAGGGACGGCTCACCGGCAAGCGGGTGTCGGCGCGGCTGTTCGTCGAGGACGTCGCCGCCCACGGCGCCGAGTGTTGCAACTACCTGATGGCCGTCGACGTCGAGATGAACACGGTGTCCGGCTATGCCACCTCCAGCTGGGAGACCGGCTACGGCGACATGGTGATGCGGCCCGACTTCGCCACCTTGCGCTTGATTCCGTGGCTGCCGGGAACCGCGCTGGTGATCGCGGACCTGTTCTGGCTCGACGGGCGGCCGGTCGCTGCCGCGCCACGTTCCATCCTCGACCGCCAGATCGATCGGCTCAGCGAGCGCGGATTGGTGCCCTATGCCGGTACCGAGCTCGAATTCATGGTGTTCGACAACAGCTTTCGCGAAGCATGGGCGGCGGGCTATCGGGGTCTGACGCCGGCCAGCGACTACAACATCGACTACGCCATGCTCGCGTCGACCCGGATGGAGCCGTTGCTGCGC
Organism: Mycobacterium dioxanotrophicus; assembly: GCF_002157835.1. Taxonomy (NCBI): domain Bacteria; kingdom Bacillati; phylum Actinomycetota; class Actinomycetes; order Mycobacteriales; family Mycobacteriaceae; genus Mycobacterium; species Mycobacterium dioxanotrophicus. Next base: position 4,659,054 of record NZ_CP020809.1, on the reverse strand, counting down.
GACATCCGCCTCGGCATGGAGGGCGCGGGCATGTACTGCGAGGGCGTCAAGGGCGAGTGCAACCTGGGCCAGCAGGAGATCGCGTTCCGCTACGACCATGCCAGGACCACGTGCGACAACCACACCATCTACCGCAACGGTGCCAAGGAGATCGCCGATCAGCACGGCAAGAGCCTGACGTTCATGGCGAAGTTCGACGAACGCGAAGGCAACAGCTGCCACATCCACATCTCGCTGCGCGGGGACGACGGCAGTGCCGTGTTCGCCGACAGCGGCGACCCGCTCGGCATGTCGCCGATGTTCCGCAGCTTCATCGCCGGTCAGCTCGCCACCATGCGTGAGCTGACCTTGTTCTACGCGCCGAACATCAACTCCTACAAGCGGTTTGCCGACGGCAGTTTCGCGCCGACCGCCGTCGCCTGGGGGCTGGACAACCGCACGTGCGCGTTGCGGGTGGTGGGCCACGGCCACGGCATGCGCATGGAGAACCGGGCCCCCGGCGGCGACGTCAACCAATATCTGGCCATCGCCGCGCTGATCGCGGGCGGCCTCTACGGCATCGAGCGCGAACTCGAACTGCCGGAGGCGTTGGCGGGCAACGCCTATGTCAGCGGTGCCGAGCGGCTCCCGACCACGCTGGCCGAAGCGGCCGCGTTGTTCGAGAAGTCCGAGATCGCCCGAGAGGCGTTCGGCGACGACGTCGTCGAGCACTACCTCAACAACGCGCGGGTCGAGGTGGCCGCTTTCAATGCCGCGGTGACGGATTGGGAAAGGGTGCGAGGCTTTGAACGGCTCTGACGCGCACCCGCAGGCTCGCCCGGTGATCGGCGTGAGCACGTATTTGCAGCAGGCGCGGACGGGGGTGTGGGACGTCAACGCCTGTTTCCTGCCTGCCAGCTACGTCGAAGGGGTGAACCGCGGCGGGGGCACCGCGGTGCTTCTGCCGCCGCAACCCGACGGCGCCGCGGTGGCCGACCGGGTACTCGACGGGCTCGACGGACTGGTGATCAGCGGTGGGCGTGACGTCGACCCGGCCGCTTACGGTCAGCCTCGTCATCGCTTGACCGACGAACCCGTGGGCTACCGCGACGAATGGGATTTCGCGCTGGTGCGCGCCGCGCTGCGGCGTCGGTTACCGCTGCTCGGAATCTGCCGCGGCGCACAGGTACTCAACGTCGCGCTCGGCGGCACGCTGCACCAGCATCTGCCCGACGTGCTCGGTCACAGCCGGCATCAGCGCGGCAACGCGGTGTTCAGTACGTCGTCGGTGCAGACGGTGCCCGGTACCCGGCTCGCCGCGCTGATCGGGGAGCACTCCGATGCGCAGTGTTATCACCACCAGGCCATCGACCGGCTCGGTGAGGGTCTGGTGGTCAGTGCTCGCGACACCACCGAGGGCGTCATCGAAGCCGTCGAAACGGACCCGGCACTCGCCGCTGACGCGTTCGTGCTGGCGGTGCAGTGGCATCCCGAGGAACGCCTCGACGACGTCCGGCTGTTCAGCGGCCTGGTTGAGGCTGCCAAATCGTATGCGACAGAGAGGGTTTCATGAGCACTGCGCAAGTCATCAATCCGGCCACCGAGGAGGTCCTGCGCACCGTTGACCTGCTCGACGAGGCGGCGGTCGACGACGCGGTGGGCCGCGCCGAGGACGCGCAACGGCGCTGGGCCCGGTTGGCGCCGGCGGAGCGGGCCGGGGCCTTGCGGGCCTTCGCTGCTGCCGTCGACGCTCACGTCGACGAGCTCGCGACGCTCGAGGTGGCCAACTCAGGGCATCCGATCGGACAGGCCGAATGGGAGGCCGGGCACGTCCGCGATGTGCTGCAGTTCTACTCGGCAACCCCGGAACGATTGAGCGGCAAGCAGATTCCCGTGGCAGGCGGCATCGACGTCACATTCAACGAGCCGCTCGGCGTCGTCGGCGTCATCACGCCGTGGAATTTCCCGATGCCCATCGCGGCATGGGGCTTCGCCCCGGCACTCGCGGCGGGCAACGCCGTACTGCTCAAACCCGCCGAATGGACGCCGCTGACCTCGATCCGAATCGGTGAGTTGGCCGCCGAGTCCGGCCTGGACCCGGATCTGTTCCAGGTACTGCCCGGCAAGGGCGCTGTGGTGGGGGAGCGCTTCGTCACCCACCCCGGCGTGCGCAAGGTCGTGTTCACCGGCTCCACCGAGGTCGGCACGCGGGTGATGGCAGGCGCCGCGGCGCAGGTCAAGCGGGTCACGCTGGAATTGGGCGGCAAGAGCGCCAATATCGTCTTCGACGATTGCGACCTCGAGCGTGCGGCCGCCACGGCGCCGTACGGGGTGTTCGACAACGCCGGCCAGGACTGCTGTGCCAGGAGCCGGATCTTGGTGCAGCGCAACGTCTACGACCGCTTCATGGAACTGCTGGAGCCCGCGGTCAAGGGGGTGGCGGTCGGTGACCCGGCGGTGCGTGCCACCGAGATGGGGCCGTTGGTGTCGCGTCCGCACTGGGAGTCGGTGGCCTCCTACGTCCCCGACGACGCCCCGGTGGCCTTCCGGGGTTCGGCTCCCGAGGGCCCCGGGTTCTGGTTCCCGCCAACGGTGTTGACGCCGCAGCCCACCGACCGGACCGTGACCGAGGAGATCTTCGGCCCGGTGGTCACGGTGCTGCCGTTCGACGACGAGGCAGCCGCCGTCGCACTCGCCAACGACACGCCCTACGGATTGTCGGGTTCGATCTGGACCGACAACCTCTCGCGCGCCGTGCGGGTGTCCCGCGCGGTCGAAGCGGGCAACCTCAGCGTCAACTCGCATTCGTCGGTGCGCTACAACACCCCGTTCGGCGGCTTCAAGCAGTCCGGTCTGGGCCGCGAGCTGGGACCCGACGCGCCACTGTCGTTCACCGAGACCAAGAACGTCTTTTTCGCAGTAGAAGATCGAGCAGAGGAGCTCTAGATGGACCTGACCCAGCGTCTGGCCGGCAAGGTCGCCGTCATCACCGGCGGTGCCAGCGGTATCGGCCTGGCCACCGGCAAGCGGCTGCGTGCCGAGGGCGCCACCATCGTGGTGGGCGACATCGACCCCGCCACCGGCAAGGCCGCCGCCGACGAGCTCGAGGGCCTGTTCGTAGCCGTCGATGTCGCCGACCAGGCCGCGGTGGACAACCTGTTCGACACGGCCGCGTCGACCTTCGGCAGCGTTGACATCGCGTTCAACAACGCCGGGATCTCACCGCCCGACGACGATCTCATCGAGAGCACCGAGCTGCCGGCGTGGCAGCGGGTGCAGGACGTCAACCTCAAGAGCGTGTACCTGTCGTGCCGTGCGGCGCTGCGGCACATGGTGCCCGCGGGCAAGGGGTCGATCATCAACACCGCGTCGTTCGTCGCGGTGATGGGCTCGGCCACCTCGCAGATCTCCTACACCGCGTCCAAGGGCGGCGTGTTGGCGATGTCGCGGGAGCTCGGCGTGCAGTACGCCCGTAGCGGTATCCGGGTCAACGCGCTGTGCCCCGGGCCGGTGAACACGCCGCTGCTACAGGAACTGTTCGCCAAGGATCCCGAGCGCGCGGCGCGGCGCCTGGTGCACATCCCGCTGGGCCGGTTCGCCGAACCCGAGGAGCTGGCGGCCGCGGTGGCGTTCCTGGCCAGTGACGATGCGTCGTTCATCACGGGCTCGACATTCCTCGTCGACGGTGGCATCAGCTCGGCCTACGTGACACCGCTGTGACACCCTGATAGCTCGTTATGACAGCCGAGCCGGATCCGCAGCAGTCGACCGCCCCCACCGTGGAGACGGCCGACGCCCTGCTGCGGCCGGTCCGGCTGGGCAACGCGTTCGAGGACACCGTGGGCCGGCTGCTGGAGACCATCCGCCTCGGGGTGCTGGCCCCCGGTGAGTCGTTGCCGCCGGAACGCGAGCTCGCCGCGCGGCTGGGGGTCAGCCGCGACACCGTGCGGGAGGCGATCAAATCGCTGGCCGATGCCGGTTACCTGGTGTCGCGGCGCGGCCGCTACGGCGGCACGTTCCTTTCCGAGCAGCTGCCGCGGCACACCACCGAGGCGGCGCGGCCCAGCCGGGAGGAGATCGACGACGCGCTGCGGCTGCGCGAGATCCTCGAGGTCGGCGCGGCCCGGATGGCGGCCGGGCGCACGCTGAGTGCCGCCGAACGCGACGGCTTGTTCTCACGACTTGCCGATGTCCGCGAGGCATCGCCCGACGACTATCGGCGGTTGGATTCCCGGTTGCACCTGGCGATCGCCGAAGCGGCAGGCTCGCCGTCGCTGGTGCCGCTGGTCGCGGAGAACCGCATGCGGCTCAATGCCCTGCTCGACCAGATCCCGCTGCTGGCGCGCAACATCGCCCATTCCGACGAACAGCACGAAGCCATCGTCATCGCGATCCTGGCCGGCGACGCCGACGGCGCCGCGGAGGCCATGCTGGCCCACGTGGCCGGATCGGCCGCCCTCTTGCACGGTTTCTTGGACTGACCCACCCCAGCACCGCGACGGTGCGTGTCTGTTGCCCGACACGCCGCAAAACAGCGGCATAACGCGCACCTTCGTGCGGGCCGGATGAAGTCACCCAGCAGGCCGTGGATCAGGTCGCGTTCACAACCTGCGCCCCGTGTACGGGTGAGCGCTCTCGGCTCATTCCTGGGCTACATTCGAATCGTGGACCAGCTCGAAAACCAGGTGCAGGTCGAGCGCGCGGCCTCGGCGCTGGCCGACGTCGACACCGCGGGCTGGGCGCGCCGTTTTGACCTCCTCTCGGACGCGCATCGGCTCGAGATCCTGTTGTGCCTGCACCGGGCGCCCGGCATCTGCGTCGGTGACCTGGCCGCCGCCCTGGGGCGCTCGGAAAATGCTGTCTCGCAGGCCCTTCGGGTGCTCCGCGATCAGGGCTGGGTGAGTTCCGTGCGGGTGGGACGGATGGTCAGTTATCGCCTGGAGGACGAGGTCGTCCACGATCTGCTGCACTGGCTCGGCGCCCGGCACGGATGAATTATCTGTTTACCTAGACAGGTGAAAAGATGAGTTCTACGCTCGGGCGATGAGCATCGGCACCCTGACCGAGAGCACTACCACCACCCGCTTCGACCGCGCCGACTGGATGTCGATCGCCGCCACAGGCGGATTCGTGGCACTGCTGCACATCGTCGGCTGGGGCGTGCTGGTGATCGGTGTGGCACCGCAACACATCACCCTCGGATCGGCCGGGGTGTTCGGTGTGGGCCTCGGCGTCACCGCCTACCTGCTCGGCGTCCGGCACGCGTTCGATGCCGACCACATCGCCGTCATCGACAACACCACCCGCAAACTGGTCGGGGAGGGCACCCGGTCGTTGTCTGCGGGCTTCTGGTTCTCGCTGGGACATTCGAGCGTGGTGTTCGGCCTGGCGTTGTTGTTGGCGCTCGGTGTGCGGGCGCTGGTCGGCCCGGTGCAGGACGAGGGCTCACCGATGCTGCAGACCCTCGGTCTGATCGGTTCGCTGGTGGCGGGAACGTTCCTGATCCTGATCGGGCTGACGAATCTGGTTGCCGCCGTGGGGATCGCCAAGGTGTTCCGGGCGATGCGCACCGGCGACCTCGACGAGGACGAGCTCGAACGGCAGCTCAACCGGCGCGGTTTCCTGGCCCGCATGCTCGGCCGCGTGATGGGTCGGGTGAACAAGCCGTGGCATCTGTACCTGGTCGGCTTCCTGATGGGGTTGGGATCCGACACCGCCAGCCAGGTGGCGTTGTTGGTACTGGCGGCCGGGACGGCGGCATTCACCCTGCCGTGGTACGCGGTGCTGGTGCTGCCGGTGCTGTTCGCCGCGGGCATGAGCCTGTTCGACACCCTTGACGGCATCTTCATGACCCGGGCCTACGGCTGGGCGTTTCTGCAGCCGGTACGCAAGGTGTACTACAACCTCACGGTCACGGTGCTCTCGGTGATCGTCGCGCTGGTCGTCGGCGTCATCGTGCTGGCCGGTCTGCTGGTGGATCGCCTCGGCATCACCTCGGGACCGCTCGCGGTGATCGGGTCGGCCGACCTGGAATTCGCGGGCTTCGCCATCGTCGGTATCTTCGTGGTCAGCTGGATTGCCGCCCTTGCCATCTGGCGGTTCGGCCGGATCGAGGAACGCTGGAGCACCCAGACCTAGTCGGCGAGCCCCAGCAGCGCGTTCTCGATCACCTCGGGTAGCGCCGGATGGATCCAGTACTGCCCGCGAGCCACGTCCTGGGCGGTCTGGCCGAAGCTCATCGCCTGGATGAGCGGCTGGATGATCGACGACGCCTGGTAGCCCATGATGTGCGCCCCCAGGATTCGGCCGGTCCCGCGTTCGCCGATCAGCTTCGCGATGCCGGTGGTGTCCTCCATCGCCCAGCCGTAGGCGGTGTCGCCGTAGTCCTGCACCTTGATCACGATGTCGTGCCCGGCTTCCCTGGCCTCGGCTTCGGTCAGGCCGACCGTGGCGATCTGCGGTTCGGTGAACACCGCCGACGGGACGAACCGGTGATCGGAGGCCAGCAGCGTGGCGGTGTCGTCCCAGTCGCGCAGCAGGTTCTCCTTGACCACACGGGACTCGTGGTTGGCGACATGCTTGAGCTGGTATTCCGACGACACGTCGCCGAGCGCGTAAATCCCAGGCGCCGTTGTGCGTTGATACTCGTCGACCACCACCCGGCCGTCGTCGTCGATCTCGACCCCGGCCTGCTCGCAGTCGAGCCGGTCTCCGTTGGGTATCCGGCCGGTGGCGACCAGCAGCATGTCGGCGGGCAGGGTTTCGCCGTCGTCGAATTCCAGGACGATGGTCTCGCCATCCTGATGTGAACCGACCACGTTCTCATGGGTACGCACGTCCCACTTCGCGGCGGCCAGTTCACTGAACCGGTGGCAGATGGTCTCGTCGAGGTGCGTCAGCAGGCCCGCTCCGCGCACCACGATGGTGATCCGCACGCCCAACGCCGAGAAGATGTGGGCGAATTCGGCCGCTACGAACCCGCCGCCGACGATCACCAGATGTTCGGGCAGCGCGGGAATCCGCATGATGTCGTCGCTGGTGTAGTACGTCACGCCGCACTGCGCGATGGCCGGCGGGATGAACGTGCGTGAACCGGCGGCGATCACCACCTGATCGCTGCTGAACTCGTCGCCGTCCTCGGTGCGCAGGGTGTAACGGCCGTCGGGCAGCTTCGGGCCGAACCGCGTGTGGCTCGCGTACACCGTGACGTTCTCGGCCGAGCGGCGGTACTCTTCGCCGCCTGCCGCGATGGGATCGATGCGGCCGAACACCCGCGAGACGATTTTGGGCCAGCGCACCTTGTCGATGTGGGAGTCGATGCCGTACTTCGCGCTGTCGCGGATCGTGTGGGCGACCTCGGCGGCGTACACGAACATCTTGGTGGGGATGCAGCCGACGTTGAGGCATGTGCCGCCGAAGGTGCCCTGCTCGCAGATCGCGACCTTCTTGCCGGCATAGCGCTCGTCGAGGACGCTGTTGCCCGATCCGGTGCCGATGATCGTCAGGTCGTAGTGTTCCATGGGCCTCTATCCGGAAGGTGTTGTGCTGGACTGCGTTTGCGAACTCAGGTAGCTGTCCAGCCACTGGTTGAGCTCGCGGTAGGCGGCCGCCCGCGGTTCGGCCAGCGACAGGAAGACGTCGTGTTTGGCGTCGACGATCGGGACGATGGTGCTGCGATTGCCCACGCAACCGGCCCAGCGCGCGATCTGGCCGACGTCGAGCACCGCGTCGCCGCGCTGGATGGCCGCCGGATCAGGAGTTTCGGCGACGCTGTGGTCCGAGCGCAGGATCAGATTGGGCACGCCGACGTCAAGGCCGCGGTGTAGCCGAGCCTGCCCGCGCCGGATGGCGTTGATCCACCCGATGGTGATGGGGAAGCCGCCCAACGGCTTCCACTCGAGGTTGTAGTCGAACTCGCCGCCGTAGTCGCGGTGCAGGCTGGTGCCATAGCCACCTTCGGTGGGCCTGCGGACCACACTCAGTTTGCGCACCCGGGCGAGCGCGATGAGGGCGGCCGAGGTCGGGGCGGTGCGCAGGATTGCCGGGCCGTGCAGGTCCAGGAACGGACTGTTGAGGATCAGGCCGCCCACGTTGCGCGTGGTCAACTCGCCCCGTTGACGCAACCGGTCGGCGAACAACGTGACGATCAGGCCGCCGGCCGAATGGCCGGACAGGCAGATCCGGGCACCTCCCGTGTCGGCTGCGACGATCTCCAGCGCGCGGACCAGTTCGGTGTCGTAGTTGGTCAGGTCGGTGGTGAAGTGTGGCGTCTGCCCTTCCAGCCGGGACCGGCCGCACTTGTGCAGATCGATCGCGTAGAACGCGAAACCGCGTTGAGCGAAGCGGTCGGCGAGTTCGGTGTGGAAGAAGTAGTCGGTGTAGCCGTGCAGGGCCAGCACCGCATGCTCGGCAGGACCACCGTCACCCCGGCGCACGAGAGTGGCGACCAGATCACCCTCACCGTCGGGATCCGGGCCGAGCGTGATGGTCTGTTGCCAGAAGCCGGGTAGCACATCCGGCACCCAGGCGGGTTCCCGTGACGTCACGGCTTCACCCTATCCGGCGGCCGCGGTCACTCGGGTGACCGACAGCACTGGTACGCCCGCTCACCGGATGGTCGGGTCACGATAATCTTGGCAGAAGTACAGCCGTCGACGATGACGGGCGCTGCGAACGAAGGACGTGCGATTCAGGTGTCTGACGCAAAGGTAGCTGGGACCGAGAAAACCGACGTCGTCCTGGTGGGTGCGGGGATCATGAGCGCCACGCTGGGAGCGTTGATCCGCCTGCTGGAACCGGACTGGTCCATCACCCTCGTCGAGCGCCTGGACGCCGCCGCCGCAGAGAGCAGCGACCCGTGGAACAACGCGGGCACCGGGCATTCGGCGCTGTGTGAGCTGAACTACACCCCGGAGAGCACCGGCGGCACCATCGACATCAGCAAAGCTGTCACCGTCAACGAGCAGTTCCAGGTGTCGCGGCAGTTCTGGGCCTACGCCGCCGAGAACGGCGTGCTGACCGACGTCCGCAGCTTCCTCAACCCGATCCCGCACGTCAGCTTCGTGCACGGGGCCGAGAACGTCGGTTACCTCAAGCGCCGCTACGAGGCTCTGGTCGGCAATCCGCTGTTCGCCTCGATGGAGTTCATCGACGACAAGGACGAGTTCACCCGGCGACTGCCGTTCATGGCCAAGGGCCGCGACTTCTCCGATCCGGTCGCGCTCAACTGGACCCAGGCCGGCACCGACGTCGACTTCGGCTCGCTGTCGCGTCAGCTCATCGGTTTCACCGCCCAGCGCGGCATGGACACGCTGTTCGGCCACGAGGTCGACAACCTGCGCAAGGAATCCGACGGCAGCTGGACGCTGAAGGTGACCAACCGCCGTACCGGCCTCAAGCGCAAGATCAACGCCAAGTTCGTGTTCGTCGGTGCCGGCGGCGGGGCGCTGCCGTTGCTGCAGAAGGCCGGCATCCCCGAAGCCAAGGGTTTCGGCGGCTTCCCGGTCGGAGGGGCCTTCCTGCGGACCAACAACCAGGAGCTCACCGCCGGCCACCGGGCCAAGGTCTACGGCCTGCCGCCGCTGGGTGCCCCGCCCATGTCGGTTCCCCACCTGGACACCCGCGTGATCAATGGCAAGCAGTGGCTGCTGTTCGGCCCGTTCGCCGGGTGGTCGCCGAAGTTCCTCAAGCAGGGCAAGGTCACCGATCTGCCGTTCTCGGTCAAGCCCAACAACATCATGTCGATGCTCGGCGTCGGGCTCACCGAGATGGGCCTGGTCAATTACCTCGTCGGCCAGCTATTGCTCAGCGAGGCCGACCGCGTCGACACGTTGCGTGAATTCGCCCCCAGCGCAGTCGATTCCGATTGGGAGCTGGACATCGCGGGGCAGCGCGTGCAGGTCATCCGGCGGAAGGGCGCCGGGGGTGTGCTGGAGTTCGGTACCACCGTGTTGTCGGCGGCCGACGGCAGCATCGCCGGGTTGCTCGGTGCATCGCCCGGTGCGTCCACCGCGGTGCCCGCCATGCTCGACGTGCTCGAGCGGTGCTTCGCTGACCGGTACGCGGGCTGGACGCCCAAGCTCAAGGAGATGGTGCCGTCGCTGGGCACCAAGCTTTCCAACGAACCCAAGCTCTATGAGGAGGTGTGGGCATGGGGCACCCGGGCATTGAAGCTCGACGCCCCGGCCGGCGTGTGACGGCGGTGGGCATATGACGGTCGCCCCGCGCCGAAGTTGGGCCAAGGATCTCGACGCCGCAACGCTTTACGAGTTGCTCAAGCTGCGTATCGAGGTCTTCGTGGTCGAGCAGGCCTGTCCGTACCCTGAGCTGGATGGCCGCGATCTGCTGGCCGAGACCCGGCACTTCTGGCTCGAAGGCCCCGACGGTGAGGTGATCTCCACGCTGCGGCTGATGGAGGAGCATCCCGGCGGGGAGAAGGCCTTTCGCATCGGCCGTGTGTGTACCAAGCGGGATGCACGCGGCCAGGGCCACACCACCCGGCTGATGCAGGCCGCGTTGGCCGAGGTCGGCGACTACCCGTGCCACATCGATGCCCAGACCTATCTCGAGGACATGTACTCCCGGCACGGCTTCGTGCGCGACGGTGACGAATATCTCGACGACGGCATTCCGCATGTGCCGATGGTCCGCCCCGGAGCCCGAACCGATGAGCGCTCGCGCGAGGAGCCGATGTGACTACTCAGTCCTACCCGTTCAGTGCGATCGTCGGGCAGGACCGGTTGCGGCTCGCCCTGGTGTTGTGCGCCGTGCGGCCCGAGATCGGTGGCGTGTTGATCCGCGGCGAGAAGGGCACCGCCAAGTCGACGGCGGTGCGGGCGCTGGCAGCGGTGTTGTCCGCGGTCGATGACGATGCACGGCTGGTCGAGCTGCCGATCGGGGCGACCGAGGACCGCGTTGTCGGATCGCTGGATCTGCAGAAAGTGCTGCGTGACGGCGAACACGCGTTCTCGCCCGGTCTGCTCGCCCGCGCGCACGGCGGGGTGCTCTACGTCGACGAGGTAAACCTGCTGCACGATCATCTGGTCGACGTGCTGCTCGACGCCGCCGCGATGGGCCGCGTGCACGTCGAGCGTGACGGTATCTCGCACTCGCACGAGGCCCGGTTCGTGCTGATCGGCACCATGAACCCCGAGGAGGGGGAGCTGCGGCCGCAGCTGCTGGACCGGTTCGGCCTGACCGTCGATGTGGCGGCCTCGCGTGAGGTCGACGTACGGGTCGAGGTGATCCGGGCCAGGATGGACTTCGAGGCCGATCCCGAGGGTTTCGTGCGCCGCTACGCCGACGCCGACGCCGAGGTGGCCGGGCGCATCGCCCTGGCGCGGGCCGCGATCAGCTCAGTGGTGTTGCCCGACAACGAGTTACGACGTATCGCCGCGCTGTGTGCGGCCTTCGACGTCGACGGCATGCGAGCCGATCTGGTGGTGGCGCGTACCGCGGTCGCGCATGCCGCGTGGCGTGCGGCGGCCGCCGGGGCGAGCGAAGTGACGGGAAAAATCATCGTCGAGGAAGACGACATCCGGGTGGCTGCCGAGTTGGCGTTGCCGCACCGGCGACGCCGCGACCCGTTCGACGATCCCGGGCTGGACCCCGAGCGTCTGGACGAGGCGATGGATCAGGCGGCCGAGGCCGCGTCGCAACCGGACGAGGGTGAGGATCCCGAGTTCGACCCAGACCCGCCCGGCGGTGGTGGCGGCGAATCCGGCTCATCCCCGGAAAATCAACCATCCCAAGGTAATTCAAAAGATGCGCCGAACCGTCCCAGTGCACCGCCCGCGGCGGTGTTCCGCACCAAGGCGCTCGTGGTGCCGGGTGTCGGTGAGGGTGCGCCGGGCCGGCGGTCGCGCGCACGCAACCGCACCGGGACGCCCATCGCGGCCACCGCCGAATCCGGAGCCGGACACGGGCTGCACGTGTTCGGCACGCTGCTGGCCACCGCAGGCCGCCAGACCAAGGCGGGCCGGCCCCGCCCGGCGCCCGACGATGTCCGTCGTGCGATTCGCGAAGGCCGCGAAGGCAATCTGGTGATCTTCGTCGTCGACGCATCCGGGTCGATGGCCGCGCGTGACCGGATGTCGGCGGTCGGCGGCGCCACGCTGTCCCTGCTTCGCGACGCCTATCAGCGCCGGGACAAGGTCGCGGTGATCACCTTCCGTCAGCAGGATGCGCGCGTGCTGCTGCCTCCGACGTCCTCGGTGCACATCGCCGGCCGGCGGTTGGCGCGCTTCGACACCGGTGGCAAAACCCCACTGGCGCAAGGCTTGTTGGCCGCCCGCGATGTGGTGGTGCGCGAGCGGGCCCGGGACCGGGCGCGACGTCCACTGGTCGTGCTGCTCACCGACGGGCGGGCCACCGGAGGCCCGGACCCGCTGGGCCGTACCCGCGCGGCCGCGGCCCTGCTGGTTGCCGAAGGAACCGCGGCCGTCGTGGTCGATTGTGAAACGTCGTTTGTGCGGCTGGGTTTGGCGGAGCAACTGGCCCGACAACTCGGTGCCCCGGCTGTGCGCTTGGAACACCTGCACGCCGACAGCCTGACTCGGCTGGTCACGGCGCGGGCCGACGCCGCCTAGCCGCGAAAAGAGAGGACCGTACATGCCACAGGGCCAGCCGCTCACCGTTCCCGACGACGGGCTGACCACCAAAGCCCGCCGCAACGCGCCGCTACTGGCCGTGCACACGGGACCGGGCAAAGGGAAATCCACTGCCGCGTTCGGCATGGCCCTGCGGGCCTGGAATCAGGGTTTCCGGGTTGCGGTGTTCCAGTTCGTCAAGAGCGCGAAGTGGAAGGTGGGGGAGGAGGCCGTGTTTCGTGAACTCGGCCGACTGCACGACGAACACGGCACGGGTGGGCCGGTCGAATGGCACAAGATGGGTTCGGGATGGTCGTGGACGCGCAAGCACGGTTCTGACGTCGACCACGCCGCCGCGGCCGCTGACGGGTGGGCCGAGATCACCCGTCGACTCGCCGCCGAGCAGCACGACTTCTATGTGCTCGACGAGTTCACCTACCCGCTGAAGTGGGGCTGGGTGGACGTCGCCGATGTCATCGCGACCCTCACCGCGCGCCCGGGTACGCAGCATGTGGTGATCACCGGCCGCGACGCGCCGCAGGACCTCATCGACGCCGCTGACCTGGTGACCGAGATGACCAAGATCAAGCATCCGATGGATGTCGGCCGCAAGGGGCAGAAGGGCATCGAGTGGTAGCAGGACGGCAACGCCGCACACTCGCCGCTGCCGAGCGTGCGTGCAATGCCGGTATGTCACGGCGTGTCGGGCAACAGACACGCACGCTCGCGGTGCTGGGGTGAGCGCGGTGCTGGGGTGAGCGCGGTGCTGGGGTGAGCACGACGCCGGCGGTGGTCATCGCCGCACCTGCGTCGGGCAGCGGGAAGACCACGGTCGCAACGGGTCTGATCGGCGCGCTGCGCCGTGCCGGAAATGCGGTGGCGCCGTTCAAGGTCGGCCCCGATTTCATCGACCCCGGCTACCACGCCCTGGCCGCAGGCCGGCCGGGACGCAACCTCGATCCGGTGCTGGTCGGCAACGAGTTGATCGGCCCGCTGTACCGGCACGGCAGCTCCGGTGCTGACATCGCCGTCGTCGAGGGCGTGATGGGGCTGTTCGACGGGCGAATCGACGACCGGATGCACGGCACGCCCCGGGGCTCCACGGCACAGGTCGCCGGCCTGCTGGGTGCGCCTGTGGTGCTGGTGGTCGACGCGCGTGGGCAGAGTCACAGCGTCGCCGCGCTGCTGCACGGGTTTGCGACGTTCGACCCGGAGGTGCACATCGCGGGGGCGATCCTCAACCGGGTCGGCTCGCCCCGCCATGAGGAAGTGCTGCGGCAGGCCTGCGAGCATGCCGGCGTCCCGGTGTTGGGGGCGATCCCTCGTGACGACGAACTCGCCGTTCCGTCAAGGCATCTCGGCCTCGTCACGGCGGTCGAGCACGGCAAGCGGGCGGCCGCTGCGGTGGCCGCGATGACCGCCCTGGTGGCGCGGCACGTCGACCTGGCAGCGGTGCGGGCGGCCGCGGCCGCTCATGTGGCGGCCGACCCATGGTCCCCGGACGGCGCCGACTCGGTGGCCGAGATCACGGTCGCGCTGGCGGCGGGCAAGGCCTTCAGCTTCGGCTACACCGAGCACGGCGAACTGCTGCGCGGAGCCGGTGCGTTCGTCGCGGAGTTCGACCCGCTGACCGACCCGTTGCCGCCGGGCACCGACGCGCTCGTGCTGCCGGGTGGTTTCCCCGAGCAGTTCACCGCCGAGTTGTCGGCCAACGACGTTGTGCGCGAGCAGATCCGCGATCTCGCCCGCCGTGGTGCACCGGTGCACGCCGAGTGTGCGGGCCTGACCTATCTGCTCGACGATCTCGACGGAGCGCCGATGTGCGGGGTGCTGCCCGGCTCGGCGCGGTTCACCGAACGACTCACGCTCGGATACCGAGACGCGGTCGCGGTGGTCGATTCCTCACTGCACGTCGCGGGCGACCGGGTCACCGGACATGAATTCCACCGCACCGCAGTCACTTTCGCCGATACGGTCGATCCGGCCTGGGCGTTCAGCGACGCGCAGCGCCGGCCTGTGACCGACGGTGCGGTACGAGGCGGGGTGCATGCGGGCTACCTGCACACCCACCCCGCCGCCCACCCGCAGGCCATCACCCGGTTCGTGGCGGCGGCGGCAGGCTCTAAGCTCGGCGGGTGATGCGCACGCGAGGAGCCGAAATGACTGCCGAGAACGCCTACCTCGTCGGCCTGCGCCTGTCGGGCAGAAAGGTGGTCGTCGTCGGCGGCGGAACCGTCGCCCAGCGCCGACTGCCGTTGCTGATCGCCAATGGTGCCGACGTACACGTCATCGCCCGCGCCGCCACCCCGGCGGTGGAGGCCTTGGCTCAGGCGGACCCGGGCATCACCCTCGCATTGCGGGATTTCGAGCCGGGGGACCTCGACGGCGCCTGGTACGCGATCGCGGCCACCGACGACGGCGCCGTCAACGCGGCCATCTCCGACGAGGCCCAGCAGCGCCGGATCTTCTGCGTGCGCGCCGACATCGCCCGCGAGGGTTCGGCGGTGACGCCGGCGACCTTCGATTACGACGGACTGTCGGTGGGTGTTCTGGCGGGCGGCGAGCACCGCCGTTCGGCGGCCATCCGTTCGGCCATCCACGAGGCGCTGCAGCGCGGCGTGATCACCGCTGAGGTGACCGGCGAGGCGCCGAGCGGCGTCGCGCTGGTGGGCGGCGGCCCCGGCGATCCGGAACTGATCACGGTGCGCGGGCGGCGGTTGCTGGCCCGAGCCGACGTCGTCGTCGCCGACCGGCTGGCGCCGCAGGATCTGCTCGCCGAACTCGGCCCGCACGTCGAGGTGATCGACGCGGCGAAGATCCCCTACGGGCGGGCGATGGCGCAGGACGCCATCAACCAGGTGCTCGTCGACCGGGCCCGGGCCGGAAAGTTCGTGGTGCGGCTCAAGGGTGGTGACCCGTTCGTGTTCGCGCGGGGCTATGAAGAGGTGATCGCCTGCGCCGACGCCGGCATTCCGGTCACTGTCGTGCCGGGTGTGACGAGTGCCATAGCGGTTCCCGCGTTGGCCGGTGTTCCCGTCACTCATCGGGGTCTGACACACGAATTTGTGGTGGTCAGCGGGCATGTTGCGCCGGGGCATCCCGAATCGTTAGTGAATTGGAATGCGCTGGCCCAGATGTCCGGCACCATCGTGCTGCTGATGGCCGTCGAGCGCATCGAGCTGTTTGCCAAGGCACTTCTCGACGGGGGCCGACCTGCGGATACCCCTGTTCTGGTGGTGCAGCACGGCAGCACGGTGGCGCAGCGGACGTTGCGGGCCACTCTCGGTGACGCGCCGGAGAAGATCCGTGAAGACGGCATCCGACCTCCCGCGATCATCGTGATCGGGGCTGTGGCGGCCTTCGCCAGTTAAAGGATTCTTAAGATTACTGTAAGGTAACCGGCTATGACGGCTCTCAATGACGCAGAGCGCGCAGCAATGGACCGCAATGCCGGGGAGGATCGGGTTTTGCCGATGTACCAGGCGGCAGGCAACGACGGTGACCAGCGTGACGGGATCGCTTCACGGCTCCCGGCTTGGGTCCCGTCGTGGGGTTTTCTGTCGGCAGTCATCGCGATCGCAGGCATGCAGCTGCTCGCCACCATGGACAGCACCGTCGCGATCGTCGCGCTCCCGCGCATCCAGGACGAACTCGGCCTGTCCGACGCCGGACGCAGCTGGGTCATCACGGCCTATGTGCTGACCTTCGGCGGTTTGATGCTGCTGGGCGGCCGCCTCGGCGACACCATCGGCCGCAAGCGCACCTTCATCGTCGGCGTCGCGCTGTTTACCATCGCCTCGATCCTGTGCGGCAGCGCGTGGAACGAGGCCACCATGGTGACCGCCCGGCTGCTGCAGGGCATCGGTGCGGCGATCGCGTCGCCCACCGGCCTGGCACTGGTTGCCACCACGTTCCCCAAGGGGCCGGCCCGAAACCTGGCCACCGCGGTGTTCGGCGCGATGACCGCCATCGGGTCGGTGATGGGACTGGTGGTCGGCGGGGCGCTCACCGAGGTGTCCTGGCGCTGGGCCTTCATGGTCAACGTGCCGATCGGGCTGGTGATGCTCTACCTGGCCCGCACCGCCCTGCGCGAGACCAACCGCGAGCGCATGAAGCTGGACGCGGCCGGTGCGCTGCTGGCCACCCTGGCCTGCACCGCGGCGGTGTTCGCCTTCACCCAGGGCCCTGAGCGCGGCTGGCTCTCACCCGTCACGCTCGGTTCCGGTGCGGCCGCTGCGGTCTTCGGGCTGGCCTTTCTCATCGCCGAACGCAACGCGGAGAACCCCGTCGTCCCCTTCGACCTGTTCCACGAGCGCAACCGCGTCGCCACCTTTGCCGCGATCTTCCTGGCCGGTGGCGTGCTGTTCACCCTGACCGTGCTGATCGGCCTGTACGTGCAGGACATCCTCGGCTACAGCGCCCTGCACGCCGGTGTCGGGTTCATCCCGTTCGTGGTCGGCATGGGCATCGGTCTCGGCGTGGCCTCGCAGGCCGTGCGGTTCTTCTCGCCGCGGGTGCTGGTCATCGGCGGCGGAATCCTGGTGCTGGGGGCGATGCTGTACGGCTCGACGCTGCACGCGGGCATCCCGTACTTCCCGAACCTGGTGGTTCCGATCACGGTCGGCGGCATCGGCATCGGCATGATCGTGGTGCCGCTGACCCTGGCCGCCATCGCCGGAGTGGGCTTCGACCGGATCGGCCCGGCGTCGGCGATCGCGCTGATGCTGCAGAACCTGGGCGGCCCGCTGGTGTTGTCGGTGATCCAGGCCGTCATCACCTCGCGCACGCTGTACCTGGGCGGCACCACCGGCCCCGTCAAGAACATGAACCCCGCGCAGCTGGCCGCACTGGACGCCGGCTACACCTACGGCCTGCTGTGGGTCGCCGCGGTGGCGGTTCTGGTCGGCGGGGCGGCCCTGTTCATCGGATACACCGCCGAGCAGGTGGCGCATGCCCAGGACGTCAAGGATGCGATGGACGCCGGCGAGCTCGACGTCGAATGACGCCGTGAGCCGTCCGACCCGTGAACAGATCTCCGACGCCGTCGGAGATCTGGGTTGGCGCCTGGTCCTCGGGGCCGTCTACACCGAGGTGCTGACGCCCTCGATGGCCGATGCGGTGGCCGCCGCATCACATGCGGTCGAGGCGGCTGGCTCCGATGCGCCCAACCACCTCACGGTCGACGTCCGGGCCGACCGGGCGGTGCTGCGACTGCAGTGCACCGAAACCGGCTGGGTGAGCGAGCGTGACATCGAGCTGGCCGCCGAGGTGTCGCAGGCTCTGGCCGCCCGCGGATTCGAGATGACCACCGGTGGGGCCGTGCAGGCCCTGGAGATCGCGATCGACGCGCTGGACATCGCGGCTGTGCGGCCGTTCTGGAAGGCCGTCACCGGGTATGAAGACGGGCCCGACTCCTCCGACCTCAACGCGGGGCTCGTCGACCCGTTCGGCCGTGGCCCGGCGATCTGGTTTCAGCAGATGGACCAACCCCGCCCCCAGCGCAATCGGATCCATCTGGACATCGACGTCCCGCACGACGTGGCGCAGGCCCGCGTCGATGCGGCACTGGCCGCGGGTGGCACGCTGCTCAGCGACCGCCGGGCGCCGCGCTTCTGGGTGCTGGCCGACGCCGAGGGCAACGAGGCGTGCATCTGTACCTGGCAGGGCAGGGACTGAGCACCACGCTTTAAGGTTGTCGGCTGTGATCACCCGAATGTCAGAGCTGTTTCTGCGCACCTTGCGCGACGACCCCGCCGATGCCGAGGTGCCCAGCCACAAGCTGCTGATCCGGGCCGGATACGTACGCCCGGTCGGCCCCGGCATCTACAGCTGGCTGCCGTTGGGACTTCGGGTTCTGCGCCGGATCGAAAAGATCGTCCGCGACGAGATGAACGCCATCGGCGGCCAGGAGATCCTGTTGCCTGCCCTGTTGCCGCGTAGCCCGTACGAAACCACGAATCGGTGGACCGAATACGGCGACACCCTGTTCCGGCTGCAGGACCGCCGCGGCAACGACTATCTGCTCGGGCCCACCCACGAGGAGATCTTCACGCTGACGGTCAAGGGGGAGTACTCCTCCTACAAGGACTTCCCGGTCCTGCTGTACCAAATCCAGACCAAGTACCGCGACGAGGCCCGCCCCCGCGCGGGCATCCTGCGCGGCCGAGAGTTCGTCATGAAGGACTCGTACTCGTTCGACGTGGACGACGACGGCCTCAAGAACGCCTACCACGCCCACCGCGAGGCCTACCAGAAGATCTTCGGGCGCCTCGGTGTGCGCTACGTGATCGTGTCGGCGATGTCGGGTGCGATGGGCGGCAGTGCCTCCGAGGAGTTCCTGGCCGAAAGCGAAGTCGGCGAGGACACCTTCGTGCGCTGCCTGGAATCCGGGTACGCCGCCAACGTCGAAGCTGTCGTCACCCGAGCCCCGGCGCCGCTGCCGATCGATGGGCAACCCGCGGCCGTGGTGCACGACACGCCCAACACCCCGACCATCGCGACACTGGTCGACTGGGCCAATTCGGCTGGGCTGGAACAGTTCTCCGGACGTGAGGTCACCGCGGCCGACACCTTGAAGAACCTCCTGCTCAAGACACGCGAACCCGGTAAGGACTGGGAACTGCTCGCGATCGGCGTCCCCGGCGACCGCGAAATCGACGAGAAGCGCCTGGGTGCCGCGCTGGAGCCCGCCGAATTCGCGCTGCTCGAAGAGGCCGACTTCGCCAAGAACCCGTTCCTGGTGAAGGGATATGTCGGCCCGAAAGCCTTGCAGGAGAACGGGGTCCGCTACCTCGTCGATCCGAGGATCGTGGCGGGCACGGCGTGGATCACCGGCGCCGACGCGCCCAACAAGCACGTCGTCGGCCTGGTCGCCGGCCGTGACTTCACCCCGGACGGCACCATCGAAGCCGCCGAGGTCCGCGACGGCGACCCGTCGCCCGACGGCGCCGGCGTGCTGACGTCGGCACGCGGCATCGAGATCGGCCACATCTTCCAGTTGGGCCGCAAGTACGCCGACGCCTTCACCGCCGACGTGCTCGGCGAGGACGGCAAGCCGGTCCGGTTGACCATGGGCTCCTACGGCATCGGCGTGTCCCGCATGGTCGCGGTGATCGCCGAACAGCAGCACGACGAGCTGGGGCTGCGCTGGCCTGCTTCGGTGGCCCCGTTCGATGTGCACGTCGTGGTGGCCAACAAGGACGAGGCGGCCCGACAGGGTGCCACCGAGCTGGTCGCCGGGCTGGACAGGCTCGGCCACGAGGTGCTCTTCGACGACCGCAAGGCCTCGCCCGGGGTGAAGTTCAAGGACGCCGAACTGCTCGGCATGCCGTGGATCGTCGTGGTCGGCCGCGGCTGGGCCGACGGCACCGTGGAGCTGCGCAACCGGTTGACGGGCGAGAACCGCGAAATCGCCGTGGACGACGCGGTCACCGAGATCTCGGCGGCGCTCGCCGGCTGACGCGCGCACGCGAGGAACAACCAACTACCGCCCGCGGCGGTGCCGGGTCAGCTGGACTCGGTGCCGCCCGGGAAGGCCACGGTCACCGGCCAGGCATTGAGCTGGGCGCGCCATTTCGCCGCCGTCACCGCAGACTCTGTCAGCGCCGTCACGGCGAAGGCGCGGTCATTGTTGTCGGTGGCCTGCTCGAGCACCGCGCGCCAGGCCACGGCGGCGTCCTGTTCCATGCGCACCGCGAGGTTCGCCGCGTCGGTGGGATTGGCGACGGGTATCGGCACCTGGTACCCGGCCGCGGGCAGTGGTGGAGCCACCGACCGGGCGCCGAGCATCGTGATCGCGGCTTCGCGACGGTCTCGATGTTCGGCCATGGCGGCCGCCACCAGCGCGTTGTCGTCGGGCGTGGAGTGTGCGGAGACCAGGCCGTAGCCGTAGATGATGCCGTGTTCGGAGGCCACGGCGTCGAACAGGGCACGGTCCGCCGGATCGGCCGGGCGCGCGGGTCCTGCAGGTGGCGGTTCGGTGGTCGTCATTGCCCACCGCCCAGTGCGACGGTGTAGGCGGCCGTGCACGCTGCTGCGATGGACCCGACCAGCCCGGCGCGGTACCCGGAGAGCCGGTCGGCCAGCGTCGTCGCCTCCTGCGCGGACTGCTTGAGCGCGTTGATCACATCGGCCGCCGTCGGCGCGGGTGCTGGCGCGCCCGACGGGGGTGTCGTGGTGGACGACGACGCCGACGGCTGTGCGGTCGGTGCCTTCGTCCCGGCCATCCGAACCAGTTCATCGGTAAGTGCCTGGGCATGTGCCGAGCGTTCGGATGCCACGGTCGTCAACGCCCGCGCCTGCGAGGACTGCGGAGGTTGGGCCGCGGCGGCGTCGGAGGCCAGCTTGCTGTCGGCGCGGGCCCGGTCCAGCTGAGCGGCCAGATCCGCGAGATCAGGCGATGGTGGAGGGTCTGCGCAGCCGGCGGCAGCGACGCCAAGCACGGCCAAGGCGGCGGCCGAGACCAATGCCCGCCGCCGGCTGATTTTCGGTAGGGCGCTCGGCACGAGCAACATCCTGCCATTGCTTCGCGCGGCGCAAGCACAGCGCCAAGGCGTGTGGTCCCGCACGGGACATTCGCTGCCCACCGACTTGGTTCGCCCGTTGCTGCCCTGGCGCTGGCGTATCGTGGAAAGTCGATTCCGGGGGGCCTGCCAGGGCTTCGTCCCGGAATCTTGTCCGGACAACTCAAGATGAGGAGCTTCCCGTGGCACCGGATCCGAAGTTGCGGTCTGCGGATTTGCCGTCGCAGAAGCAGGTGATCGAGCTGCTGGACGGCGAATTTGCGCGCGCCGGATACGAGATCGACCAGGTTGTCGTCGACGCTGCCGCGCGCCCGCCCCGCATCACCATCGTGGCCGATGGCGACAACGGCCTCGACCTCGACTCTGTCGCGGAGCTGTCCCGGACGGCCTCGGAGTTGCTGGATCAGCTCGACCGGACCGGCGACACGCCGTATGTGCTGGAGGTCACCTCCCCAGGGGTGGACCGACCGCTGACCGAGCACAAGCACTTCCGTCGGGCCCGCGGGCGCAAGGTGGAACTGACGCTGGCCGACGGCGCGCAGCTGACCGGTCGGGTCGGGCAGGGCGATACCGAGTCGGTCGAGATCGTGGTCAGGGACGGGCGAGATTTCGCCGTGCGCCGTATCGAGCTGGCCGACGTTGTCAAAGCGGTTGTCCAAGTGGAGTTTTCACCGCCAAGCCCGCGCGAGTTGGAGTTGGCTGGAGAAACGGGGAAGGGGGCCTGAGCATGAACATAGACATGGCGGCGCTGCATGCCATCGAAGCCGACAAAGGCATCACGGTCGACGTGGTCGTGGAGACCATCAAATCGGCCCTGCTGACCGCTTACCGGCACACCGATGGTCACGAGCCCGACGCCTATATCGACATCGACCGGAAAACCGGTGCGGTCAAGGTCATGGCCCGCCAGACCGATGCGGACGGCAACGTCATCCACGAGTGGGACGACACGCCCGAGGGGTTCGGCCGGATCGCGGCCACCACTGCGCGTCAGGTGATCCTGCAGCGGCTGCGCGACGCGGAGAACGAGAAGACCTACGGCGAATTCTCGGCTCACGAAGGCGACATCGTGGCCGGCGTCATCCAACGTGACGCACGGGCCAACGCCCGCGGGCTGGTCGTGGTGCGGATCGGCAGCGAGACCAAGGGGTCCGAAGGCGTGATCCCCGCGGCCGAGCAGGTGCCGGGGGAGCGCTACGAACACGGCGACCGGCTGCGCTGCTACGTCGTCGGCGTCACGCGTGGCGCCCGGGAACCGCTGATCACGCTGTCGCGCACCCACCCCAACCTGGTCCGCAAGCTGTTTTCGCTCGAAGTGCCCGAGATCGCCGACGGATCGGTGGAGATCGTCGCGGTGGCTCGGGAGGCGGGGCACCGGTCCAAGATCGCCGTCGCGTCGCGGGTGCCGGGCCTCAATGCCAAAGGTGCCTGCATCGGACCGATGGGCCAGCGTGTCCGCAATGTCATGAGCGAGCTGTCCGGCGAGAAGATCGACATCATCGACTTCGACGACGACCCAGCTCGATTCGTCGCCAACGCCCTCTCGCCGGCCAAGGTCGTGTCGGTGTCGGTGATCGACGAGGCGGCCCGCGCCGCGCGGGTCGTGGTGCCAGATTTCCAGTTGTCGCTGGCCATCGGCAAGGAGGGGCAAAATGCCAGGCTGGCGGCTCGATTGACGGGATGGCGGATCGACATCCGCAGCGACGCCGCTCCGCAGCCCGACTCCGAGCCCGCGCCGCGCGCGGTGCCTGAGCGTTAGGAAGGCGGTCGGTTCGGAGCACAGCCCGCGGGGCGGTAGACTCAGCCGTGATCCAGCGCGAGTCTCCGGCCTCCACGCGTCAACGCAACCCCGGCAGTTCTGTCGGACCGGTGCGGACATGCGTCGGGTGCCGGAAACGAGAGTTGGCCAACGAATTGTTTCGTGTAGTCGCGGTGATCGACGGGAATGGACAGTGTGCCGTTACCGTTGACACAACGGCCAGCCTGCCCGGGCGTGGTGCTTGGTTGCATCCCGACCGGCAGTGCGTACAGGTGGCAATCCAGCGGCGGGCATTCGTACGAGCGTTGCGCATCGCCGGTTCACCGGACACCTCCGCGGTGGTCGAATTTGTCGAAGAGTTGTCAGCCTCGACCGCCCGCTCAGAAGAACAGGTAGCGAAGAACATGAGCACACCGTGAAGTCCCGATGACCATGCGTCATAGCTAACCCGAGGCGCGGCGCCTACCACCGCTGTCGCCTCTAGATGAGGAGAAGTAGTGGCAGGTAAGGCCCGTGTACACGAGTTGGCGAAGGAACTCGGTGTCACAAGTAAGGAACTCCTAGCTAAGCTCAAAGAGCAGGGAGAGTTCGTCAAGTCGGCGTCCTCCACAGTGGAGGCGCCGGTCGCGCGTCGGCTGCGCGAATCGTTCGGTTCGAAGACCGAGTCCAAGCCTGAGGCGCGTTCCAGCGCCAAGCCCGGTGATAGGCCTCGTGGCCAGGGCAACGGCGCACCCACCCCCGGCCCGGCCCGTCCGGCAGCCACCCCGGTCGCACCGGCTCCCTCGCCGGCGACGGCGGCTCGCCCGACTCCCGCGCGCCCTGCCGCGGCGACTCCGGCTCCGTCGGCTCCCGCCGCCCCGGCCGCTTCTGCGGCCCCGGCAGCTCCGGCCAGGCCCTCGGCTCCCAAGCCGGCAGCCCCGCAGCCGCCGGCCGCACCGAGCCAGCCCGCCGCGGCTGCGCCCAGCGCTCCGGCACCCACCCCGGCCCGCGCCCGACTCCCGGCGCCACGCCCGGTCCCCGTCCCGGGCCGTCCAACGCGCCCAAGCCGGCTCCGCGCACACCGCGCGTCGGCAACAACCCGTTCTCCTCGCAGCAGCCGGTGGAGCGGCCCATCCCGCGGCCGCAGCCTCGCCCGGGCGCCCCGCGTCCCGGCGGCCCCGGCCCACGCCCGGCAACATGCCCCCGCGTCCCGCGGCAGGTGCTCCTGGTCGTGGCGGACCTCGTCCCGGGCCGCGTCCCGGCGGTGGTCCCCGTCCCGGCGCAGGTCAGGGCGGTCGTCCCGGTGGTGGCGGCGGCGGTAACTACCGCGGCGGCGGTGCCGGTGGCGGCGCTGGCGGCGGCGGTGCAGCTGCCGGCGGCTTCAGAGGCCGTCCCGGTGGTGGTGGCGGCGGCGGTCGTCCCGGCCAGCGCGGCGGTGCCGCGGGTGCCTTCGGTCGTCCCGGCGGCGCGCCCAAGCGTGGTCGCAAGAGCAAGCGGCAGAAGCGCCAGGAATACGACTCGATGCAGGCGCCGGTCGTCGGTGGCGTGCGGTTGCCGCACGGCAACGGCGAGACCATCCGGCTGGCCCGCGGCGCGTCGCTGAGCGATTTCGCCGACAAGATCAACGCCAACCCGGCATCGCTGGTGCAGGCGCTGTTCAACCTCGGTGAGATGGTCACCGCGACCCAGTCGGTGGGCGACGAGACCCTTGAGCTGCTCGGCAGTGAGATGAACTACGTCGTGCAGGTCGTCTCGCCCGAGGACGAGGACCGTGAGCTGCTCGAATCGTTCGACCTCACCTACGGCGAGGACGAAGGCGGCGAAGAGGACCTGCAGGTCCGTCCGCCGGTCGTCACCGTCATGGGCCACGTCGACCACGGCAAGACCCGACTGCTCGACACCATCCGTAAGGCCAACGTCCGCGAGGGCGAGGCCGGCGGCATCACCCAGCACATCGGTGCTTACCAGGTGGGCGTCGAACACGATGGTTCCGAGCGTCTGATCACCTTCATCGACACCCCGGGTCACGAGGCGTTCACCGCCATGCGTGCTCGTGGTGCGAAGGCCACCGACATCGCGATCCTGGTGGTCGCGGCCGACGACGGTGTCATGCCGCAGACGGTCGAGGCGATCAACCACGCGCAGGCCGCCGATGTGCCGATCGTGGTGGCGGTCAACAAGATCGACAAGGAAGGCGCGGACCCGCAGAAGATCCGGGCCCAGCTCACCGAGTACAACCTGGTGGCCGAGGATTACGGCGGCGACACCATGTTCGTCGACATCTCGGCACGTCAGGGCACCAACATCGAGCAGCTGCTCGAAGCGGTGCTGTTGACCGCCGATGCTGCGCTGGACCTGCGGGCCAACCCCGACATGGAAGCCCAGGGTGTGGCCATCGAGGCACACCTGGACCGCGGCCGTGGACCTGTGGCCACCGTGCTCATCCAGCGCGGAACCCTCCGGGTCGGCGACTCGATCGTCGCGGGCGACGCCTACGGCCGTGTGCGCCGGATGGTCGACGAGCACGGTGACGACATCGAAGAGGCGCTGCCGTCGCGGCCGGTACAGGTGGTCGGTTTCACGTCGGTGCCCGGTGCAGGCGACAACCTGCTGGTCGTCGACGAGGACCGCATCGCTCGCCAGATCGCCGATCGGCGCAACGCGCGTAAGCGCAACGCGCTGGCCGCACGTTCGCGCAAGCGGATCAGCCTGGAAGACCTGGATTCGGCGCTGAAGGAAACCAGCCAGCTGAACCTGATCCTCAAGGGCGACAACTCGGGTACCGTCGAGGCCCTCGAGGAGGCCCTGATGGGTATCCAGATCGACGACGAGGTGGAGCTGCGGGTCATCGACCGCGGTGTCGGTGGTGTCACCGAGACCAACGTCAACCTGGCATCGGCTTCGGACGCGATCATCATCGGGTTCAACGTCCGTGCCGAGGGCAAGGCGACCGAGCTGGCCAACCGCGAGGGTGTGGAGATCCGCTACTACTCGGTGATCTACCAAGCCATCGATGACATCGAGAGCGCGCTCAAGGGCATGCTCAAGCCGGTCTACGAGGAGAAGGAGCTCGGTCGCGCCGAGATCCGGGCGATCTTCCGGTCGTCGCGCGTCGGCAACATCGCCGGCTGCCTCGTGCAGTCGGGGATCATGCGCCGCAACGCCAAGGCCCGGTTGCTCCGCGACAACGTCGTGGTCGCCGAGAACCTCACGGTTTCTTCGCTCAAGCGTGAGAAGGACGATGCCACCGAGGTCCGCGAAGGCTACGAGTGCGGTTTGACGCTGACCTACTCCGACATCAAGGAAGGCGACGTCATCGAGACGTACGAGCTGGTCGAGAAGGCGCGCACCTAAGAAATGGCTGATCCTGCACGCGCGAAGAGACTCGCCAAGCGGATCTCCACGATCGTCGCCTCGGCCATCGAGTACGAGATCAAGGATCCGCGGCTGGCGGGGGTGACCATCACCGACGCGAAGGTGTCGGGCGATCTGCACGACGCCACGCTGTACTACACGGTGATGGGACAGACGCTGGACGACGCGCCGGATTACGCCGGCGCGGCGGCCGCGTTGGAGAAGGCCAAGGGCGTGTTGCGCACCAAGGTGGGCGCCGGGGCCGGGGTGCGGTTCACCCCGACCCTGGCGTTCGTCCGTGACACCGTGCCCGACGCGGCCCACCGCATGGAGGAGCTGCTGGCTGCCGCCCGGGCCGCCGATGAGGATTTGGCGAGAGTTCGGCAGGGCGCCAAGCATGCCGGAGATGCGGACCCGTACCGTGTGAGCGGGGCGGAGGACGTGAACGGGCCTGCTGACGGGGCAGACACAGAGGACGCCGGTGACAGTAACGGATTCCAAGACCGGACATATGGCGACTGACATCGCTGCTCCCGGTGTGCGCGTCGACGCGCACGGGGCTGTCGAGTTGTTGTCGGTCGCATCGAGCGTCAGCGTGGTCTGCCACGTCTATCCCGACGCCGACACCATCGGTGCCGGCCTGGGTCTGGCTCAAGTTCTCGACGCGGCGGGCAAACACGTCCAGGTCGCGTTCGCGGCTCCCGACACACTGCCCGAGTCGCTGCAGACCCTGCCCGGCGGGCACCTGCTGGTTGCCCCGGAAGATATCCGCGAGGACGCCGATCTGGTTGTCACCGTGGACATCCCGAGCGTCAACCGGCTCGGCGCGTTGAGCGGTCTCGCCGAGGACGGCCGGGAGGTGTTGGTCATCGACCATCACGCCTCCAACCGGCTGTTCGGGACCGCCAACTACGTCGATCCGACGGCGGACTCCACCACCATGCTGGTGGCCGAGATCCTCGATGCGTGGGGCAAACCGATCGACCGGCAGGTCGCCCACTGCTTGTACGCGGGCCTGACCACCGACACCGGATCGTTCCGCTGGGCCACGGCCCGCGCGCATCGGCTGGCGGCCCGGCTCGTCGAGCTGGGCGTGGACAACGCGTCGATCAGCCGCAGCCTGCTCGACACTCATCCGTTCGCCTGGTTGCCGATGCTGTCGCGGGTGCTGTCCTCGGCGGAGCTCTGCCCGGACGCCGTCGACGGTCGCGGTCTGGTGTATGTCGTCGTCTCCCACTCCGAGTGGTCCGGGGCCCGGCCGGAGGAGGTCGAGAGCATCGTCGACATCGTGCGCACCACGCAGCAGGCCGAAGTCGCCGCGGTGTTCAAGGAGATCGAGCCGCAGCACTGGTCGGTGTCCATGCGGGCCAAGTCGGTCAACCTCGCCGAGATCGCCAGCTCGTTCGGCGGCGGCGGGCATCCCCACGCCGCCGGATATTCGGCCACCGGCCCTGTCGACGACGTCGTCCGGGCGCTCCGGGTTGCTCTTGGCTGAGTTGCCGAGGCTCCATGCGGACGGCACCGAGTGCCTGGACGGCGTGCGCAGCGTTCCGAGGACGTATCAACCATGCTGCGACGCCTTCGACCGGCGCACCGCATCGTGTGTCAACGACGTCCGGTTCGAGTGGTGGCCGAGGTCGCGGCACTGGGTGGTGATCGTGCCTGACGGCGGCAACAGCGGACTGCACCTGAGGTTCTGCCCGTTCTGTGGATTCGGCCTCGCGGGTGGTCGCCCATGACCTCCGGTGATGGTTCCGCCGCGGTCAACGGCAGGCGCATCGCCGCACTGGCCTTCCCGGCCCTCGGCGTGCTGGCGGCCGAACCGCTCTATCTGCTGTTCGACACCGCGATCGTCGGACGACTGGGCGCGGTCAGCCTGGCCGGGTTGGCCATCGGCGGTCTGGTCCTCAATCTGGTCGGCTCGAATCTGACCTTCCTGTCCTACGGCACCACGTCGCGCTCGGCCCGGTTCTTCGGTGCCGGCGACCGGGCCGCCGCCGTCGGCGAGGGTGTACAGGCCACGTGGCTGGCGGTCGGGATCGGGATGGTGCTCTGCGCGGTGGTGCAGGTCGTTGCGAACCCGCTGTTGTCGGTGATCGCCGGTGGCGGCGAGATCGCTCAGGCCGCTGCACCGTGGCTGCGGATCGCCGTCCTCGGCGCGCCCGCCATCCTGATCTCGATGGCAGGCAACGGATGGATGCGCGGTGTGCAGGACACCGTTCGGCCGTTGCGCTATGTGATCGCGGGTTTCGCGGTGTCGGCGGTGTTGTGTCCGCTGCTGGTCTACGGCTGGTTGGGCATGCCGCGGTTGGAGTTGGCCGGCTCGGCGGTCGCGAACCTGGTGGGGCAGTGGGCGGCGGCGGTTCTGTTCGTCCGGGCGTTGCTGTCGGAGAAGGTGCCGCTGCGACCGCATCCCTCGGTGCTTCGTGCTCAGGTCGTGATGGGCCGGGATTTGCTGTTGCGCACCATGGCTTTTCAAGCGTGCTTCGTGTCCGCGGGCGCCGTAGCGGCCCGGTTCGGCGCGGCCGCCGTCGCCGCGCACCAGGTGGTGCTGCAGCTGTGGAGTTTCCTTGCGCTGGTACTCGATTCACTCGCGATCGCCGCGCAGTCCCTGGTGGGTGCTGCGCTGGGCGCGGGCCAACTCGGCCACGCCAAGGTGGTGGCCTGGCGTGTGACGCTGTTCTCCGCGGCGGCCGCGGCGGTACTGGCGGCGGTGTTCGCGATCGGGGCCCATGTTCTGCCCGTGCTGTTCACCGACGACCACTCGGTGCTCGACGAGATCGGTGTGCCGTGGTGGTTCCTGGTGGGCCAGTTGCCGGTCGCCGGAATCGTTTTCGCGCTCGACGGGGTGCTGCTGGGCGCCGGCGACGCCAAGTTCATGCGCAATGCCACCCTGGTCAGCGCGCTGGTCGGTTTCCTGCCGCTGGTCTGGCTGTCCCTGATCTTCCACTGGGGCCTGCTCGGTATCTGGGCCGGGCTCAGCAGCTTCATGGTGCTACGCCTGGTGTTCGTGGGCTGGCGGGCGTTTTCAGGCCGTTGGCTCGTCGCCGGGACCGCTTAATTTGCACCGCGACCGTGCGTGTCTGTTGCTCGACACGCCGCGAATCCTCAGCATTTCGCGCACCCTCGCGCGCGCCAGGGCTACTTTCGCGTCCCGCAGACCACCCAGACAGCCTGCTTGCCGTCACCTCGTCCTTCCACGCGCACATCGATGAATCCGGTATCGCGGCACAACGCGGCGAACGCCTCGGCCTGCTGTTCGGTCCAGCCGTGACTGGCCAGCCCGGTCGAGTTGGCGGACACCTGCCGTTCGATGGCAATCAACCGCCCGCCCGCCACCAGCACGCGGCGTGCCTCGGCGACCGCCGCGCCGACGTCCTGCCAGTGATGCACTGTGGCCAGTGCCCACACCACGGTGGCCGCGTCGTCAGCAACGGGTAAGGCCTCGGCGGTGCCCTCGCTCCACGTGATCGCCGCGCGCCTGGGCGTGATGACGGACGCGACGCGCAGCATGGCCGTCGACGGGTCGACGCCCGTCACACGCGCTCCGCGGCGGGCCGCCACGCGCGCGGCGGTGCCCGGTCCGCACCCCACATCCACAACATGGTCTGCGGACGAGGCCTGTGCGATGTCGGTGGCCAACCTGGCTTTGGCCCGGCCCACCACGAGGAAGAGCAAGCCGCACAGCACACCGGCTGGGCCGGCGAATCCCGGATGGTCGGCGTGGTGATTGATCGCACGTGCCGCGCTCATGACGTAGACCTTGCCGGTTCAACATGGGTTGAAGTCAAATGGCGGAATGGACGTGATCCCCATCGGCGAGGCCGCCGCGCGGCTGCAGATGAGCCCCTCGGCCTTGCGGTACTACGACGAGCGCGGACTGGTGCGCCCGCGGCTGCGTCGAGCAGGCAAACGGATGTACGGGCCCGAAGAGCTTCGGCGGCTCGCGTTGCTCAAGATCGTGCACCGGTTGGGACTTCCGCTCGATACCGCCGCGGCCGTGCTGGACGCGCCCGGTGACCAGTGGCGGGCGACTGTCCGCGCGCAGATCGCCGAACTGGACCGAGTGATCGCGCAAGCCCACGGGGCGCAACAGTTTTTGACGCATGCTCTGCGTTGTCCGTCCGACCATCCGGCTCGTGATTGCGCAACGATGATGGGTGCCCTGGACCGGCTGGTCGACGGGATGAGCGTCGAAGAACTCGCCACCGACCAGACCGGAAACGGTTGGCTGGTCAGCGACTGACAGCCAGCCTGACAGTCAGTGCACCTGGGCGCGACCGCGCTGCAGTACCGCGTCGCGGTTGGCGGCGACGTCGTTACCTGTCGTCGAGTCCATCCACTGCCGCGCCGAGGCCGCCTCGATCCACAGGCCGGCGTCGGTCTGGGCTGCGTCGATGCGATGGTACGAGGACAGCAGGGCGCGGACGGCGGCCTGATTGTTGCCGACGATCGAGGCGGCCACGCGGCGCGCGGCAGGCAGCAACTCGTCGTGGGCGACGACTTCGGTGACCAGCCCGGCGCGCAGCGCGTCGGCGGCCGAGAGGTAATCGCCGGTGAGGCTCATCCGCCGGGCGAGGCCGACACCGACCTTCTGCGGCAGCCGGACACTCAAGCCCCAGGTGGGCAGCAGGCCCACTCTGGCGTGTGTATCGGCGAAGCGGGCGTGCTCGGAGGCGATCAGGATGTCGCAGTACAGCGCCAGTTCGAGCCCACCGGTGACGGCGGCGCCGTTGATCGCCCCGATCACCGGCTTGCTCATCGCCGGCCACTTGGGGGAGATGTCGGGTAGCTCGGTGGTGTTGCCGAACTCCTTTAGATCAAGGCCGGCACAAAACACCGGATCGGCCCCGGTAAGGATCACCACGTCGACGCCTTCGTCGGCCTGGGCATCACGTAACGCCTGGTAGAACGCAGTGCGCAGCTGCGACGACAACGCGTTGCGCGACTGCGGCCGGTTGAGGGTGAGCGTGCGAACCCGGTCTGTGGTGTCGATCAGCAACACAGTGTTGGTCGGCTCCTCGCGCAAGCGCTCGTCGGCGTCATTCATGCGATCAATCTATCGTGTGTCTCATGTGCCGGAACATCACGGAACTGCGTGGCCTGCAACCCGCCGCCACAGCCGAAGAGATCGAGGCCGCTGCGCGCCAGTACGTCCGGAAGGTCAGCGGTATCACCCGACCGGCCGGTGTCAACGTCGAGGCGTTCGAGGCGGCTGTCGCCGAGGTCGCCGCGACCACCACGCGGCTGCTGGACGGGTTGGCGCCACGCCGGCAGCCACCCAAGACGGTTCCGCCGCTGCGTCGTCCGGAAGTGCAGGCTCGCCTGGCGGCGCGGTGAGTTCTCCTGCGCTCAAGGAGTGGAGCGCAGCGGTGCATGCGCTGCTTGACGGCCGACAAACAGTCCTGTTGCGCAAGGGCGGCATCGGCGAGAAGCGGTTCGCGGTCGCCGCACCCGAGTTCCTGTTGTTCCCGACCGTCGCGCACAGCCACCGCGAGCGGGTCCGCCCTGAACACCGTGATCTGCTCGCGCTCGCTGCCGCCGACAGCACCGAAACGGCTGTCACCATCCGGGCCGCGGCGAAAGTGATTGCCGCCATTGAGGTCAACCGCCCTGAGGCGATCGAGCAGATCGCCGACCTGCACATCTGGACCGCCGATTCGGTGCAGGCCGACAGGCTGGATTTCCGCCCGAAGCACCGGCTGACGGTTCTGGTGGTTCAGGCCAGGCCGCTGATCGCACCCGTCGAGTTGGTGCGTGTGCCGGCATTCGCGGGCTGCAAGAGCTGGGTGGATCTCACATCCGACGACACCGCGCTGCGGACGCGAGGGGCCCACGAGGACGGACCCGTGCACGACGACGCGACGCTGCAGCGCATCGCCGAGCGGGTGCGGGCCTCAGTCGGCTGACGGGGGCCGCGGGCCGGCGGGCAGCAGCAGTCGGGACACGCCGCCGTCGCCGTGCCGCACAGTGTGGGTGGCGCGGACCAGCCGGGAACCGGAGATCGGTGGCTCGCCGGTACCGAGGTTGCGGGCGAAGCGCGGATGCGATCCGCCGGCCACCAGCAGGCGGATCCTCGACCTGGCGGCGAACCGGTGTGCGACAGCGTCGAATTCGATGCGCAGCCGACCCGACTGCTCGGTGCGCCGGACGAACGCCTCGGTGACGTTGCGCGAGCGGCCCTTGGCGTCGACCTCGCTGATCCTGACGAACACATCGTTGTTGGGGTTGTCGCAGCTGTGCTCGAGTTCGGCCACCGCGGTGCCGACGAGGTACAGATCCGCGGGCAGCGGGTCGCCGGTATAGGCCAGCACGTCGGCCCGACGACCCAGCTGCGTATCGTCGCGGTACCCGGCCTCGCGCGCCAGCAGCCGGCCACCGATCGTCGGGGTGGGATTGGCCGGGTGGAACACGAATGACGACGACGGCGCGGTCGGGACCGGCGGCCGCTCCGACAACCGCCCGGTGGGCTGCAGGAACAGCTCGTGCTCGGGCATCGCCGGTGGCCAATCGGGCAGGTCCACCCAGTCGAATCCGTTGACGTAGGCACGCACCGTGGCCCGGCGGGTATCGCGACGTTCGGCGAGGTGAGTGTCCAGCCACGCCAGCGATTCGCCGATCACCGTGGGTAGGCCCTTGGTCAGCAGCTGGGTGTGAGTCCAGGGTCCGATCGTCAACGCCACCGGTACCTCGCGCCGACGCAGTTGCCGGTACTGCTGCAGCGTCTGGTCCAGGAACAGGTCCTGCCAGCCGCTGAGCAACAGGACGGGCACCTCGACCCGGTCGAGTGCCTCGGTGAACCGCAGGCTGTCCCAGAACGGATCCTCCGGGTCGGGATGTTCCAGCCACGATTCGAACCAGGGGGCGCCGCTGCCGAGCAGCTTGCGGCCGGCCGCGCCCATCGGCAATCCGGCGGTGGCCCGCGCGAGCTCCGCGGGGCCGCGGACCTGACGGGCCAAGGCCTGCACCAGACCTGGCTCCTCCTGCCGGGCCACCATCGCGCTCCAACCGAGGAAGTCGTTGAGGGTGAAGGATCCGGTGCCCCACGCCGACTCGCTGAAATCGTGGGGGCCGACGGTGATCACGGCGGCTTTCATCTCCGGCGGCGGATCGGTCAGCAGGGCCCACTGGGTGAAACCGAGATAGGACAATCCGACGGTGGCGAACGAGCCGGTGAACCAGGGTTGCTCGCGCAGCCACGCGACTGTGTCGGCGCCGTCGGCCATCTCGTGGACCATCGGGGTGAACTCGCCGCCCGAGCCGAACGTCCCGCGCACACTCTGCAGCAGTACGTGATAGCCGCGAGCGGCATACACCTGGGCGAACACCGCGGAGAACGGGAACCTGCGGCCGTAGGGTCCGCGGACCAGCAGCGTGCCCGCCGGTGTCGCGGTGTCAGGCGAGTAGTGATCGGCGACCAGCTCGACGCCGTCGCGCATCGGCACCCGCAGTCCGTGCCGCACGGTGTAAGACGTTTCGTGGGGTGGCAGGCCCAGCAGGCGGCTGACCGCCTTGCCGACGTGCCGGCGGAATTCCGTCACCGCACCAGGCTACAAATCAGAATTTGTAGTACGGGGCCAGCTCGTGGGCCCGTTGCATATTCACCTGCAGGCAGTCCGGGCGGTCGGGGGACTTGATCGGCGAGTAGAACAACGACTGCTGGATGAGCCCGTAGCTGGTCTTGAACGCGACCATGCAGGTCACCCACCAGCGATCGTTCCAGTCGGTGGGCTTCATGATCCAGTACTGCGCGGCGCGGTGCCCATCGATGTCGAGTTCCACGGCGTCGGGCGGAATGGTCTGCTCATAGGTCCGCCAGACGAACGCCTCGACCGCCATCTGGTAATCGCCCGCGTCGTAATGGCAGCGCAGGCTGTCCTCCGGGGCCGGCGGTGTGTAGGCCAGCCCGATCCGCTGGATCACGTCGAGCGGGATGTCGTTGCACGGATCGAACGGCGAGGGGTCGGTTGTTGCGATGACCGGCCATTTGATCGTCGTGGACACGTTGGTCATCGGCAGATCGGTCACGTTCAGCTGCGGTGTGCCGGTACCCGACCCCGCTGACGTCCCGGTCTGCAGCACCACGACCACCGCCGCCACCAGCGCACATAGTGCTGACAGCAGGCGCACCCTGGCGGCCATCGAACCCCCTCGCAGAATTGGTCAGAATCTTCCCCGGCTTGCCGGGAGTGTAGCGGTCAGCGACCACGGACTCGACCATAAACGAGAACCTGTTCTAGTCCGGGAGGGCGGGTGGCACCCCGCCGCGCGGTTAGGCTGGTCCGTTGTGGTGATGCAACCGTGGTGATGGACCAGGAGTCGAGGGACCGGCAGCCGATTCTGTGGGCGATCAGCGACCTACACACCGGCCACACCGGAAACAAGCCGGTCACGGAGTCGCTCTATCCCTCCACGCCCGATGACTGGCTCATCGTGGCGGGCGACGTGGGGGAGCGCACCGACGAGATCCGCTGGGCCCTGGATCTGCTGCGGAAGCGTTTCGCGAAGGTCATCTGGGTGCCCGGCAATCATGAGCTGTGGACCACCAACAAAGATCCGATGCAGATCTTCGGCCGGGCCCGCTACGACTACCTGGTCGACATGTGCGACCAGATGGGCATCGTCACACCCGAACATCCTTTTCCGGTGTGGAACGAGCAGGGTGGCCCGGCGACCATCGTGCCGATGTTCCTGCTGTACGACTACACGTTTCTGCCCGCAGGTACTGCGACGAAGGCCGAGGGGCTGGCGGTCGCGCGGGAACGCAACGTGGTGGGCACCGATGAGTTCCTGTTGTCGTGTGAGCCGTACGCGACCCGCGACGCGTGGTGCCGCGACCGGGTCAAGCAAACCCGCGAGAAGCTCGAAGACCTCGACTGGGTGACGCCGACCGTGCTGGTCAACCACTTCCCGCTGGTTCGTGAACCTTGCGACGCGATGTTCTATCCCGAGTTCTCGCTGTGGTGCGGCACCACTGCGACCAAGGACTGGCATACGCGCTACAACGCGGTGTGCTCGGTCTACGGGCATCTGCACATCCCGCGCACCACCTGGTACGACGACGTGCGCTTCGAAGAGGTGTCGGTCGGCTACCCGCGGGAGTGGCGCCGCCGCAAGCCGTACCGGTGGCTGCGGCAGATCCTGCCCGAGCCCCGGTATGCGCCTGGCTATCTCAACGAGTTCGGCGGTCACTTCGAGATCACCGCGGAGATGCGGGCTCATGCCAAGCAGATGCAGGACCGGATCAACTCGAGGCGGGTGTGATGGGGACACTGTTGGGCGAGGTGCTGCCCGGTGTCGTCGCCTCTGCCGAGTTGTACGACGACCCACCGGGTCTGCTGCCGCTGCCGGAAGAGGCACCGCTGATAGCGCGCTCGGTGGCCAAGCGCCGCAACGAGTTCGTCACCGTGCGCTACTGTGCGCGCCAGGCGCTGCGGGAGTTGGGCATCGGCCCGGTCCCGATCCTCAAGGGCGACAAGGGCGAACCGTGTTGGCCCGACGGTGTGGTCGGGAGTCTGACGCACTGTCGGGGATTCCGCGGCGCGGTCGTGGGTCGCACTTCCGACGTGCGGTCGGTCGGGATCGATGCCGAGCCGCATGACGTGCTGCCCAACGGGGTGCTCGACGCGATCACCGTTCCTGCCGAACGCACCGAGCTCACCGCGTTGCCCGACGGCTTGCATTGGGATCGAATCCTGTTCTGCGCCAAGGAGGCAACCTACAAGGCGTGGTTCCCGCTGACGCACCGCTGGCTGGGCTTCGAGGATGCGCACATCACCTTCGCGGTGGACGATTCCGGTACCACCGGTGGTTTCCGGTCCGAGATCCTCATCGATCCGGCCGCTGAACATGGTCCGCCACTTACCGCGTTGCAGGGCCGTTGGTCGGTCCGAGACGGTGTGACGCTGACGGCGATCGTGCTGTGAGCCGGCCGATTCCAGATCCCGCGCACGTGAGGAGCAATCCAGATCCCGGCTTGGTGATCGTCGACAAGCCCGCGGGCATGACGAGCCACGACGTGGTGGGCCGGTGCCGCAGGCTGTTCGGTACCCGCAAGGTCGGCCACGCCGGCACCCTGGATCCCATGGCCACCGGCGTGCTGGTGGTCGGGATCGAGCGGGCCACCAAGATTCTGGGTCTGCTGACCGCGACCGACAAGTCCTACAGCGCGACCATCCGGCTGGGGCAGACAACCACTACCGAGGATGCCGAAGGCGAAGTGCTGCAGACGGCCTCGGCCGCAGCCGTCACCGATGCGCAGATCGCCGAGGCGGTGGCGGCGCTGCGCGGCGAGATCCAGCAGGTGCCGTCGGCGGTGAGCGCGATCAAGGTCGACGGCCAGCGCGCCTACAAGCTCGCCCGCGAGGGCCAGCTTGTCGAACTGGCTGCCAGGCCGGTCCGTATCGACCGGTTCGATGTGCTCGCGGTCCGGCGCGTCGCCGACTTCATCGACGTGGACGTCGACGTGGCCTGTTCGTCGGGCACCTACATCCGGGCACTCGCGCGCGACGTGGGGACCGCGCTCGGCGTCGGTGGTCACCTGACGGCCTTGCGGCGCACCAGGGTCGGGCGCTACGGACTGGACGAGGCGCGCACCCTCGACGACCTCGCCGACGAGGCGCGGCTGAGTTACTCACTCGACGAGGCCTGCCTGGTCGGCTTTGCCCGCCGCGATCTGAATGCGGACGAAACCGAGGACACCAGACACGGCAGGGCGTTGAAGCCGGCAGGCATCGACGGTGTGTACGCGGCCACCGCACCCGACGGTCGGGTCATCGCACTGCTGGAGGATGGCCCGTCGCGCACCAAATCCGTCGTGGTGTTGCGCCCGGCGACTCTGTAGCCGCTACCTGGCCGAGCCGACGAACGGGATCGATGCCGGTGCCGCGAGATCTGCTGCGGCGCCGAACAACCCGCGCTTGCGCAGGATCGGCACGACACCCTCGCCGAACCAGTACAGCTCTTCCAGATGCGGGTAGCCGGAGAAGATGAACTCGTCGATACCGATCGCCGCGTAGTCGGCGATGCGGTCTGCGACCTCGGTGTGGCTGCCCACCAGGGCGGTACCTGCCCCGCCGCGCACGAGGCCGACGCCTGCCCACAGGTTGGGCGCGATCTCCAGGCTGTGCGCGTCGGTCCAGCTGCCGTTGGCGCGGTTGGCTTCGTGCAGGGCGAGCATCCGGCGCTGGCCCTCGGACTGGCTGCGGGCCAGCCCGGCCTGCGCGTTGCGTACGGTGTCCTCGTCGAGCGCGGCGATCAGCCGGCCGGCCTGGGCCCATGCCTCCTCGGAGGTGTCGCGGGAGATGGTGTGCAGCCGGATGCCGAACCGCAGCTTGCGGCCCTGTTCCTCACCCAGCGACCGGATCCAGTCGATCTTCTTCCGCACGGCCTCGGGCGGCTCACCCCAGGTCAGATAGACGTCGGCGTGCCGCGCCGCGACCGGGCCGGCCGCGGCGGAACTCCCGCCGAAGTACAGCGGGGGCACGGGCGTCGGGGGCAGCGCCAGCGAGGCACTCTCGACGTCGACGTGCTCGCCGCGGTGAGTCACGGTCTCACCGGCCCAGAGTCGGCGCACCACGTCGAGGAATTCATCGGCGCGCTGATAGCGGGCGTCCTTTTCCAGGTGGTCGCCGAAGGCCCGCTGTTCATGGGCTTCGCCGCCGACGACGACGTTGAGCAGGATGCGGCCCGGCGCGTGGCGCGCGAAGGTGGCGGCCATCTGCGCCGACAGTGTCGGGCTGACCAATCCGGGACGGAACGCCACCAGGAAGGCCAGGGACGTCGTCTCGCGCGCCAGCAGGGCGGCGGTGATGAACGCGTCCTCGCACCAGGCGCCGGTGGGGATCAGCGCCCCGGTGAATCCGAAAGTCTCGGCCGACCGCACGATCGACGCCAGATAGTCGATGCTGGCGTCGCGATCACTATGAGCGGCGCCGGCGGGTATGCCGTGACCGCCGCCGACGATGTGGCGGCTGTCGCCGTAGGTGGGCAGGAACCAGTGCAATGTGACGCTCACAAGGAGTCGATCTTCGTCGGGATGCGGGCGCAAAGCACGACTAAAAATCGCGCTGATCCCGGCTAGAGCCCGCGCCGGTTGATCAGGCGACGACCCAGATCGCTTCTGCCGCAGGGCTACCCAGGTCGACGGTGACTTCGGCGTCGGAGCTGGACACAGCGCCCGGCTGCTCGACCGCCACGGAGATCATTCCCGCGAAATCCCGGCGGGCCAGCACGCGCAAACGGGAGTCGAGGCTGATGCCCACGCTGTCGAAGTACCGCAGCATCTCCGGATCGGCGTCGGAGATCCGCGCCACCGTGCCGGCGTCGCCGTCCTGGCAGGCCGAGAGCTGGCGGGCCGGCGGGGTGGGCACCCGGCCGTCGGCGGCCGGGATCGGATCGCCGTGCGGGTCGCGCGTCGGGTAACCCAGCTTGGCGTCGATGCGGTCCAGCATCCGGTCGCTCACCGCGTGCTCGAGGATCTCGGCTTCGTCGTGCACCTCGTCCCAGCCGTAGCCGAGCTCCTGGACGAGGAAGGTCTCCATCAGTCGGTGCCGACGCACCATCGCCAGGGCCGCGCAGCGCCCAGCCTCGGTCAGCGTCACCGCGCCGTACTTCTCGTGGTCGACCAGGCCCTGGTCGGCGAGCTTGCGAATCGATTCCGATGCCGTTGAGGCCGATACGTTCATGCGCTCGGCCAGCAGTTTTGTGCTGATCCTCTCCCGCGACCATTCCTGGGCGGTCCAGATGACTTTCAGATAGTCCTGGGCAACCGTCGAGAGGTCGCGATGGTTACCGTCTGGACTCACAGTGAGGAAGTTTAGGCAATCGTCACCTGATCTGGGGATCTAGAGCAGACCGTGGCGCGGGCGGGCCGTAGGCTGAGGGCTGTGCAGCGCTGGCGTGGGCAGGACGAGATCCCCACGGACTGGGGCAGATGTGTGGTCACGATCGGGGTGTTCGACGGTGTGCACCGTGGACACGCCGAGCTGATCAGCCATGCGGTGAAAGCGGGTCGGTCCCGCGGGATACCGGTGGTGATGATGACCTTCGACCCCCATCCGATGGAAGTGGTGTTCCCGGGCAGCCATCCGGCTCAGCTCACCACGCTGACCCGGCGCGCCGAACTGGTCGAAGAACTCGGGGTGGACGTCTTTCTCGTGATGCCGTTCACGTCGGACTTCATGAAGCTCACCCCGGAGCGCTACATCCACGAGCTGCTGGTCGAGGACCTGCACGTGGTCGAGGTGGTCGTGGGGGAAAACTTCACCTTCGGCAAGAAGGCCGCGGGCAACGTCGACATGCTGCGCGCCGCCGGTGAGCGGTTCGGCTTCGCGGTCGAGTCGATGTCGCTGGTCACCGAGAGTCTCGACCCCGAACACCGCGACGAGCGCGTCACCTTTTCGTCCACCTACATCCGGTCGTGTGTCGACGCCGGTGACGTCGTCGCGGCGGCCGAGGCGCTGGGACGTCCGCATCGTGTCGAGGGTGTGGTGGTGCGCGGCGACGGCCGCGGCCGGGTGCTGGGCTTTCCCACCGCCAACGTGGCCCCGCCGATGTACTCGGCGATCCCCGCCGACGGCGTGTACGCGGCATGGTTCACCGTGCTGGGCCACGGGCCGGTGCTGGGCACGGTGGTCCCAGGAGAGCGGTACCAGGCTGCCGTGTCCGTCGGCACCAATCCCACGTTCTCCGGGCGCACACGCACGGTGGAGGCGTTCATCCTCGACAACAACGCCGATCTCTACGGTCAGCACGTCGCGGTCGACTTCGTGGCCCGTATCCGCGGTCAGGAGAAGTTCGATGCGGTCGGCGACCTGGTGGTGGCGATGACGGCCGACACCGACCGCGCTCGGGCGATTCTCGCTGCACAGTGATTCACTGCTAGACTTTCCCGCGATCCGGCACATGCTGCAGGCCGCGGTGGCTGTGTCGAGAATTTGTTCGCGGACCGATTTGATGGAGTTTATTTCGTGGCGCTTACCGCCGAGCAGAAAAAAGAGATCCTGGGCTCCTATGGCCTGCACGAGACCGACACCGGTTCGCCGGAGGCACAGGTCGCGCTGCTGACCAAGCGGATCTCGGACCTGACCGAGCACCTCAAGGCACACAAGCACGACCACCACTCGCGGCGCGGACTGCTGCTGCTCGTGGGTCGGCGTCGCCGGCTGCTCAAGTACGTGGCGCAGGTCGACGTCGAGCGTTACCGCTCGCTGATCGAGCGCCTCGGGCTGCGTCGCTGACGCGGCTTACATGCCATCAGTACCGGCGGCCGTCCTCATCGGGACGGCCGCCGTTCTGGCTGTAGCTGTCCTGCCCAGCTGTTCGCGCGCGTCAGCGGCCGACATGCAGGCGGGAGACTGCCTCAAGATCGGGGGGACCGCCCGCTATCCGGAT
Organism: Mycobacterium dioxanotrophicus; assembly: GCF_002157835.1. Taxonomy (NCBI): domain Bacteria; kingdom Bacillati; phylum Actinomycetota; class Actinomycetes; order Mycobacteriales; family Mycobacteriaceae; genus Mycobacterium; species Mycobacterium dioxanotrophicus. The sequence goes on along the minus strand of NZ_CP020809.1, from coordinate 4,618,480 downwards.
GCAAGTGAGGCCGTGTGCGGCAGCCCGGAGTCGAACTACAAGGTGGTTTCCACGGTGACCGGCAGCGGCGCCTGCCCGAGTGACGTGGACTCGTCGTACACCTTGAACAGTGCATTCAGCGACGAATCGCAGACGGTCTGCATGGACATCGACTGGGTGCTCGGTGGCTGCATGAGCATCGACCCGGAACACAGAACAGATCCGGTTCGGGTGGATTGCGCGGATTCTGCTGCGCCACACCGGCAACGGGTCAGCCAGGTGCTGCGGGATGTCTCCGCGGTCGATCAGTGCGGGAGCGGCATCGGGTATCCGTACCCGCAGCGGCAGTTCACCGTGTGCGTGGAGGACGTGGCGTAAGCAGCGCCACGATGGCAATCTGGCTGTTGCTGCCGTGTACCATGAGTGCGTTCGACAGCTATTCGAACATGGGTGCGGTACCTGCATATCCGCGGGCGCCGTTCCTGCGAGTCACATAGGACCCGCTCGATCGGGCGGTCTTCGGTAGTGGCCGCCGGGAGTCCCCTTCAGTGGGGTGTGTCCGGCCGCTTCGATCGACGGCCGTAGCCGTATCCGGGTCTGTGGTGTTCGCCGGCGTGACGACGCGAAACAAACGACTGAGTGAATCAGAGAGGCCACCGGACTAAATGTCTGCAGTTGAACTTGAAGACGGTGTGTTCGAAGCCACCGCCGTCATCGACAACGGGTCCTTCGGCACCCGCACCATCCGCTTCGAGACCGGACGGCTGGCCCAGCAGGCCGCCGGCTCGGCCGTCGCGTACCTCGATGACGAGACCATGTTGCTGAGCGCCACCACCGCCAGCAAGAACCCCAAGGACCATTTCGACTTCTTCCCGCTGACGGTCGACGTCGAAGAGCGCATGTACGCCGCGGGCCGGATCCCCGGCTCATTCTTCCGCCGTGAGGGCCGTCCGTCGACCGACGCGATCCTGACCTGCCGCCTTATCGACCGTCCGCTGCGCCCGTCGTTCGTCGACGGCCTGCGCAACGAGATCCAGGTCGTGGTCACCGTGCTGAGCCTGGATCCGAAGGATCTGTACGACGTGCTGGCCATCAACGCTGCGTCGGCGTCCACGCAGCTGGCCGGTCTGCCGTTCTCCGGCCCGGTCGGCGGCACCCGCGTCGCGCTCATCGACGGCCAGTGGGTCGCGTTCCCGACCGTCGAGCAGCTCGAGAAGGCCGTGTTCGACATGGTCGTCGCGGGGCGCGTACTCGAAGACGGTGACGTCGCGATCATGATGGTCGAAGCCGAGGCCACCGAGAAGGTCATCGAGCTGGTGGCCGGTGGCGCGCAGGCGCCCACCGAGGCCGTCGTCGCCGAGGGCCTGGAGGCCGCCAAGCCGTTCATCAAGGTGCTGTGCGCCGCTCAGCAGGAGCTGGCCGATGCCGCCGCCAAGGAGACCGGCGACTACCCGGTCTTCCCTGACTACGCCGAGGACGTCTACTACTCGGTCGCATCGGTGGCCACCGACGCCCTGTCGGAGGCGCTGACCATCGCCGGTAAGAACGAGCGCAACGACCGCACCGACGAGATCAAGGTCGAGGTGCTGGAGCGGCTGGCCGAGACCTACGCCGGCCGGGAAAAAGAGATCGGCGCCGCGTTCCGGTCGCTGACCAAAAAGCTTGTGCGCCAGCGCATCCTGACCGATCACTTCCGTATCGACGGCCGTGGCATCACCGACATCCGCGCCCTGTCGGCCGAGGTGGCCGTGGTGCCCCGGGCACACGGCAGTGCGCTGTTCGAGCGAGGCGAGACCCAGATCATGGGTGTCACCACGCTGGACATGATCAAGATGGCCCAGCAGATCGACTCGCTCGGCCCGGAGACCACCAAGCGCTACATGCACCACTACAACTTCCCGCCGTACTCGACCGGTGAGACCGGCCGTGTCGGTTCGCCCAAGCGTCGCGAGATCGGCCACGGCGCACTGGCCGAGCGGGCCCTGGTGCCCGTGCTGCCGAGCATCGAGGAGTTCCCCTACGCCATCCGTCAGGTCTCCGAGGCGTTGGGCTCCAACGGCTCCACCTCGATGGGTTCGGTCTGCGCCTCGACGCTCGCGCTGCTCAACGCCGGTGTGCCGCTGAAGGCTCCGGTGGCCGGTATCGCCATGGGTCTGGTGTCCGACGACGTCGAAACCGACGGCAAGACGGAACGCCGTTTCGTCGCGCTGACCGACATCCTCGGAGCCGAGGACGCCTTCGGTGACATGGACTTCAAGGTCGCCGGAACCAAGGACTTCGTCACCGCGCTGCAGCTGGACACCAAGCTCGACGGCATCCCGTCGAAGGTGCTGGCCGGCGCGCTGAGCCAGGCCAAGGACGCGCGGCTGACCATCCTCGAGGTGATGGCCGAGGCCATCGACCGTCCCGACGAGATGAGCCCGTACGCGCCGCGGATCACCACCATCAAGGTGCCCGTGGACAAGATCGGCGAGGTCATCGGGCCCAAGGGCAAGATGATCAACTCGATCACCGAGGAGACCGGTGCGCAGATCTCCATCGAGGACGACGGCACGGTCTTCGTCGGTGCTGCCGACGGCCCGTCCGCGCAGGCCGCGATCGACAAGATCAATGCGATCGCCAACCCGCAGCTGCCCAAGATCGGCGAGCGGTTCCTCGGCACCGTGGTCAAGACCACCGATTTCGGTGCGTTCGTCTCGCTGCTGCCGGGTCGCGACGGTCTGGTGCACATCTCGAAGCTGGGCCGCGGCAAGCGCATCGCCAAGGTCGAGGACGTGGTGAAGGTCGGCGACAAGCTGCAGGTCGAGATCGCCGATATCGACAACCGCGGCAAGATCTCGCTGGTTCTGGTGGCTGAAGAGGAAACAGCAGCAGAAGCGACCCCGGCCGCACCTGCTGATGCCGCGCCCGCCGAAGCCTGATCGCAAGGCGTCGACACTGGATACCTCGCAGGTCCGCCGGACCACGTTGCCCGGCGGACTGCGGGTGGTCACGGAGTACATCCCGTCGGTGCGTTCCGCATCCGTCGGGGTGTGGGTTGGTGTCGGTTCCCGCGACGAAGGTCGTAGCGTCGCGGGTGCCGCCCACTTCCTGGAGCACCTGCTGTTCAAGGCGACGCCGTCGCGGAGCGCGGTACAGATCGCGCAGGCCGTCGATGCCGTCGGCGGTGAGCTGAACGCATTCACCGCACGCGAGCACACCTGCTATTACGCACACGTGCTCGACACCGACCTCGAATTGGCGGTCGACCTCGTCGCGGACGTGGTGTTGCGTGGCCGCTGTGCTGCCGACGATGTCGAAGTCGAGCGCGACGTGGTGCTCGAAGAGATCGCCATGCGCGACGACGACCCCGAGGACACCTTGGGTGATGTCTTCCTGACGGCGATGTTCGGCGACCACCCGGTGGGACGACCGGTGATCGGCAGCGTCGAGTCCATCACGGAAATGACTCGGGCGCAGTTGCATTCGTTTCACATTCGGCGCTACACCCCCGACCGCATGGTGGTGGCGGTCGCCGGCAACGTCGACCATGACGTGGTGGTGGCGCTGGTCAAGGAACATTTCGGCCCGAAGCTGGTGTCCGGCCGCGACGCGATCCCGCCGCGTAAGGGTGCGGGTCGGGTCACCGGGCGTCCGGTGCTGGAGTTGATCGAACGCGACGGCGAGCAGACCCATCTGTCGATGGGTGTGCGGACCCCCGGGCGACACTGGGAGCACCGGTGGGCGCTTTCGGTACTCAACACCGCCCTCGGCGGCGGTCTGAGTTCCCGTCTGTTCCAACAGATTCGGGAAAGCAGGGGACTGGCCTACTCGGTGTACTCGACGGTGGACACCTTCTCCGACAGCGGCGCGTTCTCGGTGTACGCCGGATGCCAGCCCGAGCGATTCGACGAGGTGGTCCGGGTGACCACCGACGTGTTGGAAACTGTTGCGCGCGACGGCATCACCGCCGACGAATGCCGCATCGCCAAGGGATCGCTGCGGGGCGGCCTGGTGCTCGGGTTGGAAGATTCGGCGTCCCGCATGCACCGGATCGGCCGCAGTGAACTCAACTACGGTGAACACCGAAGCCTGGAGCACACATTGGCCCAGATCGAGGCCGTCACGCTTGACGAGGTCAACGCCGTCGCGCGCCGGCTGTTGACCCGGGAATACGGCGCGGCCGTGCTCGGTCCGTCGGAACTGGCTCTGCCGCAAAGGCTTCAAGCAATCGCCGGTTAGCGAGTCATGGCCGGCGCGAGTTGATCGGCTAGGCTGGCGTCGATGACTGGACTCTCGCGGCGCAACGTACTGATCGGATCGCTGGCGGCGGTGGCTGTGGCCGGCATCGCGGCACCGGTGGCCTCGGCAGCGCCGCCGGACGACCAGATTGCCGGCCTTGAGAAGCGCAACAACGCGTTGATCGGCGTGTTCGCCGCCAATCTGGATTCGGATCGCACGGTGGCCCACCGGGCTGACGAGACGTTCGCGGTGTGTTCGACGTTCAAGGGCTACGCTGCCGGTCGCGTGCTGCAACTCGTCGACCGAGGACAGTTGGCGCTGGACACCCGGATCTTCATCGATCCGAGCGCCATTGTCGCCAACTCTCCGGTGACCGAAGAGCGGACTGGCGCCGACATGTCGATCGGCGAACTGTGTCAGGCCGCACTGCAGCACAGTGACAACACGGCGGGCAATCTGCTGCTGAAGATGATCGACGGGCCACCGGGTATCACGGCGTTCGCTCGCAGCATCGGTGACGATCGCACCCGCCTGGACCGTTGGGAAACGGCCTTGAACTCGGCCATCCCGGGCGACCCGCGGGACACCTCGACTCCCGCGGCTCTCGGCGCCGGATATCGCGCACTGTTGGCTGGCGACGTGCTGAGCCCGCCGCAGCGTCAGCAGCTCGAAGACTGGATGCGGGGCAATGAGACGTCGAGCCTGCGGGCCGGGTTGCCCGCCGGCTGGACGAGTGCCGACAAGACCGGCAGCGGTGATTACGGGAGCACCAACGACGTCGGTCTCGCCTACGGCCCGGACGGTCAGCGGCTGCTGCTCGCGGTGATGACACGGTCGCGGGCTGACGACCCGAAGGCCGTCAACCTGCGACCGCTCATCGGCGAGCTGACGGCACTGCTCGTGCCGGCGTTGCTCTGAGAGTTACTCGCCGTGGAATTCGCCTGCGGCAGGAGCGATTTCGGCGACCTGATCCTCGACGTCCTGGATGGCGATCTGCCGGGCGCCCGACGGGTTCTGTGAGAGCGGAACCCGCACGGTCAGGATGCCCCGGTCGTAGCTGGCGGTGATCGCCTCCTCGTCCGCGCCGGCAGGCAGGGTCACGGTGCGCAGGAACGAACCGTAGGAGAACTCGGAGCGCGAGTTGATGTCGACCCGCTCGGTGCGCTCGGCCTTGACCGTCAGCTGGCCGTCGGTGACGGTGATGTGGACGTCGGTGGCGGGATCGATGCCGGGGATCTCGGCCCGCAACTCGTAGTGCTCTTCGGTGACCTCGTCCTCGATGCGCATCAGGTTGCGCTCGAAGATCGGCCGCAGGCTGGCGAACGGGGTGATGCCGGCGAAGAACTCCGAGAGCTCAGGCAGGAAGGGGCGGGGCTGGTGTGCGACGGGCAGATTAACCACGGGTAACTCCTCGCATTCTGGTGGTGGCCGCAAAGCGCGGGGAAAAGGCACTGTGACGCTTGCCTTTTCCGATCCAAGCACCGCTGCGGGGCCGCCGGCCTAATGTGCGGTGAACACCGTGAATACGCGATCTGCCGCCGCGGAGTCTCAGACGAGCGGCAGCGAGTTGTCGCGGTACAGAGCGAAGAAGTAGGGCCGGCGCGATCCTCGCAGGTCCATCGCGCCGATCACCGCATCGTCGGACAGTCTGCGGAACACGTCGTTGATGGGCAGCTGGTCGTAGATCATGGTCGCGGTATCGGTGCCGCGGTATCGGGTGGTGCGCAGCCGGGCCTTGGCTGCGCGGGTCTGCAGCACCGGGCGCAGCGCGGCTATCGCACCGGACACCGGCAAGGTGCGAGGCGCCGACAATTTCGCGGGCAGTTTCGCAGTGAGGCCAAGGCCGCCGAATGCCAACGCCGGATTCAACGCCCACAGTGCCTTGCCGTTCGTCGTCGGGAATAGCAGCGGGTGAACGGTCTCGGCGTCGACGAATCGCTTGCCCCACCAACCGCTGGCGGCAAGGAGGCCGTCCATGGGGTGTCCGGTTGGGATTTCGGCGCCATGCCACGTGCCGATCATGAAGGCCGGATCGACGGCCGCGGCCGCGTCGAAGACCTGCAGAGCTTCATCGGTGGTCGTCGGGACGCTGGGCAACAGTTCCTGCAGCAGCATGCGGCCCACCATACTTGACAGGTGTCAAGAAACGCCAACGCCGCGGACGGTGGCCCAAAAGGTCATCGCCCGGCCAGCATGAACGGCCGGCCGGGCGATGGGAGGCGAGTTTCTCAGAGCAGGGTTGCCGGATCGGTGAACGGCAGCCCGAGGTCGGAGGCGACCTGCTCGGACAGCAGAGCACCCTCGTGGGTGGACAGGCCCTTGGCCAGCGCCGCGTCGCTCGCGCAGGCCGCCCGCCAACCCTTGTCGGCCAGCTTCAGCACGTAGGGCATGGTGGCGTTGGTCAGTGCGAACGTGGAGGTACGCGGCACCGCGCCCGGCATGTTGGCCACGCAGTAGAACACGGTGTCGTGCACGGCGAAGGTGGGATCGTCGTGGGTGGTGGGGCGCGAGTCCTCGAAGCAGCCGCCCTGGTCGATGGCGATGTCCACCAGGACCGCGCCCGACTTCATGTGGGCCACAGTCGAATTCGTGACCAGCTTGGGGGCCTTCGCGCCGGGGATCAGCACCGCGCCGATCACCAGGTCGGCCTTCTTGACGGCCTCCTCGAGCTCCAGGCTCGACGAGTAGCGGGTTTCGATGCCGGCATTGGTCTCGTTGTCGATCTTGCGGAGCGTGTTGACGTTGAGGTCGAACACCGTGACATGAGCGCCCATGCCCTTGGCGATGCGGGCGGCGTTGTAGCCCGCGACGCCACCGCCGATGACGACGACCTCGGCCGGTGCGACACCGGGGACGCCGCCCATGAGCACGCCGCGGCCACCGTGGCTGCGCATCAGGTGGTAGGCGCCGACCTGTGCGGACAGGCGGCCGGCGACCTCGCTCATCGGGGCCAGCAGCGGCAGGGCGCCGTCAACAGTCTGCACGGTCTCGTAGGCGATGGAAGTGGTGCCCGAGGCCAGCAACGCATCGGTGCACGGCCTGGAGGCCGCCAGGTGCAGGTAGGTGAAGAGGGTCTGGTCCTTGCGCATGCGGGCGTACTCGGCCTCGATGGGCTCCTTGACCTTGAGCAGCAGCTCGGCCTCGGCCCAAACCTGGTCGGCGGTAGCGACGATCTCGGCGCCGGCGGCCTTGAAGTCGTTGTCTGAGATGGCCGAACCCTCACCGGCGCCGGCCTGGATGATCACGTCGTGGCCGCGGCGGGTCAGTTCGGAGACGCCGGCCGGGGTGATGGCGACGCGGAACTCGTTGTTCTTGATCTCGGTCGGGATACCGACGAGCATGATCGCTCCTTCAAAGTTGGTGTGCTGAAACAAGTGTGAAGAACCTTCGGAGAATGAGCAATATCTCTGATGAAGATTCGTTACTGTGGTGAAGTGATTGAAGAATCGGCGAATGTGACCACGGCTACAGCCCGCTCATCGAAGGATGTTCGGCAGTCCGGCCTCGACGAGGTGGATCGGCGGATCCTGCTGGCTCTGCATGCCGACGCGCGGATCTCCAACAGCGCATTGGCTGACGCCGTCGGGATCGCTGCGTCGACCTGTCACGGCCGCGTGCGGCGGCTCCAAGACATCGGCGTCATCCGCGGCTTCTACACCGACATCGACCCGGCGGCAGTGGGTCTGGGCCTCCAGGCCATGATCTCGGTCAGCCTTCAGTCGAACGCCCGGGGAAAGATCCGCAGCTTCATCGCGCAGATCCGCAAACGCCCGCAGGTGATGGACGTCTACTTCCTGGCCGGCGGTGACGACTTCATCCTGCACGTCGCCGCACGCGACACTGATGATCTGCGGGCGTTCGTGGTCGAGAACCTCAATGCCGACGCGGATGTGGCGGGGACGCAAACGTCGTTGATCTTCGAGCATCTGCGCGGTGCGTCACCGCTGTAACCCGCTATTGGGCGCGCAGTATCAAGCCGTAACCGTCGTCTCGGGTGAGCCGCAACTGGTCGGCGTCGATCGCTGATCGGACCCGGCCGCTGAGTACCCGCAGTACCGCCTGCTCCACGTCACCGACCTCGTCCACGCATGCCATCTTGGTGGTCACCAGTGGGCCGAATTCGATTGTGCTGCCAGTAACTTGGGCATGACCGGTGAACCGATTGCAGCCGGTTGAGCCTGTCGCTGTGCCGTCGGCGGCGATGGTCAGTACCGGTTTGCTCTGCTCCAACGCCGCCGAGGTCGACACGGCATCGGGGGACACCAGGCTGTCTACCTGCCACGTGGTGCCCGTCAATGGCCGGTCCGGATCCACTGCCTTCCTGTCCTTCAGGGTGACGGTTGTGGTGGGGCTTTTCAGGGTGAGAGTGTCGTCGGTGAGCTCCCAGGACGGGACGGCTTGGAAGAATTTCGACACCCAGGCATCGGCGTCGCCGAGTGGTGAAGGGCAGGCCATCATCGTGCTGGCCAATTGCGTGACGATACGGCCATCGGTCAGATCCGCAGTGCCCGAACCGTGATGCAGCCTGCGAACGTGCTGATGCGGTCTCCGTCGAATCCGACCGTCAACGGGCCGCCGCCCGGTATCTGCTCGCCGTCGACCGCGACCGACACGAAAGTCCGGCCCGCGGGACTGGCCGGGCTGTCCGCGCCTGCGGTACTGGAACAGCCGGCAAGGATGAGCGCAGCGGCAAGCGCGGTGAGGAATGGGCGCATGCCCCACCGTAACCACCCGCGCGCTGCTCGCGCCTGGATGTGTTAATCACGGTGTGGGACAGTCTGTTTCGTCGTCGTCTTGGTTGTCGGTGAAGTAGTGCTGGGGGTGGTGGTAGGTGTTGATGCGGGATTGGCCGGTGTCGAGCAGGGCCGGTGGGATCCATTCGCAGCGGCCGTTGGTGTTGATGTGGGTGGTCCATTTGCCGGGGCCGACGAGGCGTTGATGGGGCCCGCAGCCCAGGGTGAGGTCGGTGATGTCGGTCAGGCCGCCGTGGGCGAAGTCTTGGGTGGCGTGGTGGGCCTGGCTGCGGTTGCCCGCGGCGGTGCAGCCCGGGCAGGTGCAGCCACGGTCGCGGGCGAACAGCATCAACCGTTGCCCTGGTGTGGCGAGGCGTTTGGTGCGGCCCAGGTAGAGCGGCACGTTGGCATGTGTGTCGAACACGGCCAGGTAGTGATGGGCATGCGCGGCGAGCCGGATGAGGTCGCCGATGGGCAGTTTGGTGCCGGTGGCGGTGACCGCTATCCCGGCGCCGGCTTGGAGTTCCTGCAGGGTGGTGGTGACCACGATGGACACCGGTAGCCCGTTGTGCTGACCGAGTTCGCCGGACATCAGTGCGTGGCGGCCCAGGGTGAGCAGGGCGTCGTGGGTGCGTTGCCGGGCGGTGCGGGTGTCGGTGTCGATCTGTTCTTGGCTGGGGGTGCCAGAGGTACACGGGGTCGGGTCGTCGGGGTTGCACATGCCTGGGGCGGCCCATTTGCCGGTGATGGCGTCGAGGGTGGCGCCCAGCTCGGCGGTGACCCGGCCGCGGATGGTGCGGGTGCCGTCGGGTTCCTGGGGGCCCAGCACGATGCCGCGGGAGCGGGCGGCCAGGTCCTCGATGGGTTCCTCGCCGTCCTGGTTGAGCAGGTACAACGCTTCGGCGATGGCGTGGTGCAGCACATCGGGGCAGTTGCTCGCGGCGACGGCGACCAGTTTTTCCTCCATCTGCTGCCGGCGCTGGGCATCGACCCAGCCGGGGCAGTGGGCGAAGAACGTCTCCAATTCCTCGATGTGGTCCTGGGTCAGCCAGCCGCCGGCTTGGGCGGCGGCGGTGGCGGCTCGGCGTGCCGGGACGGGTTCGCCGGTCAGGGTGTGCCGTGGTCCGAGGTTGATCGCGTCGCGGAAGCGGCGGCGGGCCTCCTTGTGGGAGATGCGTAGCCGGATGCGCAGGGCTTCGGGCCAGGATTTCGTCCCGATCTGCGCGGGGGTGGTCTGCTCGGCCAGGGCGGTGATGGCGGCATGCTCGGCGGTGGGCAGCAGGTTGTGTGCATCCTGGATTCCCGAGCACACGTCGAGAAGCTCGGCCGGTGACAGTGACCCGAACGGCAGCTCCCGCACCCCCTCGACCGCGGTGCGTAACGCGGCGAGCGCGGCGGCGACCTGCTCCTCCATGCTTCGAACATACATTCGACCCCCGACAAGAACCCACGCGCTGTGACCTGTGATGTCTTAGGACATCGGTGACAGTTCTGCGTCAGGACATCGGTGACAGTTCGGGTGGTCTTGGTGGTGACACTTGCGGCCCCAGGCTCTGGCGGTGGCCGTTAATGAACCCATCGATCCTCGTGTTCGCCTTGCCATCTCGCAGTGGCCTGTTGATGCACCTCGCGGGGCGGTGTCGACGTTCTGCGCCGAACACGGCATCTCCCGAAAGTCGTTCTACGAGTTACGTAAACGCGTGGAGACCGATGGACCGGCCGCGGTGCTCGAACCGAGGACTCGACGGCCGAAGTCGAGCCCGTCGAAGCTCAGCGATGAGGTCAAGCAACAGGCCGTGGCTGTGCGGGCCGCCCTGGAGGCCTCCGGTCTGGATCACGGGCCGATCAGTGTGCACGACAAGATGCACGCGATGGGATTGGGGCTGGTTCCCTCGACGGCGTCGCTGGCACGCATCTTCGGTGAGGCCGGCGTGGCTCGGCTTGAGCCGAAGAAGAAGCCCCGCTCGGCATGGCGGCGATTTGTCTATCCAGCCCCCAACGCGTGTTGGCAACTGGATGCCACCGCGTACGTGCTCAGCGGCGGGCGGACGTGCGTGATCTTCCAGCTCATCGACGACCACTCCCGCTACGCGGTCGCCTCCCACGTGGCATGGTCTGAGACCGCCGAGGCCGCGATCACCGTGTTCGACAAGGCCGTCGCTCTTCATGGCGTGCCCCAACGGCTGCTGTCAGACCACGGGATCGCCCTCAATCCTTCGCGGCGCGGATACCTGGGCCGCCTCGTCGAACACGTCTCACGCCTGGGGGTGCAGGCGATCACCGGCAAGCCCTACAAGCCGACCACTCAAGGCAAAAATGAACGCTTTCACCAAACCCTGTTCCGCTACCTGGACAAACAGCCCCTCGCCGAGACGCTCGACGAACTGCAGGCACAGGTCGATGCCTTCGACGACATCTACAACACCGAACGCCCCCACCAGGGGCCTGCCCGGGCGCATCACGCCGCTGACGGCGTGGGAAGCCACCACGAAAGCCGAAGCTCCTCGCCCCAAGCCCCTCTTCGCCGAACCCGAGCCGAAGCGCAACCGGCCCGCACCGAAGCCCCAGGACCTACCCGCCGGGACCCGAGTCATGACGCTGAACACCGCTGGCACGTTCATGCTCGCCGGGGTCAACTACAAGGTCGACGGACGGCGCGCCTGTGAGCAGGTCTTGGTCGTCACTGACGGTGACAACATCACCGTGGCCGACTTGGACGGCGAAGTCCTCATCGAACACACACGCCCCGCACCCGGGGTGAGATACGTCGGCAACGGACGACCCCGCGGCCCAAGACCCCAAAGAACCAATACGTCACCGATGTCCTGACACACCAACTGTCACCCATGTCCTGAGACATCACACCCACGCGCTGTGACCCCTGGGGCCACAGCGCCCAAAGTTGTTTGATGACCAGCGCGAATGCCGGCGAGGGGTCGGGCAGTAGGCTGCAACCCATGCGTGTTGGAGTTCTGGGTGCAAAGGGAAAAGTCGGCGCGGCGATGGTGCTGGGGGTGGAACGCGCTGAGGATCTGACGTTCTCGGTCGGCGTCGACGTCGGCGATTCACTGAGTCTTTTCACTGATTCCGATACCGATGTGGTCATCGACTTCACTCATCCCGACGTGGTGATGGACAATCTGAAGTTCTTGATCGACAACGGGATTCACGCGGTCGTCGGCACCACCGGCTTCACGGCCGAGCGGATTGCCCAGGTTCAGGCCTGGCTCAAGGACAAGCCCGAGGTCGCGGTGCTCATCGCGCCGAATTTCGCGATCGGCGCGGTCCTGTGCATGCAGTTCGCCAAGCAGGCCGCGAAGTTCTTCGACTCGGTCGAGGTCATCGAGTTGCACCATCCGCACAAGGCTGATGCCCCTTCGGGGACCGCGGCGCGCACCGCCGAGCTGATCGCCGAGGCGCGAAAAGGATTGCCGCCCAACCCCGATGCCACCAGCACGGGCCTTGAGGGTGCACGCGGTGCCGACGTCAACGGCGTCCCGGTGCACTCGGTGCGGCTCGCCGGTCTGGTCGCGCACCAGGAGGTGCTGTTCGGGACGGCGGGGGAGACGCTGACCATCCGGCACGACAGCCTGGATCGCGCATCGTTCGTCCCCGGCGTGTTGTTGGCGGTACGCAACGTGCAGCAGCGGCCTGGGCTCACCATCGGCATTGAGCCACTGCTCGACCTCTCGTGACCGATGGCGCGCGGTCGCTGCGCATCCAATTGCTGATCGGCTTCATGTGCCTGGCGCTGGTCGTCTACTTCTTGATGCTGGGCCGCACCGCGGTCGTCTTCATCGGGTCGGGTGAGCCCGCCGCGATCGGACTCGGAGTTGCCCTGCTGGTCTTTCCCCTGATCGGCGTCTGGGTGCTGTTCAGCACCTTGCGGGCCGGCTTCGCGCATCAGCGCCTGGCCCGGCTGGCTCGAGAGCAGGGCATGGATCTCGATGTGTCCGACCTGCCGCACCGCCCGTCGGGCCGGGTCGAGCGGGATGCGGCCGATGCGCTGTTCGTCACCGTGAAAGGCGAATTGGAGGCCGATCCCGACAACTGGGTGCGCTGGTACCGGCTGGCCCGGGCTTACGACTACGCGGGAGACCGGAGCCGGGCGCGGGAGACCATGCGCACCGCCGTCCGGATGCAGGAGAGTAGGTGACCATGCCGACGCTGCTCATCGTCCACCACACGCCGTCGCCGTACTGCCAGGCGATGTTCGAGGCGGTGCTCGCCGGTGCCACCGACCCTGAGATCGACGGCGTCGACGTGGTGCGTCGTCCCGCCCTCACGGTCTCGCCGGCCGACATGCTGGCTGCCGACGGCTACCTGCTCGGCTCCCCGGCCAACCTCGGCTACATGAGCGGTGCGCTCAAGCATTATTTGGTCGGTTACCCCGCGAATAGGCGCCCAGTGTGGTGAGTCACCGGTGGACGTCTGACGCCGAGATCGCGGAGTCCAAGCGGCAGACGATCGAAGGTGGTGTCGGCAAGCGCCATCACTATGTCCCGCAGATGTACCTACGCCGATGGGCAAACGGAGACGGCAACATTCGGCTGACGAAGACGGACAGCGGCGGCAGTCACATTCAACCGCCGGAGGACGTCGCGAAACGGACCAATCTCTACACAATCACAGCCGACGATCTGGAGCCAGACTTCCCAAGTCGTTGGCTCGAAAAGCACATGTCACGGATAGAGAGTGACGCCGCCGGGTGGCTTCGGGCGCTTGATGACCTCACTGCCGGTCGTATGACTGACCGCGATCTGATCGCGAATCTGGCCGTCTTTGTGGCGCTGCAAGACCAGCGGACGCTCGCAAAGCACGATCGCGAACTGCGCATCGAGGACGCGCTCAATCGTTTTGGGCGCGCCGAGATTCTCAGTCCCTTATTGCCTTTCGTCTGTCAGCTCTACCGGATTCCCTATTCGCCGCACCGTCACGGTGCGATCTTGCAGCAGTTTCTCAACCGGCCATTGATCAGCGCGGAACGTAAGCCCCGCGCCCTTGAGAGCACCATCGGCGTGTGGCGGAATCAAGCCGTTCCACATTTTTCGACGCAACGGACATGGTGGCTGGTTGACAGTGCGTCTCTGTTCCTCACGTGTGATGAGCCTGTGGTCTATCTCGGAGGCTCTGTCGCGCCGCGCTGGCGCACTTTGGGTTGGGCCACTTCGCCGATCGCTCTATTTCCAGTTGATCCGCACCGTCTCGTGGTACTCACGAATGCTGGCCACGATCTCCACCCGCCATTCGAACTGGACGCCGAGGAGGCGGCGCAGGTGAATTTCGAGATCGTTGCGGCGTCGAACGAAGTTTGCTTCGAGCAGCCGGATACCAACATCGCCGCGTCGATCCGAGTCCCGCAGTGGCCAGACAGAGACCCCGCTTCGGCAAGTACGTTCATGGAAGCCGTGCTGCCTCCATCTCGATGGAAAGAGGGAGAGGGGCCGCCGTGGGCGGTTTCCCGGTGGCATCAGTAGACCCGACAGAAGGAGGTGGGGAGGGTGTCGCGCTTGCTGATCATCCACCACACGCCGTCACCGCACTGCCAGGAGATGTTCGAGGCGGTCGTGGCCGGGGCGACCGACCCCGAGATCGAGGGTGTCGAGGTCGTGAGCCGACCGGCGCTCATGGTGTCGCCGGTCGAGATGCTGGAAGCCGACGGCTACGTGTTGGGCACGCCCGCGAACCTCGGGTACGTCTCGGGTGCTCTCAAGCACGCGTTCGACCAGAGCTACTACCAACTGCTCGACTCGACCCGAGGGCGACCGTTCGGTGTCTACCTCCACGGCAACGAGGGCACCGAGGGAGCCGAACGCGCCATCGACGGCATCACCGCCGGTCTCGGCTGGGTGAAGGCGGCGGAGACGGTCGTGGTGATGGGCAAACCGACTAAGGCCGACGTCGAGGCGTGCTGGAACCTCGGCGCAACGGTCGCCGCGACGTTGATGAACGAGTCGTAACGAGCGGCATTCTGTATTTCTGCACGACATGCACAGGGCTAGGTACATCGCTTCGAGTCCCAACATCGCTACCATCCGCGTGTGACTCGCGGCACTGCACGACGGCGGCGGGATAACCGTGGGTGATCGATGGCCATCGATGCGAGGCCGGAAGCTGGCGAAGATCATCGACAAACACTGTGAATATCTCCGCAGTTCCGGCGGCCACCGACGATACCGGGGAAGACACAAGGAGTTCACGTTCGCATACCATGACGGAGACGACATAACGGGAAACATGGTTCGGCGTGT
Source organism: Mycobacterium dioxanotrophicus (assembly GCF_002157835.1). Taxonomy (NCBI): domain Bacteria; kingdom Bacillati; phylum Actinomycetota; class Actinomycetes; order Mycobacteriales; family Mycobacteriaceae; genus Mycobacterium; species Mycobacterium dioxanotrophicus. The sequence goes on along the minus strand of NZ_CP020809.1, from coordinate 4,603,296 downwards.
CTTAGTCGAAGATGTCGGCCTGACTGAGTCCGAGGCGCGCAAGGAGGTGAGCAGATGACACACCCTGTGCAAACCGTTATCTATCGCCTTGACGCAGAGCATGACCCGGCGTGGCAGTTTTACTCGATGCCGGAGAGCATCGTCGGCGGGGGCAAGACCCTGGACGACGTACGCGCCGAATACCGCGATGCGCTGGCGTTCTCACTAGACAGCCCCGCTCTGCCCGAGATCCGCGAGTACATCGAAGGGGAAATTGGCAGCCTCGGTATTTGGCTCCGACTTCCGATTGACCATCCGAACGTCGACGCGGTTTTCGAACAGGTGGGCCGCCAGATCACCGCGTATCCCGAGGACCGTGACTGGTTCTTTGCCAATACGACGGCGGGGGGTGATCCGGTGATCGTTACTGCCCCTGCCGACGCGCCGCTGAGCAGCATCCTGGACCAGATGACGATCTACGACACGCTCATCCTGGTCATGCTCCGTCGTGCGGAAGGGACGGTGCAGAACGTATTTCTGTCGCTCGCGGGGGCGGAGACCGTTGACGGGATGGACGAACCGCCGACCAGTTTCGGGTCAATGGGCCTAACACCAGATTCGCCGTTGCGTGATCTACTCGCAGCCGCCTTGAAGCATCACGTCAACAAGGTCAGCGCACTCGCTCTCTGTTAGTCGGCTCGCCCGCCACTGGTGTCGCTCACTTGTCGGCACCCGTTCGTAGACTCCGGTGCATGGGCAAGTACCGAGGTGGTTCGAAGCCGTGGGAGAAAGACGACCCGAAGGGGCGGCGACTCGATCCCGGGCAGTACCCGGAACTCAACGCCGTGTTCTACACCGCCGACCCGGCGGAGTTCATCAAGATGCGGATCGAGTCGCTGTCCCTGATGGCGTGCAGCGACGACCGACTAGCACAGCTGTACGGCTCCGACCGGATGATCGGCCCGGTTCATTTCGGCCCGATGCCGCCTCCGACGTCGGACGCCCGCCAGAGATACCTCCGCATGGAGGCCGTGATGATCGCCAACCATGCCTCAGAGGCGTTGCTGCGACTGTTCTTCGCCCACGTCGAGCATCCCGAGTGTCCGTGGCTCGGTATGTCGGCGTCGACCGGCTTTGCCGAGTACAAGGAGAAGGTGGCAGCCAAGCTGGACAACGGGTTCGACCGCGAGCAGATCTCAACCGTGTTCTTGGGCGGCGTCAGCCGGGTCGATTCGGTCATCGGGCTCACCGACGATGAGTTCGACGATGCAATCGACGCGTTGGAAATGTTGCTGATCGACTGTGCGAATCGCGTCCTCGGCGACGCATTCGTCTACAACGCGGTTAAGCACGGAATCAGCGCGGTCGCCGTCGATGACGATGAGGCCAAGGTCGCCTGGCAGCCTTTGGACGGTGAGCCGGTCACGCTGCACGAAGGGCCGGTCCACGTCTACCTGCACAAGAAAGCGTCTCCGGATGCCGCCAGGAACGAAGCGCATTGGTGGTTCACGATGGAGGACTCCAACCCTGGCCGCGAGATGTCGGTGACTGTGCTCATCACCAAGGCGCTCGACTCGCTATGGGACGTGGCACGTCGCCGTTACCTCGGTGAGAGCGGGACCATCAACTACATCAACAAGGCGGCGGTCGAGATGGCGGTGTGGGGCAACACGATGCAGGCAATGAACCACCTCAAGCGCGCGACTCACGAACTGATCAAGCTCAAGTCCGACGGCACCGTTGACGCCACGGTTCATCACATCGCTGACTACCACATTCCCCGATCGTGGTCGCTGCAAGCCGCCGCAGAAGCGATGGACATTCGGCCAGTCCCGTTGCCCGCCAGGCAGCGTGATCATCAGCTTTACTCGACTGGGCAGCGGTCCTACCTGCCGATCACGCCGCGCGGATTCCAGCGGGCTTAACTGAGGGCGTGCTCTAGGTTGTAGTGATGACTTTCGGCAATTCGCCGGTACGTTTGGACGACGTTTTTGGTGTCGCCCGAGACCTACCCAAGAACTATGTCGTCCGCACGTCGGTCGACAACCGATTCGTTGGAGCACTCAGCCGCGACCAGCACATAGTCGTCTACGGCTCTTCGAAGCAGGGCAAGACCTGCCTCCGGAAGTTCAACCTCAAGGACGACGACTATATCTTCGTCACCTGCTCGAACAGGTGGTCGCTCGCTCAGCTTCACAGCGCGATCCTGAGCAAGGCGGGATATGTAGTCGAGGGCACCTCTACGAAGGCGGTGAGTGGTGAGGCTAAGGTGTCGGCGAAGTTCGGCGGCGGCTTCAACCTGTTCGGAAACAAGGCGACCGCGGAAGCGGCAGCTGAAGGCGCGGGTAAGCGCGAAAACAAGACAGAGACGCGGCCGATGGAGTTGGACCCAGCAGACGTCAACGACATCATCTCCGCTCTCGACAATGCGGGTTGTCCCCGGTTCATAGTCTTGGAAGATTTCCACTATCTGCCTGAGGCCACGCAACGGGACTTCGCGGTCGCCCTGAAGGCATTCCATGAATCATCGAAGTACTCCTTCATCGTCGTCGGAGTGTGGCGAGATCAGAACCGCCTTGTGCAGCAGAACGGTGACTTGACAGGCCGGGTCGTTGCCATCGACGCCGACCGCTGGTTGACCGACGAATTGCTGCAGGTGATTGAAAGTGGCGAGAAGCTACTCAACATCACATTCTCTGAACAGTTCAAGACCAGCCTGCTTGAGAATTGTTTCAGCAACGTGTTTGTGGTGCAGGAAAGCTGTCGGCTCGCGTGCGAGCGCGCGGGTGTCTACGAGACCCAGTCAACGCACCGTGAGGTTGATGCCGATGCGCCCGAACTTATCAAAGAGGCCGTCGACGCTCACTCCGCCCGGTACACGGGATTCATCATCAATTTCGCTGCGGGGTTCCAGACTTCAACTTTGGAGATGTACAAGTGGCTGCTATGGCCGGTACTAAACGCCGACGTGGACGACCTTGAGAAGGGGCTGAACTACGGGGATCTTCGCTCCGCCATCAATGAGCAGCACCCAGAAGCGCCTATCAACCCCGGAAACATCACTCAGGCGCTGCTGTCTACCGCCTCCCTTCAGGTGGGCAAGATGGCGATCAAGCCGATCATTCTCGACTACGACGAGACCAACAGGCGTCTGAACGTCGTCGACCGGAGCTTTCTCATCTGGCTTCAGCACCAGGACCGGGATGAACTGCTGGCCTTGGCCGAACTGCCCATCCGCAACGGGTGAGTCAGCTACCCGCCCAATCGGCGCATCATCCACGCCGAAGGCGGAGCACCCCGCCCCTCGCGCATCCGCCGCTCAGTGTCGATCGGCGAGACGAAGTGGGTCCCACCCGCCCAGCAGCGAGCACGTCGTGAGCGACACGACCGCAGCGGCCAGCGAGTCGGGCTGATGCCGGACTGAGACAGTGTGACCACGCGATATTGACGGGCCGGCAGCCCGCCCGGCACCGTCGCATGGTCGGGACGATACGGTGACCGCCGGGACCAACAGAGAGGAAGTCATGCCGGGTATCGCCGAACTGGCCCTGGGGGCCGCACCGATCGCCGGTGGCGCAATGCTCGGCGTGATCGCGGGCAACTTGAAGCCGCCGGACGTCCGTGGACTGATCATCAAGGACATGGATCTGCTCGATCGGCTCCCGGAAGAGGACGTCGAATTGCGTACGCGCCTGAAGGCGAGCATCGATCAGCGAATCGGCGAACTCGTCACGGCAGGAGAACGCAGCCGGGAGCTTCGCGACGCGGCCATGTCCTACCGCGGAAACTGGCGTGACATCGTCGTATTCGTCTGCGCCGTACTGTTCACGATCGTCTGGTGGAACGTCAGTCACAGCAGATCGAATTGGCTGACGATGTTCATAGCGATGATCATCGTCTCCGTGGCCGCGGGTATCTACGCCGGCCGCGGCTTGCTCCGCGCGATGCGCACTTTCGTCCACCGGGACAAAGAAACTCAGTAGTGGAACGTGTCCGACGGGGCGGGCACGTGGTCAGGGTCGTCACCGTACTCGGACTCGTGGATGCCGTAGGCCTTCGCCAGGTCGAGGATCTTGTTGGCCCGGGCGATGCGGGGCAGGTCCGAGCCGTTGCGGATTTCCCCGCCGTCACGCTGGAACTCGGCGAAAAACTCTCGTGCCCAACTGATCTCGTCCTGAGACGGGGACAGGCCCTCGTTGACCGTCGGGCACTGATCCGGCGTCAGGCAGATCTTGCCGGTCATGCCGAACTCGGCTGACACCGCGGTGGCCTCCGACAGTCGCAAGGCGCTGGAACCCACCGTGGGCCCGTCGATCGCGCTCGGAAGGTGAGCTGCCTTGGCGGCGATGGTGAATCGGGCCCGCGCGTACGCCAGCGTTGCCGGGTTGTCGCCGAATCCGGTGTCGCGGCGGAAGTCGCCGATGCCGAACGCGAGCCGGAAAGTGCCCTTGGTCGCGGCGATCTCGGTGATCCGTTCCAGCCCACGTGCGGTCTCCACGAGCGCGACGATCGGCACGTTCGGGAGCCGCTTGGCGGTTTCGGTGATGTGGTCGACGGACTCCACCATGGCGAGCATGATCCCGCCGACCGATGTCCCCGACAGCATCTCCAGGTCGTCGGCCCACCACCGGGTGCCGAACCCGTTGATCCGCACCCAGTCGGTGTTGTCGTCGCCGAGCCAGCGGATCACGTTGTCGCGGGCGGCGTCCTTGTCCTTCGGCGCGACGGCATCCTCGATGTCCAGGACGACGATGTCGGCGCGGGAATGCGCAGCGGGGGCGAAGCGTTCGTACTGTGCTCCGTTGACCAGCAGCCAGCTGCGGGCGAGTACCGGGTCGATGCGGAAGCCGGGGGCGGCGTTGGGATCCGGTTCACTGGTGCTGGTCTGGTCGTACACGTCTCAATCGTCGCTTACCGGGTGACGACGCGACGCGGCGGGTCAGCCGAGGCGCGAACCGAAGAAGCTCTCCATGGCTTCCCAGTGCTGTTCGTCGGCGGCCTCGTCGTAGGGGGCGTTGTCGGGAACAGCGAATCCATGTGCCGCTGCGTAGGTTTCGATGATGTGTTCGACGCCGGCGGCCGTCAGCGCCTTGTCCAGGGTTTCCGCCTGCTCGGCGGTGAACGAGGAATCATTCTCGGCGCCGCCGACATAGACCGCTGCCTGGATCTTGTCGGCCAGCAGATGCGGGCTGCCCGGGTCGTCGGAGGCCAACCCGCCGCCGTGGAACGACATCGCCGCGGCAACCCGATCGGGCACCCGGCCGGCCACCACGAGGGACGTGCGGCCGCCCATGCAATACCCGGTGGTGCCGAATTTCGCGTCGGTGACCTCAGGCCTGGCCGCCAGATAATCGAAGAACGCCGCCGCGTCGGCCGCCATGACGTCCGGAGTCACTTTCCGCATCATCGCGAACAGCCTGTTGCGTTCGCCGGCGTCGCCGAAGACGGTCGCCATCTCGAACGGCTTCCAGCCCGGGTCGCGGTAGTACACATCCGGCACCAACACGGCGAAGCCGTAGCCGGCCAGCTTTGCGGCCATGTCGTCGAACGTCGCCCGCGCACCGCCGGCGTCCGGGTACATGACCACGCCGGGCCAAGGACCATGGCCTTCTGGGGTCGCGAGCGTCACGGCACAGGTGCCGTCGGGCGTGGTGATGGTGTCCTTGATCGTCGGCATGGCTTCTGTTCTACCCCTAACCGCTGCCCGTAAGCTGAGCGCGTGCCCATCGCGACGCCGTACGAGGATCTGCTGCGGCTGGTGCTGCAGACCGGAACGCCGAAGTCCGACCGCACCGGCACCGGAACCCGCAGCGTGTTCGGTCACCAGATGCGCTACGACCTCGCCGACGGTTTCCCGCTGATCACCACCAAGAAGGTGCACACCAAATCCGTCGTCTACGAGCTGCTGTGGTTTTTGCGCGGTGACTCCAACGTGCGGTGGCTGCAGGAGCGCGGGGTCACCATCTGGGATGAATGGGCTTCTGAGACAGGTGATCTCGGGCCCGTCTACGGTGTGCAGTGGCGGTCCTGGCCGACTCCCTCGGGTGAACACATCGATCAGATCAGCAATTCCCTTGAGCTGCTCAAGCGTGATCCGGACTCCCGGCGCAACATCGTCTCGGCGTGGAATGTCGGCGAGATTCCACAGATGGCCCTGCCGCCCTGCCACGCGTTCTTCCAGTTCTACGTCGCCGACGGCAAGCTGTCCTGCCAGCTGTTTCAGCGCAGCGCCGACCTGTTCCTCGGAGTGCCGTTCAACATCGCGAGCTATGCACTGCTGACCCACATGATGGCGGCCCAGGCGGGTCTGGAGGTCGGCGAGTTCATCTGGACGGGCGGGGACTGCCACATCTACGACAACCACGTCGACCAGGTCACGCTGCAGCTGACGCGCGATCCCCGGCCGTACCCGGAACTCGTTCTGGCCCCGCGTGATTCGATCTTCGACTACACCTACGAAGACATCGCGATCCTGAACTACGACCCGCACCCAGCCATCAAGGCCCCTGTCGCGGTATGAGGTTTGCCAGCAGGACCGAACAGTGACGGGGCGCCTCGGACTGATCTGGGCACAGTCGACATCCGGCGTCATCGGCCGCGACAACCGGATCCCCTGGCGGCTGCCCGAGGACCAGGCCCGCTTCAAGGAACTGACGTTGGGCCGGACCGTGCTGATGGGCCGGTTGACCTGGGAATCGCTGCCGGCGAAGGTGCGCCCGTTGCCCGGCAGACGCAACGTGGTGATCACCCGCGATGCGGGGTTCGCCGCTGAAGGGGCCGACGTGGTGACGGCGCTGCCGGAGCACATCACCGGCTGGGTCATCGGCGGTGCCCAGATCTACGCGATGACGCTGCCGTTCGCCGACCGGTGTGAGGTCACCGAGATCGACATCGACCTGGCACCCGTCGACGGCGACGCCATGGCGCCCGTGCTCGACGACTCGTGGGCGCAGACCACCGGCGACTGGCTGACCAGCGCGTCGGGTTTGCGATACCGGTATTGCAGCTACCGCCGTGATCAGCGGCCCTCGACGACGTAGCCGGCCAACCGCCGCACATCGGGATCCGGGTCGTTGGCCGCCAGCTCGGCGATCCGCCCCCGCAGCGGGTCCGTGTCACGGTCGTCGGGGTCACCCGGACCCAACGGGCCGATCAGGTCGCCGATGGTGACGACGGCGTGCCGCCGGATCACCGGCTCTGGATGGTCGAGCCCAGGCTGCACGCCGGGCAGGTCGGCAGCGTCGAGCGTGCAGTACCCGCGTCCCGGTTCCAGCGCGTCGGCCACGATCGCGGCGACCGTCGGATCGGACAACCCGGCCGCCAGCAGCGTGTAATCCAAGGGCGGGTGGCTGCGAGCATGGTCGCGAAACGAACGGTACGGCGCCGCCACCGCGGCCGCTCTGCTGTCGGCAGGCAGGTCGCGCCGCGTCAGCACCGCCAGGCCCGCACCCAGACGGCCGAGCGCCGCGGCCACCCAGTCGTGGGCGTTGTCGCGCAGCGGTAGCGCTGCCCGCAGTGCGGCCATGACCTCGGGCGTCGCGATATTCAGGTCGGCGAGGAGTTTGGCTCCCGTCCAGGCGGTCTCGTGGTGCCCGAGTGCTGCGATCCCGGCAGGTACCGCGTCCGCACCCGCCTCTAGCAGGAGGCTCAGGGCGCGTTCCCGGCCCAGCAGGTGCCCGAGTTCGTCCCGGCCGCGACGCGGTGTCAGACCCGCCGCCGCGGCCAGCGCTGTCACCCGTTGTTCCGTCGGCATTGCCAGCACATCGCGTTCGGCCTGTGCGGCGGCGGCGTACTCGGGGAAATGGCGGTTCAGCTCATCGGCTGTGAGCGAGCGCACCAGCAGGTCCGCGTCCTCGTCGTCGAGGTAGACGACCACGTCGGGTGGCAGCGTCCCGTCGGTGACCAACTGTGTGCGCATCCGTGCTGCGATGTGCAGCATCGCCTGCGCGAAGCGATCCCATTCCTGCTCCCAGCGCGCGCGCCGCAGTCCCGACACCGCCGCGCTGAGCCGGTCGCCCCACTGCGCATCGGTCTCGCCCCACTCGTAGTCCTGGTATTTCCAATCCGGTGGGCTGAATCGGCAGTCCGGCTCCGTGACCGATTCCTCGGTGGCGAGTGCGAGGCCGGGCAGGTAGATCACGCCCGTCAGCTCCGCGTAGAACTCGCTGAACGCCACGGCGTATGGCCGTTCCGGTGCCGCCGCGGCGACCAGTGCGCGCACCGCATCGGCAGCCGCCAGGGTCAACTCGGTCTCGAACGCATCCCAGTCGAACGCCACGTCGACCAGTATCGCCACCGTGTCGGGCCGACTTGTCGGTGGCTTGGGGAACGATGGCGGGGTGGCCTCCCTAACTACGGCGCAGGCTCGCCGCATCGCCGTCGCGGCACAGGGTTTTCATGAACCGAAACCCGGCGGTGCGGTCGCGCGTGCGCACCTGCGCCGATTGATCTCCCGGATCCAGGTGCTGCAGTTGGACTCGGTGTCTGTCGCGGTCCGCGCCCACTACGCGCCGGTGTTCAGCAGGCTCGGGCCGTACGACCGCGACGTGCTCGACCGGGCCGCCTGGTCGCATACGGCGCGCTCGCCCCGGCTGCTGGTGGAGTACTGGGCTCATGAGGCCGCGTTGATGGCGGTCGAAGACTGGCCCCTGCTGCGCTGGCGCATGCGCGAGTACACCCACGGCCGGTGGGGTACCGAGATCGTCCGGAAGAACCCCAAGCTCGCCGAGGATATCGTCGCGGCGGTCGCCCAGTTGGGCCCGTCGACGGCCGGGCAGATCGAAGCCCACCTGGAAGCCGAGCCGCGCGGGCGCAAAGGCCCGTGGTGGGGGCGCAGTGATACCAAGTGGGTGGCCGAGGCACTGTTCGCGTCGGGGGTGTTCACGACGGCGACGCGCGTCGGATTCGCCCGGCACTACGACCTCACCGAGAATGTGCTGCCACCTGAGGTGGTGTCCCGCGAGGTGGATGACGACGAGGCGATCCGCGAGCTGACGCTGCGTGCGGCGACGGCGCTGGGAATCGGTACCGAACCCGACATCCGGGACTACTTCCGTCTCGGCGCCAAACAGGTGAAACCGGCCATCGCCAAGCTGGTGGCCGATGGCGAGCTGGAGCCCGTCGACATCGAGGGCGTCCCGGCCTACCTGCGGTCGGGGCAGACCGTGCCCCGGCGGGATCGGGGTACGGCCCTGCTGTGTCCGTTCGATCCGCTGATCTTCTTCCGCCCCCGGGTCGAGCGACTGTTCGATTTCCACTACCGCATCGAGATCTATACCCCGGCTCCCAAACGTCAATTCGGTTACTACGTATGGCCTTTCCTGCTCGATGGGCAATTGGTGGGCCGGGTCGATCTCAAACGGACCGACGGTGCCCTGCATGTCGTCGGCGCTTTCACCGAAGACGGTCAGGACCGTTCCCGGGTGGCGCCCGCATTGGCGGGGGAGTTGCGGACGATGGCCGCGTGGCTCGGGGTGGACGACGTGACAGTCGGGCGAAACGGGGATCTTGCCGCGGAACTGGGGCAGAGCTTGCACCGATAATCGAGTGATGTCGATCAGGGGATTGTCCGCAGCGCTCGGCCTCATCGTGCTGTTGTTCGGTGCGACCGGCACTGCGGTCGCGGATACCGGCACGAGTAACGGTGCGACGTACACGGTTTCGTCGACCGCGGTCGATCCCGCGAACGGCTGGAAGCTCGACGTCGGGCAGATATCCGGCGGTGACGGTGCGGTGAGCGCGGCGTTCAACGCGGCCAGTGTGGCTTCCGGCAAGACGATGGCCGCAATGCTCAATCGCGACGAGGTCATTCGCGACAACGCGACCTTCGAGGCGAAACCCGCCGTGAGCTTCCGGCCGACGGCGATATCCCAGGTGCTGACCGGGGTGTACTTCCACCGGCACGCCGCGCATCCATTGGACTACGTCACCACCGTGGTCATCGACAGCCGCAATGGTGGCCCGATCACGCTGGACAATCTGTTCACCGACGAACAAGCGGGTTTGAACCGGCTCTCCGAACAGACGAAATTGTTGTTTCCGACGGTGTCGGGCACGGGAAAACCGATGCCCGACCTGCGGGGCAACGCGCCCGTCGCGGAGAACTTCCACAACTGGATCCCGACCGCGGACGGACTGGAAATCCACTTCGAGGACTACCAGTTCGCCCACGGTCAGCCTGTCATCACCGTCCCGTGGTCGCAGCTGACCGATCTGCTGGCGCCGGACATGCAGGTGCTGGCGCGGTAACTACTCGGCCAGGTCGGGCACACCGCGGCCGCGAATCATATTGGTGGCAAAGATGATTCCCCCGATGATCAGCCACACGATGCCGCCGATCTTCGCCAGTGCGTCGGCGTTGATCAACACGTAGCCGATGATCAGGAAACCGATGGTCGGCACCACGAGGTGCAGCAGGTAATTCTTCGACTTCTTGCGCACCAGGTAGTACCAGGCCACGGAGATGTGCAGCAGGCAGAACCCGAACAGCGCGCCGAAGTTCACCAGCGACGAGATCAGGCCGATCTGGCCGACGAAGAACAGGACCAGCACCAGGCTGAGCGCACTGACCACCAGGATCGCTGCGATCGGCACCTTGCGCGAACTGATGGTCGACAGGAATGTCGGCAGTTGCCGGTCGCGACTCATCGAATACAGCAAACGGCTGGTGGCGGCCTGGGCGGCCATGGCATTGGCGAAGCCCACCGCGAGCACGTTGACCACGAAGAACGCATTCATCCAGCCGGTACTCGAGGCGGCCTGCACCAGGAGGAAAAACGCATTGCCCACCTCGTCGTCGCCGAACGACGCGCGACCACCTGCCAGCAGACTGGCCAGCCAGGTCTGGGTGATGAACAGGAACGCCACCACGAACAGCGCGATGATCATCGCCCGGCCGGCAGGGTTCCTCTTGCCGGTGGACTCCTCGGCGAGTGTCGAAATGCCATCGAAACCAAGGAAACTCAGCACAGCGATCGACAATGCGGCCGCGATCAGCGGGGCGCTGACCACATCGGGATTCCAGATCGGTGTTGTGCTCCACCCGACGTTGGGCAGAGTTTGTCCGTTGATGGCGCGTACCGCGATGACGACGAACAGCGCGACGAACACCAACTCGACGGCCAGGAACATGCGGTTGACGATCTTGAGCGATCCGACGCCGAGCAGGTTGATGACCGTGTTGACGACCACGAACACGACGGCCCAGACCCAGCGCGGCGTCCCCGGAAACAGGCCGACCATCGACTCCGCGGCGAAGACGTACAACAGGGTGGGGATCAGGAGGTAGTCCAGCAGAATTGCCCAGCCTGCGAAGAATCCCAGCCCGGGGTGAATACCGCGGCCCACATACGCGAAGACGGACCCGGCCAGTGGAAACGACTTGGCCATCTGCGAATACGCCAGTGCCGTGAACACCATGGCGATCAGGCCGATGAGGTAGACCAGCGGAACCATGCCCGACGCGCTGTTGTAGACGGTGCCGAAGATCGTCCACGGCGCGATGGGCACCATGAACACCAGCCCGTAGACGATCAGGTCGACGGTGGACACCGAGCGGTTGAGTTCCTGTTTGTAGCCGAATGATTCGAGAGTGCGTTGAGCCTCACCGGTGGTGAGGTGGCTGGTGTTGGCCGCGCCGGTGTCAGTTGCCATAGAAGTCCTGTCGGGTCGGGGGATGGTGGGTGTCAGACCCGGGCGGCGGTGGCCAGATCATGCTCGTGCAGGAACTCCGCGATGACGGCACGGAACTCTTCGGGTTTCTCCAGGTGTGTGCAATGACTGCTGTCGGGAAACACGTGACTGCGGACATCGGCGATGTTGTCCACATACGGCTGCCACGTGGCTGGGGTCGCCTCGTCGAATTCACCGGCCACCACAAGCACCGGTGCGGTGATCGCGGCCAGCCGATCGATGATGCTCCAGTCGCGCAATGTGCCGATCACGTGGAACTCGTTGGGGCCGTTCATGGTGTAGTACACCGTCGGGTCGGCCACCATCTGGGCCTCGCTGTCCGCGAAGTCCTTGGGCATGGGCGTCACCCGGCACACGTGCCGTCGGTAGAACTCCTGTGTGGCTGCCAGATAGGTCGGATCGGCAACGGTTCCGTCCGCTTCATGGCGGCGCATGGCGCCGAGCATGTCGGGCGGGAGTTGTGCCCGGAGTTCGGCGGCCCCGTGGAGCCACAGCTGCATGGATGCCGGGGAATTACAGATGGACAGCGAGGCCAGGCCTGCCGGTTCTCGCACGGCGATCTCGGCACCCAGCATGCCGCCCCACGACTGTCCCAGTACGTGATAGCGGTCGATGCCCAAAGCTGTCCGCACCGTGTGGAACTCGTCGACGAAGAGCTCCGGCGTCCAGAACTCGGCGGGTGCGTCTGGGAGGTGGGTGCTGTTGCCGCAACCGAGTTGGTCGTAGTGGATGACGCTGCGCCCCGTCTCGTCGGCGAGCGCGGCGATGTTGGCGACGTAGTTGTGCGCCATACCCGGCCCGCCGTGCAAGACGAACAAGGGCAGGGCATCGGGGTGGGCGGTTTCGGGCGTCGTGACCTGAACCCAGGTCTCGTGTCCGCGGAACGGGACGGTGCGGGTCGTACATGGCATGGAGGCCAGCATGGGACATTAATGGTCTCGCGGCAAGACCATTAATCGTGTTTTAACAATTGGTGCCGATACTGTGGGGGCGGTTGGGAGAGGGGAGACGCGATGACGCAGCCAGCCGGCGCCGGAGTGCCTGGTTTGCTGGAGTGCGAGCTCGAATCACCGTCGCGGATCGACGAGATCACCGACCGGCTCGTCACCGCGATCGCGCTCGGTGAATACCTGCCCGGCGCGCGATTGCCCGCAGAGCGGGAGCTGGCTGCCGCGCTGAAGGTCGGGCGCATGACAGTGCGCGCGGCATTGGCCAGACTCGTGGACCGTGGATTGGTGGAAACCCGGCGAGGCCGCGGCGGCGGGTCCTACGTACTAGAGCAATGGCCCGAGTCGTCGACGGAGTCGGTGTGTCGGACACTGACCATGCGTCTCGACGAGCTCCGGGATCGTTGCGACGCGATCTGCCGGCTGCACGGGCCATCTGCCGGGCCGCGGCCGAGTCTCGGTCGGACCGCGACGTCGCGGTGCTGCGCGAGCGGCTCGAGGCATATCGGTGCGCCGAGAGCGGACTATCAGCCCAGCAGGCCGACAGCGCATTGCACCTCGCGATCATCGATGCGGCCCACAACGACGTCCTCAAGCAGGTGCTGCTGGACCTTGAAGCGTCGGTGAGCATCGGTGCGCCCGCGCACCTTTGGGGTGAGCCCGCGACCATGCGTCAGATGGAGATGCGCGCGTTGGCCGAGCATGAACAGTTGATCGGTGCGATCGCCGACGGTCGCGGCGACGACGCGGACGCGCTCGCCCGCGCGCACGTCGCCATCGACTTCGAACTCATCTCCGCCGCGATGCGCCGGGCCGGGGCGCTCAGCGACTAATCGTGTGCGCCGGTGCTCACCACCAAGCGGCCCGTGGTCTCCCGCGCGGCCATCCGCCGAAGTGCTTGCGGCAGTTGCTCCCAGGCCACGTTTTCGCCGACCACGGTCTGTAGCCGGCCGGTACGCATCAGCTCCAGAATCTTGACGTGCGCATCGAGACCTTCGGAGCGGGCCGGCCAGTTGAACCCGAGCGTGCGGCGCACGGCGAGCGGATCGGTCACGTACACCAGGCACACCCCGCATACGTCGAAGTTGCCGTAGGCGATGGGCCGCGGCGAGATGTAGTCGCCGTCCTCCAGAGTGATGTCCTCGGCGAATCCGGCCATCAGGTGCCGGCCGTTGAATCCCATGCAGCGGAACGTATCTGTCGTGACGCTGCCGCCCACCGCGTCGAACGCGACGTCCACGCCGCGCCCGTAGGTGAGCTCCATGACCTCGTCAACCCAGCCGCTGTTGCGGTAGTTGACGGCATGGTCGGCGCCCAGCTTGCGGCAGAACTCCAGCTTGTCGTCGCTGCCCGCGGTGGCGATCACTCTGGCGCCCAAGGCCTTTCCGAGCACCAGCGCGCCCGAGCCGGTGCCGCCCGCAGCAGCGTGCACCAGCAGCGTCTCACCGGGCTTCAGGCGGCCGCGTTCGCGCAGTGCGAACCAGCCCAGGTGAAACGGGTAATGCAGGGCGGCGCCGTCGATGTCGCTGACCCACTCCGGCAGATCGAGCACCGTCGCCGCGTCGACGATGGCGTAGGACGCATAGCCGCCGAAGGCCATCACCGGGATTCCCACCACGCGTCGGCCGACCAGATGCTCGGCGCCCAGGCCCGCGCTTTCGACGATGCCGACCGCTTCCATACCGGGCACGAACGGGGGCTGCAGGGGCAGGGTGGTGTAGCGGCCCTTGATGATGTCGATGTCGTTGAAGTTCAGGCAGAACGCGCGCACCGCGACCCGGACTTCTCCTGCGCCCGGCGCCCGTACCTCGACCGTCTGCCGCTCCAACACCTCGGTGGGCTCACCGAGCGCGGTGGCCACCCAGGCGTCAGCCGAGATTGGCTGTGCTGCAGTGTGATTCATTTGTCCTCCGTGGTGGTGAGAAAGCGATCGCAGTAGTCGCGGAATCTCTCGGCGACGGCTGCGGCGTCGAGCTGCAGATCTGCCGGGTCGTAGATGACACCGCCGTACCGTCCGCGGGGGTGTTCGGTGAGGAAGCTGGTCATGGCCGCGCGCACGTCGTCGTCGAACGGTTGGCCGGCGACGCGGTAGATGTCGCGCAGCGTGGCTTCTTCGTCGGCCATGAAGTCGTCGAATCGCACGTCGATCGCTTGCCCGGCGGGCAGCTTGTCGCGATGCCGGATACAGCCGGTCAGCAGATCGTCGATGCGCCCCAGCCAGTATCCGGTCAGCTTGCCGACATCGGGCTCGGCAACCGCCATTCGCGTTGCGTAGCAGATCATGGTCATCATCGACAGCGTCACCTCGACCGGGTCACGGTGCGTGACAATGAAAGTCGCGTCCGGGAAGGTCGCGGCAAGAGTCGGGAACTGTTCCAAATGCTGCGGTGACTTGAGCACCCATCGGGTTCCGCCCCGCAGCCACTGCATGGCCTGCAGGCTGCGCTTGACGTAGCGGTACGAGGCCGCCTGATCGTGCGCCTTGTAGTGGGCGGCGAAACTCGGCACGTAGTACATGGTTTCCCAGAGCATGCCGGAGATGTCATTGGCGAGCAGCTGGATCTCCTCGTGCGCGTGCTCGACGGTCATGTCGTGCATGCGGCGAAATTCCGGCATCGAGGAGTTGATCAGCTCAAGGCCCGCCGCGCAGCGATCCCGCCGCGGTCCGGGTGCCTCTTCACCGGCGGCGGGCACCGGTTCGAGGCTTTCCCAATAGGGCAGATGACGCAGGGCCGGGTCCGCCGCGAGCAGATTGTGCAGATGCGTGGTGCCGGTGCGGGGGAGACCGCAGATGACGATCGGCCGCTCGATCTCGATGTTCTCGATTTCGGGGTGCTCGGTGATCAGGGCTTCCAATCGCAGCCGATTGACCAGGTTGCCCACCAATTGCTCGAAGGTGATCGCCACCCCGGTGTCGGACAGGTCCGCTTCGTCGCGCAGCGCCGTACACAGCACGTCGAGACGTTCCCGAAACGCCGGGTCGCCGAAATCGGTCAACCCGGACCGCTCGGTGGCCGCGGCGAGCAGCGCGGCCGGGCTCACCTCGAGAGTCGCGCCGTAGGCGGCCAGGCCATCGCGGATCGGTTGGGCCGCAGCGGGATACACCGGATGGGTCAGGTCGTCGAACCGGATCGGCGCCGGACGCTGCACGCCCGTGGTCACAGCGCGGCCACCTCGGCCAGGTCGACGACCCGGCACTGCGGGTGGGCCGGGGTCTGCTCGGGCAGGAACCACCGCAGCCAGATCAGGCCCTTGGGCCGGCCGGCCGTCGCGACCCAGTTCGGGTGTCCCGGGTCTTTCTCGCTGATGACGATCCGCCAGGAGCCGTCGGGTTCATAACTGACGTGCGCGCCGTTGATGGTGACCCGCTCGTGGGTGTAGTCGTAGGTGTGCAGGAACGGGTTCCACAGACAGAGGTTCCAGAACACACAGTCCGGTGACGTGCCCTCGATGATCAGCGCCTGATCCGGCGCGAGATCGTAGGCGCCCATCGAGTACGCCGCGTCGGCAGCCGACCAGCCGTACGCGTTCTGCGGCACCGGGAACGGCGGGTGCAGCGCGTTGGCGGGTTCCACCCTGGTGGGCAGGAACGAAACCTGTTCGTGCAGCCAATTTTTGGCGTAACGGAAGCGGCGGGTCAGTTCGGCGGCGCTGTCGGTGCGCCGGGCAGGCGGGTCGAGCGATTCGATCCGCCAGACGGGCCGGCGCCCGGTGCCCGGATCGTTCAGATAGTCGCGGGTCAAGGCGAATTCGGTGTCCGGGTCGAGTTTGAGCCACGCGCCCGGATGCGGATCGGGGCTCATGATGAACTCGAAGTTGCCGTCCTCGTCGAATTCCATGCCGCGATCGTTCATGGTGCCGACGATGCGGTCGCTGTAACGACCTTCGCCCGGCCCGCCGTAGACGGTCATCGAGAGATACACCGCGTCGCCGCGGTTGCCGGTCACGCGGTAGGTACGGGCCGGGTCCAGCGGGGCGAGTTGGTAGTAGGCGTCCGAATTGTCGCCTCCCCATTTGAGATACGGGCTGATGACGTCGACCAGGATCGGCTTGTCGCGGTCGCCCCACACGTAGGCGTCGACGCCGACCCGCAGCAGGCTGAACGGCAGGCGGTACCCGTCGAGCAGGTCGGCCTCGCTCAGTGGAGGGTCTGCGGCGAGCAGCTTCTGCTCGATGCCACGCACCTCGTCGAGCAGGGCGTTGAACGCCTCGGACAGTGCTTCTCGGTCGGTCATGCGGTGTCCTTCTTTCGTGGTTGGGTGCGCCCTGCCCCGTGGATCAGCAACGAGCACAGTCGATCTGCGGCGTCTTCGGCGTCGACGTCCGGTTCCATGTGAGCGATGTAGAACGCGGTCCCGATCAAGGTCTGGTAGACCATGGCAACGTCGACATCCGGACGGACGCGGCCCTGATCGACGCCGCTGTCGAGCAGCGCACGGAATGCGCCCCGGGTCCGTTCGTCGAGCAGCTGCTGGGTCCGGATGTGTAGTTCGGGGTCGCGGCGGCGTTCGGTGAGGATGCCCAGCGCGGCCGCTTCGACCACGGGGTCGCCCCAGAACGTGAGCACCGCGTGGGTGAAGGCGCGGAGGTCGGTCTCGAAATCGCCTGACAAGGATAGGAGTTCGCCGTCCGGCGGCTGGCCGAATGCGGCGTCGAAGGCCAGGTGGGCCTTGGACGGCCAGCGCCGGTAGATGGTGGGCCGGCTGACACCGGCCTCACGGGCGACTGCCTCTATCGAAAGCTGGTCGTAGCCATCCCGCGCCAGCAATTGACGGGTGGCGCTCATGATGGCGTGCTGGGTTTGCGGGTCACGCGGCCGTCCTGGGCCTGTGAGCGAGGACACACCATTACGTTACGACACGTAACGTAATCACGGCAAGGGTTGCCCGCGAATTTGACGAAAAGGCTGCTGTCCGCGGGGATCAGCAACCTTCGCGTCGGATTCGACGGGTCAGATCATGCTCAACGTCTCGAGGTGGACTGCCGTCGATGCGAACTCGTGTGTCGGTGTGGTGCGCTGGTGCCACTTGCCGTCTTGGCGCTTCTCCGTCTGGATGACCCTGCCGTCGACGTTGAACGTAATCTCCAGCTCGAGTGGTTCTCCCGCCCCTTCGTGGCACCGTTGCTCCCACACGATGGTGCGCAAGTCACCATTCGGGCCGCTGTCGAAGATCAATTCCCAATCCCGCTCGGTCGCCCGCTCGCGCACCAGATCCATGACGTGATAGCTCATGTGGTTCCTCTCTGTCGATGCCAGTGCTCGATGGCGTCAAGCGTCGCGCATCGACGGCTCGGCGTCTGTCCGCCGATCGGACGGCTCCGGGATGAACCGGGTGTCCGCCGATTGGGGGAGCGAAGCTAGCCGGCCGCCCGTTCGTACTCCGCCGCGCCGAAGACCGCGACCGCGACGGCGCCGACGATGGCCGCCGCGAAGGCCAGCGCGACGAGCCAGCCATAGCCCGGTCGCGCGGAATCGCCGAGCAGGACCACGCCCACGATGCCGGGCACCACGGTCTCGCCCACCACGAGGGCGGCGGCCACACCGTTGACCGAACCGACTTGCAGCGCAACGGTGAACAGGTAGAAGCCGCCGAGACCGGCGACGATGACTGCCCACAAGGCCGGGTCGGTCAGCAGCACCCGGAGCTGGAACGGCTCGAGCCCGTGGACCACCCGCACCGCGACGGCCATCGCGCCGTAGAGCACACCGGCGATGAGACCGGCGGGCACCGCGGCATTGCGACCGAGCAACCGGACCAGGGCAGCTCCTGCCGCCAGGATCACCGCGGACACCACGAGCACACCCCAGTGCATCGCGGCGCCCGGGTCGCCGTCGCCCAGGCGCCCGGCGGTCGCGCCCAGGATGCACAGGGCCACAAGCACTATGGCGATGGCTATCCAGTCGCGCCGGTGCAGCCGGACGTGCAGCACGAAGATACTGAGAATGGCGGTGACGACCAGGTTGGCGCTGATGATGGTCTGGGACAAGAACAGTGGGATCAGGCGGGCCGAGACCAGGCTGCCCACGAAGCCCAGCAGATCAAGCGCCATCCCCGCGATGAAGATCGGCGCAAGCATGGCCGTGATGGTCGACCGCAGCGTGGGTCCGCCCTCGGGAGTCGCTGCGTGGCCTGGTCCGGAGCTGCCGGCGGCATAAGACTGCAGGACCGAGGCGGTCCCGTAGCCTGCGCAGGCCAGCAGCGCTGCCGCGACCCCGATCAGCACGAGCGGCGGTCTTGCGCGAGGCGGGCGAACTCGGCTCCAGGCATCCGCCAATTGTAGGAAGGTGTCACATGCCGGCGTTCACCGCGGCAAACGCCGCGTCGACCAACGCGATCAGATCGCGATCCTCGTCGTGGGCCCAGGCGGTCAAGGCAGGCGCCACGGCGGCGAGAGCCGCGGCGGCCTGCACGACACACGGCAGGTCGGGTTCGGACAGGCCCGCCCGCCGAGCCAGGGCCCGGGCGAACAGTTCACGGGTCTCGTCCTGCGCGATGAGATTTCGCGCGCGCAGCGCTGGATTGTCCAGGATCAGCCGTGTGCGGATCAGTAGCGCGTCGTGGTCGGTGGCCAATACGGTCTCCAGGCCGGCCCGCAGCGCCCGATGAATCGCGGTGATGGGCGGTAGCTCGGCCGGTTGTTCGGCGATGAGCTGCTCGATCATCGGGTCGTACTCGTCGTATTCGACGACCTCCTCTTTGCGGGGGAAGTAGCGGAAGAAGGTCATGTGGGACACCCCGGAGGCAGCTGCGATCTCCTCGACCGTGGTTGCGTCATAACCCTTTTCGACAAAGAGTCGCAGCGCGTGCTCTTGGATCGACTGCCGGGTGGCGGCCTTCTTGCGGGTCCGCCAGTCGACGCTCATGCCGAGGGTTCCAGTGCCGGACGGCCCAGTGTGGTGTCCAGCCAGGCGTGCAGGCTCTCAGCCGACGAGCCTTTCCATGCCAGGTGGCCGTCGGGACGGATGAGCATCGACTCACCCGACCCGCGCAGCACGGCCACGTCGCCGAGGCGATCGCGGGCGACGGCGGCCAGTGCGCTCGACCCGATCAGTGCCCACTGCGGTCCTAGCGCGTCGTACAGCCGCGTCGCCGTCCCGTCGGCGCTCAGCAGCGCGCGGTCGGGCACCCGGTCACCGGGCCGCAGGCCGGGAAGCCGGCGTTGGGCGAGCGAGCCCGATCGGTAGGACACCTTGAGTTGGGAGGCCTTGTCGGTGATGCGGCGCTGCATCCACGGATTGTTCAGCATGGGGATCGCGAGCTTGTCACGGAGCAGCCGGGAAGCCCGACCCTGCCCGACGAGGATCTGGGTCAGTCCGCTGGTGCTCTGCAGCACACTGCTTGCCACCGGCAGTCGTTCGCGTTCATAGCTGTCCAGCAGAGTGGCGTCGGCCCTCCCGGAAATCACCAGCGCGAGCTTGAATGCCACGTTCTCGGCGTCGCCCATGCCGGTGTTCATGCCCTGCCCGCCGAGCGGGCTGTGGATATGCGCCGCGTCCCCGGCCAGCAGGACGCGGCCGAGTCGATAGGTGTCGGCGAGGCGGCGCTGGATGCGGAACATGGAGGTCCACACCACGGAGCCGATGCTGCCGCCGGTGTCCTCGGCGAGCCTGCTGCCGAGATAGCCGACGATCTCGTCCTGGCCGGGGTTGTCCGGCAGATCGTCCGGCGCGGGCGCCATCACGCGCCACAGATCGGCGCCGGGCAGCGGAAACGCCGCCAGCAGCTTCCTGCTGTGCAGCCACGAGGTGGCCCCCTCGCGGCTGTAGTCGAGTTCGGCGTGGACATCGGCGAGAAGGAACCGCTCGATCAGCGGCACGCCGGGGAAGCCGATGCCCATCGCCTTACGGATGGTGCTGTGCGCGCCGTCGGCGCCGAGCACCCATCCGGTGTGGATCGCCTCGCCACCCGCTGCCACGGTCGCGCCATCCGGATCGGCCCTCACGGCGGTGACCGGCGTGTCCCATTCGACCGATCCGCCGAGCTCCGACAGTCGCTTCCGCAGATTCCCCTCGATTTCGGCCTGGGAGATCAGCAGACCGGCCGGGCCGTGCAGCCGCGTCGGCTGTCCGACCGGAAAACTCGCCAGGGACCGGCCGTCGACGTTGACGTCGACCCGTCGCACCGGCAGGCCCCGTTGCGGCAGATCACCCAGCGCGCCCAGCCGGTCGAGCACCTCCACGCCGCGTGGCTGCAGGCCCAGAGCACGCGACGTGACGGCGGGACTGTCGGCCTTGTCGAGCACCCGGACGCTCACACCGGCCGAACGTAGGCTGCACGCCGCCGTCAACCCGGTCGGTCCGGCACCTACCACCACGACCTCTGGATCCATGGCCCCTCCTCGGTGTTAGTCACTAACATGTTAGTGACTAACATGAATCGAGGCAACGCTCGAATTGTGGGCTCGCGAGCGCGGCGCGGTGGCGACAGTAGGGTGATCGCGTGGCCGAAACCGCCCCGCTGCGCGTGCAACTGATCGCCAAGACCGAGTTCCTGGCACCGCCGGACGTGCCGTGGCAGACCGAAGCCGAGGGTGGTCAGGCGCTCACCGAGTTCGCCGGCCGGGCCTGCTATCAGAGCTGGTCGAAACCCAATCCGAAGACGGCTACCAACGACGCCTACATCGGCCACATCATCGACGTCGGGCACTTCTCGGTGCTGGAGCACGCGTCGGTGTCCTTCTACATCACCGGGATCTCCCGATCCTGCACCCACGAGCTGGTCCGGCACCGCCACTTCTCCTACTCGCAACTCTCGCAGCGGTACGTGCCCGAACATGACGCGGAGGTGGTGACCCCGCCCGGGCTGGAGGACGACCCGGAACTGATGGACATCTTCACCGCGGCCGCCGACGCCAGCCGGGTCGCCTACATCGAGCTGCTGAACCGGTTGGAAGCCAAGTTCGCCGACCAGCCCAATGCGGTCCTGCGGCGCAAGCAGGCCCGGCAGGCGGCGCGCGCGGTGCTGCCCAACGCCACCGAAACCCGCATCGTGGTCACCGGCAACTACCGGGCCTGGCGGCATTTCATCGCCATGCGGGCCAGCGAGCATGCCGATGTGGAGATCCGCCGACTGGCCATCGCCTGCCTGCGGGAACTCGTCGATGTGGCGCCCGCGGTGTTCGCCGATTTCGAGATCTCGACGCTCGCGGACGGCACGGAGGTGGCAACGTCCCCGCTCGCGACGGAAGCGTGAAGGGGAGCGGGTAATCTTGGCGCGTGAGCACCAGCGGAATTGACGTTACCGCCCAGATGGGCACCTTGCTGACCGCAATGGTGACGCCGTTCAAGCCCGACGGCTCGGTCGACTTCGATACCGCAACCAAGCTGGCCACGCACCTGGTAGACGCCGGATGCGACGGTCTGGTGCTGTCGGGCACCACCGGCGAATCGCCGACCACCACCGACGACGAGAAGCTGGCGCTGCTGCGTGCCGTGCTCGACGTCGTGGGCGACCGGGCCCGCATCATCGCCGGGGCCGGCAGCTATGACACCGCGCACACCGTGCACCTCGCCAAGGCCAGCGCGCAGGCCGGCGCGCACGGACTGCTGGTCGTCACGCCCTACTACTCCCGGCCGCCGCAGGCGGGGCTGGTCGCACACTTCACCGCAGTCGCCGACGCCACCGATCTGCCGATCCTGCTCTACGACATTCCGCCGCGGTCATCGATCCCGATCGAGTGGGACACCATCCGCACGCTCGCCGAACACCCGAACATCGTGGGCGTCAAAGACGCCAAGGGTGACCTGCCCGGCGGAGCGCAGATCATCGCCGAGACCGGCCTGGCGTACTACTCGGGCGACGATGCGCTCAACCTCCCGTGGCTGGCCATGGGTGCGGTCGGCTTCGTCAGCGTCTGGGGTCATCTGGCCGCGGGGCAGTTGCGGGACATGTTGACCGCGTTCAATTCCGGAGACGTCGCGACCGCGCGCAAGATCAACGTCGCGCTGGGCCCGCTGGGCGCCGCGCAGTCCCGGCTGGGAGGTGTGACGATGTCCAAAGCTGGTTTGCGATTGCAGGGCTTCGACTGCGGTGAGCCCAGGCTGCCGCAGATCCCGGCCGCGCCGGACGAGATCGAGGCGCTGGCCGCCGATATGCGCGCCGCAGCGGTGCTCAGGTAGGGCGGGCCGTTGAGCACCGATCTCGCGCCGCCCGAGCCGCTGGCCCCTGGAGGGCTACGTGTCACCGCGCTGGGCGGCATCAGCGAAATCGGGCGCAACATGACCGTTTTCGAGCATCTGGGCCGGCTGCTCATCGTCGACTGCGGCGTGTTGTTCCCCGGTCACGACGAGCCGGGCGTCGACCTGATCCTGCCCGACCTGCGGCACATCGAGCATCGCCTCGACGATGTCGAGGCGCTCGTCATCACCCATGCGCACGAGGACCACATCGGCGCCATCCCGTTCCTGCTCAAGCTGCGGCCCGACATCCCGGTGGTGGGCTCGAAGTTCACCATCGCGTTGGTGCGCGAGAAGTGCCGCGAACACCGGATCAAACCCGTGTTCGTGGAGGTCGCCGAACGACAGAGCAGCACGCACGGCGTCTTCGAGTGTGAGTACTTCGCCGTCAACCACTCGATTCCCGGGTGTCTGGCGGTCGCGATCCACACCGGCGCGGGCACGGTGCTGCACACCGGCGACATCAAGCTGGACCAGATGCCCCTCGACGGTCGTCCCACCGACCTGCCGGGTATGTCGCGCCTTGGGGACTCCGGTGTCGACCTGTTCTTGTGTGATTCCACGAATTCTGAGCATCCGGGCGTCAGTCCGTCGGAGAGCGAGGTGGGCCCGACGCTGCACCGGCTGATCCGCGGTGCCGAGGGCCGGGTGATCGTGGCGTGCTTCGCGTCGAACGTCGACCGGGTGCAACAGATCATCGACGCCGCGGTGGCCCTGGGTCGCAAGGTGTCGTTCGTCGGGCGATCGATGGTGCGCAACATGGGCATCGCGCGCGAGCTCGGGTATCTGCGGGTCGAGGATTCCGACATCCTCGACATCGGCGCGGCCGAGATGATGCCTGCGCAGAAGGTGGTACTGATCACCACCGGCACCCAGGGCGAACCGATGGCGGCGCTGTCGCGGATGTCGCGCGGTGAGCACCGCAGCATCACGCTGACCGCGGGCGACCTGATCATCCTGTCGTCGTCGCTGATTCCGGGCAACGAGGAGGCCGTCTACGGCGTGATCGACGCGCTGGCCAAGATCGGGGCCAGGGTGGTCACCAATGCCCAAGCGCGCGTTCACGTTTCCGGCCACGCCTACTCGGGCGAATTGCTGTTCCTCTACAACGGTGTGCGGCCGCGCAACGTCATGCCGGTGCACGGAACCTGGCGGCACCTGCGTGCCAACGCGGCGCTGGCCGCCCGCACCGGGGTGCCGCCGGAGAACATCGTGATCGCCGAGAACGGCGTCAGCGTGGACCTGGTCGCGGGCAGGGCATCGATATCCGGAGCCGTGACGGTCGGCAAGATGTTCGTCGACGGTTTGATCACCGGTGACGTCGGCGATGCCACGCTCGGTGAACGGCTCATTCTCTCATCGGGTTTCGTCGCGGTGACCGTTGTCGTGCACCGGGGCACCGGGCGTCCCGCGGGGCCGGCGCATCTGCATTCCCGCGGCTTCTCCGAGGACCCCAAGGCGCTGGAATCGGTTGCGCAGAAGGTCGAGCGCGAACTGGAAAGCCTTGCCGCGGAGAACATCACCGATCCCACCAGGATCGCGCAGGCGGTACGGCGCACGGTCGGCAAGTGGGTGGGCGAGACCTACCGTCGCCAGCCGATGATCGTGCCGACCGTGATCGAGATCTAACCTGCCAGCAACAGGATTCCGCCGGTGAGCAGGCCGACGATCTTGACGGCCTCCAGCGCGACATAGACGTAGTGCACGCGTGATCGCCCGATGGGCGCCTGGCCCGGGATGGCCGCCAACACGGCATCGGAGCGCTGCGTCAGTTTGGGGCGCACGGCCAGCAACTGCACTGCCAGGGCGGCGATGGCGATCACGAACGCGGCGGTGACCGCAGCCGACGGCCGGCTGATCGCGAGAGTGACGACAACGATTGCCGCAAAAGCTGTTTCGGTGGCGTTGAGAGCGCGGAACACCAGCCGTCCGATGCCGAGTCCGATCTGCAGCGTGACGCCCGGAGCGCGGAACTTCAGCGGCGCCTCCAGGAACGAGATCGCCAACACCATGCCGATCCAGCAGTAGGTGAGGGCGACTGCCACGGCTGCGGTGGTGTTCATCGGGTATCTCCTTCGGTGGTGAGGTGAACCAGGCAGAGGTCAGGTTCGACGAATGCGTCCAGCCGGTCCACGCCGATGGGTGACTGCCAGCTCTCCAGCGCGCCCTGCATGAGGCCCAGATGGATCGGGCACACCACCGCCGCGCGGGTTTCGGCGAGCTCGAGGAAGGGGCAGTGCCGCAACCGCACCTGATCACTCACGGACCGTTCTGGCGCGAAGCCGAATTCGTCGAGCAACCCCACCAGAGCGCCTGCCGGGCTGTCCGAATTCGGTTGGGGGACACCGCGGCCCCAGGCCCGACCGATGTCGAGCGCCCGTGCGCCAGGATCCGGCTCGGTGGCCAGGGCCTGGGTGAGGATGTCGGCAAGCACGCGGTAGCGGGTGGGCCCACCGGGGTCCATGCGGCGGACCGCCCGGAACAGCTGGGGTGGGCGGCCCGGTCCGCGATGATCGGAATCCACCCGCTGCACCTGACCCGTGTCCACGAGCGCCTCCAAGTGGAACCGGGCGGTGTTGGGGTGTACCTCAAGCGCATCGGCCAGCTCGATGATGGTCATGGGTTCAGTGGCCGCACGGAGGATTTCGAGGACGTCGGCGCGTCGGCTCATCGCAATCCTCCTGGTTTTCACAATGCTGGTCTGTATAAACTTTAACGCATGACCGAGCATGAACTCGACGTCCGGGGATTGCCCAAACCCGACAAGCACCCCGCGATCTTCGCCGCGTACCACAGCCTCCCGGTAGGTGCCGCGTTCATCCTGGTCAACAACCACGACCCCCGGCACCTGCGCGACGAGTTCGAGGTGGACCACCCCGGGAGCCACGACTGGGAGTACGTCCAGGCGGGCCCGCAGGTCTGGCGCATCAGGATCACCAAACTGGCGGCGAACCCGCTACCGCGCGTGCTGACCAACACCAACGCCGCGAACCCGGTCGCCGCCGACATGACCGGTGCGGTGTGGAAGCTGCAGATGCATGACTGCGGGCTCGATTCCAACATCATCGTGCTGGCTCCCGGCGCCGGCATCGATGCGCACACCGGGCCGGACCTCGACGTGCTCATCCACGCGTTGGATGGATCCGGTCGGCTCCTCACCGAGCTCGGCGGCGTCGACCTGCGACCGGGCGACGTCGTGTGGCTGCCGAAGCGGTCCCGCAGGCAGTTCGCGGCAGGCCCGGACGGTTTGCGGTACCTGACTGTGCATCAACGGCGCCGCGCGCTGCTGCTGGAGCCCACCGTGCCGGCCAAGGCGGGCTGAGCGCCGCCGGTCAGCGTCGCGCCGCGTAGGCCGTCCACTCCACTTGGGACGCACCGAGTTTGCGGCCGGCCGGCTTGACGTAGTGCTCGACCAGATAGTCGGGACCGGCCTGCTCGATCAGTTCCCAGCCGTAAGGCGAGATGAACGGCGCGATGTCGTCGGGGTTCAGCCCGAACTGCCAGATCCGCTTGCGAACGCAGAACCTGCGATACAACGATTCGGCGCCGTAGCGATGGGTGCCGTCGATGAAGTCGGCACGGACATAGGTGAAGGCCAGTCGGCTGCCCGGTGTGGCCGTGCTCAGGTAGTCGAATGTGGCCCGCACGCCGGCCTCGGTGAGGTACTGCGTCACGCCCTCCCATACGAAGAACGTGCGGTCCGCGGCGCGGTGACCGTGCCTGGTGAGTTCGGCTGCGAGATCGTCGTGTTCGAAGTCGACGGGTATCAGCCGCACCGAATCCGGAACCGCGCCGAGCGCTCGACGCACCACGGAACGTTTGCGGTTGATGTTCACCGGCAGGTCGACCTCGAACACCGGTATGGTGCTGCGTCGTGCCAGTCGATAGGCGCGGGTGTCCATGCCGGCGCCGAGAATCACCACGGCGTCGATGTCGGGCAGCGCGGCGTCGAGCAACTCATCGATGAATCGCTTGCGGCAGGACACGTTTGCCCACAGTCCGGGCTGGGACCGTTCGGCGGCGCGGATGGACCATTCGCGGGGTATGCGCCAGCGCAGCAATCGGGTCATGGCGCGCAGGGACGTCGGTAGAAAGGACTCCGCCAGGTCGTCGTCGACCAGCCGCCCTGGGCCCTGGTACTGCTCAGTGGCGGCCAACACCATTGGGCCGAAAGCAGTTTGAGCGACCGGGTCTGTGCGGCTCATCGCTTGTTGACGATACCTGCGTCCACCGGGAGTGTCACGCCGGTCACGTAGCGGGCCTGATCGGACACGAGCCACGCGACCGCGTTGGCGACATCCTCGGCCTGCACCACCTGAACCGGCAGGGCATTGCCGAAATCTGTTGGTGCGTGCAGCTCCTCGGCGACGTGCTTGAGCCATCGGCGGGTGAACTCGTTGTTGATCATCGGGGTGTCCACGCCGGTGGGGTGCACAGAGTTGACTCGAATGCTGTGTGGGGCAAGGTAGTTGGCGTAGGCGCGCATCAGGCCGACGATGCCGTGCTTGGCTGCGGTGTAGCCGATCGAGCCTCGGTCGCCGCCGCCCACGCCGATCAGCCCCGCCGCTGAGCTGATCAGGACGATCGAACCGCCATCGCCCTGGTCCACCATCGTCGGGAACGCCACCTCGACGGTGTTGTGTACCCCGGTCAGGTTGACGTCGATGACGTCACGCCAGCCGTCGGGGCCGGACTGCATCGGTGCGATCCCCGCGTTGGCGACGACGATGTCGAGTCGGCCCAGTTCGGCAAGCCCGGCCTGCAGCGCGGTACGCAGGGCATCTTCGTCACGCACGTCGGCCTGCCGCGCGACGATGCGGGCACCGGTCTGTTCGACGAGCTCGACCGTCGCGGCCAGATCGTCCGGGGTGGCCATGGGGTAGGGGACCGATGCGATCTGGTCGCACAGGTCCACGGCGATGATGTCGGCGCCGTCCGAGGCCAGCCGCACCGCCTCGGCGCGGCCCTGGCCCCGCGCGGCACCGGTGATGAACGCGACCTTTCGAGCCAGGGGGCCGTTGACCGGCATTACGGCCGCAGCTGACCCTTGGCCGGGTCACCGGCGACGACGGGCTGCAGCATCTTGATGTCGGGTGCGCCGTCGAGGAGTTCACCGACCGTGCCGAACAGGGCGCCGATCGCGGGGGCCGTGCTGTGCGTCTTCAATGCGTCGGCGTCGGCCCACTGCTCGACGAAGACAAAGGTGCCGTCGGCCTCGTGCAGCGAGTACAGCTCACATCCCGGCTCGTTGTGCACCGCCTCGATGGCCTTCTTGCAGGCGTCTCGCACCGTGTCCACGGACTCGGGCTTGGCTTTCATGGTGGCGACGACGACAACTGGCATGGGTGCAGACTCCTCGGGTCAGTATGGCCGGACAGGTGTCCAGCGTACTCATGCCACGTCGACCCAGATCACGAAGGCGATGGTGAGCACGCTCAGCACCGCCAAGATGGTCGCGTCGACGGCGCCCAGTCGCGTGGTCTCCGATGGGCCGACCCGCAATTGCCGGGCGATGAGGAACAGCGGGAAGGTGACGCTGATGGCGATGAGGGCACCGCCGAGCAAGTAGGCCCAGACATAGGGGATGGCGTGTTTGCGTGCCTCGACCACCATGAAGATCGCCGCGGCGAGGAAAAAGAGCACGATGTCGACGGTGATGGAGCGCGAGGCCGGGTTGACCTTGGTATCGCTCCAGAAGGTCAACAGGCCGGTCGGGCTGTGAAAGTAGGCGACGTTCTGGCTCCAGGTGGCGGCCAGGGCAACCGCGGCGATGACTGCGTAGCCGATGCACAGAAGTCTGGTCTGCGTGGCGGGCGAGGTCGGATGACTCATGGCGGGACGGTAGACCGCCATTACGGCAGAAATGCAACGTTTCTGTGACCTGTGTGGCAGATGGTGAATCTGAGGCCAGTGCGACTAGGCTGACGGACATGGCTGACAAGACCGCTGCGCGATCTGGAGCCCGTTCGAGCAGGTCAAAGCCCAGCTCACGCTCCGGGCGGCAGGCACCTGCCCGACCTGCGCCACCCAGGCGCAAGCCGGCCCGCCGGCCCCACGGCTCACCGGTGGCCGTCGCCGGCCAGAAACTCGGTCGCGGCGCGCGCGCCGGGTGGCTGATGCTGGCCAAGGGCGCAGGTTCGACGGCGCGCTCGGTCGGCCGAGCCCGCGAGATCGAACCGGGCCACCGCCGCGACGGGCTCGCGCTGGCACTCCTGGGCATCGCCGTGGTGGTCGCGGCCAGCTCCTGGTTCGACGCGGCCCGTCCCGTCGGCGCCTGGATAGACACGGCATTGCGGACCGTCGTCGGCGAACCCGTTGTGCTTGTTCCGATCGTGCTGGCCGTCGCCGCCGTGGTGCTGATGCGTACCGAACCCGATCCGGAATCGCGCCCGCGGATGATCCTCGGCGTCTCCATGGTCACGCTGCCGGCCTTGGGACTCTGGCACCTGTGGGCCGGCTCGCCGGAGGATCCCGCCGGGCGCAGGCTGGCGGCCGGATTCGTCGGATTCGCCATCGGCGGACCGCTCTCGGACGGACTGACCGCGTGGATCGCCGCGCCGTTGCTCTTCATCGGCGTGCTGTTCGGCGTGCTGCTGATCACCGGGACGACGATCCGCGAAGTGCCCGCGACATTGCGCGCGATGTTCCGGACCCGCGCGTTCGATGATGACGACGAGTACTACGACGACGACTATGACGACGGGTACGCCGACGCGGAGCCCGCCGACGACTTCTCCGACGGCTACTACGACGATCCTGCGTACACGCCGGAACAGGCCAAGAACTGGCCCACCGCCGCGATCGAGGCGCCCAAAGCGCTGACCGGCACGCCGATGGAGAACTACCCGCTGGCCGAAGAGGCCGAAGCGCCAACGGTTCCCGAGCCTGCGGTCAAACCCCGCCGCAAGAAGGTCGCCGAGCCCAAGCCGGCCAAGAAGGCCGACGACACGATCGTCGTCGATCGGGTGGTCGAGGGCCCGTACACGCTGCCGCCCTTGGATCTGCTCATCGCCGGTGACCCACCGAAGCTGCGCACGGCGGCCAATGACCAGATGACCGACGCCATCTCGTCGGTGCTCGAACAGTTCAAGGTCGACGCGGCCGTCACCGGCTGCACCCGCGGCCCGACCGTCACCCGCTACGAGGTGGAACTCGGGCCCGGCGTCAAGGTCGAGAAAATCACTGCACTGCACCGCAATATCGCCTACGCGGTCGCCACCGAGAGCGTCCGCATGCTCGCGCCCATCCCGGGCAAATCGGCCGTCGGCATCGAGGTGCCCAACACCGACCGCGAGATGGTGCGGCTCTCCGACGTGCTCACCGCACCGTCGACGCGACGTGACCACCACCCGTTGGTGATCGGTCTCGGCAAGGACATCGAAGGCGACTTCGTCTCGGCGAACCTGGCCAAGATGCCGCACCTGCTGGTGGCCGGTTCGACCGGTTCCGGTAAGTCCAGCTTCGTCAACTCGATGCTGGTGTCGCTGCTGGCACGGGCCACCCCCGACGAGGTCAGGATGATCCTGATCGACCCGAAGATGGTGGAACTCACGCCGTATGAAGGCATTCCGCACCTGATCACGCCGATCATCACCGAACCCAAGAAGGCCGCCGCCGCGCTGGCCTGGCTGGTCGAGGAGATGGAACAGCGCTACCAGGACATGAAGGCCTCGCGGGTGCGTCACATCGACGTGTTCAACGAGAAGGTGCGCAGCGGTGAGATCAGCACGCCGCTCGGTAGTGAACGCGTCTACAAGCCCTACCCGTACATCCTGGCGATCGTCGACGAGCTCGCCGACCTGATGATGACCGCGCCGCGCGACGTCGAGGACGCCATCGTGCGCATCACGCAGAAGGCCCGTGCCGCGGGAATCCATCTGGTCTTGGCCACCCAAAGGCCGTCGGTGGACGTCGTCACCGGTCTGATCAAGACCAACGTGCCGTCCCGGCTGGCCTTCGCGACCTCATCGCTGACCGACAGCCGCGTCATCCTCGACCAGCCCGGCGCCGAGAAGCTGATCGGTATGGGCGACGGCCTGTTCCTGCCGATGGGTGCCAACAAGCCGTTGCGTATGCAGGGCGCGTTCATCACCGACGAGGAGATCCACGCCGTCGTCGAGGCCACCAAGGCGCAGGCCGAACCGGAGTTCGTCGACGGCGTCACCGCGGTCAAGGCGGGCGAGCGCAAGGACGTCGACCCCGACATCGGCGACGACCTGGATGTCTTCCTGCAGGCCGTCGAGCTCGTGGTGTCCTCGCAGTTCGGGTCCACCTCGATGTTGCAGCGCAAGCTGCGCGTCGGCTTCGCGAAGGCGGGTCGCCTGATGGACCTCATGGAGACCCGTCAGATCGTCGGACCGTCCGAGGGCTCCAAGGCCCGTGAGGTGCTGGTCAAACCCGACGAGCTGGCAGGCACTCTGGCACTGATCCGCGGTGGCGCCGACGCCAACGGTACCGACACCGACGACGAGGCCGACGAGTTCTGAGGCCGCGGGTGTGGAGTCTCACGCGTCGCGAGTACGGGTGAGACTCCACAACTCGCTCAGAGGGTCAGCAGCATCCGGGTGTTACCGAGCGTGTTCGGTTTGACGTAGGACAGGTCGAGGAACTCGGCCACACCGGTGTCGTATGAGCGGCACATCTCCTCGTACACCTCGGCGGTCACCGGGGTGCCGTCGATCTCCTTGAAGCCGTGGCGGCCGAAGAAGTCGATCTCGAAGGTCAGCACGAAGATGCGGCTCAGATGAAGATCGCGGGCGGCCCGGAGCAGCTGCTCGAGCAGAACGTGGCCCACGCCGGTGCCCCGGACCTTCGGATGGACCGCCACCGTGCGCACTTCACCGAGGTCGGCCCACAGCACGTGCAGGGCACCGCAGCCGACCAGTTCGCCGTCGAGCTCGACCACCCAGAATTCCTGAACCGCCTCGTACAGCGTCACCAGGTTCTTTTCCAGAAGGATCTTGCCTGCGTAGATGTCCACCAGCTCCTTGATCCGGGGGACATCGGAGGTGCGGGCCCGGCGCACCAAGGGACTGGTCGCCGGTGGCGCGCTGCCTTCGTTCACAGCTGGAAGAGTATCTGTTTCGGCAACCGATATTCTGTTGCGGTGCCGGGCCAACCTTCTACTGATCCGTTGGTGCCGCATGCCTTCATCGCCAGCTTGCCCAACATTCTCACCGGAGCCCGGTTGGTGCTCGTTCCGGTCTTCCTGGTGTTGCTGTTCGTCGGCGATGGCCATGAAACGTTCTGGCGGATAGTCGCTTTCGCGGTGTTCTCGGTCGCGGTGATCACCGACCGGTTCGACGGCGCCCTGGCGCGCAGCTACGGCGTGGTCTCGGAGTTCGGCGCACTGGCCGACCCGATCGCCGACAAGGCGCTCATCGGGTCGGCGTTGATCGGTCTGTCCATGCTCGGTGACCTGCCCTGGTGGATCACCGGCGTGATTCTGCTGCGCGAGATCGGAATCACGATCCTGCGCTTCATGGTGTTGCGTCACGGTGTCATCCCGGCCAGCCGTGGCGGCAAACTCAAGACGCTGGTGCAGGCGGTCGCGATCGGATTGTTCGTGCTGCCGCTGCACAACTGGCCGGGGATCTGGCTGACTGTGGCGTGGGTGATCATGTGGGCGGCCGTGGTGCTGACCATCGTCACCGGCGCCGACTATGTGGTTTCGGCGATCAGGAATTCACGTGGACGATCCGCTGGTAACTGACGACGCAAAGGCGCTGGTCGCCGACCTCACGGTGAACGGCCAGAGCGTCGCCACCGCAGAATCGCTGACCGGAGGCCTGCTGGCGGCCACGCTGGCCGGCGTGCCCGGTGCCAGCGCCGTGCTGCACGGCGGGCTGGTCACCTATACCGAGGACACCAAGATCTGGCTGGCCGGTGTGGCGCCGCAGGTGCTCGACGCGGTCGGCCCGGTCGCGGCACCCACCGCGCGGGCACTGGCCGTCGGCGCACGGCAGCGCTGTGCCGCCACCTGGGGCGTGAGCCTCACCGGGGTGGCCGGACCCGAGGCGCACGGCGGACATCCGCCCGGAACGGTATTTCTCGGGCTGGCCGGACCGGTCGACACCGAGGTGGTCGAGTTGACGCTGTCCGGTTCCCGCTGGGATATCCGGGTGGCCGCGGTCAACGAGGCGATCGCCCGGTTGCGTCGTCTGGTCGAGCACCAATGAGTTTCTTGCCGACGGGAACCATCGTGGTGGGTCACAGCGTTTGGCAAGTAACAACCGTCGAGTAGGTACCCGAAGGAGGGCACGATGACGGAATTGCTGCGTGAAGTGATCGGCGATGTGCTGCGCACCGCCCGCACCGAGCAGGGCCGCACCCTGCGTGAGGTGTCCGATGCCGCCAGGGTGAGCCTCGGGTATCTGTCGGAGGTGGAACGTGGCCGCAAAGAGGCCTCCAGCGAACTGCTCAGCTCCATCTGCGATGCCCTCGACGTGCGGCTCTCGCGCGTGCTGACCGACGCCGGAGAGCGGATGGCGCGCCGCGAGCAGGCCAACGTGGCCCACATCGACGCTGCCACCAAGGTGGTCATCCCGCAGCCGGTCTCCATGGCCGTCGCCTGAGGCGTACCCAGACCCGGCGAAACGCCCATCGGGGGCTGTGGCGGTCTGCCCGAACCCGATAAGTTGGCACTTGAGCACGACAACTTGACCGACTAGGCGACCACAGGCCCGATCAACCGGGCCCAAACATCAGCGAAGGCGGAAACGTTCCCATGGCCAATCCGTTCACCAAGGCATGGAAGTACCTGATGGCGCTGTTCAGCTCCAAGGTCGATGAGTACGCCGACCCGAAGGTGCAAATCCAGCAGGCCATCGAGGACGCACAGCGTCAGCACCAGGCACTCACCCAGCAGGCCGCCCAGGTGATCGGCAACCAGCGTCAGCTGGAGATGCGGCTCAACCGCCAGCTCGCCGACATCGAGAAGCTCCAGGTCAACGTCCGCCAGGCCCTCACTCTCGCCGACCAGGCAAATGGCGCCGGCGACGTCGCCAAGGCCACTGAGTACAACAACGCCGCCGAGGCGTTCGCCGCGCAGCTGGTGACCGCCGAGCAGGGCGTCGAAGACCTCAAGACCTTGCACGACCAGGCTCTGCAGGCCGCCGGCCAGGCGAAGAAGGCTGTCGAGCAGAACGCGATGATGCTGCAGCAGAAGATCGCCGAACGCACCAAGCTGCTGTCGCAGCTTGAGCAGGCCAAGATGCAGGAGCAGGTCAGCTCCTCGCTGCGGTCGATGACCGACCTTGCCGCGCCGGGCAACACCCCCAGCCTCGACGAGGTCCGCGACAAGATCGAGCGACGCTACGCCAACGCCATCGGCTCGGCCGAACTCGCCCAGAACTCGGTGCAGGGCCGCATGCTCGAAGTGCAGCAGGCCAGTGTGCAGATGGCCGGGCACTCCCGGCTGGAGCAGATCCGCGCGTCGATGCGTGGCGACACGCTGCCCGCGGGCGGCAGCACCGCGACGCCGGCCGCGCCGGCCACCAACCCGGCCCAGACGCCCGAAAATCCGCTCGGCCAATAGTGTTTCGGTGATGTGATCATGGCTACCAAGACCGGTCGAGGAGAAGCCTGGCGGTCGGTGCTGCAGCGGGGTGTCGATACGGCCGCCGACCTGTCCGGCGCCCTGGCCGAAAAGCTCAGTGCTGCCGCCGATCCGCGCGCGAAGCTGCTGCGCAAGCGGCGGTGGGCTGCGCGCCTCGGGGTATTCTTCACGCTCGCCTGCGGGTTCTGGGTGCTGGTGACGGCGGTCCTCGCGTCGTGGCGCACTCCAGTCTGGGTCCTCATCATCACCGGTGTCATCGCCGCCGGTGCCGCGTTCCCCGCGACGCTGCTGTGGCTGCGCTACCGCTGGCTGCGGTCCGAACCCTTGCCGGCCGAACGTCCCGTTGCCGGCCGGCGGCTTCCGCCGTGGGGTTCGGCCGCACGCCAGCCGATGTCGGCGCTGGTGGCATCCGAGCGTGGCATGTTCTCGCTGCTCGGCGTCATGGAACGCGGCCACATGCTGCCCGCCGACGAGCTGCGCGAGCTGACCGCGGTGGCCAACCAGACCGCGCGCACCATGGCCGCCACCGCCACCGAGGTGATCTCGATGGAGCGCGCGATCAGCAATGCGCCTCAGTCGCGGCAGTACCTGGTGCCCACCATCAACGCGTTCACCGCACAACTCGGTCAAGGTGTTCGGCAGTACAACGAAATGGTCACCGCCGCAGCACAACTGGTGTCCGCGGCCAACAGCGGGCCGGTGTCGGCGGCCCCCCTGTCGCAGCAGCGCTACCGCAGCGAGCTGACCAACGCCACCGACCGGCTGATGGGCTGGGCGCAGGCCTTCGACGAGCTGGGCCGGCTGCGCCAGGCCTGACGGTTCAGACCGCGCTGCTGCTGGGTGGCCCCGACCGCGGGCCGTACTTCTCGATGTAGGCCTGATGGATGTGCGCGTTCTTCTCGCGGGAGATCTTGTCGACCAGATTGGGGTCGAGGCCGTGCACGCGCAGCATGTGCCGCCGCCAGATCTTGTTCAGCGCGTGCGAGAAGTAGACGAACGGGATCAGGATCGGCACCGTCATGCTCAGGTGCACGTACAAGGTGGTGTCGATCAGCCAGAACGGGGACAGGATCAGCACCGCGGGCACCAGCACCCGCAGCATCATCCGGCGGGTGGCGCCCTTGCCGGTCAGGTCTTCGCGCACCCAGTCGAGCATCGAATCGGGGAGTCGGCGCCCGAAGCAGTAACCCAGGAACTGAATCGGATTCGGCTTGGTGCGCGCGTTGTTGCTCGTCATCGGTCAGCCGCTACAGCGACGCGCGCAGTGAGGGAATGACGATCCCGACCAGGCCGCGGACCGTCGCCTTGGTCATGTCGAGAAAGTCGAAGTAGTCCCGCCACAGCGTGATTCGGCCCTCGTGCACCTCGAACACCCCACACACCCAGAACTGCAGCCGCAGCGGTCCGATGATCAGGGCGTCGGTGCGTTCGGTCAGCACCGAGGCGCCGTCGGCCGCGATCCGGTGAATCTTCACCTCGAAACCGACCCGGCCCTGCATGGAACGGAACAGTTTCACCGTGCGGTTGCGCCCGTAGATGGTCGGCAACCCGACGTTCTGATACACCAGGTTCTGCGCCAGCGCGTTCTCGGCTGTTTCGAAGTCCTGGTCCTGAAGCGCATTGAGGAAGATCTCGACCGTGCCCGCGGGACTGTTCACCGCGGTGGTTGATTGGTCAGCCATGGCCGAAGCCTAGTTCTCCTGGGCTGTGGCAGGGTAATCCCAATGCGCGTAGCGGTGGTTGCCGGACCCGACCCCGGGCATGCCTTCCCGGCCCTGGCGCTGTGTCTGAAATTCCTGGCGGCGGGGGACACGCCGACCCTGCTGACCGGCGTGGAATGGCTGGACACTGCCCGCGCCGCCGGGGTCGACGCGGTCGAACTGGCCGGGCTGGATCCCACCGACGATGACAACGACGCCGACGCCGGGGCGAAGATCCACTACCGGGCGGCCAGAATGGCAGTGCTCAACGTCCCGCAGCTTCGGGAAATCGGCCCCGACCTGGTGGTTTCGGATGTGATCACGGCGTGCGGCGGGCTGGCCGCCGAACTGCTCGGGGTGCCCTGGGTGGAACTCAACCCGCATCCGCTCTACTTGCCGTCGAAGGGGCTGCCGCCGGTGGGCAGCGGTTTGGCACCGGGCGTCGGGTTGCGCGGCCGGTTGCGCGACTCCGTGATGCGGGCGCTGACGGCGCGGTCTCTGCGGTCGGGTCTGGCGCAGCGCGCCGAAGCCAGGGCGGGGATCGGCCTGCCCGCGACCGATCCCGGGCCGCTGCGTCGCCTGATCGCGACCCTGCCCGCACTCGAGGTGCCGCGTCCGGATTGGCCGGCGGAGGCCGTCGTGGTGGGGCCGCTGCATTTCGAGCCGACGGACGCGGTGCTGCCCGTGCCCGCCGGTAGGGGCCCGGTCGTGGTGGTCGCGCCGTCGACCGCGACCACCGGCACCCAGGGGATGGCCGAGCTCGCGCTGGGGTCGCTGCGGCCCGGCGAGACGCTGCCCGACGGGGCTCGGCTGGTGGTGTCTCGGCTGGGCGGGGCCGACGTCGAGGTCCCGCCGTGGGCGGTGGTCGGACTGGGACGCCAGGACGACCTGCTCACTCACGCCGACCTGGTGATCTGCGGGGGTGGCCACGGCATGGTGTCCAAGACCCTGCTGGCCGGTGTGCCGATGGTGGTGGTTCCGGGCGGCGGAGACCAGTGGGAGATCGCCAATCGCCTGGTGCGCCAAGGCAGTGCGCAATTGGTGCGCCCGTTGACAGCCGACGCGTTGATCACCGCCGTCGGCGAGGTGCTCGGCTCGTCGAGGTATCGCCGGGCCGCACAGCAGGGCGGGGCATCGGTGGCCCACGTGGCAGATCCGGTACGGGTGTGCCATGACGCGTTGGCGCCCGCTCGGTAGGTTGGGCTCGTGCGCTTGACGGAATTCCACGAGCTGGTCGACGGCCGGTTCGGCTCGATGCGGGGGCGGTCCATGCTCGTCGACCATGTGCTGAGCAGCATGGGGCGCACGGCCGCGCAGGCCATCGAGGCAGGCGTGGAGCCGCGTGACGTGTGGCGGGCCCTGTGCGCCGATTTCGACGTCCCACGCGAAGAGTGGTAGCCAGGTGTGACGTAGCTCACTGGGGCGCGTATACCGGAGTTATGCGACTAGGTGAGCATCCTCAACGGACGCCGCTCTACGGTGTGTTGCTGGTCATCGCCGCGGTTCTGTTGTGCTGGCTGGTCGCGTCGACGTTGGGTGGCTGGCATGCTGCGGTCGGCTACTTCCTGGCCATCGCCGTCGGCGCGGTCGGTTTTGTCATGACGCTGCGGGATCTCGACAACTTCCCGAACTGGCGTCGCTGAGTCAGTGCTGGATCAGCAGCTGCGCGGTCTCGCGGTGCAGCCGGCCGAAGTTGTAGTACGCCGCGCACGCGCCCTCGGGTGACACCATGCACGTGCCGATGGGTGTCTCGGGGGTACACGCCGTCCCGAACACCTTGCACTCCCACGGCTTGATGACGCCCTTGAGCACCTCTCCACACTGGCAGGCCTTCGGGTCTGCCACGCGCACCCCGGGCATGTCGAATACCAGCTCGGCGTCGTACTCGGCATACTCGCGGTGAATCTTCAGTGCGCTCTGGGAGATGAACCCGAGGCCGCGCCATTCGAAGTGGGGTCGCAGCTCGAACGTCTCCGCCATCAGCTTCAGGGCCTGGAGATTGCCTTCTGGGCGCACCACGCGCGTGTACTGGTTCTCCACCTCGCAGCGGCCCTCGCGGATCTGCTGCAGGAGCATGTGCACCGAGGCCAAGATGTCGAGCGGCTCGAACCCCGCGACCACGATGGGCTTGCCGTAGACGGCGGGGACGAAGCGGTACGGCCGCAGCCCCACCACGGTGGAGACGTGACCCGGACCGAGGAATCCCGACAGTCGCAGGTCGGGGGATTCGAGGATGGCCTTGATGGGCGGCACGATCGTGACGTGGTTGCAGAACACGCTGAAGTTGTGCACCCCCAGCGTGCGTGCTCGGACGAGCGTGACAGCCGTCGACGGTGCGGTGGTCTCGAACCCGACCGCGAAGAACACGACATGCCGGTCGGGGTTGTCGCGGGCGACCTTCAGCGCGTCCAGGGGGGAGTAGACGAAACGCACGTCGGCCCCACGGGCCTTGGCTTCGATCAGGTTCCCGCGTGAGCCGGGCACGCGCATCATGTCGCCGAACGTGGTGAAGATGATGCCGGGCTGTTCGGCCAGCCACATCGCGTCGTCCACCCGGCCCATCGGGATCACACAGACCGGGCAGCCCGGCCCGTGTACCAACTCGATCGAACTCGGCAGGAGGTGTTCGATGCCGTGCCTGTAGATGGTGTGAGTGTGGCCGCCGCACACCTCCATGAATTTGAACTCGTCGTCACCGGCGAGTTCGGTGATCGATTTGACCAGGGCCCGCGCGGCGGCCGGATCGCGGAATTCGTCGACGAACTTCATGTCAAGCCTCTCAAGCGATTTCGGAGTCGTTGAACGCGGCGATCTCCTGCTGATAGTTCTCGCCCATCTTCTGCACCTGATCCAGGGTCAGGGCGGCTTCGCGTTCGTCGATCTTGGCCATCGCGAACCCGACGTGGACCAGCACCCAGTCGCCGACCTGCAGATTGTCTTCGGCGAGCAGTCGGACACTGATGATGCGCCGTACGCCGTTGACGTCGACCTTGGCCAGGTAGGCCTCGGCGTCGACGAAATCGACCACTTGGCCGGGGATTCCGAGACACATTGCAGTTTTCCTCTCAGCAGATGCGTGGCAGCGGGTCGCCGACGAGCATGTCGACGATGCGGGTACCGCCGAATGATGTTCGGAGCGCCACGATCCCGTGCGGCTCGGGGATGATCTCGCCCACGACGGCGGCACGCGCGCCCTGTGGGTGGGTGCGCAGGGCGGCGACGGCGGCATCGGCCTCCTCGGGTGCGACGACGGCGAGGAACTTGCCCTCGTTGGCGACGTAGAGCGGGTCGATGCCGAGCAGATCGCAGGCACCGAGCACCTGGGGTTCGATCGGCAGCCTCGGCTCGTCGAGGACCACCGCGAACGGCCGATCTTTGACGAGTTCGTTGCACACGGTTCCGACACCGCCACGGGTCGCGTCCCGCATCCACCGTGTGGACGGCGCGGCAGCCAGCAGGGCCTCGACAAGTTCGTGCACGGGCGCGGTATCCGACGCGATGTCGGCGTCGATGGCCAGGTCGCCGCGGGCCAGCATCACCGCCATGCCGTGATCGCCGATCGTGCCCGACAACACCACCTTGTCGCCCGGTTGCACGAGTTCGCGGGCCAGGCGCCGGCCTTCGGGAATCACGCCGACGCCTGCGGTGCAGATGTACACCCCGTCGGCCGCGTCTTTTCCGACCACCTTGGTGTCGCCGGTGACGATCAGCACTCCGGCATGCGCGGCGGCTTCGGCCATGTCTGCCACGATCTCGCGCAGTTCACTGATCTGGAAACCCTCCTCGATCACGAACCCCGCCGACATCCAGCAGGGCCGGGCACCCGAGACGGCGAGGTCGTTGATCGTCCCGTGCACTGCGACGTGGCCTATGGACCCGCCGGGGAAACGATGCGGCGCAACGACATACGAATCGGTCGAGAACGCCAGCCGATCCCCGGCCGGGGTGGTCACCACCGCGGCGTCGCCGAGCTGCTCCAGTTCAGGGTTGCGGAAGGCTTCCACGAACACGGCATCGACCAGTGCCGCAGACGATTTGCCGCCCGCACCGTGGGCCAGGGTCACGACGTCGTCGAGTAGCCGCGGGCGCCGCTGCCGGAACTTGTCGATCCGTTCGAGCGCTCGGTCCTCGCGTTGCGCCGCCGTGGTGGCGGTCATGATGCGTGCTCCCGCAGGCGGGCCATGCGCTCCTGGGCGACCGACCAGAGCCGGTACCCCAGCATGGCGTGGCTTTCCTGGATGCGATGAATGCTCTGGCTGTGCACGGTGAAACAGAAGTCCAGGTCTTCGGCGGTGCCCATGCGCCCACCGTCGTGACCGGCGAATCCGATGGTGAGCAGTCCCCGCCGCTTGGCCTCGGTGATCGCCGTCATCAGGTCCTCGGAGTTGCCGGAGGTCGACAGCG
Organism: Mycobacterium dioxanotrophicus; assembly: GCF_002157835.1. Classification (NCBI taxonomy): domain Bacteria; kingdom Bacillati; phylum Actinomycetota; class Actinomycetes; order Mycobacteriales; family Mycobacteriaceae; genus Mycobacterium; species Mycobacterium dioxanotrophicus. The sequence continues at coordinate 4,562,841 of NZ_CP020809.1, read as the reverse complement.
CGATGGCGACATCGTGGTCGCGGGCATGGGCGATGATCTGGCGTTTGAAGATGAGCTCAAATCCCACGTCATTGCCCAGTGCCGTGACGACGGCTTCGTCGGCAGCCAACGACCAGGCCGCCACTGGTCGGCCCCGCGCCGGGCGGCTGAACAGGGTGGCCAGGGTGGCCGCATCGGTGGAGCTGCCGCCGTTGCCCAGCGTGTAGAGCCTGCCACCGCGGGCGAACCGGTCGGCCATGGCCTGGCCTGCCTCGACCAGTCCGGGATCGTATTCGCGTAGTGATTCCTGTTGTAGCCGGGCGCTTTCCGCCGCTTTCCCACGCGCCGAGGACGCCAGGTCGTCGAGCAGGGATCGCGCGTCGGTCTCTTCGGACTCGATGAACGGATAGAGGAATCCGGTGCTGTCGGATTGGTTCGTTGTCATGAGGCCGACTCCGTTTCCAGCCGGGCGATCCCGGTGCCTGCATGCACGAGGATCAGGTCGTTGGGTGACACGTCGCCGAGCAGTGCGACGTCGACCCACTGTTCTCCGTCGCGGGTGCGGATGAGTGCTTGCCCGCTCGAATCCTCGGGAGCCAGAATGACTTCCGCGAGCTGGCCCTCATCGCTGCAGGTCACGCAGACCTCTTCGGTGCGCTCGGCGTCGGCGGGTTTGAGCAGTCCTGGATGCTCGAAGCACACGTGGGTGAGCTCCCAGAGCAGGTGGTACAGCAAGACGAACCGGCCGGTCGCGGGCACCATCGGGTCGTCGGAGTCGACCCACAGGATGTGATGGGCGCCCCCGGCTGCAGGACGTGGGCCCGATCCGATCCACACCGTCGTGACGCCCCAGGCGGGTGCGCGGCGCATGGCATCTTTGACTGCGGGCTCGTCCGCCGATGCGACGGCCAGCAGCAGATCACCGGGCTGACTGGCCACCCTGGCCTGCGCGACGGGATCCGGCTCGACCAGCGCCACGGACGGCAGGGCGCGTTTGCCCATGATGACCGGGTGGACGAATTCGACGGCGACGTGATGCGCGTGCGGCTCCCATTGCGGCGCAATGACCCACAGGGTGGCGCCGTCGTGGAACTTGCGGGCGACATCCAGTGCTGCCGCGGCGAGGTCAGCCGACAACTGGGTGTCGACAAACGGTTGTGCGGTGACGGTCATGGGAGACCTCCTGTTCTTCTTCGGGCGGCGTTCACCATGTCGAGCGTTGTCGTGGTGGCCTCGCGCAGTGCCTTCCACTCGGCGCCGGTGAGGGTGTCGCACACCCAGTCCCAGTGGGCTGACACAACAGTGCCGGGTGTCGGTGCGGTGACGAACGACGCGCCGTCGCGGCTCCAGCGCACCCGGTCGGGGCGCCGCACGCCCAACCGCAATGCGCCGTCGTCGAGGACGAGGGGACTGGAATCGATGACGGCATGTTCGCCCTCGACGGCCGTGACGGTGCCCCATCGGATCCGGCAACTCTGCAATACCCTCAGTGCCGTTGCGGGTTCCCGATCGAGAAAGCGCACCCACGGATAGACGACGAAGACATGAAAGCTGTGGTGTGCCAAGACAGCCGGCGTGCATTCGACATCATCGAGCAGGCCGCTCACCTGCCCCGTAAACGCCGCCCGCAGCGTGTTGAGCAGGACGGCGGGGTTGACGCGCCGCAGCGCAGGGCTGCCCACCCAATATCCGCGGACCACGTCGACGTCCAGCGGGTCCGATCCCGTGGCGCGGGCGATGGTGCTCAGATATGGCCAGGCCCCGTCGAATTCCCTGGCATGGCTTGCCACCCGGGCCGCATCGTCACCGCGCAGCAGCACACCGGAGTCGCCCGGCCCGCAGTATCCCAGCTCGTTGGGCGGGTAGGCGTAGCGCGCGAAGAGCGCCGATCCCGAGGGCAGCGTGTGCAATCCGATGACCGTCATGGCTCACCCGGCATTTCCGACCAGGAGCTGGCCCAGCGCGATGCCGCCGTCGTTCGGAGGCACCTGGCGGTGGGTGAACACCTGGAATCCTTTGGTGTGCAGCGCGGTCAGCGTCTGGCGCAGCAGCAGCGCATTTTGGAACACTCCGCCCGAGAGCACCACGGGCTGGCCCGGCACCGCGCGGATTTCGGCCAGTGCGACGATCAGATCGGCCACCGCCCGATGGAATCGGGCCCCGATCACCGCGACCGGTACGTCGCCGCGGAGATCCTCGATCACGGCCGCGAGCACCGGCCCGGGATCGAACACCAGCGGATGCCGGTCGGTGTCGAGGGTGAACGTGTAATGGGTGGTACCGGCGGCGCAGCGGCCTCTGCCGGCTTCGGCGGTGCGCGACAACCCCTCCAGCTCGATGGCGGCCTGTGCCTCGTAGTCCACCACCTGACCCACCCCGATCAAGGCGGCGACGGCGTCGAACAGCCGGCCCATGCTGGAGGTCGGGGTGCACCCGGCGTCCCTGCGCAACTGATGTTCGAGTACGCGCAACTCGTCGGACGGACATGCCCGCACCGGCGGCAGGTCAGTGTCCCAGTCGAGCCCGGCTGCCCGTAAATGCGACAGTGCCATCCGGTAGGGCCGTCGCACGCTGATGTCGCCGCCGGGCATCGGCACATATCGCAGGTGCGCCAGCCGCTGGTAACCCTTGTAGTCCGCTTCGAGCAGCTCGCCACCCCACACCGCGCCGTCGGGGCCGTATCCGGTTCCGTCGAACGCGAATCCGAGCACCGGACAGTCCAGGCCGTGTTCAGCCATCGCCGCGGCGATATGGGCGTGGTGGTGCTGCACCGTCCGCACCGGTCGGCCGTCGGCGTTGCGGTGCGCCCAGCCAGTCGACCGATACTCGGGATGAGCGTCGGCGACAAGGACTTCGGGCGCGACGGTGGTGAGCGCCTCGAGGTGCCCGACCGCTTGGCCGAACGCGGTGAGCGTGGCCAGCCCGTCCATGTCGCCGATGTGTGCGCTCAACCAGGCGTAGCGCTGATCGGCCACGGCCAGAGTGTTCTTGACATCGGCACCCACGGCCAGCGTGGGTGGTACGGCTATGGGGAGGGCAACGGGCAGTGGCGCGTATCCCCGTGAGCGGCGGATCGGCAGTTCGGTGCCGTCGACCACGCGGAGCACGGAGTCGTCGCAGGGCACCAGGATCGCCCTGTCGTGCGTGAGCCAGCCGTCGGCCAGGAACGAAAGCCGGTGCAGCGCATCGTCGTCGGTGTAGCAAATCGGTTCGCCACTGAGATTGGCCGACGTCATCACGAGCACGCGGGGCGCCGGTCGGTCGCCGGGTAGCCCGAACAGCAGGGCGTGCAGCGGACTGTAGGCGAGCATCACCCCGAGGTCGGGATTGTGTGGAGCGACGGAGTCGGCGACCGCCGCACCGGAGCGGCGTGGCAGCAGGACGATCGGACGCGCCGGGCCGCCCAACAACCGCGCTTCGGCAGCGCCGATGTCGGCGATGTCGTGTGCTGCGGCAAGGTCGGGCACCATCACCGCGAAGGGCTTGTCACCGCGGCGTTTGCGTCGGCGCAGTTCGGCGACCGCTCGATGATCGCTCGCATCGCAGGCCAGGTGGTAGCCGCCGATTCCCTTGACGCCGAGGATTTTCCCGTCGCACAGCAGTTGCCGGGCATCCTGCACCCCCGATTCGGCCGTGGCGGTGGTGTCGCCGTGGAAGGTCACGGTAGGCCCGCACCGCGGGCAGCACACCGGCTGCGCGTGGAACCGCCGGTCGGCGGGGTCGGTGTACTCCCGGGCGCAGTCGGCACACATGGCGAAAGGAGCCATCGCCGTCGCCGCGCGGTCATAGGGCAGTGACGCGATGATGGTGAAGCGGGGGCCGCAGTTGGTGCAGTTGATGAACGCGTGCCGGTAGCGGCGATCAGCCGGATCGCGCTGTTCGGCCGCACATTCGGCGCACATCGCGACATCGGGTGAGGCCAGGGTGCGGCCGCCGTCGGCCCTCGAGGTATCGGCGATGACGAATCCGGTCCCGCCTGTCACCGGGATGCGCGCTGCCTCGATCGACTCGACGACGGCCAGCGGAGGGGGACTGTCGCTCAGCCGATTCAGGAATTCGTCGAGGGCGGTGCGATCGCCCTCGACCTCGATGACCGCACCCGAACTGTCGTTGCGCACACATCCTGTCAGGCCCAACGCCGCCGCGGTGGTGTACACGAACGGCCGGAAACCGACGCCCTGCACCACGCCGTGGACGCCGACTCGAAGTCGTTGTCGCACACTCATGGTGGATCCTCGGTGCTGCGGCCGCGGCCGAGTAGCTCAAGTCCGCGCAGGGCCGCGTCGGCACCGGCCGCGTCGGTCTTGTCGACGGCGAAGCCCATGTGGATGATCACCCAGTCGCCGGTGCGCAATGTCGCATCGGCCAGCATGCCGACGTTGACCTTGCGGTGCTCACCGGCCACGTCCACGAGGGCTAGCTGACCGCCGTAGCCCTCCAGCATGCCCACCACCTGCCCCGGGATTCCCAGACACATGATCAGACCTCCCGGTTCGCGAGGCGGGCCGTCGCGGCTTCGATCGCCGCGACCGCATGGGGAATCGCTGCTGTCACACTGTCGGACAGGCCGATGCCGTCGGCGACTGTTTCGACTTCGCAGCCGATCACCACCGTGTAGGGCGGTGCGCCGCCGAGCGCGGTGAGACCGGCGAACACCGCCGCCGGGTCCATCGCGTGAGCATCCAGACCGGCCGGGCCGGGCAGACCTGCGAAGTCGGCTTCGAACACGTGCAGTGTCCCCGGTGATCCCTGGCACGGGAGCGCGTCGACCAGGATCAGGGCATCCCAGTCGTCGAGCAGGTCGTACGCCAGATGCATGCCGCCGATCCCGTAGTCGCGCATGCGGATTCGCGCGTCGTCGGCATGTCGGGGGACATGCCTGATCACCTCGGGCCCGAATCCGTCGTCTCCGAGGAAGATGTTGCCGATACCGGCTACCAGTACTCCGGACGTGATGTCACCGGCTACATGCGACGCATCTTCAGGTAACGCTGCGCATCGGGAATCGACCTCAGGCCGACCACTGCTCCGGCGGCCACGACAGCCGCCACGACCACGACGGCGATCCAACCCACGACTTCCATTGCGACTCCTCTCATTGCACCAACGGTTCGACTTCATCGGGTGAGAAGTACAGGTAGCGGCCATACCATTCGTGAAGGTCGGCGGCCGGATCGTCGTCGAGCACGACGCCCAGATGGTGCTCGCCGTCGACATCCTCGTGCACCGACGTCACATGCGCGATCTTGTCGACGAAGAACAGGTCCTGGGCGTCGGCGCGGCGCGACGGGTGCAGCCGGACGCGGCTGCCTCGACTCACCCGCACCCCATTGACCAGTACAGCATCGACGGCAGGGTCGACCGCGCCGTCGGCAAGGGGATCCCACCACTCGATGCCGTCGGGCAGTTCCGGGATGAGTCCCGGTTCGCCGGAAGCATGTGGATTGCGCAGCACGCCATGCAGATTGAGCATCGCCTCGGGCGACATCGACTCGCACCGGTCGATGATGTGCGCGGCGCGCGGGTCGGTCGCGCGGGCCTGCGCCTTCTCCTGGTCGGTCATCGTCATGATCCGCAGGGTGAGGATCTCGTCGATCTCGGTCGAGTCGTAGAGCGTGCCCCCACTTTGCTCGGCGATCTCGGGATGGTCGTAGAGGATGATCGGTGACACCAGCATGAGCCGGCTTTCCTCGGGTGGGCCGGCCAGGACGGGAAAGCAGCGCTGATGCTTGCATCTGGACGCAGCCGCGCTCGCGTCTGCGGGCGGGTCCAGCAGAGAGACGAATTCGCCGTCGGCGACAGACAGTACAAGATGGGTTCCGATCAACGACACCGCGATGGCGTCGTCCTTGCTCGACGCGGGCGCCGCGGTGTTTGTGATGGACAGGCTCAGCCGTAGTAGCCCGTCGTCGGGCTCGCACGCGACGGTAAGCTCCCCGCGTAGCTCGCGTCGCGACCGCACCAACCGTCCGCCTTCGAGATATTCGATGTCGGCGCCCGGTCGAACCGCCACATGGCATGTCTGTGCCGCGCCGAGCTCGGCCAGATCGAACGGGCCGAACTGGATTTCGTGTTCGATCGCCTCATCCCACGTGAGCCACACTCCGTGTGCGGTCACCAGCTCGTCGACTGCTTCGAACCGCTGCCCGGAGCAGCGACGCTCGGCGGTGCGGCGCTGCAGTTGGAGGAACCGAACAACGACCGAAACCTCCGGGCGGTCGTGCGGACGGACGAGCAGCTGGGTCGACAGCACGCTGTCCTCCCCGATCCCGGTCCGGGCTGCGCCAGTGGGGCCCAACACGCCGAATTGCCAGCGGGACTGGTTCTTCTGCGAGTCGGCCCGATAGGGATACAACAGGTAGCCCTCGTAGAGGACCGCGTCGGCGACCGCCCGTACCTGTTCCCAATCGGCGCTCATGAAATTTCCTGCCGGGACAACAGCGAGGTGATGGTCTCGTCGAAGGACAGCAGACCATGTCGGGACTTGTAGGCGGCCAGGTCCGTGAGTGTGTCGTGCCTCAGGCGCAGCCAACCGGTGTTCGGGAAGTGTTGTGCGACCAGGTTCTGCCATATCGCGACCGGCATGTCGAACCGGTCCTCACGGTCCCATGGCACCTGGGTGACGGCGAAGCCGCGCGATCCACGGGTGAATACGGTGCCGCTGAACAGGAACTGCAGCGGGATGGTTCCGCCGCGCAAGGCGTGCAGGTACTTAGCGGCGGCCACCTCGAAGTCGTAGGTGCATTCGAGTGCGAGCCCGACCTGGGTGGTGCCGGTGAACCCGGGCACCATGGCGGTGGCGTGCTGCCACAAGAAGGTGCGCTGGGTGGTGTTCCAGCGTTCGCGCGGGCCGAAAAGGTCCAGCAGACCGGTGGCCTCGTCGTCGCGGTAGCCGCGCCGCATGGGTTCGATGCGGACCTGACAACGCAGTGCCAGCGCATGGACGGGGTCGTCACCGATCGCCGCCACGCCGATGCGCGCGGTGAGAATCGGTGTCACCGCATAGGGTTCGGGGCTGACCTCAAGGACGGCGAAGGTCAGCTCCGTCGCCTGCGGCGTCGGGCCGGTCACGGTGGCACCACCCGGCTGCGGTGAGCGAGTGCGCCGAAGTACTCGCCGATGTAGCGGCGGACGTCTTGCCCACCGTCGAATCCGCGCCACAGCAACCGTATTCGGCCGACGAACTCGTAGCACGAGTCGATGGGGACGACGTAGCACTCAGGTTCCAGGGAATCGTCGTCGGGCAGGCGGATCAGCAACGCCTCGGTATCGGCGGCAGGCAGGCCCAGCCTGGGGTCAAGGTCGACCATCGTGTTCCAGGCGTCCAGATCGAGTTCGGATTCGGTGGCGCCCGCCGGGCCCGGGTAGAACGCGACGATCCGGCCGAGTGCGGAGTTGCGGAAGAAGAACGCCAGACCGACGGGAATCTGCAGGGCTTCCCAATCCGCCCTGCTGACAGCACAATCGGGAAACACCAGATAGCGGTCGGGGACCGCGCGGTACCGCAGCTGTGCCTCACTGTCGGTGAACAGCAGGTAACAGCCGCGGCATACGCACATCAGTTGGCGGCCTTCGACATTGACCACGTGCTGGTGTTCGTCGGTGATGGGCTCCGAGCACATCTCGCACTGCTCACCGGGCTCCTCCGGTGCACCGCGGCCCGCACGGATCCGGGCCAGTACGTCCAACGGGCTGTTCACGTCATGGCTTCCTGCGCGATCGCCATCGACGGCACGCCGTCTCGCCTCAACACCGGGACGGGCTCGAGGTGCTGATCGCTGCCGTCATCCTGCGCACGACCAGCGTGAACCGCGTCGAAACCGCAACCGCAGTGCGGGCACGTCAACACCGTGCCGGTCAGTGTCGCCCCCGCCATCCCATGAGTGCAGACCGGACAGCGATCGCGGTACCCGAAGAGTTCGTCGTCGATGCGGCACACGAGCACCGAAGTGCCTGCGACGGCGAAACCGCCCACCTCTGCTGGCATCAGGTCGTCGAGTGCGGGCACGGGATGCCAGGTGGCGGATCGCTGTCCGTTGGTGTGCACGCGGGCCAGCAGCGACTGTGCGGGTATCAGCTGACGAGCGTCGCCGTCGGGCACCACCTCGATCGAAGAGACTTCGGGCGCGGCGTTCTTGACCGCGTCCTCGATGGCCAATTCGAGAGTGGCCGCCGAGGACGGGCAACTCTTGCAGCTTCCGCTGAACCGTAGCCGGACCACCGGCCCGTCGACTTCGAGCAGGTCGACATCGCCGCCATGCGATCCGAGGTAGGGGCGGACCCGGTCGAGCGCGTCGGCGATCCTCCGCTCGACCGGATGCGGATGCAGGCCGTGGACGAGCAGCAGACTGGCCACCAGATCGTCGCCTGCCACCGCTTCGACCATCGCCGGATCCGCGGCGACGATCGTCAAGATCCGTTGCAGCCCGGCGCCGTACAGGTCGGTCACCTCGCGTACGAGCCGTTCGGCACGATCCAGTGCCGCAGCCCCGCCGGCGGCGCTGGCGTCCAGGAGATTCTGTATTCGGTCGCCTGCCGAGCGCCAGTGCGCTACGTCATCGGGTTCGTCGTGGACCGGCGTTACGGCGGGCGTCATGTGTCAGTCCACGGTGGCTGACTGGGTGGGGGAGTGCATGAGCTCCAAGGACTTTCCGTTCCCGAGGTACATGTGTACGCCACACGGCAGGCAGGGGTCGAAGCTACGCACCGTGCGCATGACGTCGATGCCCTTGAAGTGCTCCCGATCGTTCTCCTCGAAGATCGGTTGGTCCTGCACCGCATCCTCGTATGGCCCCGGAGTGCCGTAGCTGTCGCGCGGACTCGCGTTCCACGGCGTCGGCGGATAGGGGTGGTAATTGGCGATCTTGCCGTCCCGGATCACCATGTGGTGGCTCAGCACCCCGCGGACCGCTTCGGTGAAGCCGCAACCGATGGCCTCGTCGGGCACATCGAATTTCTCCCACGTCTTGGTGCGGCCGGCTCGGATTTCCGCCAACGCCTGCTCGGCGAAGTGCAGCGCGCATGCCGCGGCGTAGGCCTGGAAGTAGGTGCGGGCTCGGTTGCGCTCGATGGTGTTGCTGCCCTTGTCCGGAATCTTCCATTCGAACTCGACCGGACCCTTCAGCGCGGTCTTCGGCAGGTTGATCTGGACGCTGCGGCCGGTCGCCTTGACATACCCGATGTCGACGAGACCCGCGAGCGCCGTCGACCACAGCCGCGCCAACGGACCACCGCCGGTGTCCAGCGCCAGGTGATCTTTGCCGTCGTACCAGCGCGGGGACATCACCCAGCTGTAGCTCTCGTCGAAATCGCGCTTCTGGGGCTTGGGGTTGGTGTGTTGGTTCCAGGGGTGGCGGCGGTCGACGGGGTTGCCGAGCGGATCGGTCTTGACGAACATCTCCTGATCGGACCAATCATCATAATAACTGTGTCCCAACAGGATTCGGATTCCGAGGTTGATGTCCACCAGTGAGTGGGTGACGAGTTTGCCGTCGACCACCACGCCGGGTGTGACGAACATGGCGTCGCCCCAACGCTCCATGTCCTTGTAGGCGAAATTGCACACCTCGGGATCCTGGAAAGACCCCCAGCAACCGAGCAGGGTGCGGCGCAGACCGACCTGGTCATAGCCCGGCAGGGCCTCGTAGAAGAAATCGAACAGATCGTCGTGCATCGGCACGACCTTCTTCATGAACTCGACGTAACGCATCAGCCGGGTCATGTAGTCGGTCATCAGCTGCACCGTCGCGGTCGTGCCGATACCGCCGGGATACAGCGTCGACGGGTGGACGTGGCGACCTTCCATGAGGCAGAACATCTCTCGCGTCCACCTGCTGACCTGCAGGGCCTCCCGGTAGAACTCGCCGGTGAACGGGTTGAGGGCCCGCATGATGTCGGCGATGGTGCGGTGGCCGTGCGCGTCGGCATGCGGTGCGGCAGTGTTCTCAGCCTTGGCCAGCACGCTGGGATTGGTCTCGGACACCATCTTCTCGCAGTAGTCCACGCCCACCAGGTTCTCCTGGAAGATGTTGTGGTCGAACATGTATTCCGCGGCCTCGCCGAGGTTCACCAGCCATTCGCCGAGATGCGGTGGCTTGACCCCGTAGGCCATGTTCTGGCAATAGCATGAGCAGGTGGCGTGGTTGTCGCCGCAGATACCGCAGATGCGACTGGTGATGAAATGTGCGTCGCGCGGGTCCTTGCCCTTCATGAAGATCGAGTAGCCGCGGAATATCGATGAGGTGCTGTGGCATTCGACGACTTCGCGGTTCTCGAAGTCGATCTTGGTGTAGATGCCGAGGCTGCCGACGATGCGCGTGATCGGGTCCCATGCCATCTCCACCAGTTGGCCGGGTTCGCGCTTGATGTGTGACGGCTCGGGGATGATGGTTGTCATCGAACTTCTCTTTCAAGTGGGCAGATAAAGCCAGGAATGCCAACTGTTCCCGTATTCCGGCGGGAGATTGACGGGTCGGGGCCACGGTGCCCCGACCCCGCATCTACCAGGTGCGAGTAGCTCCGGTCTCCAGCGTCGTACCGCGATGGCGCCACTTGGGCTCCTTGTCGACGGTGCGGCCGGTGACGTGGCGCAAGCTGCGGATCACCGACCCGTAGAGCCCGGATGCTGTCGTGGACACCTTGCCGCCTGGTGGTTCGTCCATGAACGGCATGAACTTGTCCGGGAAGCCCGGCATGGTGCACCCGATGCAGATGCCGCCGACGTTGGGGCAACCGCCGATCCCGTTGATCCAACCGCGCTTGGGTACGTTGCACTTGACCACGGGTCCCCAACACCCAAGTTTCACAATGCATTTCGGTGACCCGTATTCGGTTGCGAAGTCGCCTTGCTCGTAGTAGCCGGCGCGGTCACAGCCTTCGTGGACGGTGTTGCCGAACAGCCATGTGGGTCGGAGCGCGTCATCCAACGGGATCATGGGCGCCTGGTCGGTGGCCATGTACAGCAGGTAGGTCAGGGTCTCGGCGAGGTTGTCCGGTTGGATCGGGCAACCCGGCACACAGACGATCGGGATGCCGGCCTTGCTCTTCCAGTCCCAGCCGAGATAGTCGGGAACCCCCATGGCGCCGGTCGGATTGCCCGCCATCGCATGGATGCCACCGTAGGTGGCGCAGGTTCCGACCGCGACGACGGCCGTGGCCTTGGGGGTCAGCCGATCCAGCCATTCGCTGGTGGTCATCGGCTGGTTGGTCGCCGGGTCGTTGCCGAACCCGCACCAGTAACCCTCGCTCTTGATCTGTTCGTTGGGAATGGAGCCCTCGACAACGAGGACGAACGGATCGAGTTCCCCTCTGTCGGCTTTGAAGAACCACGCGAGGAAATCATCGGCACCGCCGGCCGGGCCACATTCGAAGTCGATCAAGGGCCAGTGGACGGCGATTTTCGGTAGACCGGGAAGGGCTCCGAGGGCAATTTCTTCGATGCTCGGTTGAGTGGCGGCAGTCAACGCCACCGAGTCACCATCACAACTCAATCCGGCGTTGATCCACAGCACATGGATCAGTGCCTCTTCCGCTTTGACCGCTGCCTCTGTTGGCATACGTCACGGCTTCCTTGGGGCCCGGGCTGGGAGTCCCAAACTCTGATCTAGACGCTCACCGGCTTCTTCAGGGCGCCTGAAATCTGGGTCTACTCCTGGGAGTTCATGTTGTCAACGGCCGACGCTGACGTCACGGTTTTTGCGCAGGTGTCAATCCAGGAGTACCACTGCTCGAGGCCGTCCCCGCGCGTCGCTGACACCGGCAGGATGTCAACCCCGGAATTGACGGATCGAGCTCTGCTACAACATGTTTCGATGTCGAAATCCACGTAGGGCATGAGGTCGATCTTGTTGATGAGGACCAGGTCCGCGACCGCGAACATGTAAGGGTATTTCAATGGTTTGTCGGCCCCCTCGGTTACCGAGACAACGACGATTTTGTTGCGTTCACCAAGGTCGAACAGGGCCGGGCAGACCAGGTTTCCGACGTTCTCGATGAACAGCACCGAATCGGGCTCGGGATCGAGCGCGTCGAGGGCCCCGCGGACCATGCTCGCGTCCAGATGACAGCCGGCCCCGGTGTTGACCTGAACCGAGCGTGCGCCCGCGGACCTGATCCGGTCGGCGTCGAGCAAGGTCTCCTGATCTCCTTCGAGCACCGCGATGGGCCGACGGGCCCCGTACTCGCGGACGGTGCGCTCGAGGAGAGTGGTCTTGCCCGCCCCCGGCGAACTCGTCACGTTGAGGGCCAGGATGCCGCGGCGGGCGAGCCACCGGCGATTCTCTTCGGCGACGAGGTCGTTCTTGGCGAGCACTTTCTGTTCGAGCGTGACGGTCTCGGTGTGCTCGCCGTGAGGGTGGTGGTGCTCATGAGGATGGTGGTGGTCGTTGCCGGGGATGGTGATCATCGGGCCGTCGTGGCCATCGTCGCCGCAACCGCAGGTGGCGCACATGTCAACTCACTTCCATCGAGAGGATGCGTAGATCCCGCCCGGCGGTCACCTCGACGTCGGCGCTGCCGCACCGGCAGAGCAGGATCAGGTCGGGAAGTTCGAAATCGGTCCCGCAGCCGCGGCAGTGTGCCGTGCCCGGTTGGATGTCGAGGTCCAGTCGGGCGCCGTCGGCGACCGTGCCCTTGGTCACCAGGTCGAAGCAGAACAGCATGGAGTCCGGGACGACTGCGCACAGCGCTCCGACTTCGAGTCGCACACTGCATATCCGACGACCGGCGGCGTGTTCACACACCGCGTCGACAACGCTCTGGGTTATCGCCAACTCGTGCATCGCTGCCCCGTTCGGGCCGGATCTCCTCACGATATGCCTGAATCGCCGTAACCACGGCGTGTCCACTTGAATCGAACAGGTGTTCGTCTACTGTGGGTTGCAGTTCGACTGAGCTGACTTGTCGGTGGCCTGCTCTAGCGTCACGGCCAACCGATCGGAACACCGGTCAACACGACTACTTGGAGAGGCACCACCATGGCGCAGCAAGCCCCTGATCGCGAAAAAGCCCTCGAGCTGGCGATGGCGCAGATCGACAAGAATTTCGGCAAAGGTTCGGTGATGCGCCTCGGTGAGGAGGTTCGTCAGCCGATCTCGGTGATCCCCACCGGATCGATCTCGCTGGATGTGGCGCTCGGCATCGGCGGCCTGCCGCGTGGCAGGGTTGTCGAGATCTACGGCCCGGAATCCTCGGGTAAGACCACGGTGGCGCTGCACGCGGTGGCCAACGCCCAGGCCGCAGGTGGTATCGCGGCGTTCATCGACGCCGAGCACGCACTGGATCCCGAGTACGCCAAGAAGCTCGGGGTAGACACCGACTCGCTGCTGGTGTCCCAGCCCGACACCGGTGAGCAGGCGCTGGAGATCGCCGACATGCTGGTCCGCTCCGGCGCGCTGGACATCCTGGTGATCGACTCGGTGGCCGCCCTGGTGCCTCGCGCCGAGATCGAGGGCGAGATGGGTGACAGCCATGTCGGCCTGCAGGCCCGCCTGATGAGCCAGGCGTTGCGGAAGATGACCGGCGCGCTGAACAACTCGGGCACCACCGCCATCTTCATCAACCAGCTCCGCGAGAAGATCGGCGTGATGTTCGGTTCGCCCGAAACCACCACGGGCGGTAAGGCTTTGAAGTTCTACGCCTCGGTCCGGCTGGACGTCCGCCGCATCGAGACCCTCAAGGACGGCACCGACGCGGTCGGTAACCGCACCCGCGTCAAGGTCGTCAAGAACAAGGTCTCGCCGCCGTTCAAGCAGGCCGAGTTCGACATCCTCTACGGCCACGGCATCAGCCGTGAAGGCTCGCTCATCGACATGGGTGTCGAGCACGGCTTCATCCGTAAGTCCGGGTCCTGGTTCACCTACGACGGTGAGCAGCTGGGGCAGGGCAAGGAGAATGCTCGAAAGTTCTTGCTGGAGAACGTCAACGTCGCCAACGAGATCGAGAAGAAGATCAAGGAGAAGCTCGGTATCGGCGCCGATGTGTCTGTGGATGATGACGCACTTCCCGCCCCGGTCGACTTCTGAGTCGGCTGACGACACCCGCGAAGAGCAGACGCAGGATCCCCGCAAGCGCGAGGAGCAGGCGCGTGACGTGTGTCTGCGTCTGCTCACTGTGCGGGCACGCACCCGCGCCGAGCTGGAGGGTCAGCTCGCCAAGCGTGGCTATCCCGACGAGGTGAGCGCCGCAGTCCTCGACCGGCTCGCTGACGTCGGGTTGGTCGATGACGAGGACTTCGCCGAACAGTGGGTTCGGACGCGGCATGCCAACTCCGGTAAAGGCAAGCGCGCCTTGGCCGTCGAGCTTCGCAAGAAGGGCGTCGACGGCGAGGTCATCTCGGCTGCGCTGGCCGACCTCGACCCGGCCGCCGAACGTCAACGTGCCGAGCAGCTGGTACGCGACAAGCTGCGCCGGGAACGGCTGGGCGATGACGACGATGTGAAGGTGACCCGCCGGCTGGTCGGCATGCTGGCCCGCCGCGGCTACAGCCAGTCGATGGCCTTCGATGTGGTCAGCGTCGAGTTGGCCAGCGAGCGGGAGCGCCGCCGCGTATAGCGCGGCCGGCGCTAATCCCGCTGGTCCTGCAACACCACGGCGCCGGGGGCGCCCTCCTGCTCGACGGCCTCGGCACGCATGGGCGCAGGCCCGCGAGTCGACCGTCGCAGCCGGCGTTCCAGCCGGGTCGCCAACGCCGACAGCGCGAAGTTCACGGTGATCATCAGCACCGCGATCACGATCAGCGCGGGAATGTAGTTGCCGTACGCCGAACCGACGACGGTGCCCTGACGCACCATTTCCACGAACGTGATCTGGTAGCCGATCGCCGTGTCCTTCAGCACCACCACCATCTGCGACACCAGCACCGGCAGCATCGAGGTGATGGCCTGGGGCAGCAGGATCGACCGCATGGTCTGGCCCCACGTCAGCCCCAGAGCCGACGCCGCCTCGGCCTGGCCCCGTGGCAACGCGTGGACGCCCGCCCGCACGATCTCGGCGATCACCGCGCCGTTGTAGAGCGTCAGGCCCGTCACCACACCCGCCAGCGCCAATTGCTTGGACGGGAACACGTCGTACATCGCGTACAGGGCGTAGCTGAACAGCATCATGATCAGCACCGGTACGGCCCGGAAGAACTCGACGACCACCGCACACACCCACCGCAGTGGACCGATCGGCGACAGCCGACCGACGCCGAGCACACATCCGAGCACGAGCGCCAGCACGATCGACAACACCGCCGCGGTCAGCGTGCCCTGCACACCCGGCAACACGTACGTCGTCCACAGGCCGCCGGTCAGGAACGGCTTCCATTTCTCCGCCGTGAGCTGGCCCGCATCGCCGAACCGCCACACCACCGCGACCGCCGCGACCAACACGACGGCCACCGTCACGACGGCGGTCACAAGATTGCGCGCCCGGGCCCGCGGACCCGGGGCGTCGTAGAGAACTGACGATTCACTCATCTGCGTTGTCCGTTCTTCGCGCGAGCGCTCATCACCGCACCACCGCCCAGCGTTTCCCGAGCCAGCCGAACAACAACCCCAATGGCAGGGTGAGCACCAGGAACCCGGCGGCGAAGATGCTGCCGACCGCCATCAGGGCCGCCGTGTTCTCGATCATCTCCTTCATCAGCAGCGCCGCCTCGGCCACACCGATCGCCGAGGCGATGGTGGTGTTCTTGACCAGGGCGATCAGCACCGAACCCAGTGGGATGATCACCGCGCGGAAAGCCTGCGGCAACAAGATGATTCGGAGGTTCTGTCCGAAACTCAGCCCGAGCGAGCGGGCGGCCTCGGCCTGGCCGATGGGCACGGTGTTGACGCCGGACCGCAGCGTCTCGCACACGAACGACGCGGTGTACACGGTCAGACCGAGAACCGCCAGCCGGAACCCGCTGTCGGCGATGGATGTCGGGGAGTTCGGATCGGTCAGCGTGATGTGCAACGTCGTCCCGATGCCGAGCGAGCAGAAGATGAGGATCAGCGTCAGCGGCGTATTGCGCACCACGTTGACGTAGGCCGCGCCCAACCACCGCATCACCGGCACCGGGGACAGCCGCATCGCGGCCAGCAGTGTGCCGAGCAGCAGTGCCCCGATCGCCGAGTACACGGTGAGCTTGATCGTGGTCCAGAACGCCGAGACCATCTGCCCGCTGTACTTGCCGAGGTTCAGGCCGGTCTCGCCGGCTTCCGTGCCGGTCGAGGTGTCCAGTGGTGGCGGCGCGGGGGTGGCGATACCGGCCGGCCCGAGGTTCCGCTCGAACGCGGCCTGCCAGGCCCCGTCCTGCTGCATCTTGATGATGGCCTTGTTGATCTTGGTCTGCAGCGTGGTGTCGCCCTTGCGCAGGCCGATGCCGTACTTCTCTACCGAGAACGGCTTGCCGACGACCTTGAAGGCGCCGGGGAACTGCGCGGCGAAGCCTGCCAGGATCACCTCGTCGGTGCTCAGCGCGTCGATGGCGCCCGTGCGCAGCGCCTCGACACACGCCGAATAGGTGTCGTACTGCTGCAGCTGCACACCCGGGTACTTGTCCTTGATGCGCTGAGCGGGTGTCGAGCCCGTCACCGAGCACAGCTTCTTGCCGTTCTGCAGCGACTCGACGCCGGTGATGTCGTTGTCGTCGGCCCGCACCAGCAGGCCCTGCCCGGTGATCAGGTACGGCCCGGCGAAGCTGACCTTCTTCTTGCGGGCATCGGTGATCGAGTAGGTCGCGACGATGTAGTCGACCTGGCCGTTCTCGATCAGCGTCTCCCGCTGACCTGACGGCGCCTCTTTCCATTCGATCTGGTCGGGCTTGTAACCCAGCTCGCCGGCGACATAGGTGGCGACGTCGACGTCGAACCCGGCCATCGAGCCGTCGGGTTTCTTGACTGCCAGGCCGGGCTGGTCGAACTTGGTGCCGATGACGAGTTTGTTGCTGTCGCTGCCGCAGCCGGAGGCGATGAACGGCAACGCGACGGCCAGCAGGGCGAGGATGATCAGGCGTAGCGGCCGGGTGCGGCGAGTGCGAGTGGGCATCTGATCGTCGCCCATCAGTGGTCGAGGATCTTGCCGAGGAAGTCCTTGGCCCGGTCGGACTTCGGATTGGTGAAGAACTCCTCGGGCGCCGCGTCCTCGACGACCGCGCCGTCGGCCATGAACACCACCCGGTGTGACGCGCGGCGGGCGAAGCCCATCTCGTGGGTGACCACCACCATGGTCATGCCTTCGCCGGCCAGGTCGGTCATCACGGCCAGCACCTCGTTGATCATCTCCGGATCGAGCGCGCTGGTCGGCTCGTCGAACAACATCACCTTCGGATGCATGGCCAGCGAGCGGGCGATCGCCACGCGTTGCTGCTGCCCGCCGGACAACTGGGCCGGATACTTGTCGGCCTGACTGGCGACGCCGACCCGCTCCAGCAGGGTCATCGCCTCCTTGCGGGTTTTCTCCTTGTCGGCCTTGCGCACCTTGATGGGGGCGAGCGTGACGTTCTCGAGGATCGTCTTGTGCGCGAACAGGTTGAACGACTGGAACACCATGCCGACGTCGGAGCGCAGCTGGGCCAGCTTGCGGCCTTCGGCGGGGAGGGGGTCGCCGTCGATGGTGATGGTTCCGGTGTCGATGGGTTCGAGCCGGTTGATGGTGCGACACAGTGTCGACTTGCCGGAGCCCGAAGGTCCCAGCACGACGACGACTTGTCCGCGTTGCACTTCGAGGTTGATGTCCTTGAGGACATGGAGGGCGCCGAAATGTTTGTTGACGCCCTGGATCGAGATCATCGGGACCGAGGTCGCGGTGGCCATGGGTGCAGACCCTACCCAGGGAACGCTCAGCTTGGGGCGTATCTGCGTCCCCGTAACATGTTCGTCGTGACTTCCACGGTGGCGCGCGGCGCTCAGGCACCCCATGAGGGGGCGGCCGACGTGCGTACCTACCAGGTCCGTACGTACGGCTGCCAGATGAATGTGCACGATTCGGAACGACTGTCGGGGCTGCTCGAATCGGCTGGTTATCGGCGTGCCGCCGACGACGCCGAGGCTGACATCGTCGTGTTCAACACGTGCGCGGTGCGGGAGAACGCCGACAACAAGCTGTACGGAAACCTCAGTCACCTGGCTCCGCGCAAGCAGTCCGATCCGAACATGCAGATCGCCGTCGGTGGCTGCCTGGCGCAGAAGGACCGTGACACGGTGCTGAAGAAGGCGCCGTGGGTCGACGTGGTCTTCGGAACCCACAACATCGGTTCACTGCCGACGCTGCTCGAACGTGCCCGGCACAATCGCGAAGCCCAGGTCGAAATCGTCGAAGCGCTCCAGGAATTCCCTTCGACCTTGCCTGCAGCCCGCGAATCCGCTTATGCGGCATGGGTTTCCATCTCGGTGGGCTGCAACAACACGTGCACCTTCTGCATCGTCCCCGCCTTGCGCGGCAAAGAGGTGGACCGCAGGCCCGGCGACATCCTGGCCGAGGTGCAGTCGCTGGTCGACCAGGGTGTGCTCGAAATCACGCTGCTGGGCCAGAACGTCAACGCCTACGGTGTGTCGTTTTCGGACGAGCGCTTGCGCGAGGACCCGACAACGCCGCCCGAGCTGCCGCGCGATCGCACCGCGTTCTCGAAACTGCTGCGGGCCTGCGGCAGCATCGACGGACTGGAGCGGGTGCGGTTCACCTCGCCGCACCCGGCCGAGTTCACCGACGACGTCATCGAGGCGATGGCCCAGACGCCGAATGTGTGCCCGACGCTGCACATGCCGTTGCAGTCGGGTTCGGACCGCATCC
Organism: Mycobacterium dioxanotrophicus; assembly: GCF_002157835.1. Taxonomy (NCBI): domain Bacteria; kingdom Bacillati; phylum Actinomycetota; class Actinomycetes; order Mycobacteriales; family Mycobacteriaceae; genus Mycobacterium; species Mycobacterium dioxanotrophicus. The sequence goes on along the minus strand of NZ_CP020809.1, from coordinate 4,544,106 downwards.
TCAAGGCGATGCGCCGCTCCTACCGGGCCGAGCGTTATCTGGGCATCATCGACAAGGTGCGGGCCGCGATCCCGCACGCGGCGATCACCACCGACATCATCGTCGGGTTCCCGGGTGAAACCGAGGAGGACTTCCAGGCCACCCTCGACGTCGTCGAGCGGGCCCGGTTCGCAAGCGCATTCACCTTCCAGTACTCGATCCGACCCGGCACCCCGGCCGCCACCATGCCCGACCAGCTCCCCAAACACGTTGTCACCGAGCGTTATGCGCGCCTGATCGAATTGCAGGAGCGAATCTCGCTGCAGGACAACCAAGCTCAGGTCGGCCGCACCGTCGAGCTGCTGGTCGCCACCGGCGAGGGCCGCAAAGACGCCGCAACCGCGCGGATGTCGGGACGGGCCAGGGACGGCCGGCTGGTGCACTTCACACCCGGCGGCATCGCGCCCGAGGCGATCCGGCCCGGCGACATCGTGACCACCACGGTCACCGCAGCCGCCCCGCATCATCTGATCGCCGACGCACCCGTCACGCAGCACCGGCGCACCCGCGCAGGAGACGCCCATGCGGCCGGGCAGCGGCCACGCACAGGCGTCGGCCTGGGATTGCCCCGCGTCGGCGCTCCGCCTGTCCAACCCCCATCGGGAGGATGCAGCTGTTGACCGACGAGCACTTCGACCAGTTCAAGGGTGACCTCGACGCCGTCGAACGCAAGATGGCCCGGGAATTCGACCCGGGCAGCCGGGCGGTGGTGGTGGCGATCCTGGTGTTCGTCGTGCTGCTGTCGTTCGTGCTGCCGCACACCGGATCGAGCAAGGGTTTCGACGTGCTGGTCGGTGACGCCAAGGCAGTCGCAGACGGCATCTCCCTGCCGTCGCGGGTGTTCACCTGGATGGCCCTGGTCTTCGCTGTGGGTTTCTCCACGCTGGCGCTGTTGACGCGGCGGTGGGCCCTGGCCTGGATCGCGCTCGCCGGGACCGCGGTGGCCAGCGCCACGGGCATGCTGGCGGTGTGGTCGCGGCAGACCGCCGTGCACCATGCCGGCCCCGGTATCGGGTTGATCATGGCGTGGATCGCGGTGATCGTGCTGACCTTCCACTGGGCGCGGGTGGTGTGGTCTCGGACGGCAGTCCAGCTGGCCGCTGAGGAAGAGCGTCGCCGCGCCGCCGCCAAGCGACACCAGCGTGGCCTGCTCGACGACATCAAGGACGACAAGCCGACCGATCCCGACAACCCGGACGCCTGACGGCGTAACCGGGTCGGGGACTTTCTGGCCTAGCGGCGCTTGCCCAGCGATTCCGCGGCGGCGTCGGCCCACTGGCGCCACTGCTCGGCGCTGGCGCGGGCCGCCTCGGCCTCCTTGGTCCGGCCCGCGGCCTCAGCCTTCTGCGCCTGCTTCTCGAACTGCTCGACACGGCTACGGAACTGGTCAGCGCGGGCCTGGGCCTCCGGATCGACGCCGCCGGTGGGTGCATCGCGGATCTTCTTCTCGATCACCCGCAGCCGACGTTCCAGCTCGGCGCTGCGTTCGCGGGGCACCTTGCCGATCGCGTCCCACTTGTCGCCGATCGTGCGCAGTGCTGCCCGGGCGGCGTCGAGATCGGCCGTGTCGAGCTTCTCTGCCTCGGCCAGCAACGCTTCCTTGGCCACGGCGTTGGCCTCCAGTTCGGCGTCCCGCTCGGCATGGGCCGCGTTGCGGGCGGAGAAGAACACGTCCTGGGCGGCCTTGAACCGCTGCCACAACGCGTCGTCGACGTCCTTGGCCGCGCGACCGACGGCCTTCCACTGGTTCAGCAGCTCGCGGAACGCCGCGCCGGTGGCACCCCAGTCGGTGGAGTCGGCCAACTGCTCGGCCTTCTCACACAGCTCTTCCTTGGCTTGCCGGGCGCTGGCCCGGCCGCGGTCGAGTTCGGCGAAATGCGAGCCACGCCGCCGGTTGAACGTCTCGCGTGCCGCCGAGTAACGCTTCCACAGCGCGTCGTCGACCTTGCGGTCCAACCCCGTGATCGAGCGCCACTCGTCGAGAATCTCCCGAAGCCGGTCGCCTGCGGCCTTCCACTGGGTGGCGTTGGCGGCCAGGTCTTCGGCCTCGGCGGCCAGCGCCTCCTTGCGGGCGGTCTGCGCGGCGCGATGCTCGTCGCGCTGCGCCCGTTCGGTCGCCGCGGCCGAGTCCGCCTGGTCGAGGATGGCCGTCAGCCGGGCGCTCAAGGCATCGACGTCGCCGAGAACCGCTGCGGTGGGCAGGGTTTCGGCCAACGAAGCTGCGGCGGATTTGATCTTGCGGGCATCGCCGGTGCCGGAGGACAGCCGGTGTTCGAGCAGCGCCACCTCGGTGTGCAGATCGTCGAAGCGGCGGCCGAAATGTGCGAAGGCCGACTCGTTGTCGCCTGCCTGCCAGGATCCGATGACGCGTTCGCCGGATCCGGTGATCAGCCACACCGTGCCGTCGTCGTCCACGCGGCCGAACCGGTGCGGATCGCTCGTCGGTGCGACGGGAACGACCGGTGCAGCGGTGGTGGTGGGGTGGGGGACGGGGCGCGGTGGCCCGGGCCGGGGGCTGGGTTTGGGGGTGTGCTCGCCAGGCTGGCTGGTTGTCATATCGGCTCCTCGTACTTCCCCGCGGTCTACCCGCGCATCTGCCGCGCGACGCGGCGCCCGATAGCTGTCAGTTTCGAACGCTATTCAAGCAGGTCGGCTTGTGTCCTGCCCATGCCTTTCGGGTCAATGGGCTGACAAACTCGCTGTCGGCACCCCCGCACACGGGGTGACTAGGACCGATGGGCGGCCCTACGGGCCGGTGCGGTGGTGCCTGCGCACTAGTTTGGTGTGGTGCTGAGCGCCATCGCGATCGTTCCGTCGGCACCTGTCCTGGTGCCCGAGCTCATGGGTGCGGCCGCCGCTGAACTGACCGACCTGCGGGCTGCGGTTGTCGCGGCGGCGCAGACACTGCCCGCGCGCTGGGTGGCCGTCGGCGTCGGCGACACCGACACCGTCATCGGCCCGGAGGGGGCGGGGACGTTCGCCGGATACGGCGTCGACGTGGCGGTCGCGCTGGGACCTGGTGGCCCGCACCCACCCACGGAACTCCCGCTCAGCGCGCTCGTCGCCGGTTGGATCAGAGGACACGCGAGTCCCGGCGCCGCCGCCGAAATGCGCGTGTACGCCGACTCCCATTCGGCTGACGCGGCCCAGGCCCGCGGGCGCCGGCTGCGCGCGCTGATCGACGACGCGGTAGACCCGGTCGGGGTGCTGGTGGTCGCCGACGGCGCGTCCACCCTCACCTCGAGCGCACCGGGCGGCTATGACCCGGAGTCCGGCGCGATCCAGTCGGCCCTCGACGCTGCGTTGGCAGCAGGCGATGCCGCGGCTCTGCTTCGGCTGCCCGAGTCGATCGTGGGCCGGGTCGCCTATCAGGTGCTGGCCGGGCTCACCGAGCCTGCGCCCGCCGGGTCACGTGAGCTCTACCGCGGCGCGCCCTATGGCGTCGGATACTTCGCGGGGGTGTGGCAGCCGTGAGGCCGATCGCCGTCATCGGGCCGACCGGAACCGGCAAGTCTGCGTTGGCATTGGCCCTGGCCGAACGGCTCGGCGGCGAGATCGTGAACGCCGACGCCATGCAGCTCTATCGCGGCATGGATATCGGCACCGCGAAGCTGACCGTCACCGAACGCCGCGGCATCCCGCATCACCAGCTCGACGTGCTCGAGGTGACCGAGACCGCCACCGTTGCCCGCTACCAGCAGGCTGCGGCGGCCGACGTCGAAGCCATCGCGGCGCGCGGCGCGGTGCCCATCATCGTGGGCGGCTCGATGCTCTACATCCAGTCGCTGCTGGACGAGTGGGCGTTTCCGGCCACCGACGCAGCGGTGCGAGCGCGGTGGGAGGAGCGGTTGGCCGAGGTCGGAGTGGCGGCCCTGCACGCCGAGCTGACCGCGGTCGATCCCGCGGCGGGCGCGTCGATCCTGCCCACCGACGGCAGACGGATCGTGCGGGCGCTGGAGGTGGTGGAGCTGACCGGACAGCCGTTCGCGGCCTCCGCGCCGCGCATCGGGACACCCCGCTGGGACACCGCGATCATCGGATTGGACTGGGCCACCGAGGTTCTCGACGAGCGGCTGGCGCAGCGCACCGACAAGATGTTCGCCGACGGTCTGGTCGACGAGGTCCGGGCGCTGCGCGAGCGGGGTTTGCGCGATGGTGTCACGGCCGCGCGGGCGCTGGGGTACGCACAGGTGCTGGCCGACCTCGACGCCGGCGGAGACGGCTCGGCCGCTGCGGAGCCGACGTTCATCGGCACCCGCCGCTACGTGCGCAGGCAGCGGTCCTGGTTCCGCAGGGATCACCGGGTGGCCTGGCTGGACGGGGCCTCCGACCGGGCGGTCGAGGACGCCGAGCGGATCTGGCGACACGTATCCTGATCAGGTGATCTTCGCCAAGGGGCACGGCACCCAGAACGATTTCGTGGTGCTGCCCGACCTCGATGCGCGCCTGTCGCTGCAGCCCGGCGCGGTGGCCGCGCTGTGCGACCGCCGACGCGGCCTGGGCGCCGACGGCGTGCTGCGGGTGACCACGGCGGGTGCCGCCCTGGCCGCAGGCGTGTTCGACCGGTTGCCCGACGGTGTCGCGGCCGGCGACTGGTACATGGACTACCGCAATGCCGACGGGTCCATCGCGCAGATGTGCGGCAACGGCGTCCGTGTGTTCGCGCACTACCTGAAGGCCTCGGGCCTGGAGACCGCCGACGAGTTCGTGGTCGGCTCGCTGGCGGGGCCGCGCCCGGTGGTGCTGCACCACGCCGACGCCGACACGGCCGAGGTCACCGTCGAGATGGGCAAGGCCAACCGGTTCGGCACCGGCTCGGCCGTTGTCGGCGGCCGCAGCTTCACCGGCCTGGCCGTCGACGTGGGCAATCCGCATCTGGCCTGCGTGGGGATTGACGAGGCCGAGCTGGCCGCCCTGGACGTGGGTGCGCCGGTGTCGTTCGATTCCGGGTTGTTTCCCGATGGTGTCAACGTCGAGATCCTGACCGCACCGGTCGACGGCGCGGTGAGCATGCGCGTGCATGAACGCGGTGTCGGCGAGACCCGGTCGTGCGGCACCGGAACCGTCGCCGCAACGGTGGCCGCGCTGGCGAACCGGGGCGCCGAGACGGGGACCCTGCAGGTGCGCATCCCCGGCGGCCAGGTGTCGGTGACCATCACCGAATCCAGCAGCTACCTGCGTGGTCCGTCGGTCCTGGTGGCCCACGGGGAACTGTCCGAGGCCTGGTGGCACACTGCACACGCGTAATTGGGGTGCGCGCCGGGCGGCCGGCGTGACAATCTGGAAGTACATATGACGTATCCACAGACGCCCAGCACCGGCGAACTCGCCCTCCAGGATCGCGCCTCACTGCGCCGCGTCGCCGGGCTATCCACCGAACTCACCGACGTCTCCGAGGTCGAATACCGCCAGCTACGGCTCGAGCGGGTCGTGCTCGTCGGCGTCTGGACCGACGGCACCTCGGCCGACGCCGACGCCAGCCTGGCCGAGTTGGCGGCCCTGGCCGAGACCGCGGGCTCAGAGGTTCTCGAAGGCCTCATCCAGCGCCGGGACAAGCCCGATCCGTCCACCTACATCGGCTCGGGCAAGGCCGCCGAACTGCGCGAGGTCGTCCTCGCCACCGGAGCCGACACCGTGATCTGCGACGGCGAGCTCTCCCCGGCACAGCTGAACTCCCTGGAAAAGGTGGTCAAGGTCAAGGTCATCGACCGCACCGCGCTGATCCTCGACATCTTCGCGCAGCACGCGACCAGCCGTGAGGGCAAGGCCCAGGTGTCGCTGGCCCAGATGGAATACATGCTTCCGCGACTGCGCGGCTGGGGCGAATCGATGTCCCGGCAGGCCGGCGGTCGGGCCGGCGGTGCGGGCGGCGGCGTCGGCACCCGTGGTCCGGGCGAGACCAAGATCGAGACCGACCGGCGGCGGATCCGCGAGCGCATGTCCAAGCTGCGTCGCGAGATTCGCGACATGAAGAAGGTCCGCGACACCCAGCGCAGCCGCAGGCTGACCTCCGACGTCGCGTCGGTGGCGATCGTCGGCTACACCAACGCCGGTAAGTCGAGCCTGCTCAACGCCTTGACGGGGGCCGGGGTGCTGGTGGAGAACGCGTTGTTCGCGACCCTCGAACCCACTTCGCGCCGTGGGGAATTCGACGACGGGCGGCCGTTCGTGCTGACCGACACCGTCGGCTTCGTGCGGCACCTACCCACGCAGTTGGTGGAGGCGTTCCGGTCCACCCTCGAAGAGGTCGTCGACGCCGACCTGCTCGTGCACGTGGTCGACGGCTCCGATGCGAATCCGCTGGCCCAGATCAGCGCGGTGCGGCAGGTGATCGGCGAGGTGATCGCCGAACACGACGGGCGACGGGCACCGGAACTGTTGGTGGTCAACAAGATCGATGCCACCGGCGACCTGGAACTGGCCCAGCTGCGCCGAGCCCTGCCCGACGCCGTGTTCGTCTCGGCGCACTCCGGTGACGGGCTGGACCGGCTGCGGCAGCGGATGGGGGAGTTGGTCGAGCCGACCGACACCATGGTCGACGTGACCATCCCGTACGAGCGCGGCGATCTGGTCGCCAAGCTGCACGCCGAGGGCCGCATCGACGCCACCGAACACGGCGCCGACGGCACCAGGATCAAAGCGCGCGTGCCGATCCCGTTGGCGGCCAGCCTCGGCGAGTTCGCCACCTTCTGACGCCGAGCAGACGCTGAGGTATCCCGACACGCCGTGTTTGAGGTACCGCGACGTCTGCTCGGCAGAGATCAGGCCGCGGGCTTCGACGCCGCCTTGGTGTCGGCGCCCGCGTCGCTCTTGTCGGTGGCCTTCGCGGTGTCCTGCCCGAGAGCCTTGCGCACCGTGCTGCCGAGCGACTTCGCCAGATCACGGACCGGATGTCCGTTGATGCCCAACGCTTTTCGCAGCGACGGGCGGTCGAACTGAGTGGTCGTCGAGGCGGGCTTGGTGACGGTGCTCGGACGTAGTACGGGCTTGAGATCGGTGACGGCCGCAACTTTCTGGACGTCCGCAGTGTCGGTGGAGGTGACCGGCGCGGGTGTGGTATCGGGCGTGATCGTCGCCGTGGTGGCGCTCTGGGTGGGGTCTGTCCAACCGGGCAACGGGGCAAGCCCGGGTTGGCTCGCGGCGGTGATTCCTTCGGGGATGTCGTTGATGAGGTCGCCGGCCAGCGTGACGGGGTTGACTCGCGGCACCAGCTGGAACGGTGTCGGTGTGCCGTAATTGGTTCTGTCGTAACCGGTTTCGATGAGCGTCTGGGTCATCGGCGAGATCAGGTTGACCACCGGCACGACGAGCGCCGACGTACCGGTCGCCGCGCCCAGGTCAAGTGCGGGCTGCATGATCGGGAGGTACTTGGCCGGCAGGGTGATGTAGTAGGTGTCGCCCTGCTTCTGGCAGTGGGTCGCCGCGCTGCAGTCGGCCTTGGCGTTGGCCACGGCGGCCTGCACCTGCTCGGGTGTGTAGCCGTAGGGCGTGGCCGACGGGGCGTCGGTGCCGTCGGGCGCCAGGTAAGTGCCGTGGACGTATTCGAAACCCGCGACGGCGTTGGCCATCGCCAGCGGATTGAGCACCCAGGACGGCGCATCGGAGACACCGTCGTACTGCAGCGCGATGTCATAGGTGGTGATGCCGGTGTCGGTCGGGGTCGGTTGACCGAAGGTCGCGTCGAGAACCGGCACGGTGCCCAGGATCGCGAGCCGTTCGAACAGCCCGCCGTTGGGCCGGTTCGGGTTGCCGATCAGCACGAACGTCAGGTCGTTCTTCTGATCGGCGGGCAGATCGGCCAGCTGGCCCTTGACGATGCTGGCGACGGTCGCGCCCTGCGAGTAGCCGAAGACGATGACCGGATGGTCGTCGGTGGGATTGTTGGGCCCGACGAGCTGGCTGGTCAGGCTCGTCACACCGCTGGCCACCGAGACATTCCATTTCGCACCCTGCAACCCGCCCCACCCGGCGAACGGGAACGGCCAGAACTGGGCGATGTAGGGCACCGGCACCGGTGCGGCGCAGCCGTCGGTTCCGCAGGTACCGCCCGGCTCGACGTAGTAGCTGACGGCATTGTTCATGTAATTGGTGGAATCAGCGGGGTTCGGTGTTCCCGTGCCCGGCACGACCAACGGCGTCACCGCCGCATTCAGCGCGACCTCGGCCGCCAGCGTCGTCGTCACGCCGATGACTGCCGAACCGGACATCGCCACGCCGGCCACCAGCATGGTGCGGACCATCGATCGGGCTGAGATTCGCATGCGGGCTCTCCTTCCGCTGACGCCGACGTCAGCGCTCAGGGGATCTTTGCATCGTCACGCATCGGTCACACGCAAATCGAGCGAACTCCCACCTCGGGCGAGCCTCAGTCGGAGGCGGCCCGGATCACGGGTGGTTCATGAGCCCGCAACGGTGGCAGCGGCCCGTCGAACTTCTCGACCTCGACCAGCACGTGGGCCCCGGTGCAGCCGTGCGCCAGCGATGACGTCCCGACGTCGGCGGTCAGCACATTCGGATTACCATGCGCGCACATAGAATTCGGGTCGGCAGGGTCGGCCGGATCGAACCAGGCGCCGGTCGACAGCTGCACCACATCCGGGCGCAGCCGGTCGTCGACGACAAGTCCGGCGAGGCAGGCGCCGCGGTCGTTGAACACTCGCACGATGTCACCGTCGACCAGCCCGCGGCGGGTCGCGTCGACAGAGTGCATCCTGATGGGTTCGCGCCCTTGGATTTTCGACGCCTGACTGGCAGCGCCGCCGTCCAGCTGGCTGTGCAGCCGGGTCGCCGGTTGGTTCGCCAGCAGGTGCAGTGGATAGCTGCGTGCACGTGCACCGCCGAGCCATTCGGCCGGTTCGTACCACGCCGGGTGGCCGACGCAGTCGGTGTAGCCGAAGCCGTCGATGTCCTCGGAGAAGATTTCGATGCGGCCGCTCGGCGTGGCCAGGCGGTGGGCCCGTGGGTCGGCCCGGTAGTCGGCCAACAGCGTCAGGCCCGGTTCGGTCGGCAGCCGCAGCTGGCCGGCCGCCCAGAACTCGTCGAACGCGGGAACCTCGAAATCCAGTCCGGCAGACCACTTCTCGTACATGTGCACGAGCCACTGCCGCGCAGTGCGGCCCTCGGTGAACCGCTCGCCGAAGCCGAGCGCAGTGGCCAGCGCGGCGAAGGTCGTGTAGTCGTCGCGTGACTGCGCGTAGGGCTCGGCGAGCCGCGGCATTGCCACCAGTAGCGGATCGTTGCGGGAACCGGAGTAGTCCTCGCGTTCGTAGGCCGTCGTCGACGGTACGACGATGTCGGCGTGTTTGGCCATGGCGGTCCAGTACGGGTCGTGCACCACCACGGTGTCGACGCGCGCCAGCGCTCGGCGCAGCCGGGGGATGTTCTGGTGATGGTGGAACGGATTGCCGCCGGCCCAGTACACGCATTTGATGTCGGGGTAGGTCAGCCGCTGACCGTTGTAGTCGAACTGCTCGCCCGGATGCAGCAGCATGTCGCTGACGGCCGCCACCGGGATGAACGTCTGCACCGGGTTGGGGCCCTGCGGAAGCACCGGCAACCGGCAGCGCAGCGGCGGTAGCCCGGGTTCGTTCATCGACCCGTAGCCGTGGCCGAATCCGCCGCCGGGAACCCCGATCTGGCCCAACATCGCGGCCAGCGTCAGGCCCATCCACGGAGCCTGTTCGCCGTGGCGGATCCGTTGCAGGGACCAGCTGACAGTGACCAGCGTGCGCCCGGAGGCCATGCGTCGCGCCAGCGCAGTCAGTTCGTCGGCGGCGATCCCGCTGATCTGCGCCGCCCACCGTGGCGACTTCGCGATGCCGTCGTCACGGCCCAGGAGATAACGCTCGAACCGCTCGTAGCCGGTGCAGTAGGTGTCGAGGAACGCGCGGTCGGCCAGCCCCTCGGTGGCCAGCACGTAGGCGAGCCCGAGCATGACGGCGACGTCGGTGCCAGGCACAGGTGCGTGCCATTCGCATTCACCGTCGACGTCGTCGCGCAGCGGGCTGAACGACACGATGCGCCCGCCCCGGTCCCGCAACCGGCGCAGCGCGTCGCGGGCGGGGTGCGCGGTGGTGCCACCGTGGTTGATGGCGGTGTTCTTCAGCGCGAGGCCGCCGAAGCTGACGAGCAGATCGGTGTGGGCGACGATGACGTCCCAGTCGGTGGACCGCTTGAACAGGTCATCGTGGGTGCCGACCACGCGGGGCATGATCACCGCGGTGGCGCCCAGGCTGTAGGAGTTCCGCGAGGAGGTGTAGCCGCCGAGCATCTTGAGGAAGCGGTGCACCTGGCTCTGGGCATGGTGAAACCGCCCGGCGCTGGCCCATCCGTAGGAGCCGGCGTAGATGGCCTCATTTCCGTGGGTGTCGACGACCCGGCGCAGTTCGGCGGCCAACAGTTCCGTCAGTTCGTCCCAGGACACCGCGACGAACTCGTCGGCGCCCCGCCCACTACTCGGGCCGGGGCCGTCGCGGAGCCAACCGCGCCGCACCGCCGGGCCGGTGATGCGCGAGCGGTGCCGGATGGCGCCGGGAAGGTTGCCCAGCAGCGGAGACGGGTCGGTGTCGCCGGCCGGCGGTGTCACGGCAGTGATGTCTCCGGCGTCGACTCGGGCGGTGAACGCACCCCAGTGCGTGAGGCTTGTCGGGGACGCCGGCACGACGGCCAGTCTACGGCGCAGCACATACACCTCGGATGTGCCCAACCATCCGGTTGGTATAAGTTGGCCCCAAGTCGAAAACCCAGTACCGGAGGTCACACCATGAGCGGTGTCGTGAAGTACGAGCGCACTCTGTTCGAGCCTGAGCACGAACTCTTCCGCGAGTCCTACCGGGCCTTCCTCGAACGGCACGTCGCGCCGTACCACGATCAGTGGGAGAAGGACAAGATCGTCGACCGCGGGGTCTGGCTGGAGGCCGGTAAGCAGGGCTTTCTCGGTATGGCCGTGCCCGAGGAGTACGGCGGTGGCGGCAACGGGGACTTCCGCTACAACACGATCATCACTGAAGAGACGGTCGCGGGCCGCTACAGCGGGATCGGCTTCGGGCTGCACAACGACGTGGTCGCGCCGTACCTGCTGCGGCTGGCCAACGAGGAGCAGAAGCAGCGGTGGCTCCCGAAGTTCTGCACCGGAGAAATCATCACGGCGATCGCAATGACCGAACCGGGCACCGGCAGTGACCTCCAGGGCATCAAGACCCGCGCCGTGTGCGAGGGCGACCACTACATCCTCAACGGCTCGAAGACCTTCATCACCAACGGCATCCACTCCGACCTCGTGATCGTCGTGGCCCAGACCGACCCCGACAAGGGCGCGCTGGGCTTCTCGCTGCTGGTCGTCGAGCGTGGCATGGAGGGTTTCGAACGCGGCCGTCATCTCGACAAGATCGGCCTCGAAGCCCAGGACACCGCCGAGCTGTCGTTCACCGACGTGAAGGTTCCGGTCGAGAACCTGCTCGGCGAGGAGGGGCAGGGCTTCGTCTACCTGATGCAGAATCTGCCGCAGGAGCGCATCTCGATCGCCATCATGGCCGCCGCAGCCATGGAGACGGTGCTCGAACAGACGCTGCAGTACGCCAAGGAGCGCAAGGCGTTCGGCAGGCCGATCGGCAGTTTCCAGAACAGCCGGTTTCTGCTGGCCGAGCTGGCCACCGAGGCCACCGTCGTGCGGATGATGGTCGACGAATTCGTGCGGTTGCACCTCAACGAGAAGCTGACGGTCGAACAGGCGGCGATGGCCAAGTGGTACTCGACCGAAAAGCAGGTCAGCCTCATCGACCGGTGTCTTCAGCTGCACGGCGGCTACGGATACATGCGTGAATACCCGATCGCGCGGGCCTACCTGGACGCCCGGGTGCAGACCATCTACGGCGGCACCACCGAGATCATGAAGGAGATCATCGGTCGTAGTCTGGGGGTCTGACCCGGTCGGGACTATCCGAAAACGCCGGTGCGCAGCCCGCTGAACGGTTGAATCGCAGGGTTTTTTGACCCGCGATCGGCGATGTTCCTTGGTTATCGCCGCCGACTAAAGCAGAGTTGTCGGGCGGGATACATTCTTCGGAACTTTGCCGAACAGCGGGGAGGATGCATGACGAGGCCGGGAACAAGGCTGAACGGGGCCGTTCGGCGGGTGACGGCCGGTCTGTTCGCAGTGGCCGTCGCCGGCCTGTTGGCGCCGGTGGCGGCGGCGAGCCCCGAATCCGATGCGGGTGCCGCCATCTCCGCGGCCTGGGATGCCAGCGGTGGGGACGGCGGACCGCTGGGGGCGCGCAACGGCGATGTCTACGCCGCCGGCTCGGGGTTCGGGCAGAACTTCGCCACCGGAAAGATCTTCTTCACCCCCCGCGACGGGTGCGCACTACGTGACGGGCGCCATCCTCGAGAAGTACGAGGCGCTCGGCGGCCCCGCCGACAGCGATCTCGGATTCCCCACCATCGACGAAGGTGCCGGACGTGCGCCGGACAGCCGCAATTCGACCTTCAGCGCATCCGACAAACCGGTCATCTTCTGGACCCCGACGACCGGGGCGCACGTAGTTCGCGGCGCGATCAACGCGGGGTGGGACAAGCTCGGCGGATCCGCAGGGGTGCTGGGCGTGCCCTCCGAGGACGAGGCCTACCGCGGCGACGTCGTCTCGCAGAAGTTCACCGGCGGTGAGCTGTCCTGGAACCCCAAGACCAAGGAGTTCACCACCGATCCACCGGATCTGGCAGGCCAACTCAGCGGTCTGACCGTTGCCGACGACCCGACCACCGCCATCAGCGCGGCGCACCGCGCCGAAGGCGGCGATATGGGGCCGCTGGGCGCCAAGGACGGTGACCAGTACCCGATCGGTGCCGACGGCGTCGGGCAGAAGTACGCGCACGGCGCGATCTTCTACACCCCCGCCACCGGGGCGGCCGCGATCAGTGGCCAGCTGCTGGAGAAATACCAGAGTGTCGGCGGCCCCGAGGGTGATCTGGGCTTTCCCACCAGCAGCGAAGCCGACGGTGGGTTCGCGCAGAACAGTCGGACCGTGAGCTTCGCGGCGTCCGACAAGCCCGTCATCTTCTTGACCCCCGACTACGGCGCCGTGATCGTGCGCGGTGCCATGAACGCGGCGTGGCAGAAGCTCGGCGCTGGCCACGGTGATCTCGGCGCGCCGATGTCGGATCAGACCGAGAACGGCAGCGTGATCACGCAGAAGTTCAGCGGGGGAGCGATCTCCTGGGACCGTTCGGACAACACCTTCACCACAGAGCCGCCGAACCTGGCGTCGTCGCTGGCCGGCCTGGAGATCCCCGGGCTGGACGCCAATCAGCCTCACGGGACTCCGCAGGCGTCGCCGTCGGAGCCGAGCAAGCCGTTCGCCTGGCACTGGAACTGGTGGTGGCTGCTCGCGGTGATCCCGGTCGTCTTGCTGGCCGGCCTGATCGTCGGCGCCGCACTGTGGCACCGGCGTCGCGGTCGGGGCGACGACGACTTCGACCACGACGGATTCGAGGACGACGACCACTACGGCTCCGACTACGACGATGCCCGCTATGACGACGGGCACGACGATGACGACGCGCCGCACGATGAAGGCCACTACGACCAGGTCGGTTACCAGCAGGGCCGCTATCAGGCGCACGACTACGACGAGGCCCAGGCACCGACGCAGCATGTCGACGAGTCGAATCCGTTCGAACCGGCCGGGTACGGGGCAGCCGAGGCGGGCACGGCGCGGTTCGCAGGGTCTTACGAGTCCGCAACGCCGGCCGCGGCATACACCCCGGCAGCCTCGCCGTACGACGACCCGACCGACATCGCGATGCCCGTGAGCCAGTGGGCTTCCCCCGGCGGGGTGGACCCCATCGGTGACGTCGATGATGACGAACCGCCGGAAGAGGCCGTCGAGCTGCTCAGCGGCCACGACGATGACGAGGACGACCTCGACGAGCAGGACGACACCGATGCCGCCGATGCCGCCGCCGACGTCGCCGAGGAGCCGCGCGAGCACACCGCGACGCCGGTGGATCCCGACTTCGACTCCGACAACGTCGACACCGCGCCGACGCCCATCCCGACGCTGATACCGCGGATCGATCCTGACGCAGAGACCCACAGTGGGCGGCACGCGGCGATCGAACTGGACGAGCCGGTGGCCAGCGCCACGGCGCTGCACCTGCCGCTGGACGATCCTCAGCGGGCACCGCAGGGTTACCCCATCAAGGCGGACACCAAGTCGGGCATGTACTGGTCACCCGACAGTCGTCAATACGACGATGCGGTTGCCGAGATCTGGTTCGCCAGCGAGGAGTTCGCCCGGACGAATGGATTCGTCCGGGCCGAGTGAGACGCGCCTCGAACGGGGTCTAGATCTTGCGGATGACGGTGACGACCTTGCCGAGCACGGCGGCGTCGTTGCCGGGGATCGGGTCGTAGGCCGGATTGTGCGGCATGAGCCATACCTGGCCGCGGGTCCGCTTGAACGTCTTGACCGTCGCTTCGCCGTCGATCATCGCCGCCACGATGTCGCCGTTGTCGGCGACGTTCTGCTGCCGCACGACCACCCAGTCGCCGTCGCAGATCGCGGCATCGACCATGGAGTCGCCGACCACCTTGAGCAAGAACAGCGAGCCTTCGCCCACAAGCTCGCGCGGCAGCGGGAAGACATCCTCGACCGCCTGCTCGGCGAGGATCGGGCCGCCCGCGGCGATACGACCGAGCACAGGGACGAAAGTGGGCTCGGGCAGCGCATCGGACCCGGCCACGTCGGTGGTCACCACCGGCGTCACCACGGGATCGTCGGCTGCCCGCACATCGACCGCACGCGGCCGGTTGGGGTCACGCCGTAGGTAGCCCTTGCGCTCGAGCGTGCGCAATTGATGCGCGACCGACGACGTCGAGGTCAGGCCGACCGCGTCGCCGATCTCACGGATGCTCGGCGGGTAGCCGCGACTGGTGACCGACGCCCGGATCACCTCGAGGATGGTCCGCTGCCGTTCGGTGAGGCTGCTGTCGGGACTGCGGCGCCGACTGGTGCCGTCGGTGTCGGCCGGGGTGTCGCCGCGCACGTGAGGAGCAGAAGTGTCGGTGCTCTCGTCGCTCATGGCGCCGAATCTAGTCGCTGTACGCGCAATGATCAAACATGTGTTCGAGGCGTGTCGTCCCCGGGCGACCCCAGGGCCGGGCCGGGGTGCGGATGTCAATCGCCTCAACCGAACTTGTCGGTACCCCGGTCTATCTTTTGGCAACAGTTCGATCACACGTTCTATCGTTCGAACACCTGATCGATTATATTCGAACACAGAAGCGAACGCCCGGACTTGAAAGGCAGTCAGATGGCCATCCTCCACATTCCCGCCGAGACCCGCGCAGCTGTGTTGGCGAGCCGGCCCGCTCCGCTGCCCCAGCGTGATGCCCGTCCCGTTCGCAGGCCTCGGTCGGTGGGCCGGCCAGCTCCGATGCGTCCTGGTGGGGCGGCCCTGCGGTACCGGGGTACCGGGGTGCTGATGTCACGGGCGTCGCATCGCCGCAAGCCCATCACGCCCGTGACCACAGTCCTGTTGGCGCTGGTGGCCGCCGGGATCACCGTATGGCTGGGCCTGGTGGCGCAGATGGGCGGTGTGGTCGGGACCGCCGCACCGACACCCGACGAGTTGGCCGTCGTGCAGGTGCGCAGCGGTGAGTCCCTGCAGCAGGTGGCCCGGCGGGTGGCTCCCGATGCACCGGTCGCCGAGGTCGTGCAGCAGATCCGCGATCTGAACCAGCTCAAGTCCGTCGCCGTGGATGCGGGTCAGACGCTGATCGCACCTGTCGGCTGACCGTGCCATGAGCGGCGAAACGGCTTGGTGTGCAACGGCACTCGCCGGATGTCCGGCGAAGTACGTGCCATTGGACCCGGCGTGGGCAGTACCGCCGGCGGCGCAGGTAGGCTCAAGGGCGCTCGAACTTGTGGTCTGGCGGAATGACGAAGGAGCGGTGATGCACTGTCCCTTCTGCCGTCATCCCGATTCGCGGGTGGTCGATTCGCGAGAAACCGACGAGGGGCAGGCCATTCGGCGTCGGCGTTCGTGCCCCGAATGCGGCCGCCGATTCACCACGGTAGAGACTGCCGTGCTGGCGGTCGTCAAACGCAGTGGCGTCACGGAGCCGTTCAGCCGGGAGAAGGTCGTGCGGGGCGTGCGGCGCGCCTGCCAGGGCAGGCAGGTCGACGACGACGCGCTGAACCTGCTGGCACAGAAGGTCGAGGATGCGGTGCGGGGCCTCGGCACACCGGAGATCCCCAGCCATGAGGTGGGCCTGGCAATCCTCGGGCCGTTGCGCGAACTCGACGAGGTCGCCTATCTGCGGTTCGCCTCGGTGTACCGGTCGTTCACGTCGGCCGATGATTTCGAGCGGGAGATCGAGGCGCTGCGCGCCCATCGGTCTGGCTGACCGGGTCGCTAGTTGTACTGACCTGAGAGGTTAGGCACGCGGCTGGCAGGTGGTTGACCCTTGAGTGCTGTGTGGCCGCGGTGGTGATTGTAGTTGTGTAGCCATCGCGGGTACTCGGCGCAGCGGTCGGTGTCGCTGGTGTAGAGCCGGGCGTAGGCCCATTCGTCGGCCAGGGTGCGGTGGAAACGTTCCACTTTGCCATTGGTTTGTGGCCGGTAGGGGCGGGTGCGCCGGTGCTCGATGTCACCCAGGGCATCGCGAAATTTGTGCGACCGATAGCAGGACCCGTTGTCGGTCAACACTTTCCGCACCGTAAAGCCGCAATGATTGAACCAGGCGTTGGCCCGCAGCCAGAACGCTGCGGCCGTCTCTTTGCGTTCGTCTGCCAGTAGTTCGGAGTAGGCCAGCCGTGAGTGCGCATCGATGGCGGTGTGCAAGAAGTGATACCCCCGCACCGGATTGCCGTACTTGCTGGTCTGCCCTGAACTCTTGTCGGCCTGCCTGTTGCGGCCACCGATAGGTTTTCCCAACATCCGCCAGCCGCCTCCGTCCGGGATCTTGCCCAGCTTCTTGACATCGACATGCACGAGATCGCCGCAGGCCGCGGATTCCATCCGGCGGATGACCCGCCCGGTCGGGCGGTCGAGCCAGCGCAGTTTGGCCAGGCCGTACCGGGTCAGCACGCGGTGCACCGTCGAGGGATGCAACCTCAGCAGATAACCGATACGCGCAGGCCCCAACGCCGGATGACCCGGACTTTGATGATGCGCCGCTCAGTTCGGGTGGGTGTTCTCTTGGGGCTGTGGTGAGGCCGTGAGCTGCGATCAGCCATGCCGGCATCACCGAGTTCGCGGTACCGCCCGGCCCAGCGAGCTGCGGTGCTCACCGAGACCTGGAACCGCTCGGCAGCCCGCCGCAGCGGCCAACCGTCCTCAACAATGCACCGAGCTAGGCGCAGACGTCCGGTTTCTGACAACGGGGCATTACGGTGGGACATGAAGACCTCCGGAGTGAGTTGGTGCGTTCCTCGACAGCTCGCACTTCACTCGGAGGTCTTCGTCATGTCACTACGCCACGCCGTACCTAACGTCGGTGGTCAGTACAGCTAGTCCAGTTGCGTGCTGCCGTCGTTGACCACCCGGCCCGCCACCCGAACCCAACCCTCAGGGCTCCAGCGCGTGTGAATCACCGACCCTTTGCCCTGGATGATTTTCAGATCCCGGCTGAGATAGTCGGTCATCCGGACGGCCGCTGCGCCGGTGGCCTCGTCCTCGGGAATACCCAGGTGCGGAGCGAACATCCGTGACCGCATGATGCCCTGATCCTGGTCGATCCACGTCCACAGGTAGTTCTCGACGTCGTCGGAGAAGTCGTCGGGTTGGGCGGCCATGAGTTCGTCGGTCGACGACAGGTCGTGGATGGCGAACTCGGGCGCCCATTCGGAGCGCGCGCTCACCGCAGCCAGGTCACCGTCGTATTCGACCTGCACAATGCCTGCCGGCACGTGCAGGGTCTTGACCGGCTTCCCGGTTTCGCGCAGCCACCACGATGCGCCGACGGTGGGGTGGCCGGCAAATGCCATCTCCGCCGCCGGCGTGTAGATCCTGGCCTGCGCCGACGTGCCGCCCGGCGGTGGTACGTCGATGAAAATGGTTTCGCTGTAACCTAATTCGGTGGCGATGCGCTGCCGGTCGGCCGGATCCACGGTGCTGTTGTCGACCACGCCCAGCGGGTTGCCGAACTTGCCGTCGGAATCGGTGAACACGCGCAGGACGGTCACATCAATGGCCATAAGCCGATGCTACGTGGCAGCGATCACCGATGGGCTGATCCCCGGGCCGGGGCTACGTCGCGCTGCGTTCGTCGGCACCCATCGCATCGAGCACCGCGACCTGGGTGTCCAGCGGCCCGGAGATCGTGGCCTCGCTGATTCCTGAGCGCAGCAGATTTCGCAGCAGTTCCTGGTCGTAGACGGCAGGCTCGGTGGAGTCGATGAACCGTTCGACGACCTCGACGAAGCGGTCGGGGTCGTCGTGGAACGGAAAATGCCCGGACCCCTCGAAGATCTCGAGCTGGGAACCGGGCATTGCCGCGTGTGCCATGAGTGCGTGACTGACCGGGATCACCGAGTCCGAAGCGCCCCAGATGAGTTGCACGGGAACGGATTCGGTCAGATAACAGCGGTCCAGCATGGTGACGACCTGGCCTCGCCAGTCCACCACGGCGCGCAGGGTGCGGGCGAAAGCCGACGACGCGGTGGGTTCGGGCAGATCGGCCAGGATGCGCAGCATGTCCGGGATGTCCCGGCCGACTCCCGTGGAGCCGAACAACGCTCCCGCAGCCCGGCCGATGATCTGCAGCGCGGGCAGCAGCAGCGGCAGGCGCAGCAGCGCGAGCGCTTCGCTACCCATCGGCAGTGACGCGATCCGCAGCGCGACGTTGACGTCTTTGGTGACCCCTCCGGCACCGACGAGAACCAGTCGGTCGACCAACTGCGGGAACTGGTAGGCGAACTGCATGGCCACTCCACCGCCCAGGGAGTGCCCGATGACGGTGACCCGGTCGATGTCGAGGACGCTGAGCAGGTCACGCATCCCGTTGGCGTAGGCGGCGACGGAGTAGTCCGCACGCGGTTTGTCCGATCGGCCGTGGCCGAGCAGATCGGGGGCGATCACGGTGAATCGCTGCGCCAGGGCGGTCTGCACGGTCTGCCAGGTGGTCGAGTTGTCACCGATGCCGTGGATCAACAGGATCGCCGGCCCGGACCCGGCGACGCGGTACGCGCGCCGGTATCCGTGCACAGTGCGGAACTCGAGTGCCGGTGTGACCTCCCTGACCGACCGCAGATTGGGCTTTCGCTCCGTCATGTTCGCCAACCTCGCTGTCGGCCCTGCTGCGGGCTCCTATGGATGGTCCGGGTCTGTGTCGTCGGGGTCGTCCGACTGTCTGTCCTCGCGGTACAGGTCGTCGCGATACCTGTCGTCCTTGTACTTGTCGTCTTTGAATTTGTCACCGGTCTGCTGGGCGAGGAATCGTTCGAACTCGGCACCCAACTCGTCGCCGCTGGGCAGTTCGTCGTCCCGTGCCAGCAGGGACCGGTTTTCCTGTGCGGCAACGAACGCATCGTACTGTTGCTCCAGCGCCGCCACCACTTGGGCGACCTCGGTGCTGGCCTCTACCTGCTCGTTGATCTTTCCGTACACCTCGGCGCCCGCCTCGGACAGTGCAGCCAGCGGCAACTGTAGCGAACCCGTCCTGGCCACCTCGGCCAGCAGCGCCTCGGCCGCAGGCGGGTACGCGGTCTGGGCCAGGTAGTGCGGGACATGGACGGTGAAGCCGACCACCTCGTGGCCGTGCTGCGCCATCCGGAACTCCAGCAGGTTCGACACACTGGCGGGCACCTGCACCTCGCCGACCCACGGGGTGTGCTCGGCGATCAACTCCTTGTTGTTGGCGTGCGCGGTGAGAGTGACCGGGCGGGTGTGCGGCACCGCCATCGGGATGGTCCCGAGTCCGATGGTCTGCCGGACGCCGAGCCGCTCGGCGAGCAGCCGGACGGCAGTGATGAAGCGTTCCCACCGCAGGTCCGGTTCCATGCCCGCGAGCAGCAGAAACGGTGTGCCGACGCTGTCGTGCAGGGCGTACAGATTGAGTTCGGGGTCCTCGTAGCCGGTGAAGTGGTCGGTCTTGAACGTCATCAGCGGCCGCCGCGACCGGTAGTCGAGGAGTTCGTCGATGGCGAACGAGGCGACGAGCTCGGTGTCGAGGCTGTTCTTCAGGTGCTCGGCCGCCAGACGGATCGCGTGGCCGGCGTCGGAGAACCCTTCGAGCGCGTGGATCATCACCGGTCCGCGCCCGTCGGACGCAGACAACTGCGGCGCGGGAAACTCCAGCTCGTACATCCCGCTCTGATCGGGCTGGTAGTGGTGCTCAGGGTGGTCGCTACTGTCGGCCATCACTCCGTCTCCTTGTCACTGCACGCCCTGGTTCAGATCCTGCCGAACCCTCGTGCTGTGCCATATAGTGTCGCGCATTCCCATCATGCGGCGCGTTATGCCCCGCATGTGGAATCGAACAGGCAGCGCCCACCCGGCATTCCAGCCTGAGCGACGGATTTTCGGGCAGGATCGGTGGTCATGCAGGTGGTGAGGGTTCGAACGCTCGCGGCAGCGGCGGCCATCACGGCCGTCGTCGCGTCGTGTGCGGCACCCGCGCCTGCGCGGCACACCGGTTCCGCTGCGACGCCCGCCACCTCGGCGGGATCGGCCCCACACGCCGACCCCGAGGCCAATGCCGTCTCGGGCGCCGCGCCCGTCGCGCCCGACCCGCGGGTGGGAGCGGTGTTTCTCGGCGGTGGGACCGGCGAATCGGTGCACACCTGCAGCGCTGCGGTCCTCGACAGCAGTACCGGCGATCTGATCCTCACCGCCGCGCATTGTGTGGCCGATGGCATCGGCACCACGTTCATCCCAGGCTTCCATGACGGGGACGACGACATCTGGCGGATCACCACGGTCTATCTCGACCCCAGATGGGTCGCATCGCAGGATCCGCATGCCGACTTCGCGATCGCACGGGTGCATCACGAGGCCGACGGGGGAGCGGTCCAGTCGTTCGCGGGCGGGCTGACGCTCGGCTCGGCACCCCCGGCGGGGACATCGGTCACGGTCACCGGCTACCCGATGGGGTCGGGCGGCGATCCGCTGCGGTGTCAGGGGGTGACCGGGTTGTCGCACGACGGATATCCGTCGCTGCCGTGTATCGGTCTGACCGACGGCTTCAGCGGCGCGCCATGGGTCGTGGGTTCTACGGTGATCGGATTGATCGGCGGGCCCGACGGCGGCGGTTGCGACGACGACCTGTCCTTTTCACCCCGATTCGACGAATCGATCCTGGGGCTGCTGGCGCGCGCGGAGACAGGCGGGGCGGGCGACTCCGCGCCGTCCGCCTACGACAGCGACTGCTAAGCGCGGAACTGGTTGAGCGCGCGCAGCTTGTTCATCACGTCGAGCGCGGCGACCTTGTAGGCCTCGGAGAAGGTCGGGTAGTTGAACACCGCGTCGACGAGGTACTCCACGGTGCCGCCGCAACCCATCACGGCCTGGCCGATGTGCACCATCTCGGTGGCGCTGGTGCCGAAGATGTGTACCCCAAGCACCCGCAGATCCTCGGTGGACACCAGCAGTTTGAGCATGCCGTAGGAGTCGCCGGCGATCTGACCGCGGGCCAGCTCGCGGTAGCGGGACACGCCCACCTCGTAGGGGATCGAGTCCTTGGTGAGGTCCACCTCCGTGGCGCCGACGTAGGACACCTCGGGAATCGAGTAGATGCCGATCGGCTGCAACTGCATCATGCCCTTGGTGGGCTCGCCGAACGCGTGGTAGGCCGCCAGGCGGCCCTGCTCCATGGACGTCGCGGCCAGGGCAGGGAAGCCGATGACGTCGCCGACGGCGTAGATGTGGTCGACCTTGGTGCAGAAGTTGTCGTCGACGAAGATTCGACCCCGGTTGTCGCACTCCAGGCCTGCGTTGGCCAGGTCGAGATGATCGGTCTGGCCCTGGCGGCCCGCCGAGTACATGACCGTCTCGGCGGGGATCTGCTTGCCGCTGGCCAGGGTTGTGACGGTTCCGGCGGAGCCGACGTCGACAGCGGTGACCTCCTCGCCGAACCGGAAGGTCACCGCGAGGTCGCGCAGGTGGAACTTGAGTGCCTCAACGATCTCCGGATCACAGAAATCGAGCATGGAGTCGCGCTTTTCGACCACGGTCACCTTGGTGCCGAGCGCAGCGAACATCGATGCGTATTCGATGCCGATGACGCCTGCGCCGACCACCACCATCGAGGTGGGCAGCGACTTGAGGTCGAGGATGCCGTCGGAGTCCAGCACGCGCTCTTCGTCGAACTCGACGCCCGCGGGGCGGGCGGGTTTGGTGCCGGTGGCCAGCACGATGTAGTGGCCCCGCACCGTGACGAGCTCGGCACGGTTGGGATCTTCGACCAGGATGGTGTGCTCGTCGGCGAAGCGGCCGTGCCCGGTGTAGAGCTCGATGCGGTTGCGCATGAGTTGCGAGCGCACCACGTCGATCTCTTTGCCGATGACGTGCTGGGTGCGCGCCAGCAGATCGGCCGGGGTGATCTTGTCCTTGACGCGGTAGCTGGCGCCGTACAGCTCGCGCTGGCTCATGCCGGTCAGGTAGACGACCGCTTCGCGCAGTGTCTTGGAGGGGATGGTGCCGGTGTTGACGCACACACCGCCGAGCATCCGTCCGCGTTCGATGACGGCGACCGACTTGCCCAGTTTTGCGGCGGCGATGGCGGCACGTTGGCCGCCGGGACCTGAACCGATGACGACGAGGTCGTACTCCTGCATCGAACCCATGGGAGAGTGTTTACGCCGGTTGCTCGGTTCTTGCACGCCGACCGCGTCAAATTGCGCATGAACAATTGCTCCGGACCGTTATCCCCAGAACGATTTTCATCCACAGGTGGCCGTGATCGGGCTGCGCGGCGAATCGCGTTGACGGTGCCTGCTGCGACGGTCGTGCCATGACATATTCATCGGATTCACCGGATACCGAGCAATTCAACCTCGACCGGCCCGGCACCCTGATCGCCGCGCTGCCCGCGGTCCTCGGTTTCGTTCCCGTACACTCGCTGGTGCTGGTCACCGTCGACGATGGCGCGCTGGGATGCGTTATGCGCGTTGATCTTTCACAAGACATGTCGGCCCGGATAGATCATTTGGCCGAAGTGGCCTCGGCCGCCGAACCGCAGACCGCCGTCGCCGTGTTCGTCGACGAGAACGGGGCCGACTGCCAGCAGTGCAACGACGAGTTCCGCGAACTGGCCGGCCTGCTGGCCGAGCGGCTGGCGGCCGGCGGCATCGAACTGCTCGGCGCGCACGTCGTCGACCGGGTGGAAGCCGGCGGCACCTGGCACTGCGCCGACGGGTGCGGCAGCCACGGCGTTGTCGAGGACCCATCCGCGTCACCGTTAGCTGTGGCCGCAGTGCTCGACGGCCGCAGGCTCTACCGGCGGCGCGAGGAACTGCAACAGATCGTCGAGGCCGACTCCGTCCGCGGTGCGCGGTTGGCTCGGGTGATCGCTGAGCTGCCGGCCACGCCACCGACCCGCGGTCGGGCCCGGGTCCGCGCGGACATCGAAGCCGCGATAGCCGCTGCCGGCCGGTTCGCGGACGGGCAGCCACCCAGCGACGAGGAGATGGCCCGGATCGCGGTGGCGCTGACCGATCCGCAGGTCCGCGACACGTTGTACGCGCTGGCGGTGGGGGACAGCGCGGGCCCGGCGGAGTCACTGTGGGCCGAGCTGGCGCGCGCGGTGCCGCCGCCGTGGCGGGCAGAGGCCCTGGTGCTGCTGGCATTCTCGGCCTACGTCCGCGGTGACGGACCGCTGACCGGGGTATCGCTGGACGCCGCGCTCGACTGCGATCCGGAGCACCGGATGGCGGGCATGCTCGACACCGCACTGCAGTCGGGGATGCGCCCCGATCAGGTCCGTGAGCTCGCGCTCAGCGGCTACCGGCAGGCCGATCGGCTCGGCGTGCGGTTGCCGCCGCGTCGGACCTTCGGGGGTGTCAGACCTTCTCGACCTTGACGGCGTGCGCCATCTGGTGGGGCAGCTCAACCTGTTGGTGGCCGGGGATCAGGATCATCACTCCGCCGTGGTCGTTGGCCTCGACCGTGACACGGGCGTTGGGCACGACGCCGGCTTCCTTGAGCCGTCCGATCAGCTCGGTGTCGCCCTGGACGTGTTCGGTCAGCTGACGCACCACGACCGCGACCGGGAGTCCGACTGGCAGCTCGGTCAGCCGGACCAGGCTCACATCGTCGGAGAAACCGGTGGTTCCGACACCGAGTTCGGACAGGCCGGGGATCGGGTTGCCGAACGGTGAGGTGGTGGGGTTGTTCAGCACCTGCATCAGGCGGCGCTCGACATCTTCGCTCATCACGTGTTCCCACCGGCATGCCTCGGCGTGCACGTCTTCCCACGGGAGTCCGATGACGTCGACGAGAAGCCGTTCGGCGAGCCGGTGCTTGCGCATCACCGCGATGGCCAGGGAGCGGCCCTTGTCGGTCAACTCCAGGTGCCGGTCACCGGCCACGTGCAGTAGCCCGTCGCGCTCCATCCGCGACACCGTCTGGCTGACGGTGGGACCACTCTGGTCGAGCCGCTCGGCAATCCGGGCGCGCAACGGCACCACGCCCTCTTCTTCGAGGTCGTAGATGGTTCGCAGATACATCTCAGTGGTATCGACAAGATCGTTCATTCGCGCCTTCCAAGCCCAAACGTCACACGACAGTCTACCGTTCGGGCGGCACGAACTGGCGGCCAACGTAGTCGTGCCGTTCGTCCCCGCGGCGGCGCCGCTCAAGGCGATAAAACCGACGGAAATGCGATGTGCCCGCCGGGTATCCGGCGGGCACATCCAGGGGCACGTCTAGCTTGCGTACGACCGGAGCCGATCGGCGCGATCACCGTTGCGGAGCTTGGCCATCACTTCGCGCTCGATCTGACGGACCCGCTCACGAGAGAGCCCGAACAGCTTTCCGATCTGGTCCAGCGTCCGCGGCTGACCGTCGTCGAGTCCGAACCGCAGCCGGATCACCTGCTGCTCACGTTCGTCGAGCGTGGCGAGCACATAACGGATGTCGGTGTGCAGCAACTCGGAGATCACTGCGTTCTCCGCCGACATGGCTTCGGAGTCCTCGATGAAGTCGCCCAACGGCGCCTCCTCGTCGGTGCCCACCGGCATGTCCAGGCTCACCGGATCCCGGCTGTGCTCCAGCAGGTCGTTGATCTTCTCCACCGGAATACCCGACTCTTCGGCGAGCTCTTCGTCGGTGGCTTCCCGGCCCAGGTTCTGGTGCATCTCCCGCTTGATCCGGGCCAGCTTGTTCACCTGCTCGACGAGGTGGACGGGCAGTCGGATGGTGCGGCTCTGGTCGGCCATGCCGCGGGTGATGGCCTGGCGGATCCACCACGTGGCATACGTGGAGAACTTGAAGCCCTTGGTGTAGTCGAACTTCTCCATCGCTCGGATCAGCCCCAGGTTCCCCTCCTGGATCAGATCCAGCAGCGGCATGCCGCGGCCGGTGTAGCGCTTCGCCAACGACACCACCAGGCGCAGGTTGGCTTCGAGTAGATGGCGCCGGGCGGCTTCGCCGTCCCGGACTACGGTCGCAAGCTCGCGTTTGCGGGTTTCACCGAGGCGCTTCTTGGTGTCCAGCAGGTGCTGGGCATACAACCCGGCCTCGATGCGTTTCGCGAGCTCTACTTCATCGGCAGCATTGAGCAACGCCGTTTTGCCGATGCCGTTCAAGTACACGCGCACGAGGTCTGCAGCCGGGCTCTGGGCGTCCAGATCGGTGTCAACGCGGCTTGTGGTGGCATTTGCCATGACGGCCTCCTGATCGGCTCGAACTGTCACCACTTATAACGCAGTGGACACAGTAAGAGTTCCCACCAGTTGCCGATTTCATGCCGCTTGACCTGCAGTTTTTCGGCGACGACCTGAGATTATCCTGAGAATAGCTAAAGAAGCCCCTCAGCCTGGAACGTCGCCTCCCGGCCGGTCCTCATCCGGTTGCGGCGACGGGTGTTCGTCAGGCTGTAGCGCCGGCCTTTGCGCGGTCGGGAAAAGGGGTACCCGCTCGCCGCCATGGTGATACCGCCGGGGCTCCTCGGCCTTGCGGGGAGGACGGTCGTTGGCGATGAGCACGGCCATCCACGGCAGGGGTACCGAGACCAAGATGATCGCCAACGAGATCAGGCCGTTGCCCCAGAGGTTGTAGGCAAGTGCCGCCAGGAGCAACGCCGGGATACGGAACGCCATCAACGTCAGGTACTTGCGTACCCGGGCGCGGTGCTGTTCTTCGTAGGCCGGCGCGGCGCGCGTGATGAGAATCGGGCGACCTTCGCCGTCGAAATCGTCGTCGAAACTCAGCTCGTGGCTTTGTTTCATACCTCTACTGTTCCACACCTGGGTGACGTCGGCGCAGGCGGATTTCCTGGGCCCGGGTGGGCGGGCACAATATGAGTCCGGCGGACGCGAGGAGCACAATGAGAGTCCGGACGCGAGGAGCACAATAAAGACATGCAGACCCAGACGATCGAGCGCACCGACGCAGATGAACGCGTCGACGACGGGACCGACAGCGACACTCCGAAGTACTTCCACTACGTCAAGAAGGACAAGATCGCCGAGAGTGCCGTGATGGGCACCCACGTTGTCGCGCTGTGCGGCGAGGTGTTCCCGGTGACCAAGGCCGCCAAGCCCGGCTCGCCCGTCTGCCCCGACTGCAAGCGCATCTACGAATCGCTCAAGAAGTAGTCGGCTTCTCGTTGGCGTCGGCGGCCGAGTCCTTGGCCGCCGCGCCGTTGCCGTTGAGGGCCTTGTCCTCCAGCCAGTCCCGCAGACGCTGGGCGTGCGTGTCCGCGGCAGGCCACTCCTCCTGGATGGCAGCGTTGAGCTCGGCGCCCAGCATCACCGCGAAGCCCAGGAAGAACGCGAACAGCAGGAACGCGATGGGCGTCGCGAGCGCGCCGTAGGTGTAGCCGGTGCGGGTGATCCAGTTCAAGTAGAACCGCAGGCCCACAGTCGCCACCAGGAACACCACAGTGGCCAGCACCGAGCCCAGCAGCAGCCGGTGTGATGGCAGTGGCTTGGGCAACGACACCCGGTAGAGCAGCGTCACCCCGCCGACCCCGGCCAGGAACAGGGCGGGGAAATAGCCGTAACGCAGGACGTTGTCCCAGCTGTCGGGGATGTGCTCGCTGATGGTGCGTGGCCCCAACGCGATGAACGGCGCGGTGGCGATGACGCCGATCAGCATCACCACGTAGAGCCCGAGGGCGTAGAACCGCTGCCGTACGGGGTGGCGCAGCGGGGTCTGGTCATGGGCCTCGACAACCGAGTCGACGAATGCCGACACCGCAGAGGACCCCGCCCACAACGAGATCACGAACCCCAGTGACACCACCTCGCCGCGGGCGCTGGAGGCGATGTCACGGATCGTGGGCTCGATGATCTCGTTGACGACGTTCTTCGAGAAGAAGCTGTTCGCCGCATTGATCAGCTGGCTGATGATCGCGGTCAACGTATCCGGCCCGAACAACGGGGCGATATACGCCAAGCTGCCCAGCACCCCCAACAGCAGCGGCGGTAACGACAGCGCACACCAGAAAGCTGCCTGGGCCGATTCCGAAAAGATGGAGTCGTCCCAACTCTTGGAGAGTGTGCGCCGTGCGATATGCCAGATGTGATGGCGTGATGGGGGTAGTGGAAGCGGCTGGCCGGTCATGTTCAGACCAGCATTACGGACGAAGCGTGCTCCTGCCCAGTCGGGTGGTGCTCAGCGGCGTTTATGCCTCGACCGGACTGACTTCGATGACGGCTGCCAGTTCGACCAGCTTGGCCTCGTGCTCGTTGGCGTGGTGCTGGCAGAAGAGAAGCTCGCTGCCTGACGGCAGGGTCGCGCGCACGCGTGCGGCGGCACCGCAGCGGTCGCAACGATCGGCTCTGGTTAGCTCCGGGGTGGTCAGAGTTGCGTTCATGGCTCCTCCGTCTTCTGCTCTGCGCCTCCCGGCAATGGCGCCGGGTTTGCGTATGTCTACTCTCTCAGACGTTTTCGGTTCCGGCCTTGTTCCCTAGGGGTTTACCGGTGTGTCGTGTCTCACTTGTCCGCCGAGTTGCTCGACCGGCAAGCTGGCGTTATGCATCCGTCGCCGCCCGTGCTGGTTCACCTGTGCAGTGCCGATGAGTGGCGGTACGCCCAGGCGTCCGGGGAGCACCGCCCCTCCTCGTTGGACGCTGCGGGCTTCGTCCACCTGTCGGCGCCCGAGCAAGTGCACCTGCCTGCCAACCGGCTCTACGCCGGTCGCACCGACCTGGTGCTGCTCTACATCGACGCGGCGGCGCTGACTGCGCCGGTGCGCTGGGAGCCCGGCGTGCCGTCCGATCCCGAGGCCATGCTGTTCCCGCATCTGTACGGGCCGCTGCCTGCCGAGGCGGTGACGGCTGTCAATGCCTACCTGCCGGCCTCCGACGGTACGTTCTCGCCACTTGCGGCGACGTAGGCGTCGGTCTCGATCTCGACCAGCAACTCGGGGGCGATCAGCGCCGAAACCTCGACCATCGTCGTCACCGGACGGATGTTCCCGAATACCTCGGCGTGGGCCGCCGCGACGTCTTTCCATCGGCTGATGTCGGTGACGAAGACCCGGGTGCGCACCACGTCGGCCAGGCTGGCGCCCGCGTCCTGCAGGGCCTTTTCGACGCGGGCCAGTGCGTCGCGGGTCTGGGCGGCGACGTCGTCTCCGGCGCCCGTGGTGCCGGAGACCGCGACGTGATCGCCGACCCGGACGGCGCGGGAGTATCCGACGATGTCCTCGAACTCGGATCCGGAGCTGATGTTGATACGCGGCTGCGACATGCGGTCAGCGTAGAGGGCAGCCGATCGACTCCCGCGCGGCGGGACACGGTCATCGCTGCGACGTGGCCGCCCTCAGGAGCGGCCGGGGCCCAGCGCGTCGCGCATCCGGGCGGCCAGCACACCCCGGGCCGCCCGGGACCACGTGAAGCCGACATGCCCGGCGTTGAACCACTGCACATGGCCGCCCCGCCACGCCTGCGCGAGGGCGCGGGACTGCTCGATCGGGATCAGCCGGTCGGCCCGGGCCGCGAAGAGAGACAGCCGCTCCGGTGCGATCACCGGCGGTAGCTCCAGCGGCGACGTGACTCGGAAGGTGTCCCTGGCCGCCGCACTCCCGATCACCTCCCGGTAGTCGCTCGGCGGTCCGTGATGCTGCAGCAGTCCCAATACGTCGGTGAACGGCAGAGCGGCCGCGACCGCGTCGAGTGGCTCGAGGCCGGCCAACAGGGTGGCCAGGAATCCGCCCAGGGAGACCCCGTAGACGCCCACCGGCGCGTCGGTGTTGCCGCGGATCCAGCTCACCAGTCGCCTGACATCCCACACCGATTGGGTGATGCCATGCAGCATCGCCGTGAGGTCCAGCGACAGCAACTCCCCGTCACTGGGCGCCCTGCGGGTTCCGTGCAGCGGCGAAACCGGAAGTGCCACATTGAAACCCAGCTTGGAGTGCAGATAGCTGGCCCACAGCACGGCCAGGTCGAAACGCGACGCGCCCATCCCGAAGCCGTGCAGGCAGATCACCCACGGGGCCCGGGACTCCTCGCGGCGCAACACGCGGACCGAGACGGTGTCGTTGCGGTCGTTCTCCGGCCACAGCGTCGCGCCCGGTTCGATGGCGCGGGGTCGAAATCCCGATGCAAACGTCATGGTCTCGTGTCCCCACGGGCGGGCGTGCGTGCGCCGGCTCCGCACCTCGGAATCGAGCAGCGGCGGGGGAGCGCGGTGATACGTCGCCGGCATCGCCAACCAGCCGCGCTCGGCGAAAAGCGTTGCCGCCGCGGCCATGTCCGCGGCTGTCCGTTCGGCCGCGGCGGTACTCGACCGTCGCGGCTGGCGGCGGCGCATCACGGCCAGCACTGCCTCGTCGAGCGCGATGTGGGGCGTGATGGTCGCGCGCTGCGTCAGGTTCACGCAGTCCGAGCGGGTGCCCGAGAACCTACCAGCGCCATTGCGGCTTGCCGACAACGGAACCTCCTTGTTTCGCAGTCGTTTCGCAGGTCGGTCAGCTGGAATGTGTTGGGGTGACGGGGATCCGGCCCGCGCTGGCGCCTCCGTCGACCGTGAGGTCGGCCCCGGTGATGTAGGACGACGCGTCGGACGCCAGGAATGCCACCACCTCGGCCACTTCCTCGGGCGTGCCGACCCGGGTCAGCGGTGCGCCGGGGTGCCCGCCCGGACCGCGTTCGACGTCGAGGTGCGCGATCATCGGGGTGTCTATCATGCCGGGGTAGACGGTGTTCACTCGAATTCCCAACGGTCCCAATTCGATTGCCGCCACCTTGGACATGCCGCGCAGGCCCCATTTGGACGCGCCGTAAGCGGTGTAGCCGGCCAGTCCCTGTACGCCGGCCTGCGATGAGATGTTGACGATGGACCCGCCGCCGGCTGCTTTCATCGGCTCCACGACGGCCTTGATCCCGAGAAACGCGCCGAGGAGGTTGACCCGGAACATCTGGTCGAACCCGTCGGCGGTCTGCTCGGTCAACGGCACCACCTTGCAGATGGCGGCGTTGTTCACCAGCACGTCGAGGCGGCCGAATTCGCTGACGGCGGTGTCCACGGCCGCGGCCCAGCCGCTTTCATCGGATACGTCATGGTGCAGGAACCGTGCCGAGTCACCGATGGCTGCCGCCACCTCCCGGCCTTTGTCCACCAGGACGTCGGTCAGCACCACCCGCGCACCCAGGTCGGCGAACAGGCGGGCTTCTGCTGCGCCCTGCCCTTGAGCCGCACCGGTGATGATCGCGACCTTCCCGGACAGGTCGACGCCCGGCATCAGTCCATGTCCTGGTCGATGCCGGTCAGCATGAGCTCGGAGACCCGGCGCGGGAACTCGGTGAACTTGGCCATGGCCACGATGTTGCGCGGCAGGATGACATGGCGACGGTTGCGTTCGATCGCGTCGGCGATGGCCTCGGAAACCGCTGCCGGGTCGAGCGATTCACGGGGAATCATCCGCCACCGGATGGACCGCTCGATGGTGCGCCGTGCCGGGCCGAATTCCCGGATGTTGTCGATCATGTCGGTCTTGACCTCGCCGATCTGCACGAGCGTGGTGCCCACCGGTTTGCCACGCAGTTCCATGCGAATCCCGGCGGTGAAGTGGCTCAGTCCGGCTTTCGACGTGCCGTACAGGGTCAGTCCGGGGCCCTGCGATATGGCGCCCATCGACGACACGTTGACGATGTGGCCACGGCCGCGCGAGACCATGCGCGGCAACACCTGACGGCAGATTTCCATCGGCGCCGCGAGGTTGATCTGCAGTAGGTCGCGTACCTGCTGGGGGCTGACCTGATGGAACCGGCCGACGTGGTCGACACCGGCGTTGTTGACCACGATGTCCACCGGACCGTCTGCTTCGACCCGGTCGACGAGACTTTCCACCGCCGCGGGATCACCCAGGTCGGTCGGGTAGGCCTTGCCACCCAGCTCCTGGGCCAGTGCCTCGAGGGCTGCGCCGTTCCGCGCGACCAGCGCGACCTCGGCGCCCCGGCGCGCCAGCACCTCGGCGATACTCTTGCCGAGTCCGCGGCTGGCGCCGGTGACCAGCACCCGCGCGTTTCGTAGTTCCATGGGTGTGCCTTTCACGATGTTCCGATGTGGGGTGATGTTCAGGGCTGGGTGCCCAGGGCATCGCGGACGACGGTGCAAACGTCGTCGGTGGCTTGTGCCGCGTCCGGCAGATGGTCGGCGAGATTGAAGAATCCGTGGAAGCCACGGTCGTACCGTCGGACGCTGACTTTCGCGCCGCCTGCGGCAAGCCTGCGCGCGTACTCCTCGCCCTCCTCGCACAGCGGGTCCAGTCCTCCGGTGAGCACATGGGCGTCCGGAAGTCCCGACAGGTCACCGAGAATCGGCGATACCTGTGCGCTGCTCCGGTTCCCGTCTACGCCGAGGTACTGCTCGGTGAACCACTGCATGTGCGCCGCGGTGAGCACACCGCTTTTGGTGTGCGGGCTCGCCAGTGACGACTTGCGGCGCTGGTCGACGACGGGATAGATGAGCACCTGGAATGCGATGGCCGGGGCGCCGCGGTCGCGGGCCGTCATCGCCATCACGGCGGCGAGGTTGCCGCCGGCGCTGTCACCGGCGAGCACCAGCCGGGCCGGATCACCACCGAGCTCGTCGACGTGGCTGCCCACCCACTCGGTGGCCGCCCACGCATCGTCGACGGCGGCCGGGAACGGATGCTCCGGAGCCAGCCGATAGTCGACCGAAACCACCACGGCGCCAATGCCATTGGACAGCCGGCGGCAGCAGGAGTCGTGTGAATCGAGGTCGCACAGCACGAATCCGCCGCCGTGGAAGTAGATCACCACGGGCAGGTGAGTGTCGCCGGCGCCCAGCGGTTGGTAGATGCGTACCGGTATCTCGCCCGCGGGGCCGGGTATCGTCCGGTTTTCGACCTTGCCGACCTCGACGGGTTTGGCGGGACGGCGGCTGGCCTTGAGCCGGGCGCGTACCTCGGCCGCCGCGGCGATGGGATCCATGCCGCCTTCGACGATCGGGGCGAAGGCGTCGCCCATGCGGCCCGCCACCTCGCGCTTCATGGTGTCGGAGTCACTCATTTGGCGCCTCCGGTCAGCTCGCCGCGCAGCACCTTGCCGGTCGCGTTGCGGGGCAGCCTGCTGAGGAATTCGACGTCGCGGGGCACCTTGTAGCGCGCCAGGTTTGCTTTCACGAACTCTTTGACACCCTCGGCGTCGAGGGTGGCTCCGTCGTTGAGCACCACGTAGGCGTTGAGCCGTTGGCCGAAATCGGCGTCGCTGACCCCGATCACCGCGACCTCGTCCACGTCGGGGTGGCCCGTGATCAGGTTCTCGACCTCCAGCGGGTAGACGTTCTCGCCGCCGCAGATCACCATGTCGTCGTCACGGCCGTCGACGTAGAGCCGACCGGTTTCGTCGAAATGGCCGACGTCACCGCTGCTTTGGAGGCCGCCGATGGACTGCTTGGTGCGGCCGTCGGTGTAGCCGCCGAAGCTCACGTCGCTGCCGGCGAAGATCCTGCCGATCACGCCCGGCTCGGTGATTTCGTTGTCAGCCGAATCGTAGAGCCGCACAGCGCAACCCACCGGGGGGCGGCCCGCGGTGCGCGGGTCGTGGCGCAGGTCCTCAGGCATGGCGACGGCCATCACCGCGAGCTCGGTCGAACCGTAGAGGTTGTAGAGCACAGGGCCGAATTCGGCGAGCGTGCGTTCGACCAGCGCGGGCGGCATGGCCGAACCCGACGCGAAGATGATCTTCAGTGACGACGTGTCGTAGCTGTCGCGAACCTCGTTGGGCAGCGCCAGGATTCGCTGCAGCATGGTCGGCACCACGACGAGTACGTCGCACCGGTAGGTCTGCACCGCGCGCAGCGTGGCTTCGGGATCGAACCTGCGGCGGAGTACCAGCCGGTTGCCGAGCGCCAGCGACAGCACCGCCTGGCCCAG
The DNA here is from genome assembly GCF_002157835.1 of Mycobacterium dioxanotrophicus. Taxonomy (NCBI): domain Bacteria; kingdom Bacillati; phylum Actinomycetota; class Actinomycetes; order Mycobacteriales; family Mycobacteriaceae; genus Mycobacterium; species Mycobacterium dioxanotrophicus. Next base: position 4,510,556 of record NZ_CP020809.1, on the reverse strand, counting down.
CCCGGTGCCGTGGAACATCGGGGCGGCCAGCATGCAGGTCTGGTTCCGTCGGCGCGGCACGCGGTCGAGCAGTTGGGCGGAGAACAGTGGCGAGGTCTTGCCGCGCGGGGCGCCCTTGGGCGTACCGGTGGTGCCGCTGGTCAGCAGCGTCATGCCACCGGGCTTGGCGGGGGCGGCCACCGGCGCCGTCGACGTCGCCGCGATGAGGCCCTCGAGGGTGCCTTCGATGTCGGTGGTCGAACGGTCGTCGGTCCAGGCCAGGAATCGCCGCACGTCCGGATCGATCGCGCTGACCAGGTCGGTGAATTCCTCGTCGTAGACGAGCACGTTGACCTTCTCGCGGGCGGCGACATCGGCGAGCTGCGGTTTGGCGAAACCGGTGTTCATCAGCAGTAGTTGGGCGCCGACCTTGCCCGTGGCGGCCAGCACAGTGAGGAGCCCGCGGTGGTCGCGGCAGAGTGCGGCGATCACCGAGCCCTGCCCGATACCGCGCGAATTCCACGCTCGCGCCAGGGCATTGACCCGGCCGCCCAGTTGCGCGAACGTGATGTCGCCGATCTCGTCGGTGATCGCGATGGCGTCCGGGTTGCGTGCGGCGGCACTTTCGATGACGGCGGCGAAACCACCGAACTGACGAACGAGCCGGGCCTGCCTGATGCCGTCGGCGGCCCCTCCGGACAGTCCGGATTCGCGCAGTACCGCGATGCTGCGGGCGATGACCCGCATCCGGTGGATCCTGGCGGCAACGGCCTCGCTTCCTGGGATAGCTCGCTTCATGGCACGAAACCGTACGGCGCGTCACCGGGGCCGTGGATCGTCAAATCCCGCTGGCCGGGACACCTTGTCTCGTGGGACACAGAAATAGAGAAGAGTGATCACAGCCACATACGCCGCCGCGCCCGGCGGCCGAACAAGCGAGGTGAACATGCGCCGTTTGAAGGGTGAGGACAACAGCTTCCTGGCGTGGGAGAGCTCGGTGCAACCGCAGCACACCATCAAGGCGGTTGTGCTGGATCCTGCCCGGGTTTCCGAGCCGCTCAGCTTCGATCGGCTCAAGACTGTGGTCCAGGGTTGGGTGGACCGCGTCGAGCCCATGCAGTGGCAGTTGCTCTCGCCACGCGTCGGTGTCGGTCGCCCGTGGTGGGTGTCCCGGCCGCGGATCGACCTCGACCATCACGTCCAGCGGACCACCGCGCCGGCCCCCGGCGGTGACGAAGAGCTCGCAGCCACCATCGGGGACATCTTCGAGGTCGCGCTCGACCGCGACCGGCCAGCGTGGCAGCTGTGGTACGTCGACGGTCTGGCCGGCGGCCGGATCGCACTGGTGCTCAAGATTCATCATGCGGTGGCCGTTGGCAGCGCCTCGCTGCGCTTGCTGGAAATGCTCTACAGCACCGATCCCGAGACGCCGCTGCCGCAGCCGCGGAAGATTCCGCTGCCCGACGAGAAGCGCCCGGCCGCCGTGGTGTGGTGGCCGTGGGTGCTGCGGCACCAGATCGCCGCGCTCAGCCGGTTCCCGCGCATCGTCACGCGCACGGCCAAGGTCACGGGCGTGATCCGGCGGCGGCAGAAAGCCGGACAGCCCGGCTACGCCGAGGCGTTCACGGCGCCCGCAATGGCTTTCAACGAGCCGTTCTCGGCGCGCCGCCGGTTCGCCTACCGCTGTTGCGACGCGGCCGAGATCAAACGGGTCGCCAAGGCATTCGGAGTCACGGTCAACGATGTGTTCCTCACGCTGTGCGGGGGAGCGCTGCGCGGCTATCTGCAGGAGCACGACCAGCTCAGCGATGAGCCGCTGACCGCCGTGGTGCCGGTGTCGATGCGGCCGGCGGGCAGCGAAGCGCAGTGGGGCAATCAGGTCGCCCGGTGGAACGTCGACCTGGCGACGCACATCGCCGATCCCGTGGCACGGCTGCAGGCCGTGGCGGCGGCCACCCGCACCGCGCGTGAGGTCCAGGGCGAACGTGACGCCTGGCTGCAGCACGACTGGATGGAATATTGGCCGCTGTTCTGGTTGTATTCGCGGGTGCTGCCGATCCTGGGCGCTCGGATCAAACAGCGCCCGATGTTCAGCCTGATCGCCTCGAACATGCGCGGGCCGCAGCAGACTCTGTATCTCGGCGGCGCCCCCATCGAGCAGCTCATCTCGTCGGGCCCGGTGGTGTTCCCGATGGGTCTCAACTTCACCGGCTGGAGCTATCGGGATGACATGACGATCTGCGTCCTGACCTGCGGGGATCACGTCCCGGACCCATACGGTATCGCCGATCGGTTGCCAGGTGTCCTCGCCGAGCTGTCCGAGCGGGCAGGCTCAGCCGGTGCCGGGATCGTCGAGGATGCGGACCGCCAGGCGGTATCCGGCTGACACGTCCAGCCACAACCTGGTGACCGGGTCGGTGGCGTCCAGCGCGTGGCGGTTGCCGCTGGACAAGAGCCGGTCGGCGGCGTCGCGGGCCCGGGCGACGGCTTGCAGTTGGGCCCGGGCCGCCGGTGCGGCCTGGGCGTGCAGTGATGCATCGAGTTGCAACGTGGCGGCATCGATGGCAGAGGCGGTTTCGGCCACCGCCACCGCCGATGCCGTGCGCTCGGCGGTGTCCTCACTGCCGTACGAGGTGGCCAGCCGCTCGCGTACCTGGTCGACGTGGGCCTGCCAGATTCCGGAAGCGGCACCGAGCACCGCGGCCGCAACGGCGGCTCCGGTGACGATCCTTGGGGCGACGTCGAATTCGGCATCGGCACAGAGGTTTTCCTCGACACAGCGGTGCACGGAAGACGCGTCGACGACGGTATCGGCCACGGTCACGTCGCAGATGCCGGTGGTGCGTAGGCCGGCGATGTCGTTGCGCTGTGCCGGCTCGACCGCGTCGCGTGGGAGCAGCACCCAGTGGGCAGTGCCGTCGAGATCGGCGCGCAGCAGCAGCCAGTGTGCGAATGCCGCACCGGTGACCGTGTTCCACCGGCCGGTCAGCCGAAAGTTGGGGCCCTGCCGGATCAATCGCCCGTCGGCGCGCGTCGCCATGGTCACCAGAGCGGCCGTGTCGCGGCCCCACACCCGCTCTGCGACATCGCTGCCGACGGCAGCGACCTGGTTGGCGGCGGCGTTGAGGATGGCCGCGAGCCAACCTGCGGAGCCGTCGCGTCCGGCGAGTTCGGATATCGCCGAGACGAATTCGGACACCGGAACACCCCGACCGCCGTTTCTGGCCGGCTGCAGCAGTCGCGTGGTGGACGAATCGTCCAGCACGGCAATTGATTCACCGGGCGGCTGGGCCATATGACCTCCTGGGCGGGGCGACGAATGGTATCCACGATGGTGACACACTCCAGACACCGCGCAGGCGGGATAGGCGGTAGGCGATGACACAGAGCGTGCGCAGCGCGATCGGTCGATTGCTGCCGGTGATCGACGGGGCCGCGTCGGAGGTGGACCGCAGCGGTGCGGTCGACGCATCGGTGATCGCGCGTCTGCACGATGCCGGGTTTTTCGCCATGCTGCGGCCCAAGGCCTTCGGTGGGCTGGAAGCCGACCCGGTCGAGTATCTGTCGGTGGTGCGGGAACTGTCAGCGGCCTGCATGTCCACCGGGTGGGTGGCGGGCTGGCTCGGCGTGAACACCTGGCATCTGTCGCTGTTCGACGAGCAGGCCCAGAGCGACGTCTGGGGTGCCGACCCGAACACGCTGATCTGTGAGTCGTATGCCCCGACGGGCCGGCTCGAGCGGGCCGGGGACGGTTTCCGGCTGTCGGGCCGGTGGAGTCGATGTACCGGCATCGCGCACGCGGCGTGGTTGATGGCGGCGGCCGTCCTCGTCGGTGACGACGGGGCCGCCCAGGATTTCGTGGTGGCGCTGGTGCCTCATGAGGACTACACCGTCGAATCAAGCTGGAACAGTGTGGGTTTGCGGGGTATCGGCGCTCACGATGTCGTCGTGTCTGGGGCACTGGTGCCTCGCTACCGCACGTTCGGCTGGGTCAGCGGTGACCAGCGGGAGGTTCCGGGGCCGCTCTACCGATTGCCGCAGCCGACGATGTACATCCACACCGGAACGGTTCCGTTGATCGGTGCGGCCGACCGGGTGCTGGCAGCCCTGCGGCCGGATGTCTCCTCGCCGCTGGGTCCGGTCGCGATGGCGAGTTCCGATGTCGAGCTGTCGATGCGGCAGATCGACGGCAACATCGCCGCCCTGATGGACTGTGCCCGCGCCGACGCGGCCCCCGACACCGGGCTGGTGTTGCGCTCACGGCGCGACCAGGTGCTGGCTTCCGATCGGGCCTACGGCGCGATCCAGACGTTCATGCGGCACGCGACCGACCACGCCGCCGATGATGCTGTGGTGGAACGGATTTGGCGCGACGTACAGACCGCGCGCACCCACGTGGCGAGCAACGTCGAGCAGGTGCTCGCCCTTGTCGGGCGCTACTCGTTCGGCATGGAGGTCGATGACATCCTCTGGTGACTGTCAGACCCAGGCGTCGGAGGTGATCGTCCGCAGCACCCGGGACAGCAGGTTGTCGGTGGCCAGAGCTGGAGCGCCCGACGATGCCGGCTTGGCGCCCAGGTCGGCGCCAAGTTGCTGGGAGATGTGCCGCGCGGCGCGGATGACGAACGGGGCCGTGCGTTGCAACCGGTGCAACGGGACGGTTCCGCTCAGCGACAGGCCGGCCACCTCACCGTCGACCGAGCGCAACGGGGCCGCCACGCTTGTCAGGCCGATGGCGAGTTCTTCGTTGTCGTAGGCAAGACCGTGGCGCGACCGGATGCGGGCCAGCTCCCGGTGCAGGGTCGGTAGATCGCCGATGGTGGCCCGGGTGCACCGCACGAGCCGTTGCCCGACGATGGCGTCGACGTCTTCGGCGGGAAGTTGCGCCAGCATGGTCTTGCCCAGGGCGCTGGCGTGCGCGGGGGTGTGGCCGGCCACGCGGGTCGGTACGACGGCGCTGTTGCGGCCCGCGACCTTGTCGAGATAGACGACGTCGCCTCCGAAGAGCACCCCGAGGTGCACCACCAGCCCGGTGTCGGCGTGCAGCCGCGACAGGGTCGGTGAAGCCACGCCACGCAGTTGCGAGTGGTCGACCATCCTGGTCACCGGCAGGGGTGAGGCGGCCAGCGCGTAGCCGTCGCGGCGGTGCTGCAGCAGGCCGGCCTTGTGGAGCTGTTTGAGGATGCGGTGCACCGACGAGCGCGGCAGCTCGGTGCGGCCGGCGATCTGATCCAGCCGCAGGTGCTTGCCCGGTTCGTCGAACGTGTTCAGGATCAGCGCGACTCGATCCACCATGGACACCGCGTTGCTACCTTGGTGCTCCTCGCGTGCGCGGTTACTTGGGTGCTCCTCGCGTGCGCGGCTACTTTGGTCGGGCCGCGGCTTTGCCGGTTCACGGCTTGTGTAACTCGGCATCTGCGCCGTCCCTTCTGCGTGGACGTCGGATCCTCGGTCCACCACGATCCCATTCAGTGAGATTGCGGCGCAACCCCGCGATCACATCCCCCACGATGGTCGACAGCGCGCAATGCGGGCGACAAGGGAGTTGTGGATGCGTGGTGTTGACATGACCAGAGATGTTCTGGAAGGCATCGACGAACAGGCCGAGGTGTTGCGTGCCCTCGGACCGGTCAACGAGGCGCTGGGCCGGTTGGACGATCGTTGCGCCGACGCGTTGCGCCGTTGCGGGGTGATGCACCTGCTGCAGCCCGAGGAGTTCGGCGGCGTCGAAACGCACCCGGCGGATTTCGCGGACGCCGTCTACGAGATCGCCCGCCTGGACGGTTCGGCGGGCTGGGTCGCGGGATCGGTCGGCGTGCCCCCGTGGATCGTGGCCACCGCGGCCCGGCGCCCGCGCGACGAGGTGTGGGAAGCCGATCCGGGTAGCTGGATCGCATCGGCGTATTCCGCTGCGGGACTGTTGCTTCCGGTTGCCGCCGGCTACCGGCTGTCGGGTGAGTGGCAGTTCGTGGCGGGTGTCGATCATTGTGACTGGGTCATTCTGGGAGCCCGCGTGGTCGACACCGCCGACGCGTCGGGCGACACGTACGTCCTGGCGCCGACCGCCGATCTGTTGATCGTCGAGGATTCCTGGAATGGTGTCGGGTTGGCGGGTGCCGGCAGTAAGACGATCGCCGCCGACGACATCTTCGTGCCGGCATACCGGGTGCATCGCGGCGTCGCCGACGGGACCGCGGCCGCACAGGCCGGCCTGCGTAATCCCATCTACCACTTGCCGTTCGGGATGGTGGTGCCGCTGGGCATCACGGCCGCGGTGATCGGGATGGCCGATGGTGCGCTGGCACATCACGGCGCGGCGGGGGGATCCGACGATGCGGTCGTCGAGCAGGCGGCCGCGGAGATCAGGGCTTCGCGGCTGGCGCTGCTCGACACTGTCAGCGCGTCGTTCCATCTTGTCCTCGACGGGCCGATCGATGCCGGTGTGCGGGAGCGGGCACGGCGCGATCAGGTGGCCTCGGCGCGCCGTGCGGTGCGTGCGGTCGACGACATCGTGTCGCGGTCGAGCATCGACGCGCTGCGTCGCGACCACCCGCTGCAGAGGTTCTGGCGGGATGCCCATGTCGGGCTTGCCGGGGTGGTTGCCGCGTCGGGGCTGATGGGCTGAACGCCCCGACGCGCCCCGCCTGATCAGGCGTGGGTGCCACCGTCGATGCGGATCTCCGTGCCACTGATGAACACGCCGTCGTCGGAGACCAGCATCGCGATCACACCGGCGACCGCGCTGGGATCGCCCATGGCGGCGGTGCCCGAGGTCAACGTTGTCGGCACGATGGGCGACAGCTTGGCGAACAGTGACCAGTCTGCGTCGGAGGGGATGAAACCCGGTGTGGCGTCGGTGATTCCGGACTTGATGCTGCCGGGCGCGACGCTCACGGCGCGCAGCCCCTGCTTGCCGTACTCCAGTGCCAGAGAGTGTGTCATCGACTGGATTCCGCCCTTGCTCGCCGCATACGCCGCCATGTAGGGATGGGCAAACGCCGCCGAGGTGGAGCTGAAGTTGACGATCGCGCTGCGCGGGTTGGCCAGCAGCGCAGGCAGGGCTTCGCGGATCACCAGGAAGGTACCGGTCAGGTTGACCGCGATGATCTGGTTCCACGACGCCAGGCTCATCTCGTGGGTGTGCACGGCGCGCAGCATGCCCGCCGCATTGACCAGGGCGTCGAGGCCACCGAGCGCCTCGATTCCGGCCTTGACCCCCTCGACGACCGAGGTCTCGTCCCCGATGTCCATGGTCAGAGCCGTGAACCGGGAGTCGCTGCCGGCCTGCTGGGCGAGCTCGCCCGTCTGGACCAATCCGTCGGTGGAGATGTCGGCGCCGACAACGGTCGCGCCTTCGTCGAGCAGGCGCAGGACGGTGGCCTGCCCGATGCCCGATGCTGCGCCGGTCACGAGGATCCGGTGGTCTTCGAGTCGCTTCATGCTGGAGTGCTCCCGTCGTAGGTCCGGTCGGCGGATGTCATTGACCCATCACGTATTTCACGGTGGGGCCGGCGGTCCAGCCGCCGTCGACGGCGATCTCCGCGCCGGTGACGTAGGAGGCGGCGGGGGACAGCAGATAGGTGACGGCGCCGGCGATCTCGTCGGCCTCGCCGACGCGGCCCATCGGGGTGTTGGGGTAGTTGCCCTCACCATGCACGATGCCGACCTGTGCCGTCATCGGTGTGTAGGTCATGCCGGGATGCACCGAGTTGACCCGGATGCGGTCGCCGCCGAGTTCCACGGCGGCGATCTTGGTCAGGCCGCGCACCCCCCACTTCGAGGCGCCGTATCCGGCCGTCAGCGCCAGGCCCATCATTCCGGCTGCCGACGAGATGTTGACGATCGAACCGCCCCCTGCGGCGCGCATGGGGGCGATGACCGCTTGCAGGCCGTTGAAGACGCCGACGAGGTTGACCTCGAGCACGGTGCGGAAGTGGTCGAGCGGTTCGTGCTCGATGAACTGCCCGGTGGAGATGCCCGCGTTGTTCACCAGACCGGTAAGGGTGCCGAACTCGGCAAGGGTGAGTTGAACCGCCGACTTCCATTGCACCGGATCGGTCACGTCGAGGTGGACATAGCGCGCGCTGGGCCCGAGGTCGGCCGCCAGTTGGCCACCCTCGTCGTCCAACACGTCGGCGATGACGACCTTGCCGCCACCGGCGACGATGTGTCGCGCGAACGACGCGCCGAGCCCCCGTGCCCCGCCGGTGACGATGGCCACCACGCTCGACAAGCCATGTGAATCCGCCTGCATCCCAGCAACTTCCTTTCAGCGTCGACTGGACAGAGACCTCGGCCGGGTCTGCCCACGCCTTGACGCAATCACATCGCGGGAGGTCGCGCGGGGTTTAGTCCTACTCAGTGGGAATTCGGGTGCCGGGCCGTCTCGGTGGGCGGAACCGGTCAACCGGCGGCGGCCATCAGTTTCTCGAGCTCGGCCTTGGCGCCCTCGAGAAGTTCCCACGGGTCGTCCATCAGATCTGGATCGGCTTGCACACCGACGTCCACGTAGTTGCCGTAGCTGAACACCGTGACGTTGATACCCATACCGACCGTCAGCGGGCCCACCGGCACGATGTGTTCTATGCGTGCACCGGCCATGTACAGCTGGACCGGCGGACCGGGAACGTTCGACACGATGAGGTTGCTGCCCAGCGGCAGCTTGTCTTCGAGTTTGGCCGCGCGGAATCCCTTGAACAACAGGTTCAGCAGCACCGGCGGAGCGAAGTCGGTCAGGCCGACCGACTGCTGTGACTGCAGGTCCTCGGCCAGCGCCTTGGCGCTGTTCATGCCGTTGTGGATGGCCGAGAGCCGCTCGACCGGGTCCTCGACGTCAGTACACATCGACGCGACCATCGCGTGCACGAAGTTGCCGAGTTCGTCGTCGCCGGCGTCGCGGGTCGACATCGGGACGGTGGCCAGCACCGAGTTCTGCGGCAGCTCATCGCGTTTCAGTAGATAACTGCGCAGTGCGCCCGCAACGACACACAGGATGACGTCGTTGACCTTGACGCCCAGGCTGTTCTTGACGTGCTTGATGTCGGCCATCGGCAGGGAGGTGTAGGCGAAGCTGCGGTGCGAACTCAGCGCGCCGTTGAAGCTGGTCTTCGGGGCACTCATCGGCCGTGGCGGCGGGTTGTCGCGCCGCAGGTGACTGATGGTTGTCACGGCGCCGCGGACGGTCTGGCCCAGGTACTGCACGATTTTCGGAGGTGAGGTCGCGGCCGCGACCGTGCCCTTGGCGAACAGCTCGAGGGCAGAGTGCCGCGGTTGTTCGTCCTCATCGGGCAGAGCGACCAGCGGCTTGTCGGCCTTCGGATGTGCGTCGCACAGCACTGACGACAGGCCGGCGCCGGAGACCCCGTCGACCATCGAGTGGTGGGTCTTGGCGATGTAGGCGACGCGGCCACCTTCCAGGCCCTCGACGAACCAGCTTTCCCACAGTGGCTGGTTGCGGTCGAGTTGGCGGCCCAGGATCTCGCCGACGACGTCGGCCAGCTCGCGTTCGCCACCGGGCGCGGGTAGCGCCGCGCGGTGGATGTGGTAGTCGAGTTTGAACGAGGGGTCGTCGACCCACACCGGCCGGTCGAGTCCCAGCGGCACCTCTTGGATGCGACGCCGGAACTGGGGCAGGTAGGGTAGCCGCCGGTTCAGGTGGTCACGCAGGTGCTCGAAATCGAATCCTGGTGCGTCACTGGGGTCGAGGATCATCAACCCCAGCGTGTGTTGCGGCCACTCGGTGCCCTCCATGGACAAGAACATGGCATCCATACCTGACAAGCGTTTCACCGAGCACTCCATTCGCGGACCACGTAGCCCTGCAGGCACGAACGTACCGAGAAACCGGCTCCGAGCTGGGAGTTGTTCCCGGTCAGCGGGACACCGGTTGAAGTCGGGGCAGGAGCATCCGGATAGCGCCCCGCCACCGCGCCGGGGCTCGGCGGGGTTGTGCCGGTGAGTGAGACAACGGCTGTGGCCGCACGGATCCGATTCGTACCGTGGCACCTCCGAACACCACGTGAAAGGCGACCATAGTGGCAGTCCAGGCACCATCGTCAGAGAACGCGGAGGCTCCGGCCAGGGTGGATGTCGTGGTGGTCGGCGCCGGTTTCGCCGGACTGTACGCGTTGCACCGCCTTCGCGGTCAGGGACTTTCGGTGCGGGTGTTCGAAGCGGCCGACGGTGTGGGCGGCGTGTGGTACTGGAACCGGTACCCGGGCGCACGCTGCGATGTCGAGAGCGTCGACTACTCCTATTCGTTCGACGAGGATCTGCAGCAGGACTGGGACTGGAGCGAGAAGTACGCAACCCAGCCGGAGATCCTGCGCTACCTCAACCACGTGGCCGACCGGTTCGACCTGCGCCGCGACATCACGTTCGGGACCAGGGTGACCGACATGATCCTCGATGAGCAGACGCTGCGCTGGGAGGTCCGCACGGACCGTGGTGACGTGGTGTCGGCGCGCTTCTGCATCCTGGCGGTGGGGCCGCTGTCGAACGCGAACATCCCCGCGATCGACGGGCTGGACTCGTTCACCGGCGAGGTGTACCACACCGCTCACTGGCCGCACGACGGCGTCGACTTCACGGGCAAGCGAGTCGGCGTGATCGGTACCGGATCCTCAGGCATTCAAGCGATTCCGTGTATCGCCGCACAGGCCGCGCAGTTGTACGTCTTCCAGCGGACTCCGAATTACAGTGTTCCGGCAGGCAATGTGCCGCTCGATGACGAAACGCGGGCTCGGCAGAAGGCGAATTACGCCGAGCGGCGGCGGCTCTCGCGCGCCAGCGGTGGGGGCTCCCCGCATCAGCCGCATCCCAAGTCGGCGCTTGAGGTCTCCGACGACGAGCTCCGGGAAACCTACGAGCGCCGCTGGGAGCTGGGCGGCGTGCTGTTCTCCAAGGCGTTTCCCGATCAGCTGATCACCCTCGAGGCCAACGACACCGCACGCCGGTTCTGGGAGCAGAAGGTCCGCGGTGTCATCGATGATCCGGCGATCGCGGATCTGCTGATCCCGAAGGATCATCCGATCGGTGCCAAGCGGATCTGCACCGACGACAACTACTTTCAGACGTTCAACCGCGATCATGTGCACCTCGTGAACCTGCGGGCGACGCCGATCGAGCGGATAGACGCCACGGGGGTCGACACCTCCGATGCCCATTACGCGTTGGACGCCCTGGTGTTGGCCACCGGGTTCGACGCGATGACCGGGTCGGTGCAGAAACTCAATGTCGTCGGCCGCGGTGGACGCACGCTCAACGATGCGTGGGCGCATGGCCCCGCCACCTACCTCGGGCTCGGGGTCACTGGTTTCCCGAACATGTTCAACATCGCCGGACCGGGCAGCCCGTCCGTGCTGGCCAACATGGTGTTGCATTCGGAGTTGCACGTGGACTGGGTGGCCGACGCGATCACCTATCTCGACGAGCGGGATGCTCGTGCCCTGGAGGCACGTGCGGACGCCGCAGCGGAGTGGGTGCGGGAGTGCAGCCGCCGGGCCGCGGGAACCTTGATGCCGCAGGCGAATTCGTGGTACCTAGGCGCCAACATCCCGGGCAAGCCGCGAGTGTTCATGCCGTTCGTCGGGGGCTTCGGGGTATACGGCGAGATCATCGCCGACGTGGCCGCAGCCGGTTACAAGGGATTCGACATCCACGAGGACTGACCAGGTCCGGCACCGTCGCGAGTGTGCAGCCTCTGCGAAAACCGGGCCAGGAAATCGCAGACAGTTCACACTCGCGACGGCGCTGGCCGATTGCTAGTCGTCTGCACAGCGCTTCAAGATCGAACTGATATCGCCGGCTACCCGGCGGCGGGCCTCGCCGGCCACGGCGAGAGCGGGCATGGTCATGAAACCGTGGATGGCGCCGCAGTAGCGCCGATGAAGTACCGGAACACCCTTGGCCGCAAGGGCTTCGGCGTACTGATCGGCTTCGGAGCGCAACGGGTCGAAGCCCGCCGTCAGGACGACCGCCGGGGGCAGTCCCGACAGGTCCGCATGCAGCGGTGAGGCATGCGGATGGGTGCGGTCCGACACCTCGGGAATGTACTGATCCCAGTACCAGGCCATGGCGGCCGCGGTGTTGTAGTAGCCGGTCGCGAACTGGCGGTAGGACTGCGTGGTGAAATCGGCGGCGATCACCGGATACAGCAGGGCCTGACCCGCAATGCGGGGACCGCCGCGATCGCGCGCCAAGATCGCTGTCACCGCAGCGAGGTTGCCGCCCGCGCTGTCGCCGGCGACCACCAACCGGGCCGCGTCGGCCCCGAGCTCTCCGGCACGCTCGGCGGCCCAGCACACTGCGGCGTACAGATCTTCGGCAGCCGCGGGCCACGGCGACTCGGGCGCAAGCCGATAGTCCACCGACACCACCACGGCACCGATGTCGTTGGCGAGCGACCGGCACAGGTCGTCGTGGGTGTCCAGATCGCAGAACACGAATCCACCGCCGTGGGCGAATACCACCAGCGGCAGTGGGCAGGTGAGAGGCATTGCCGGCCAATAGATTCGGACCGGTAGGCCGACGGGTATGACGCTGTCGCGCACGGCGCCGACCGGTCGCGGCGCGGTGGGCGGTCGGAACCGGGCCCGGACCGCTGCGCGGGCCTGCGCGCCCGTCATGGTCTCGACGGCGGGGAAGCCGGTGTTGAGGGCCGGCAGCAGCTCGGCGACCTCGGGATCGAGGTCCGGGTGCTCGGATTGTCGGTCGGGAGCTACCACTGGCGCAACCGCCCCATGCCACTGAGTTGATTGATGACGTCTTCGAGTCGTCCACCCGGAACGTCCACCTGCCACTCGGCCACCCTTCCTCTGAGGTGCACGGTGTTCGGGCCGAAGCTGATGGCGGTGAGTTCGAGTTCGCGCGGCAGTGTCGGCAGCCTCATGCGGTAGGCGGGCACGCGGGACGGCAGATTCCATCTGGTGCGGCGCAGGACCAGCACGCGTGGCCTCACCAGTAGCGTCGACCCGTCGATGGCGGCGTCTACTTCGAGGTGGCCCAAGCCGGGGCGGCGGGCCCACCGGATCTGCGCGACGCCGTTCGCGTCGACCCGACCTGTCAGCTGCGGTGCGGCGAGGTCGAAGAGCGTGTCGACGACGGCAGGGGACACTTCGACGGTCAGGTCGAGTGGCGCCGTGACCAGCACCGGCGGGGTGGCGGGTTTGATGTGCACGTTGTGCATGACCACAGTGGCCCGGTCGAGCTGGTGACCGTTCCAGGAGATTTCGGCGACGGACAGGGACACGTCGTTGAGTTGGCCGACCGAGAGGCCCCGCATGTCGAGATCGGACTCGAACTCGGTGACTGTCAGCGTGATCTCGCCCGAGTCGAGGCCGATGTTGAGCCGGCGGCCGACGATAAGTCGGCGCAGCGTGGTGAACACGGTCCGGTAGGCGCCAGCCGATCCGCTGCCGTGCTGGCTGACCATCGCCGACGACCACAACGACGCGATGGAGTCCAGCGGCCGGAACGAGTCCCAGTTGCGGAACGGCCCCGAGTACGTCATGACTGAAGATCGTCACCGCGGGGGCTGAAATATTGCACAACCTGTACCGCTGAGCGGGACAACGGCCCATGAATAGGTCTCGTGCACTGCACCATCACAATGCCCGGCACAAAACCGAACGCTGGTGCCGTAAGCGATTTCATGATCAAGCAGATGAGGAGACAGTCATGGTGCCGGCCGTCAAGGACAGCCCCGATACCCCGCCGATTGCTGCGATCGGACGGGTGTCAGCGCTGCTGGATGCCTTCGACGGTGGTAATCGACTGACCCTGGCGCAGATTGCCCGTCGGACCGGCCTGCCGCGCTCCTCGACTCACCGCATGCTCGACCAGTTGGTGCGGCTGCAGTGGCTGCTCCGCAGCGGACACGAGTACGAGCTCGGAACCAAACTCATCGAACTGGGCCACCGCGCCGTGCATCAGAATCGCGTGTACCGGGCGGCAGCGCCTTTCCTGTGGGATCTGCATCGCGCGACGGGCATGGTGGTGCATCTGGCGATTCTCGACGGCGCCGACGTCGTCTATCTCGAAAAGGTGGGCGGCCGCATGGGACTGTCGATTCCGACGCAGGTCGGCTCGCGCCAACCGGCGCATTGCACGGGTGTGGGCAAGGCGATTCTGGCCTACCGCCCCCTCGGCCGGCTCGAGGACCTCGAGGAGGCCGAGCTGACCCGCAAGACCAACTACTCGATCACCGACTCGGCCGAGCTTCGGGTCGCCCTGAGCGAGATCAGAACTCGCGGCGTCGCATTCGACCGCGAGGAGTGCGCGCCCGGGTTCGGCTGTGTGGCAGCCCCGGTCGGGCCGATCGACGAACCCGTCGCCGCGGTGTCGGTGTGCGGCCCCGTCGACCGGCTCCCGTTCGACAACCGGCTCGCGGCACCGGTGCGCATCACAGCCCTGCAGATCTGGCGCAATCTGGATGATGCCGCAGTCGGCCGGTCGGGTCCGCGGCAACGGGCCCGGCAGCGCACCGTCGGAACGAATGCTGCCGATCATCTGCCGACCTGCCATAAGCCTGCCCGCTGAACCGAGATCGGCCCCTTCCATTCGCGAAGTGGGCCGATCTGACGATTGCCTGCGGCGCCCGCGCCGAAAATTCGAGTAGTGCATTACTCGATCCCGCATGCCGACCCCGGCCATATGCTCGCCACAAGGTATTCCACAGGAAACGCGAGCAAGGATCACTGGCAAGATGAAGCGCGATCCGGCGGGAAGCGTCGATTGTTCGGACAGGTGGACGAACAACCATGATTGACGGCGTTGTGCTGCAGGAAAAGCTGCGGGTGCCCGAGGTTTCGGGTCTCGCCCGGGCCCGGCTGGAAGGGCCGCTGCTGTCCGGCTCGCAAACTAACGTCGACCTCGTGGTGGCGCCCGCCGGCTGTGGCAAGACCACTCTGCTGTCCCATGTCGCGACGGCATCGGACCGGCCGGTGGGGTGGTACCGCATCACCTCCGACGATTCGACCGAATCTCGGATGGTCGCGCACTTGGCGGCGGCGCTGTCGGCGGTGAGCGATACCGACGATGCGGGTTCGATGGCTGATCTGCTCGCTGCTCTGGATCGCAGGACGAGCGTGTGTGGCGTCTTGATCCTCGATGATGTGCACGAGATCGCGGACACCCCGGCCGAGCGGGTGTTGGAGCAGTTCATCTCGCTGCGACCGCGCGGACTTCAACTGATCTGCGGGTCGCGCCGGATGCCCGATTTCAACATCTCCCGGATCCGGGTTTCGGGGTCGATCTCCGAAACGGGAAGTGACGACTTGCGTTTCCGGTCCTGGGAGGTCGAGGAGTTGTTCGCCTCGGTCTACCGCGAGCCGTTGCGTCCAGAGGCCGCCGCCGCGTTGACGCGTCGCACCGGCGGGTGGGCCGCGGGGCTGCAGTTGTTCCACCTGGCCACCGTGGGACGCACCGCGGTCGAGCGTCATCAGGCGGTCGCCGGCCTCGGCGGCCGGTCCAAACTGGTCCGCTCCTATCTGACCCGCAATGTGCTCGCAGAGCTTCCGGCCGATCGGCGGGAGTTCTTGTTGCGAACCTGCACGCTCGGGCGCCTCTCCGGTACTGCCTGCGATGCCCTGCTGGGAATCACCGGCAGTCACCGCATCCTCGAAGACCTGGAAAGTGCCCAGCTGTTCACCTTCACCGACGACGGCGGTGTCTACTTCCGCTATCACGAGGTGCTGCAGTCGCATCTGGAGCTGGCGCTGGTCGAGCAGTACGGTCCGGCAGCTGCCCGCGAGTGCTACCGCAAGAGTGCAGGCGTCCTGGAATCGCTCGGTGAGACCCGTTCGGCAGCAAGGGCGTTCGCGAAGGCCGGCGACTGGTCCTCGGTGTCGCGCCTCGTGCAGGACACCGGTGGCCCGCGTATCGATGCGACGGCGCTCGATGATGCCCACCTCCTGCCGGCCAGCACCTGGCAGCACGACCCGTGGTTGGCGCTGGCGCATGCACGACGCTTGGTCCGCGAAGGCGCCTTGGTGCGTGCCGTCGAGGCCTACCGGCACGCCCGCACGCTCTACGACGAGCCCAACTATCAACAGATGTGCCGCGACGAAGCCGGTGTGGCGTCGGCCTGGTTGTCCGCCGACCACGCCAGGCGGGCACCGGGTTCGGGAACCCTGGCACATCACTGGAGCGGGTCGTTGCGCCAAGCCCTGGTCCGCTCGCCCGACGCCGGCGGCGACCACCGGTGCATGGATGCCCGCGAACAGTTGACATGCGGGCTTGCGGCGATGGCCGCCGGTGAGCTCAGCTCAGCCCGGAATCTTTTGGAGTCGATCGACGGGACCGTACCGGCCGAGGGGACCGTCGATGTGCTGGCAGCAGTCGGTGCCGATCTCGCACTGGCCGCGCTCGATTTACTCGACGGTGCCGCTGCCGATCCGTCCGCGCGGTTCAGCACCATCGCGGTGGCAGCCGAAAACGAGGGACTGCCGTGGGTGGCGCGGCTCTGCCACGGGTTGGAACAAGTCTCCCTGATCGTGTCACGAGATGCGCTGTGGCGCTTGGAGAGTTGCTCGGACATCATCGACGCCGCCGAACGGGTGGGTGATCGCTGGGGCGCCGGACTGCTGCTGTTCGCGGCGGGCCTTGCCAAGAATCGGGTGGGCCAGGACGGCAGCGGCGAACTGGACAGTGCCAGCACGATATTCGGTGAGCTCGGTGCTCCGGTGCTGCAGCTGTGGTGCCAATTGGTAGCGGCGGCTCGGGGCGCAACCGATGTCGCGATCCGGCAACTGCTGGCAGCCAGCCAAACACTGCGGTCGCGCGGTGCGCAGGCGGTGGTACTCGGACTGCTGGCGTCGACGCGGACCGGCGCGGAGGCGACCGAAGCTGCCCGGATGGCCGAGACCTGCGGCGTACCGCTGCTGCGTCGCGGGGACGCCGACGCGCCCCGGGGTGCGATCGCCACCGCGACCGAGGTGGTCGAGGCGAGTCTGCCACCGGTGGCGATCACCTGCTTCGGCGAATACCACATCGCGATCGACGGAGAGATCGTAGGACTGAATCAACTTCGGCCCCAGGCGCGTTGGGTCCTACAGATCCTGTCGGCAGCGCCCGGGCGCGACCATCACCGCGAACTCCTGGAGGACATCCTGTGGCCGGGTGTAGACCATGCGGTCGCCTGCCACCGCCTGCAGGTGGCGGTGTCGAGCGTGCGGACCATGTTCGGTCAGGCGGATCTGGTCATCGGTCGTCGCGGCGAGTCCTACCGCCTGGAACTGGGTGAGCGGTCCACCGTCGACGTGCGCGACTTCACCGATGCGCTGGCCCGGGCGGCGGCCGCGTCGGCACGCGGAGATCTGCACGGCCGGATGACTGCACGGCATGAGGCGATGAACCTGTACACCGGGGAATTGCTGCCTGAGATCTCGGGCTCGTCTTACCTTGACGCAGAACGTGATCGGCTCCAGCGCGCGGCCGCGGCCGCCGCCGCTGCGCTCGCGGCAGATCACCGGAGCCTCGGGGAGGTCGAGCAGGCGCTTGTGATGGCGCAACGCTCGGTGCAGCTTGAGCCGTACCAGGACACCGCCTGGGTGGTGCTGGCCGAACTGCACGAGTCGCTCGGCGATCACAGCTCCGCCGAATTGGTGCGCCGCGAGCACGCGCGGATGCAGGCCGAGCTGGAACCGTCACATCTTTAAGTCGGGACGCCACCTCACGTCGGCACGGTATGCGACTGGCGGGGTGCTTACTTTCCCAACTCGGCGTCGAAAGCACCGTCCTCGAGCCGGCGTTTGATGGTGGTGACGAAGCGTCCGGCGTCGGCGCCGTCGATGAGGCGGTGGTCGTAGGTCAGGGGCAGGTAGCAGACCGACCGTACGCCGATGGATTCGTTGCCGTAGGCGTCGGAGATCACCCGGGGGCGTTTGACGATGGCGCCGGTGCCCAGCATGGCTGCTTGTGGCGGTACCAGGATGGGGGTGTCGAACAGGGCGCCCTGGCTGCCGATGTTGGTGATGGTGAAGGTGCCGCCGGACAGTTCGTCGGGTTTGAGGTTGCCTGAGCGGGCGCGGGCGGCGATGTCGGCGATGGCGCGGGCCAGCCCACCGAGGGAGAGGTCACCGGCGTTGTGGATGACCGGGGAGAGCAGGCCCTGGTCGGTGTCGACGGCGAAGCCGAGGTGTTCGGCGTCGTAGTAGGTGATTTCTTTGGTGTCTTCGTTGTAGCTGGCGTTGACGTTGGGGTGGATCTTCAACGCGTCGATGACGGCGCGGGCGATGAAGGGTAGGTAGGTGAGGTTGACGCCTTCGCGTTCGGCGAAGTCGGCTTTGGCGCGGGCCCGCAGTGCCACGATCTTGGTCATGTCGACCTCGTGGGTTTGCGTCAATTGTGCTGTGGCCTGCAGGGATTCGCGGGTCTTCTTGGCGGTGATCTGGCGGATCCGGTTGGCTTTTTGGGTGGTGCCGCGCAGGTGCGCCAACGCCGGTGCGGGCGCCGCCGCGGCGGGTGCCGCGGGTGATGCTGCCGCGGGTGCGGCGGCTGCCGCCGGGGCGGGGGGTGCTTTTTTGGCGTCGGCGGCGGCGAGGACGTCTTGTTTGCGGATGCGGCCGCCGACACCGGTGCCTTTGACCGCGGTGAGGTCGATGTTGTTCTCCGCGGCCAACTTTCGCACCAGCGGGGTCACGTAGGGGGCGCCATCGGCAGACCCGGCCGCCGCCGCGGGGGCGGCGGGTTTGGGCTGCGGGGCCGGGGCGGCCTTGGGCTGCGGGGCCGGTTGCGGCTTGGGTTCGGCCTTGGGTTCGGGTGCTGGGGCGGCCTTGGGTTCGGGTTTCGGTTCGGGCTTCGGTTCGGGCTTGGGCTCGGGTTGCGGCTTGGGCTCCGGGGTGGCCGGTGCGGGTGCGGCGGCGGCGTCGCCGATCTTGGCCAGTTCGCCGCCGACAGCGACGACGTCGTCTTCTTCGGCGCTGATCGAGAGCAGGGTGCCGGCGACCGGGGAGGGGATTTCGGTGTCGACCTTGTCGGTGGACACCTCGACGAGGGGTTCGTCCACGCCGACGCTGTCGCCGACTTTTTTCAGCCAGCGCGTCACGGTGCCTTCGGTGACCGATTCGCCCAGTTCGGGCATCACCACCGAGGTCGCCGCGCCCGACGACGCCGGTGCCGCGGGCGCCTGCGCGGCCGGGGCCTGCTGTGTGGCCGGTTCGGGTTCGGGGGCCTGGGCAGCCGGTTCGGGCTCCGGCTCCGGCTCGGGCTCGGCTTCGGCCTGGGGGGCCGGGGCTTCGGAGGCGGCTTCGCCGGCCTCACCGATCACGGCCAGTTCGCCGCCGATCTCGACGGTGTCGTCTTCCTGGGCCACGATCTTGGTCAGCACACCCGCGGCCGGGGCCGGGATTTCGGTGTCGACCTTGTCGGTGGAGACCTCCAGCAGCGGCTCGTCGAGTTCGACCGTGTCGCCCTCCTGTTTAAGCCAGCGGGTGACGGTCCCCTCAGTGACACTCTCACCTAGCGCGGGCATCTGGACGGAGATGGCCATGTGTATTGACTCCCTCGGACGGTCACTCGTGACGACACGAACCCGGAACTAGTTCGGATCTACTGGCGGACAGCGTTTCTCAAAAGTTGATCATGTGGCCGGTGAGGCCGTGGAAGCATTCCTGTAGTGCTTCGGACAGGGTCGGGTGGGTGTGCACGTTGCGGGCCAGCTCATGGGCGGTGAGGTCCCACTTTTGGGCCAGGGTCAGCTCGGGTAGCAGTTCGGAGACGTCGGGGCCGATGAGGTGCCCGCCGAGCAGTTCGAGGTGTTTCTTGTCGGCGATGAGTTTGACGAACCCGGTCGGGTCGGCCAGGCCGTGGGCCTTGCCGTTGGCGGTGAACGGGAACTTGGCCACCACCACGTCGTAGCCCTCGTCCTTGGCCTGCTGTTCGGTCAACCCGAAACTGGCCACCTGCGGCTGGCAGAACGTCGCGCGCGGCATCATCCGGTAATCCCCGAGCGCCAACGTCTCGGCACCGGCGATGGTCTCGGCGGCCACCACGCCCTGGGCCTCGGCCACATGCGCCAACTGCAGCAGCGCCGTGACATCCCCGATCGCATAGATGCCCGGCACGTTGGTGCGCATGTACTCGTCGATCGCGATGGCCTTGCGGTCGGTGAGCGCCACCCCGGCGGCTTCCAGGCCGTAGCCCTCGACGTTGGGGGCGAACCCGATGGCCTGCAACACCTTGTCGGCCTTGAGTTCCTCGGTCTTGCCGTCCTTGCTCACGGTGACCTTCACGACCGAGCCATCATCGGCGATGGCCTCGACCTTGGTGCCGGTGAGGATCTTCACCCCGAGCTTCTTGTACTGCTTTTCGATCTCCTTGGACACCTCGGCGTCCTCGTTGGGCAGCGCGCGGGGCAGGAACTCGACGATGGTGACATCCACGCCGTAGTTCTTGAGCACGTAGGCGAACTCCATGCCGATCGCACCGGCGCCGGCGATGATGATCGACCCGGGCAGCTCGCGCGAGAGGATCTGGGTCTCGTAGGTCACCACGTTGTCGGACAAGGTGGTGCCGGGCACCAGGCGGGTCGACGACCCGGTGGCGATGATCGCGTTGTCGAACGTGACGTTGTCGGTGCCGCCGTCGTTGAGTTTCACCGAGATCGACTTGGGGCCCGTGAAGGTGCCGTAGCCGTGGATCTCGGTGATCTTGTTCTTCTTCATCAGGAAGTGCACGCCGGCCACCCGGCCCTCGGCGACCTTGCGGCTGCGGTCGAACGCCGCGCCGTAGTCGAAGCTGGCCTCACCGCTGATGCCGAAGGTCTTGGCTTCCTTGGCGAAGATATGGGCCAGCTCGGCATTGCGCAGCAACGCCTTGGACGGGATGCACCCGACGTTGAGGCACACCCCACCCCAATACTTGGGTTCGATGATGGCGGTGTTCAGCCCCAGTTGAGCGGCACGAATAGCCGCGACGTATCCACCGGGACCAGCTCCGAGAACGACGACGTCAAAGTGGGTCACATCGCCACCCTAGTATCGAGACGCAAAGTGTATCGGGCATTTTGGTGGAATTGGCCAACGTTGTTCGTAGGTCTCATCGTAATCACCTCAAGCTGCGTAATAACGTGAACCAGAACAATTTTCATGTTCTGTGCGAAGCTTCCTAATCGTCGTAACCGGCGCGCCACACGGTCCTGTGTATCGCGTCGGCGATATCGTCATGCGTCTTGGTCGCGACGCCGTCGGCGACGGCTGCTCGGTACACGGCTTCGGCGACCTGGACGGATATCTCGGGGAGATTGGTGACATCGGGCAATATCGCGGCCCCGGGCGGTGTTGGGTCTACTTGACGCGCAATCGCTTTGGCGGCCGAGTCGAGCATGCGCCTGGTCACTTGCGTCGCACGTGCCAGAACGACGCCGAGGCCCAGACCGGGGAACGCGAGCATGTTGTTGGCCTGACCGATGGTGTACGTGGTTCCGTTGAGTATGACCGGCGGGGTAGGTGATCCTGTTGCTACCAAAGCGTTTCCGTTCGACCATGCGATGGCATGGGCTGGACTGACTTCCATGTGGGAAGTGGGATTGGACAGGGGGAAGATCAACGGGCGCCCGGTGGATGCTGTCATCATCTCGATCACCTCACGCGTGAACGCACCGGCGACCGTGGAGCATCCGAGAAGGATCGTCGGCGACGCGATTCGGATCGCCTCGACGAGATCAACTCGACGGTCCGCGTCGATACCGAGTGCATGGCGGGATTTGGCGTATGGCCTTTGAAAGTCGTGCAGGTCATCCATGTCGTCGAACAACAGTCCGGCTCTGTCGATCGCCCAGATCTGCGAACTCGCTTGCTCATTGGTCGCACCGTCGGCGACCATCGCATCGCGGATCTGATCGGCAATGCCGATGCCCGCGCTGCCGGCTCCGAAGACCACGACCTTCTGGTCTCTCATCGGAATGCCGGTGACCTGGAGTCCGGAGTAGATCGCCGCCATCAAAACGGCGCCGGTGCCTTGCACATCGTCGTTGAACACGCAGTGTTCTTGCGAGTACTTGTCGAGGATCGCGCGTGCGTTCGCCGGACCGAAGTCCTCAAAGTGCAAGAGCGCGTGCGGAAACATCCGGCTGGCGACCTCCACGTACTGTCGGATGAACTCGTCGTATTCCGCACCACGACGGCGGGCGTGCCGATTTCCCACATAGAACGGGTCGTTGAGAAGTTGCTCGTTGTCCGTGCCGACATCCAATGACACGGCGATGGTCCGGCGGGGATCGATACCGCCTCCGGCGGTGTAGAGCGCGAGCTTTCCGACCGCGATCTGGATGCCGCCGACGCCCCAATCTCCGATGCCCAGGATCGACTCCGCATCGGTGCACACGATGAGATCGATATCGTCGGGTCCTTGCCCGAGTGTCTTGAATGCGTCCTCGATCTCGTCGGGATGATTGACCGACAGGTACAGGCCACGCTGACCGCGGTACTCGTCGGAGAACCGTTGAATCGCCTCGGCTACCGTCGGGGTATAGACGACGGGCGTCAATTCGGTGAGGTGATCGGCGAGAACCTTGAAGAACAGGACTTCGTGACGGTAGTGCAGCTGATCGAGCAGCAGGTTACGCGCGAGATTTGTTGACAGGCCTTGCAGTTGGTGCCACACGCGCTCGGCCTGCTGCTCCAAGGTCAGAACACCGGAGGGCAGCCGCCCCGTGAGTCCGAGTTCACGCCGCTGCTCGCGGGTGAAGCCGACACCGCGATTGAGACTGGGCGAAGACAAGACATTCGGGATCTGAGGCGGGGAACTGTTCATCGTCACAGCCTTTCTGGAGAACCGGGGTCTCTGAAGTGCTCGGGAAGCGGGTGTTTTAGCGGGCGAACATTAAGGCGCGTTTGACTTCTTGGATGGCTTGGGTGACTTGGATGCCGCGGGGGCAGGCTTCGGTGCAGTTGAAGGTGGTGCGGCAGCGCCAGACACCGTCGACTTCGTTGAGGATGTCGAGGCGTTCGGCGGCGGCTTCGTCGCGGGAGTCGAAGATGAAGCGGTGGGCGTTGACGATGGCGGCGGGGCCGAAGTAGGAGCCTTCGCTCCAGTAGACGGGGCAGCTGGTGGTGCAGCAGGCGCAGAGGATGCATTTGGTGGTGTCGTCGAAGCGGGCGCGGTCGGTGGCGCTTTGGATGCGTTCGCGGGTGGGTGGGTTGCCTGAGGTGATGAGGAACGGTTTGACGGCGCGGTAGGCGTCGAAGAAGGGTTCCATGTCGACGACGAGGTCTTTTTCCACGGGTAGGCCGCGGATGGGTTCGATGGTGATGGTGAGTTGTTTGCCGGGTTTTTTGGGTAGCAGGTCGCGCATGAGGACTTTGCAGGCCAGGCGGTTGACCCCGTTGATGCGCATGGCGTCGGAGCCGCAGACGCCGTGGGCGCAGGAGCGGCGGAAGGTCAGGGTGCCGTCGAGGTAGCCCTTGACGTAGAGCAGCAGGTTGAGTAGCCGGTCCGAGGGGAGGCAGGGCACGCGGAAGCTTTGCCAGCCGGCGGCGTCGGGGTTTTCCGGGTTGAATCGGGCGATTTTGAGGGTGACCATGACCGCGCCGTCGGGGATGGGGGGCAGGGGCGGGTCGCCGGCTTCGGGTTTGTCGATGACGGGGGCACTCACGGGGTCGTCTCCTCTTCGCGTAAGCGGCTCATCGGTCAGTATTTCCGTTCCATCGGCTCGTAGCGGGTTTGGACGACGGGTTTGTAGTCCAACCGGATATCGGCCAGCAGGCCGGGACCTTCCTTATAGGCCATGGTGTGGCGCATGTAGTTGGTGTCGTCGCGGTTGGGGTAGTCCTCGCGGGCGTGCCCACCGCGGGATTCTTTGCGGTTGAGGGCGCCGACGACGGTGACTTCGGCGAGTTCGAGCAGGAACCCGAGCTCGATGGCTTCGAGCAGGTCGCTGTTGTAGCGCTTGCCCTTGTCGTGCACGGTGATCCGCGAGTAGCGCTCTTTGAGGGCGTGGATGTCGGTCAACGCCTGCTTCAACGTTTCTTCGGTGCGGAACACCGCGGCATTGTTGTCCATGGACTGTTGCAGGGCGGTGCGGATGTCGGCGACGCGTTCGTTGCCGTGTTCGGAGAGGATGTCGGCGACCCAGCCCACCACCATGTCGGCGGGATTGTCGGGGAGGTCGACGTGGTTGTGGTTGTTGGCGTATTCGGCGGCGGCGATACCGGCGCGGCGGCCGAACACGTTGATGTCGAGCAGCGAGTTGGTGCCCAGCCGGTTGGCGCCGTGCACTGAGACGCAGGCGCATTCCCCGGCGGCGTACAGGCCGGGGATGACGTTGGTGTTGTCGCGCAGGACTTGGCCATGCACGGTGGTGGGGATACCGCCCATGACGTAGTGACAGGTGGGGTAGACCGGGACCAGTTCGGTGACCGGGTCCACACCCAGGTAGGTGCGGGCGAATTCGGTGATGTCGGGCAGTTTGGCTTCCAGCACGTCTTCGCCGAGGTGGCGCACGTCGATGTAGACGTAGTCCTTGTTGGGGCCGGCGCCGCGGCCTTCGAGCACTTCCAGCACCATGGAGCGGGCGACGATGTCGCGCGGGGCGAGGTCGACGATGGTCGGCGCGTAGCGTTCCATGAACCGTTCGCCTTCGCCGTTGAGCAGCCGGCCGCCTTCGCCGCGCACGGCTTCGGAGATGAGGATGCCCAGCCCGGCCAGGCCGGTGGGGTGGAATTGGTGAAACTCCATGTCTTCCAGCGGGAGTCCTTTGCGGAAGATGATGCCCAGGCCGTCGCCGGTCAGGGTGTGGGCATTGGAGGTGGTCTTGTACATGCGCCCGGACCCGCCGGTGGCGAACACGATGGCCTTGGCGTGGAAGATGTGGATGTCGCCGGTGGCCAACTCGTAGGCGATGACGCCGGTGGCGACCGGGCCGGCGGGGGTGTCGGTCAGCGCGACGTCCAGCGCGTAGAACTCGTTGAAGAATTCGACGTCGTGTTTGACGCAGTTTTGGTAGAGGGTTTGCAGGATCATGTGGCCGGTGCGGTCGGCGGCGTAGCAGGCCCGCCGGACCGGGGCTTTGCCGTGATCGCGGGTGTGTCCGCCGAAGCGGCGTTGGTCGATGCGGCCTTCGGGGGTGCGGTTGAACGGCATCCCCATTTTCTCTAAGTCCAGTACGGCGTCGATGGCTTCTTTGGCCATGATTTCCACGGCGTCCTGGTCGGCGAGGTAGTCGCCGCCTTTGACGGTGTCGAAGGTGTGCCATTCCCAGTTGTCTTCTTCGACGTTGGCCAGTGCGGCGCACATGCCGCCCTGGGCGGCGCCGGTGTGGCTGCGGGTGGGGTAGAGCTTGGTCAGCACCGCGGTGCGGGCGCGCGGGGCGGCTTCGACCGCGGCGCGCATGCCGGCGCCCCCGGCGCCGACGATGACGACGTCGTAGCGATGGTGGTGAATCATGGTGTTAGCCCCCGATGTTGGCGTCGAAGGTGACCAGGACGTAGGTGCCCAGCACCAGGGTGAACCCGGTGGCCAAAAGTAGCAGTGAGTTCAGGTAGAACTTGGTCACGTTTTTGCGGGCGTAGTCGCCGATGATGGTGCGCATGCCGTTGGCGCCGTGGATCATGGCCAGCCACAGCAGGGCCATGTCCCAGATCTGCCAGAACGGCGAGGCCCATCGGGTGGCGACGTAGTTGAAGTCGATGCGGTACACGCCGTCTTGCCACATCAGCATGATGAACAGGTGCCCCAACGCCAAAAACACCAGCGCCACCCCGGAGAACCGCATGAACAGCCACGCGTACTTCTCGAAGTAGGGGATGCCGCGCGGGCGGCGTGGGGCGCGGGGGTGATCCAGCGCCGCGGGACGGTCGTGTTCGCGTTCCAGTACCGGTGCGGGCCGGCCCAGGCGCGATTCACCCGGGGCGCTCACAGGAACCGCTCCGTCATGTGCATACCGAGTACTCCTAGTCCGGCGATCAAGGCGATGACGAATACGGTGACGGCCACGGCGAGCATGTGGCGTTGATAGCGCGGGCCCTGGGCCCAGAAGTCGATGAGGATGACCCGGATGCCGTTGAGGGCATGGAAGAGCACCGCGGCGACCAGACCCATCTCCATCAACCCGACAATCGGGGTTTTGTAGGTCTCGATGACCGCGTTATAGGCCTGCGGGCTCACCCGCACCAACGCGGTGTCCAACACATGGACAAACAGGAAAAAGAAAATCGTCGCGCCGGTGATGCGATGCAACACCCACGACCACATCCCCGGATCCCCGCGATACAACGTGCGCCGGCGCGGTTTCCCCGATCGCGCAGCCGGCACCTCCGTCTGAGTACTCACATCGCCCTCCAACGTCATCGGTGGACTCAAACGCCCTGACACACCGGTGGCACGTCAGCCTCTGGCGACGAGTTCGGGTGCCGCAGCTTAACAAGACTTTCGAAGTGGTCTCGTTCGACGAGCGATTAAAACAATTAATGAATCACTTCTCGGCGCTGCTCATCATGGCGGTGCCGCACACTCATTGTCGGGCAGCGCTTCTCAGTGAGTCGATTCATGCGGTGACCAGTTTGGCCTGCAATTCAATTAGACATGGCATCGGTCACACATAGCCCTGCGGTCGCTGCTAGCCTGAGAATCTCCAAATGTCGCAACCCGTCCACCTTCATCGAGGGGTTCGATTGTGGCCGTGTCGGTTTCATGCACGACGAGTTCACTGGCACAACGTGATTGCGTCTGCCGGCAGCGTACGCGGTATCCAGAACGTCGTGACGGTCGTCGCGAGGAGGAGAGGACATGTCTGGTACATCTCACGGCCAGGGGAGCACGCCCGATCCGTACGGGGGGATGGCCGAGTTCTTGCTTGCCTCGACCGAGCGGAACATGGCGCTCGCTCGCCGCTGGTCGGACTCGCTGCTGACAACATTTGCCGACCAGTCCGAGGACGCACGGGCCACGCTGTCCACCTTGACGGCGTCGCTGGAGGCCATGGAACGGGTGCTGGCCAGTCAAGAAGAGACCAACCGGGCTCTGCGGCTCAGCCTGCAGGGCTATCGACAGATCGTGGATCGCTATCTGACGGCGCAAGAGCGAACGGCCCGGCTGGTACAGACCTCAGTCGACGATCTGAAAACCGCAGGCGATAGCCAGATGGAGGCAGCGAAAGCGCTCCTGACACCGTCGGCCTGGTCTGCTCCGACCGAGGCGGTTGCGCAGTTGATGTCGATGTGGGCCGGTGCGTTTACGCGTTCCGACGACGAGAGCAGTGCGGAACACCGCTGACCGCGGTGGTCCCGACCGCTTGCAGGGTCCGATCGTCGTTGATCCACTCGCGTGGCGGCAGGACATCGCGCAGGAGTCGTCGTAGCGCCGGTGTGGTCCTGTCGGCGCGCCAGATGGCGTCGAGTTTGACGGGATGTGACCGAATGGCGGCGATCGATCGAAAGACCACGGCATCAGAATGCAGGTGTGCCGCTGATGCCGGTACCACGGCGATACCTGTTGCAGAACCCACCAGAGCAAGCATGGTGTGTACCTGACTGACGTACTGCACGTAGCGCGGAGTAACTCCGGACGCCGCGAAGGCGCTGACCAGCAGCTCATGGAAATAACGGGAATCGACCGGTGAATACATGATGAGATCGTGACCGTCGATATCGCTGAGCGTTAAGGGGCGCTGCAACCGTGCTAGCGGATGGGCGGCAGGCAACGCGGCGACGAGTTGTTCATGGAGGAGCGGTCGGGACGCCAGGCCAGGGCGCTTGAAGTGTGGGCGGGCCAAGCCGAGATCGAGTTCGCCGGCAAGCAGCGCCTCAACTTGAGCGGCTGTCGGCAGTTCGCGAAGATCCAGCGTGACGTCCGGCAGCTTCTCCCGTACCTTTTCGAGCAGCCGAGGCAGCACCGACACGGCAGATGTAGCGGTGAATCCGACAACCACCGTGCCCATTTCGCCTGCCGGCGCGCGCTTTACGTTGAGGGCGGCACGCTCGGCAAGGTGCATGATCCGTCGCGCGTCGGGGAGCAGCGCAACGCCGGCGGGTGTCAGGGTCACCACCCGCGTTGTCCGGTCGATCAGCTGTACGCCCAACTCGGATTCGAGTTGCTGAATTTGGCGTGATAGGGGAGGCTGAGTCATGTGCAGCCGTTCGGCGGCACGGCCAAAATGGAGTTCTTCGGCGACTGCTATGAAACAAGCTAGTCGAGCCAGCGCAAACATGGTGCACTCCTTGCAATGGTGCGTTGTGTCTTATGTGTTGGCAACACACCGGTTTGTTGCAGTTGCGTAATCACCGGCACGGGCTCCGTCGCCCCGACGGTCAGTCAGAGTTGTTCATCTGAGTTCAGTTGTGCCGATGCGTCGGTGGCCGTGACACACCGGGGTCGGCAGGCTGTCCGCGCTGGACACCACCCAAAACCTTTCGAGCAGCGCGGCTACGCGCTGTTTGGGGCCGTGTCGTCATGGGCGGAATGCCCTGGAAAATCTAGGATCCTGTGCGCGATCGACGATCCATGACCAAGCATCGGCGACGGCGTTCGTTCGTATTGATCAGGTGGTCGACCGAGCGGGTCGGTACATCGAGCGCGTCACATCACGCCAAGGGCGTCAGCGCGCCGCCGTCGAAGAATTTCCCGGCGCTGTACACCATCGCATGGCGGTCGCTGACCTCGGCATGCATGACTCGACAGAAGAACAGGGTATGCGTGCTGGCCTGGAGTCGTTCGCGGATCTCGACTTCCATCCGGGCAGCGCTGCGCTGGATCAGCGGGCTGCCGAACGGTCCGGGCTCCCAGTCCAGACCGGCGAACTTGTCTTCGGTCTTGGTCGCGAACACGCCGACGACGTCGAGTTGGTCGGTGGAGAGGATATTGATGGCCAGATGCTGTGCACGGTAGAGGCATTCGTGGGTGGAGGAGGTCCGCTGCACAGCGACCATGACGGTAGGCGGCTCCAGTGAGACGCTTGAGAACGCGTTGACCGCAAGGCCGCGCGGCTTTTCGCCGTCCATCGCGGTCACGACGGTCACACCGCTCACGAACTGGCGGTTTACCTGCTTCATCAGGTCCAGATCGGGTTTGGTCGAACTTGCGCTCATCGGGTACTCCTTGTTGGTTGTTGTTGGCGGTGCGGTGCAGGTAAGTGGGGCTCGGGATCGGCTGGGGTAAGCCGAAAACCATTGGCAGATAGAGATTATGCGAAACCGCGATTCGATCTGGTGCTATCGCTGACTATTCGATGATTTCTTGGTCGAGTTGTTGCCGGGCCATCTTCCTGTTGCCGAGTGCATCGAGGGCCGATGGTCGACATGATCGTGCACTCCTTGTCTCACTGCGGTATTCGGGCGCTGGTGTCGAGTTTCGTCGGGATCGTGTGGTTCTGGCGCCTGCCGTTGCCGTTGGGTGGTCGGGTGTTTTGTACAGCTGGGGCGAGCCGATTTGGCCCTTCCTGTATGTTCAATTATTGAACGGGGTGATCAAAATTGTGCCACGTACCTCAGTGGTCGTCAAGGATGGCGTGCGACACAAAAGTGCAGTCGCGCCTCACGACGGCGCGCGGGTCGAGCGGCTTGTCGCTGACACTTCTGGCGGCGGGAGCGTCCTCGCGACGTACTTTCGCGGGCCATTCTTGCCTCGGCCCGAAGCCCCTCATCCGGTAGCGTTTGCGGCGCTGACCAGGTAAGGAGCGCAGCAAAGACGCTCTCGTGCGCATCGGGCGTGATGTCGGACGGCCCGGAATATGACTGGGTGCACCTGAGCGGTCTCGGCAAATGTTGGGCAACCCGGCGACATGTGTGGGAACCTTGCGAAGACGCTCGAAGACAGGATGAACCTCTCGGCGCAACTTCATCGCGGATCTCCCGCTAGCTACTACCCAGTATGAACGCAGTGTTCGTTATTCGAACTGGAACTTGCTGGATTGCGTGCCTCATTGGGCAGGAAGGATCCGGCGGGAACCTTCAGGTGCATGGAATGGACTTCTGGCTACGAATTACCCACTGCCCGAACCGCAGCCGTATTGGTACGGCCGGGCCTTAGTGGCGGGGCGGGACACGTCATCGTGGCAACCGCGGCGCATTGTCCAGGTGGGTGTGCCCACCATGTGCGTCACGCCTGTTGGGCTGGGTATCGACCCGGGGTCGCGATGAATACTTTGTTCACTAATTGAACGCTTTAGCGTTAGAATCACCATACGTGGAGGCCAGGGGCAGTGTGCCGCGAGACGTGAGCGCTTGGGGAAGGGATGTGGCATGGGCGAGCCGATCGAGCCGACGGAGTTGACGAACAAGTCGGTGACCAAAGCGGTGCGATTGCTGCGGGAGTTGGCCGCTCAACCTCGATCGGGTGCGACGGTGACCACGCTGGCCAAGGCCGTCGGCATTTCCCGCCCGACCGCGTTTCGCCTGCTCTACAGCCTGGAACGCACCGGTTTCGTCGACCGGGTCGACAACAACTACACCCTCGGGTGCGAATTGGCACGGTTGGGTAGGCGCGCCGATCCCTACGCCGGCTTGGTGGCCCGGGCCCAGCCCCTGCTGCAGGAACTGGCCGACAAATTCAACGAAACGGCCACGTTGGCGGTGCCCAATGCACAGGACGGGTTGGACCTGATCGCCGAGGCCATCGGCTCCCGAGTGGTCGGGGTGATGTCGGGCAACATGATCGGCAAACAGTGGCCGCTGCACGCGAGTTCGTCCGGGAAGGTGCTGCTGGCGGATATGCCGGTCGACAAGGTGGTTGCGCTGCTGCCGGAAACCCTCGAGGCCTACGCCGAGCGCACCATCACCGACCGCAAGACCCTGCTCAAAGAACTCGAGCAGGTCCGCGAGCAGGGGTTCGGAGTCATCGACAACGAACTCGAAGAAGGGCTGCTGTCGCTGTCACGTCCGGTACGCGATTCCTCCGGCACCCTGGTGGCCGTGCTGTCCCTCAATGCCCCGCGGTACCGGTTCGGCCGTGACCGTATCCCCGAGGGACTGCAGCAGATGCACGTCACCGTCGACCGGCTCACCGACGAGATTTGGCAGGACGCGTCGGTCGCCGACTGAAGATCGTGGGGGAGAGCAGCTTTCAGCGCCGAGATCCAGCCGGATCACCGGAGTCGGTGCCGCATTTCGCCGACGCCTTGCATACGGGTGACGAGCTCATCGCCCGGTTGGAGGAATCGCTGCGGTGACCTGCCGATACCAACGCCTGCTGGGGTGCCGGTGAAGATGATGTCGCCGGCCAATAGTGGGGTGATTCTCGACAGGCGCGCGACGATCTCGGGGACAGGGAAAACCATGTCGGCAGTAGTGCCGCTCTGAACCGGTTCGCCGTTGATGCTGCAACCCAATGCGATGTTGTTGGGATCCTCGAATTCATCAGGGGTAGCCAATACGGGGCCCATCGGCCCAAAACCTGGAAACGACTTGCCCAGACTGAACTGTGGGGCATCCCCACTGAGCTGCATCGAGCGCTCCGAAAGATCCTGTGCCACAGTGACACCGGCGACATGGTCCCAGGCGTGTTCAGCACAGATGTGCTGACCTCCTCGCCCGATGACCGTCACCATCTCGACTTCCCAGTCCACTGTCCCGGGCGGCAGGGTGATTGTTCCGTAAGGCCCGGCCAGGGAAGTGACGAACTTGGTGAATACCGTCAATTCCTCGGGGACAGCAAGGTTGGCCTCTGCTGCGTGGTCGGCGTAGTTGAGGCCGATGGCAAAGATCTGACGCGGTTGGGGCGCTGGACTTCCATAGTCGGTCAGCGGAACCTGTGACAGGCCGGGACCTGTCACAGGTAGGTCCGCAATGACATCTAGCAGTTCGTCCCAGCGTTCGTAGCAATCCTGAATCCGAGTACCGAACCTACCGCCGGATCCGGTTGCAATGTCGATGATTTGGTCGTCGGGACCGACCAGCGTCGCGCGGTTGGCGATGTTGGCAAGACGCATACGGCGACTACCTCCCGCTGTGGATCGACGTGTTCAGTTCTTGGTGGAATCGACGACGTCGAATTCGACGGTTCCGAACCCCTCGAACGTCCCCGACCAACGACCCACTTCCCGCATGGGGACCGCCTTCAGGCAGCTGCCGGGCAGGATCAACTGGCCGGGCTCGAACACAACGTCGTATTCGGCCAACCGGTTGACCAGCCAGGCGACTGCGGCCAGGGGGTTGCCGAGGATGTTGGCCGTCGTTCCGGCGATGACTTCGCGGTCATTGAACCGCAGCACACCGCGGGTGTCGCGCAACGTCAGCTCGGTGAGGCGCCGGGGAGTGCCGCCGACGATCACGGCTCCGACAGAACCGTTGTCCGCCAACGTGTCCGGCAGGTCGATGGCCCAATCCTTGACCCGCGAGTCGATGATCTCGATCGCCGGCATCGCGTACTCGATGGCGTTGATGACGTCGACCACGGTGATGTTGGGGCCACGAAGCTCCCGACGCAGGACGAACGCGGGCTCCAGTTCGACGAACGGCTCGATGAAATTGTCGAGGTCCAGGGCAGTGTTCTCGTAAGCGGTCTGGCTGGCCAGGAGATGTCCATAGTCAGGCTGGCCGAGGCCGAAGGCCTCCTGCATCACCTTTGCGATGTTTCCCAGCTTGTAGCCCACGAGCCGGTCTCCGTTGGCGACGGCGTTGGCGACGCCGATCTTCGCGACCTCGAAGCCGCCGTCGGCGTCCAGACCGGGCCAGGTCGTGCTCGGCGGGGCGATCGGCTTGCGCTCCCGCCGTGCGGTATCAAGGCTGTTCGCGATCTCTTCGAGATTGATTGCGGCCATGAGTATGGGCCTTTCCGTTCATGGGTGGTCGATTGTCATCGGCACCGCGGAGGGGAACCGGTGGATTCGGGGGTGAGGTTTACTGCGCGGTCTGGGAAACCGCTTCAGGCGCCGTCACCGAGGGCGGTGCCACGCGTCGCGGTGACGGCGGGGTCTGCTTGGCGCGGAAAGCCGCTGCTGGGTGAGTGTCGAGAGTCCGCTTGTGCCCGGGATACAGCTTCTCTCGCATGGTGACCGGTGCTTGGTCGTCGGCACGTGCCGGCGCTATGAGTCCTTGCTCCCGCAGCACCGGAAGAGCCAACTCGATGAATTCTTTCCAGCCGCCGGGTTTGGTGGTGTAGCTGAGGTTGATTCCGTCGATATCACCCTCATCCCGCCAGCGACGCAGCTCGGCCGCCACGGTTTCTGGGGACCCGACGATCGTGCAGCCGGTGCCGCCGATGGCGAGGAATTCCGCGACCTGGCGCGGTGTCCAGTCGCGGTTGGGGTCGGCCTTGGAGAATAGGTCCACCATGGACTGGCTGGCTTTTGTCTCAACAGATTTCAGCGGTGTGTCGAGGTCGTAGGTCGACATGTCGATTCCGGTCCAGCCGCTGAATCGGGCCAAACACCCTTCGGCCGTGGCGTTTTGCAAGTACTGCTCGTACTTGGCCTGGGCTTCCTCATCGGTGGGGGCGACGACGACGGTGATCAGTGCGACGACCTTGACGTCCTGGGGATCACGTCCCGCGTCGGCGGCTGCCTGCCGGATCTTCTTCGCGCTGGACTTCGCCTGGCCGACCGATGTGGTGTTGATGAAGGCAGCTTCAGCATGCTTGCCGCCGAACGCAACTCCCGACGACGAAGAGCCGGCCTGGAAGAGCACCGGGGTGCGCTGGGGGGAGGGTTCGCACAGGTGGAAACCGGGGACGGTGAAGTGCTTGCCGCTGTGGTTGATCGGATGGACCTTGGCGGGATCGATGTATGTCGCGGATTCGCCGTCGCGGACCACCGCGTCGTCTTCGAAGGAGCCTTCCCACAACTTGTAGACGACGTCCATGTACTCGTCGGCCAACTCGTAACGCTCGGCGGGACTGAGTTGTTCGACCTTGCCGAGGTTGCGAGCGGCGGACTCCGAGTAAGAGGTCACGACGTTCCATCCGACGCGGCCGTTGGTGAGGTGGTCCAGGCTGCTGAATCGGCGAGCCAGCAAGTACGGCTGCTCGTAGGTCAGCGACACGGTGACGCCGAACGTGAGATGCTCGGTCACGGCGGCCATTCCGCTGATCAGCACGGTCGGATCGTCGATGGGATACTGCGCCGCATCGCGCATCGCCGCGTCGCCCGTACCGGCGTACACGTCGTGAACGCCGACAGTGTCGGCAAAAAAGATGCCGTCGAAGTTCGCGTCCTCAAGCATCCGGGCTGTGTCGAGCCAATACTTCAGGTCGGTGTAGCGGTATCCTTCGTCGCCTTCGCTGCGCCAGGATGCCGTCGTGAGATGCGACGGGGCAAAGACGTCGAAGGCGAAGAGGGCCAGCGGTGCATTCTTCACGGCGGTGCACTTCCTTGGAACTCGCGCCGAACGCGTCGGCGGCGTTGCGTATGGAGATTGTGAACACGTTCAATAAGTGAACGTGATGTTCAGTCTAAGTGTTGGCTAGCCCGAATTTTTCGCGGAATGTTGCCTTTGGCGGTGTGTAGATAAGCGAAAGTGCCTGTCCTGCAAGGGATAATTGGACTTCTCTACGGTTCAAAGATCCTGACGGGAAGGCACTTCGCAGGTGAAGAATATCGCGGCCGCATCGCGGGTGAAAGTGTCGGCCGACGGCCATGGCGTCGTGTCGCATGCCGGGATGGGCCTGCTACGTGAACTGGCCGATCGGACCGGGTTATCGGCGCAGGTCACGGCTGCTTTGGCCGACACCTACCGCGGGCCGTGGGTGTATGCGCCCGGAGACGTGTTCGCTGATCTGGCGGCTGCGGTTGCTGACGGGCGGACTGCATCGACGGGGTCGGCCAGCTCTGCGGCGACCGTGAGCACGCCTTCGGTGCGAAAGCCTCGACGACCACGATGTGGCGGCTGGTCGATGAGCGCATCGACGCCGCACACCTACCCGCGGTGCGGGCGGCCCGAGCGGGCGCGCGGGCGGCGGCCTGGGCCGCCGGTGCCGCCCCCGCTCCGGGTGACTGGCTGCACATCGACATCGACGCCACCCTGGTGATCGATCACTCCGACAACAAAGGCGGTGCGACGCCGACCTGGAAGAAGTCGTTCGGGCACCATCCGCTGCTGGCATTTCTGGACCGCCCGAGATCGCCGGCGGGAAGCCCTGGCCGGGCTGCTACGCACCGGCAACGCCGGCTCCAACACCGCCAGCGACCACGTCATCGTGCTGGCCCAAGCGCTGGCAGCGCTGCCCGCGGCCTGGCGACCCGACCCCAGGGCTGGCGATCATCCCGACAAGCCCAAGGTGCTGGTGCGCTGCGACACCGCCGGAGCCACCCACACCTTCGCCGACGCCTGCCGGGCCGCCGGGGTGGGGTTCTCCTTCGGTTACCCCGTCGACTGGCGCGTCCAAGACGCGGTGGACACCCTCAACCTCGCCGAGGGCTGGTACCCGGCGATCGGCACCGCCGGCGGTCTCCGCGACGGCGCCTGGATCGCCGAAGCCACCACCCTGGTCAACCTGTCGTCGTGGCCACCGGGCACGCGGCTGATCCTGCGCAAAGAAAGGCCGCATCCGGGCGCCCAGCTGCGATTCACCGACGCCGACGGGATGCGGATCACAGCGTTCATCACCGACACACCACCCGGCGTCGTGTCAGGACAGGTCGCCGGCCTGGAACTGCGCCACCGTCAGCACGCCCGCGTCGAAGACCGCATCCGCGAACTCAAAGCCACCGGCCTGCGCAACCTGCCCTGCCACTCATTTTGGGCCAACGCCGCATGGCTGGAAATCGCCCTCACCGCCGCCGACCTGGTCACCTGGTGCCGACTCATCGGATTCCGCACCCACCCGGGCCTGGCCCGCACCGAGATCGCCACCTTCCGCTACCGGGTCCTCCACGTCGCCGCCCGCATCACCCGCAGCGCCCGCCAAACATGCCTACGTCTCGACGCCACCTGGCGATGGGCCGCCCAGATCGCGACCGCCTGGCAGCACATCCGCACCGCCTTCGACTGATCCACAGCTCATCTGATCCAACTGACGAAAGGCCCACTGGCCCTGGGAAAGCCCGCCCAGCCCGGCGATAAGGGACCACCCCGCCACGCCCCGTGACCGCAGAAGCCACCTCACGGCCCATCTTGCCCCAACGCTCCACCGCAATCACCTTGGACGAAAAATCGAGGCTAGCTCACTGTCAAGGTTCATATGGTGGTTGGGTCTCGCTGACTGGACACTCGGTGCTGGTTTGCACGACGTCGAATGCATTGCCGAATGATCGGACGCCGCGCACAGCGCCCACGTTGAAAACCGATATTGATACGCAATTCGCATAAAAATCTGAATGGCGGACCGCATCAGTTATTTTTGGAGCGCAGTCAACTGCTTGGCGGTGTGACGCCGGATTTCCGCGAGCCCCAACCGACCTCGGCTTCTGGCGTCGTCGGCCGTGTTCTCCCACCACCCGAGATCCTGGCGTAGGGATGAATTTCGTAGTAGGAGGACTGGCGGTGCGGATAGCCGAAATTCACGTGTATCAGATGGATGTTCCGGTGACGCGGACGACCTATCGGATGTCGTCGGGGCCGTATACGAGTCTGGATTCGACGATTGTGCAGATCGTGTCGGATGCGGGTGTTTCGGGTTGGGGCGAGACGTGTCCCGTGGGTCCGGTGTATGCGCCGGAGCATGCGCTCGGCGCGCGGGCAGCGCTACAGCAGATGGCGCCAGGAATGGTCGGCGCTCCCGTCACCGGCCCGCGGGAGGTGCGTCGAGCGTTGGATCGACTTCTCAACGGGCACAACTATGCCAAGGCTGCGATTGACATCGCGATCCACGACTTGATCGGTAAGACCTATGGGATGCGGGTCTGCGACATGTTGGGTGGTGCGACGACCGATTGGGTGGACTCGTACTATGCGCTCTCCGTGGGTGAGCCCGACGAAATCGCGGAAAAGGCCGCCGAGAAATTCGCCGAGGGGTATCCGCGGTTGCAGGCCAAGGTTGGTGGGCGGCCCGTCGAGAAGGATATCGAGACGATTCGCAAGGTGTGGGAAGCTACGGGCTGCACCCGACTGGCGTTGGATGGCAACCGCTCATTGCTGGCACGCGATGTGCTGCGGATCGGGCGGGAGTGCGCTGACATTCCCTTTGTGTTCGAGCAGCCCTGTAACACAATGGACGAGATCGCTGCCATCCGAGGCCAATTGCACCATGGCGTATACCTCGATGAGAACACCGAGAGCATCAACGATGTCCTGCGGGCGATTTCGCTCGGGATCTGCGACGGATTCGGATTCAAGGTGACGCGTCTGGGCGGGCTGGCCAATCTTGCCGCGGTGCGGGATATCTGCGAAACGCGTGCCATGCCGCATACCTGTGATGATGCTTGGGGCGGGGACATCATCGCGGCGGCGTGTGTCCACATCGGTGCCACGGTGCAACCGCGGCTGCTCGAGGGCGTATGGATCGCCGAGCCCTACCTGGATGTCCACTACGACTCCGAAAATCCGATCCGGGTGGAGAAGGGGCGTATCAAGGTGCCGACCGGCCCGGGTCTTGGTGTCACTCCCGATGAGGGGGTGTTCGGCGAGCCGGTCGCGTCGTTCGGATAGCGGCTTCCTCGGCACGGGGCGCAAACCAGTTCACTGATGTGCCGCATGAAATCTTCAGCCAGTCCCGGTATCGGGATGATGATGCGTTGGCCATCATCATGATTGAACCGGTGAAGACTGGCGAACACTCGACGGGATTCTCCGGGAGGGAATGCTCAGTGGGGCGGCGATATCGGCGAGCGTCGAGTCAAACTACTCGTTGAACAATCACGAAGGGGCAACAAATGGAACGAACCCCAATTGAGGACTTCGTCCGGCGTGTTCGGGAGCGCGAGCAGCTTGTCGGATACTGGCTGCTGGCCGACTCGCCGGTGATGGCTGAGCGATTGGCTCGCGTCGGATACGACTACCTGTGCTTGGATCAGCAGCACGGCCTCATGGGCTACCAGGGCATCCGCGACGGCCTGATGGCCATCGATGCGGGCGGAACCCTGGGGCCTCGGCCCACTGTTGGTCTCGTGCGTACCGCAGCGAACGACCTGCACTGCATCGGTCAGGCGCTTGACGGTGGCGCTGCAGGCGTCATCGTGCCGATGATCGACGATGCCGAAGCAGCGCGGCAGGCTGTCCGCAACTCGAAATATCCGCCGCTGGGGCGTCGGTCCTACGGTCCGATGCGAGCGGAGTTGCGGCGCAACGGAGATCTCGCACGTGTCAACGACACGACCCTGGTAGCCGTGATGATCGAGACGGCGTCGGGGCTGGAACACGTCGAGGAGATTGCGGCGGTGCCGGGCGTCGACGCACTGTACGTCGGCCCGTACGATCTGACCGTCGCGGTCGGCGGCGGGGACCCCGATGATCCGTCCGCAACGGCGGCTCGAGATGCCGCGCTCGACCGGATTCTGCGGGCCGGACACGGTGCCGGTAAGGCTGTGGGCATCCATGCCGACGACGGTGACTCCGCAGCCGAACGCCTTGCACTCGGATTCGACTTCATCAGCATCGAGGGTGATCTGGTCCATTTGGAGCAGATCGCCCAGGTGCATCTCGCCAATGCCCGCGTGCGGCTTTGACCGTCGCGCGGGTGTGATACCCAAATGCACTGTGCCCCTGGGTGGTCTGCGGTAGATCGCCCAGGGGCACGCGGCCACTAATTGATCGCCGCGAGCTGCAACGGCATCGTGCGGGTGTCAATTTTCGGGTTGGTGTTCTGCCCGGCGACGAGGGCTTCCGCCTCCTCGCGGGTTGCGACGACGGGCACGGAGCCGAGCAGCGGACGACCCGCGGGCTCGCGCATCTTCCAGATCGCGAAGACTGCGACGATCGAGAAGAACATGACGTACAACGCCGGCGAGTACAGATTGCCGGTGCCATTTACCAACATCTGGCTGAACAGCGGGGTCGTACCGCCGAATATCGAGATGGCAACGTTGTGCGTGAAGCCCACGCAGCCGTACCGCGATGCCGTCGGGAACAGCTCCGACATGAGGGCGCCGGTGTTCGCGAGGAACAGTGCGCTCGGGACGGCGAGCATGAACAGCGTCGTGTACAGCGCCCAGAACGTACCGTGTTGAGCGAGGGCGAACGCAGGTAACAGCAGAACAATGTTGCCGATGGCGGCGGTGAACAGCACCGGCCGACGCCCGAAGCGGTCTCCCGCCATCGCGAAGAACGGTATGAGGACCGCCTGCATCACGAGGACGACGACGGCAGCCGTG
Source organism: Mycobacterium dioxanotrophicus (assembly GCF_002157835.1). Taxonomy (NCBI): domain Bacteria; kingdom Bacillati; phylum Actinomycetota; class Actinomycetes; order Mycobacteriales; family Mycobacteriaceae; genus Mycobacterium; species Mycobacterium dioxanotrophicus. The sequence goes on along the minus strand of NZ_CP020809.1, from coordinate 4,471,465 downwards.
GCAGTGTGGGACGCTGGGACGCCCATCTCAACTTCCATGTAGGTCGGCATGTAACTCTGGAGCAGGTATACGGCCGATCCGTCGGCCGCGATCACGCCGATACCGATGAGGATCTCCGGCCAGTACCGGCGCAGGATGTCAGCGAGACCGTGACGCTCGAACAGTGGGTCGAGTTTGTGGCCCTCCGCGTGCTCGTGCTCCTCGACGGACTCTGCGAGTTCGAAGGCGGGCGACTCAGGGATGCGGGTGCGGAACCAGACCGCCAGGATGCCCAACGGTGCCGCGATAAGGAAGGGAATGCGCCAAGCTCCATTGACCATCGCGTCCTCGCCCCACACCGACGTGGACCAAGCGGTGGTGACGGCGACGATGCCCGCGCCGGCGGCGAAGCCGAGCTGGGAGCCCACGTTGAGCAGGCCCACCATCAAACCGCGGCGCTTATCGGGGGAGAACTCTGCGATGTAGGTCGAAGCGCCCGAGTATTCCCCGCCAGTCGAGAAGCCCTGCATCATCTTCAGCATGTAGAGCGGAACAATAACCCAGAGGCCTACTTTCTCGGCTGACGGCAGACAGCCGATGAGCGTCGTGGCGGTCGCCATGAGTGCGATGGTGAAGAAAAGCATCTTTCGCCGGCCGATCTTGTCACCCAACGGGCCCAGGATCATGCCGCCGATAGGGCGCACCACGAATGAGACCGCGAAGCCGAGCAGCGTGACGACGAGACCCATCGATCGATCCATGCCTGCGGTAAACACAGCGGTCATGGTGACGGCGAGATAGCCGTAGACTCCGATGTCGTACCACTCGATGAAGTTGCCGACGCCCGCACCGATGTGCGCGATCCTCAACTCCTTCTTGTTTGCAATGATGACGTCGTTGACCTCAAGCCGTCTCGCCGGCGGGGGTTCAGATCCTCGTATCGACATCATTGTCCTCCTGGAGCTGAGGGGTAGCTGAAATCTGTCGAGCCAGAGGCGTAATCGCGGCCTCCGTGTGGGCTGGCTTTCCCGTCGGACCAACGGTCTTCGAGCTCCGCGTGGCAGGTGGGAAAGCCGAACGGTTTACCCGGTGGCAATGTCTCACCCTGGCCTGCCACACGGTGGCCCGTAGTCCGTGCGACTTCGTATGCACGGCAAAATGATCGAACGCCGCGGGCTGTGCGTCGGTCGAAAACCGATATTGATGCACGATTCGCATAACAAGGCTCACCGGCGATTCGGGCGTGGTTGGCTTATGCGACGTCGACCACCCCATGCTGGATTTCGCGCGCTGCAGCCAAAGTGCCACCGGGGCACTGAATCTCAAGTCACAGCGCGCGCAGCGCACCGCCGTCCACAGCGATGGTGGAACCGGTGATGTAGGACGCAGCAGGCGACGCGACAAATGCGACTGCACGGCCGAACTCGGCGGGGTCGCCGATACGTCCCAGGGGAATGTTGTCGAGTTCTTGTGCGGTCGCGCTGGCGCCACGCGCGGTGTTGAACAGCCCCGGCAACATGCTCACCACACGGATGCCGCGGGGCCCCAGTTCGTCGGCAATGTCTTTCGCCACCATCGCCAAGCCTGGGCGCAATCCGTTGGAGATGCCGAGTCCTGTCAACGGGGACTTTACCGATGTCGACAGCACCAGTACGACGGCGCCTCCCTCTGTCATCGCGGGGACGGCTGCGCGAACCAGTCGGATGGCGCCCAGAAATACTGAGCGGAACGCACTTTCCCAGTCGTCGTCGGCCGCGGCGAACGCGGTGGCGGCAGGCGGTCCGCCCACGCTGATGACCATGCCGTCGAGTCGGCCCCACCGCGACGTCGCCGCCGCGACTACGCGGTCAGCCGCACCGGGATCCCCGTTGTCGACGGCGACACCGTCGACCGCGCCGGGCCTGTCTCGACCGAGTCGGTCCACCGCGTCCGCGACTTTGGCTTCTGTGCGCGATGAAATGGTCACGACTGCGCCTTCGCGGGTGAGTTCACGTGCAGACGCGAATCCCAGGCCCTCGCTGCCGCCCGTCACGACGAAGGCCTTGCCGGTCAGTCCGAGGTCCACGGGTTCCTCCTTGTTGGCATCTACCTGCGGTCTTACTCGGTGTCGTCGACGTGGACGCGGAGTCCGCCGGCCACCGCGATGGCGTCCATCTCCACGAGCATGCCCTCGACCAGGAAGTCGTTCTGCACAGCCGTCACGGCCGGCCACGGGCTGGAGAAGAACTCACTGCGGATCTTCTTGAATGCCTCGAAATCACCCTTGTCGCCGAGGTAGGCGGTCAGCTTCACCACCGACGACAGCGACGCGCCGTGTTGGATGAGGACGGCCTCGATGTTGTGGAGCACCTGGCGGGCCTGGGCCTCGAACCCGTCCAGCAGGTTGCCCGCGTCGTCATACCCGGCCTGACCCGACGTGAACACGAGGTCACCGGCTTTGGCGCCCTGGCTGTACTGCGCTGATTGGGCCCAGGTGAACGGTGCGCTGCGGGTTTCGACGGTGGTCATGTGGTCCCTTCGAGGCGGTGGGATGAAAGCGGCTGTGGCTCAGCCGATGTGCTGCAGCGTGTGGCCCATGCGGTCGCGTTTGGTGGTGAGATAGCCGCGGTTGTAGTAGCCGGGCGACACCTCATGTGCGACCTGCTCGACGACGGTGATCCCGTGCTCGTCGAGGGCGCGGGTCTTGTCGGGGTTGTTGGTCATGAGCCTCACCGCACGGACGCCGAGATCGTCGAGAATCTGGCAGGCGCTGGTGAAACTGCGGCTGTCAATGGGCAGTCCGAGGCTCACGTTGGCATCGACCGTGTCGAGGCCTTCGTGTTGCTGAAGTTGATAGGCGCGCAGCTTGTTACCGAGACCGATTCCCCGGCCTTCGTGGCCGCGCAGGTAGATCATCACCCCGGTACCGGCGTCGGCGATGGCCTGTAGCGCCGACTGGAACTGGGTTCCGCAATCGCACCGCAGTGATCCTGCGAGATCGCCGGTGAGGCACTCGCTGTGCACCCGGACGAGCGGGGCTGTGGCCGATGCGGGGTCGCCCATCACCAATGCGAGATGTTCGACGCCGTCCTCGGGGGAGTGGTATGCGATGGCGTGGAAGGTGCCGGTCTCGGTCGGCAGCGTGCTCTGGCCGGACCGTACGATGCTGGGTTGCTGAGCCGTCGCCGAGAGGGGGTGACCTCGCCGGCGCCATGCTCGTAGTGCATCGATGGAAATGATCGGCAGCCCGTGCGTTTTCGCGAACTGTTCGAGTTCGGTGCGACGCATCATGTCTCGCCGATCCGGGGTGACGATCTCGCACAGCAGGGCTGCACCGCTCAACCCTGCTGCCTTGCACAAGTCCACGCCGGCCTCGGTATGGCCGGCGCGTTCCAGCACGCCGCCGGGCTTGGCCTGCAGCGGGATGACGTGGCCGGGCCGCGACAGGTCGTCGGGCGCGACGGCGGGATCGGCCAGTGCTCGCACCGTGGCAGCGCGGTCTCCGGCGCTGATGCCTGTGGTGGTGCCGTGCTTGTAGTCGACAGTGACCAGGTACGCGGTGCGGTGCCGGTCGGTGTTCGTGCGGGCCATGGGTTCCAGTGACAGTTCATGGGCGCGGTTCTCGTCGATCGCCACACAGAGGAATCCGGAGGTGTGCTGCAGGAAGAATGCCACGGCCTCGGTGTCGGCGTGTTCGGCGGCCATGATCAGGTCGCCCTCGTTCTCCCTGTCCTCGTTGTCCACGACGACCACCATCTTCTTGCCGGCCAGCGCTTCGATGGCTTCGGGAATTGTCGAGAGCATCTGGAACTCCTTGTCTTGCTTGGTGTTCAGGACGGGGGAGGGTGACGAGGTGCTGAGATCACCGGTCATCCGACCGCGATGATTGCAGGTGTTCAGTTACTGAACAAGGCGACCAAAGTGTGACACGCGGCTCAGTGTGTCGTCAATACCGCCTGAGGCACACCGTGACCGTGCGGAGGGCATCTGGCGAGGTGAATACCCGGAAATTCGCATCGAACCGCTGCCTTCGATGCTCGTGGGCGCCAAGTCGGTGCGCGGACTTCACGGCCTGCCTATTGACAGATTGTGATTCGGATCGCACGATAGGTAGCAATCGAACACAACGTTCAAATAATGAACGTGAAACTATCGGTCCAGTCGGCCGAACGACCCGGAAGGACTACAACGATGACAGCGATGATCGAGCAGACGCACTACCGCACCGTCATGGGCCACCTCCCGACCGGCGTCGTGGCCGTATCGGCGATCCTTCCGGACACGGCTCAGCCGTGGGGGATGATCGTGGGAACCTTCCAGTCGCTCTCGCTCGGTCCCGCGCTGGTGAGTTTCAGTGTCGCCCACACGTCGACCAGCTGGCCCAGGCTCCGCACCGCCGGACAGCTTTGTGCGAGCGTGCTGGGCGTTGGACAGAAGGACGTGTGTAAAGCCCTGTCCGGCAAGAACCCCGACAAGTTCGCCTACGTCGACTGGAGGCTTTCCCCGGGCGGCTCGCCGCGCGTCACCGGAGCCCACGCCTGGATCGACTGCCAGGTGGTCCACGAGTTCGACGGTGGTGACCACGTCATCGTCGTCGCCGAGGTCACCGCCATGGACGGTGGCGACGGCGAGCCGCTGGTGTTCCACAAAGGGCAGCTCGGCGGTTACCGCCAACCCATCGCCGTGTAATAGACGAGATACCAAGGAGAAACCGACTGATGTCAGTTGTTCACGAGCATCTGAACGAATCCGCCGAAACCACCGACCACGAACTCGACCGAGTGCTCGATGCAGCCGTCGCCGCCGCATCGGCGTGGGAGGACCAGACCCCGACACAGCGCGCTCGGGTGTTGGTGGCGCTGGCCGACGCCCTGTCCGCGCACGTTGATTCATTGGTCGCCGTCGCGGGTGAGGAGACCGGTCTGCCCGAAGCGCGACTGCGAGGCGAGGTTTCGCGTACCAGCGTGCAACTGAGGATGTTCGCAGAGGAGCTGCTGGCCGGCCGCTTCCTCGACGTGGTGATCGACCTGCCGGATCCGCAGTTCGTCCTCGGACCGCGCCCCGATCTGCGTCGCTATCAGGTGCCCGTCGGGCCCGTCCTGGTGTTCGCGGCGAGCAACTTCCCGTTCGCCTTTTCGGTCGCTGGTACAGATACGGCTTCGGCCTTGGCGGCCGGGTGCCCTGTGATTCTCAAAGCCCACCCCGGCCATCCGCGAACCTCGGCGATGACCGCCGACATCGTGACCGCCGCGCTCGCAGCTGCCGGTGCTCCAGCAGGAATCTTCGCCATGATCACCGGAGTCGATGCGGGGGTCCGGGCGCTGCAGGACCCACGGGTCGCGGCAGCGGCCTTTACGGGCTCCGTTCCCGGCGGCCGGGCACTGTTCGACATCGCGTCGGCACGTAAGTGCCCGATTCCGTTCTACGGCGAGTTGGGCAGCCTCAACCCCGCCGTCATCACATCAGGTGCAGCCGCCGAGCGAACAGAGGACATCGCCGCGGGCTTCGTCGGCTCGTTCACGCTGGGCGCGGGCCAGTTCTGCACCAAACCGGGTCTGTTGCTCGTGCCGCACGGGTCGGCGTTGGTTGCCCGCATTGCCGAATTGGCAGCGGAGGTTCCGGCCGCGCGCATGCTCACCGCCAAGATCGCGCAGGGATTCCGCAGCCGACTCGATGATGTCCGACGCGTAGACGGTGTCGACGTGCTGGTCGACGGTGCTGAGGTTCCGGCCGGCGAAGATGGTGTGCCGTCGTTCAGCCCGACGCTGTTGCGCACCAACGCAACTGCTTTGCTTGAACATGCGGAAGTCCTGCTGGAGGAGACCTTCGGCCCCACGGCAATCGTCGTCGAATATGCCAGTGTCGCTGAGGTTCATGAGATTCTGTCGCGTCTCGACGGCGCCTTGACCGTCACGGTGCACACGCCGGCCAATCCAGACGCTGCCGAGCGTCAGGAGCTGCGTGGGCTGATCCGTGTTGCCGCCGCCCGCACAGGACGCGTGGTCTTCAACGGCTGGCCGACCGGCGTGGCGGTAACACCCGCGCAGAACCACGGAGGCCCGTACCCGGCCACCACGGCGATTGCGCACACCTCGGTGGGAACCTCCGCGATGAATCGTTTCTTGCGCCCGATCGCCTACCAGGACGCACCGACGGAGCTCCTTCCCGAGCAATTGCAGGATGCCAACCCGATGGGCGTGCCTCGCAGGACACATGAAGCAGGCCAATCACAGTCATGGGGTCAGGCGGCGTTCTGACCTGAACGGATAGCAGTTGTGCGTGAACCGACAGATGATCATCGACAGTGAAGGGTGGGGATGGCCGAGGCTGCTGGGTCTGAGGATCTGGTCAACAAGTCGGTGACCAAGGCTGTTCGGCTGCTGCGGGAGCTGGCGGCGCAACCCCGCACGGGGGCGACGGTCACCGTGCTGGCCAAGGCGGTCGGTATCTCACGCCCCACAGCATTCCGGTTGCTGTTCAGTTTGGAACGCAGCGGGTTGGTCGACCGCGTCGACAACAACTACGTTCTGGGCTGGGATCTCGCGCGGCTGGGCCGTCGGGCCGACCCGTACGGCGGTCTTGTCGCACGTGTCCAGCCGCTGCTGCAGAAGCTCGCTGACAAGTTCAACGAGACGGTGTCGATCTCGGTACCGAATTCGCAGGATGGGGTCGACCTGATCGCCGAGGCGTTCGGATCACATCTGGTCGGTACGGGATCCGGTATGGCCCAGCACATGGTCGGGCAACGGTGGCCGCTGCATGCCAGCTCATCGGGCAAGGTGTTGTTGGCGGAGATGCCTGCCCGGAAGGCCATGGCGGTTCTGCCAGAAGAGCTTCCGGCGTACACCGAGCACACGATCACCGACCACGACAAACTGCTGCGCGAGTTGCAGGAGATTCGTGAACAAGGGTTCGGCGTGATCGACAACGAACTCGAAGAGGGTCTGTTGTCGCTGTCGCGACCCGTACGGGACGCGTCGGGCACCATGATCGCAATCCTGACCATCAATGCGCCGCGGTATCGCTTCGGGCGCAATCGGATTCCAGAGGCGCTGCAGTGCATGCAGCACATCGTCGACGGGTTGGTCGGCGCCTTATGGTCGGACTCTGCCGAGTAGCGGCGTCGCCACAGTCAGACAGCGAGTGGGAATGCCGCCGGAAACAGGTGCGCGATAAGGGGTTCGGCCCGGAACGGCTGCCAGTCGTCCACTGACACGGCGAGCCGGTTGAGGATGACGTGGACGACGGTGGCGTTGGCACCCAGCCCGAAATGGGATCCGTAGACCTCGACGTTTTCGGCGCGCGGTCCCTCATCCACGCAGGCGGCCTTCCATTGCACGATTCCGTCCGACTTCGAGAATATCGAGGTGATCGGCTGAACGGGATTGTCGTGATGGGTGCGCCACTGGTCCAACGAGTATGACGGTAGGTGCTTGGCTTCGAAGAGGTCGTAGAGTTCTGCGCGCGCGGATTGTCGCTTGTCGATCGCGTTGACCGGTGACCCCATGGTGATCACCCGGTCGACGAGATGCGGTCGCAGTGTGGCGAGTTCACGCGCGAACAAGCCGCCCAGGCTCCAACCGATGACCGGTATCGGTCCGCTCTGTCGTTGGGCGAGGTCTTCCAGCCTGGTCAGGATGCCCTCGATGGCCGGGCGGGTCGGGCCGATGTTTCGGCCGAGTCGCCAGCCGTGGGACCGGTAGCCGGCCAGATCGATGGTCTTGCGCATCAACCGCGTCGACAGGTCGTCGGAGAGCAGACCGGGTATCACCAGTACGTGGCGGCCCTGCCCTTCGCCGGCATGCGCCAGGCCCAAGGCCGGGATGGCGCCGACGAACGCCATGTGCTCCGCCACGGCGCGGTACGGCTCGGCCAGATAGTGGTACAGGCTGGGCGTCTCCACTGCTACTCGATCACTCATGGTCGGGTGTCGTCCTTCGTGTCGGTGCCTGCCGCGTGGCGGTGGGGTGAACGGCAGTCGACTCGACAGTAGATGCGGATCGACGCGTACGGGTGCGGTTTGCTGATGTCGTGAAGGTCACGATCGCGTTCTGCGAGAGGGCAGTTGGGGCGTTCTGCGGCCGCACGCGGGTGTTTGTCGATGACCTTCGGCAGAGTGGAAGGACCCGCCACCAGCGAGTGGTGGCGGGTCCTCATCGGCCGAAGAGTGGCCGTAACCTCAGTGCTGAGTTGTTACTTGGCCTCGGCCGGGGTGGACTTTTCGATCACGGCCAGGGTGAAGTCGCGCTGCGCTTCGAGCAGCCGCTGGGCGATCGCGTAGTTGGCTTCCACGACCTCCTTGGGGCTGGGCAGGCTCGGCACCTCGGGGAAACCGGCGGTCGAGACACCCGGGATGGTGGGCAGAGCCTTCAGGCTCTCATCCAGGTCGGGCAGAGCGTTCTTCGCGCGCTCCAGCGACGCGATCCACTGGTCGGTGAGCTGGTTTGCGATCTCGGTGTAGTCAGACATGGTGTTCTCCTCTGGGGATTCGGGGATCAGGTCGGGTTGACCATCGATTTGTAAAGCTGTAGAAGCAACGATCTCTGCTCGTCGCTCAACCGGCTGTCGGCGCGAAGCGCGGCTTCCACCGCGTCACTCTGGTCGTCCGGTTGAACCGTTGGCAGCCAGCCGGCCATCTTGAAGAAGACGTCAGGCTGCATGTTCAACCCCTTTGCTATGTTGCTGAGGAACTGCGCCGAGGGCTGATATCTGCCCTTCTCCACCTGGCTCAGGTAGGAGTCGGACACCTGGGCTATGCGGGCCAGGTGACGCACGGAAAGCTGTGCCAGCTCTCGCTGCGCCTTGATGTAGCGCCCTAGGTCGTCGATCGCCTCATCATCGGCAAATGGATTGTTCATCGGATTGTCCTTCTGACTCGAGTCGCCGATCCGGGTTTGCCGTACCGACATTGCGTAGTCTACAACGCATCTGCGTTGTACGCAACGCACCTGCTGCGCGTGGTTCGAAACGCCGCTGAAGCCGCTGGTGAGAGGCGCTCTGGTGGGGAAGTGGCGCTGATGGCGCCTCACTCATGTGTGCACCGGCATCCGTCATTGTCTGTCTGGTCGTGTCAGGCACTCAGGGTGTGCGGGGGAGAGGTTGTCGCTCATGGCATTTCCTACGGGGTTCAGTGTTGCGTGACATCAAGGTGAGCGTCGAGTGTCGCAGGTTTGCGGCAGTCGGTCACCGGTTAACCGCAAGCAGACAACCGTCTTCGTGAGTTACGGTGGTCGTGCGATCGATTGATGAGCAGCAGTTGAGGAGTGCATATGGGGGCCACGCGCCGACTTGCGCGCCCGGAGGCATTGGGCGATCAGGTGGTAGCCGCGTTGCGGTCCGACATCCTCTCCGGTGAGATCGCACCGGGCGAGTCACTGGTCGAGGCGGTGGTGGCGCAGGCATTCGAAGTCAGCCGAGGGCCGGTGCGGGATGCGTTGCGCACGCTGGCATCCGAGGGGCTCATCGCAGCCGCTGGGCGCAGCTATCGTGTGGTCGGTCTGCGCGAGCAGGATCTGCGCGATCTGTTCGATCTTCGTGAACTATTGGAGGTTACCGCCGCACAGAAGTGCGTCACGGCCGACTTCGACGGATACCGCAAGGCGGCCGAAGCGGCGCTGGACGATATGAGGAAGGCGGCGGTCGCTGGTGATACTGAGGCGTTTGCACGCGCTGATGTCGCGTTCCATTCCGCGTCCTTTGACTTCTGTGGCAACCGGCGGTTGCGAGCAGTGTGGGAACAGCAGGTGCCTACCTTTGAGGAGCTCTTCAGGCTGACCACGGCACTCGATGACCCCTTGTCGTCGGTGGACTGGCACCGCGCCATGCTCGACACCATGGGTAGTGGCGATCTCGAACTGGTCGCTGCCCAAGTACGCAAGCTCGTCACAGGCGGTGAACAGCAGATCATTGCGGCGCAGCGTCAGCTCATAGAGGAACGTCGAAACTCGAGCCGATAGCTGTTTCGGCCTGTTCGGGGTCGTCGGCTGCACCCTGATGTCCACTTGGTTTACAGGCCAAGTCCGATGGGGGTAGTCCATCTTGATGCGATCGCGGTACGCCGTCAGTCGACCGAGGAAGCCAGTCGTAGAACACGTTTGGTGAACCGCGATTGTCGCCCCGTCGGCATACGACGAGTGCCGATTCTCTTCGTTGCATTGAAACAACTCGAGCATCGGCCGTAAGTGATCTTTTCGGTAATCGGTTAACCGTTGACTTTACCGCCTGCGACGATGCAGTCTTGACCAGGATCCGAAAGCGTTGCGTGTGCAATTCAGCCGCATATATCGCATCGGTGACACGTTCACACCATCGCGAAGGAGATCCTTGTGACGACACCACAGTCCAAATCCTTTGAATATCAGAGTGATCGGGCGCGGAAACGCCGATTCCTGATTCGTTTGACCGCGGTGGTGTCCGGCGGGATGTTCCTCGACGGCTACATCCTCGGGATCATCGGCACCGTCATCGGCCTCATCAAGATCGATCTGTCCATGTCGGTGTTCTGGGAAGGGGCAGTAGCCTCGGCGGCGCTCGTCGGCATCTTCTTCGGCGGTCCGCTCGGCGGGTGGCTCACCGACAAGTTTGGGCGCAAGCTGCTGTTTTCGCTGGACCTACTCCTGTTCACTGTCGGCTCCGTCGTCCAGTTCTTCGCCGATACTCCCAGCCAGCTGTTCGTGATCCGATTGGTGATGGGCATGGCGATCGGCGCCGACTACTCCATCGGGTGGCCGTTGCAGGCTGAATTCAGCCCCCGCCACCTCCGCGGAAAGTTGCTCGCGGTGCAGGAGGTGATCTGGTACGTCGGCTTCGTCTTCGCTTACATCATGGGTTACTTCATGGTGAACACGTGGCACGTGGACTGGCGGATCATCCTGGGTAGCAGCACATTACCGGCCGTCATCTTGCTGGTCGCCCGCATCGGATTGCCGGAGTCGCCACGCTGGCTGATGCAGCAGAAGCGCAACGCCGAGGCGATACAGATCGCCCAGCACTACCTGGAAGACCCCGACGACATCGCCGACCTGAGCAACGAGAAGGTCAACAAGGGCTCGTTCGGCATGCTGTTCAACCGGCAGAACCGACGCAACGTGTTCTTCATCTCGATATTCTGGTTTTGCGCCATCACCCCTGAGTTTGCGATCGCGACTTTCGCCGTCAGCATCCTTGAGAAGTACGGGCTCAGCGACGGATTGCTGGGAGCCATCGTGATCAACGGCGCGGCCGTCATCGGTGTCATGGTGTCGGTGTTGGTCATTGAACGCGTCGGCCGCCGTAGGTTGACCATCGGCCCGCAATGGATCTGTGCCGTCGTGTTGGTCGCCATCGGCGTCTGGACTGGAGCGCCGCCGATGTTGGTGCTCGTGGGGTTCTTCCTCTTCTCGTTCTTCAACGCGATGTACACCGCATTGACCGGCGTCTACCCCGGCGAGGTGCTCCCCACTGAGATCCGCGGTCTGGGAACAGGATTCGCATGCTCAGTCAGTCGCATCGGAGCCGGCCTAGGCACGTTCCTCATGCCGTGGTCCATGACCCACCTGGGCGGGCCCACCACCATGGTCATTGCCGCGATGTTCTGCGTTGTCGGTGCCGTGGTGTCTCAGAAACTGGCCCCCGAGATGACCGGCCGGGCCCTCAGCGACACCGCCCGAATCCAGCCCGTCACCTGACGGCAACTCGGATTCGGCTGTCCCATCCCTAGTACCTCCGTCCCTAGCCAAAGGAGATCCATATGAAGGTCGCACAGGCATTGCCCACGACCATGGCAGCCGTACTGCTCACCGGCCACGGCGGCCCTGAGAAACTCGAATACCGCACCGACGTGCCGGTGCCCACACCGCGCGACGACGAGGTGTTGATCCAGGTCGAAGCGGCGGGCATCAACAACACAGACATCAATACTCGCATCGGCTGGTACTCCAAGGCGGTCAGTGGCGACACCAACTCGACCGCAACCGACGGCACGAACCAGGCCGACGACGACGATGCCTCGTGGTCGGGAATTCCGTTGAGCTTTCCCCGCATTCAGGGTGGCGATGTCTACGGCAAGATCGTCGCAGTCGGCGACGACGTGGATGCGGGTCGCCTAGGCGAGCCCGTGGTTGTGCGAAACCTGATGCGCCACTACGTCGATCGTCGGCCCTACGAGTGCTGGACCTACGGCAGCGAATGTGATGGCGGCTTCGCCCAATTCGCCGTCGCTCCCTCGAGTGAGTCGTTCACGGTGCAGTCCAACCTCTCAGCGGCTGAGCTCGGCACTATCTCTATAGCGTTCACGACTGCCGAGGGCATGCTCTATCGGGCCAACCTCGGCGCTGAAAGGGTTGTCGTCACCGGCGCATCGGGCGGTGTCGGTCTCGCGGCAGTCGAGCTCGCGAAGCTGCGCGGCGCGGAGGTCGTCGCGGTCTGTTCGGCGAGAAAGGCCGATGCGGTGCTCGCTGCAGGCGCGGATCGCGTGATCGACCGCAACGCCGACATCGTCGCCGAACTCGGCTCTCGGTCGGTTGATGTGGTCGTCGACGTTGTGGGCGGCGCACAGGTGAACGATTTGCTCACGCTGCTGCGTCCCGGCGGCCGTTACGCGACCGCGGGGGCGATTGCCGGGCCGCTGGTCGAGATCGATTTGCGCACTGTATATCTCAAGGACCTGTCCCTGTTCGGGTGCACCTTCCAGGAGGACGCGGTCATCGAGAACGTTGTGCGCTACCTCAACGAGGGCAAGCTCAAGCCACTCGTCTCGAAAACCTATCCACTCAGTGAGATTCACCAAGCGCAGGAGGACTTCATCGCGAAGAAGTACCCCGGCAAGCTCGTACTCATCCCGCCGCACGTCGAGGTAGCGAGCGCTGAAGCCTAGAGTCGGGATTCATCGCTCCGCGGCACGGCGGAACGCCATTTGGCGAGATGCTTACGCGCCAAAGGTCTTTGAGCGATCAATCCTACCCGCAACATCGAAGCGGTAGTGCACGTTCCTGAGTTTCAAATGACTTGAAATGAAACGTCTCTGCCCTTGTTCAAACCGACCAAGATGGAAGTAGCCCGATGAAGATCACTGAAATCGCAATCTACGCCTACGATCTGCCCGTGAATAACGGCCCGTACCGCATGTCGCACGGCGAGGTGTTCTCGCTTGATACCACCCTCGTGCGCATCACGACCGACACCGGTCTGGTCGGCTGGGGCGAGGCCTGCCCGGTGGGGCCCGTCTACGAGCAGCATCACGCCGCGGGCGACCGTGCGGCGCTCGCAGGCATGGCCCAGGGCCTCCTCGGGCAGGACCCCACCAACCTCGTGCGGCTGCACCGGCGCATGAACGGACTGCTCAACGGGCATCTCTACGCCAAGGCCGCGATCGACATCGCAGCGCACGACCTTACCGGCAAGCACTACGGCGTGCGCGTAGCAGATCTGCTCGGAGGAGTGGAGACTGAACGGGTCCCGTCGTACTACGCTGTGGCGGTCGACGAACCCGATGTTGTCGCCGAGCGCGCCGCCGAGAAGGCGGCCGAAGGTTACCCGCGCCTGCAGGTCAAGGTCGGCGGGCGGCCCGTCGAGCTGGATATCGAGACGATCCGCAAAGTCTGGGAACGCGTAAAGGACCGCGGCATCAGCCTGTCGGCCGATGCGAATCGCGGCCTCACCGTCCGCGATGCGCTGCGGCTCAGCCGTGAGTGCCCCGACGTGCCGTTCATCCTCGAGCAGCCGTGCAACACCCTCGACGAGGTGCTAGCGCTGCGCAACCGAGTCAATCACGCCATCTACCTCGACGAAATCACCACCGACCTCACCAAGGCTGTGGGTGCGCTGGCGAAGGGCCAGTGCGACGGTTTCGGCATGAAAGTCACGCGCATCGGCGGTCTGCATCCGATGGCGGTCGTGCGCGACGTGTGCGAGGCGTATTCGACTCCGCACACCACCGATGACTCATGGGGCGGGGACATCATCGCCGCGGCGTGCGCGCACCTCGGAGCAACTGTGCGCCCGGGACTCAACGAGGGTGTCTGGGTCGCCGCGCCTTACATCGAGGGCCATTACGACACTCGGGGCGGCATCAGCGTCGAGGGCGGTCACATCCGGCTGCCCGAGGGGCCCGGTCTCGGCCTCGAGATAGATGAGTCAATATTTGGCGCGCCCGTCGCGGTGTTCGGCTGACGATGGCCGACTGTTTCAGCGTTTGGTCACTCCCAAATCAATAGCGCACAAAAGGAACTCACAAGCAATGCAGATCTCGAAGATCGATCTCTTCCAGGTCGACCTGCCGTACTCCGGCGGCGTCTACCATCTCTCTCGCGGCCGCACCTACGAGACGTTCGATGCCTCGATCGTGCGCGTCACCGCGGATGACGGCACCGTGGGCTGGGGCGAGAGTACGCCCTTCGGCTCGACCTACGTTGCCGCTCACGCAGGCGGGACGCGCGCGGCGATCGAGTTGCTCGCCCCGATGCTGCTGGGACGCGACCCGCGCCAGGTCGATCGCATCAGTGAGCTGATGGACGAGACGCTGCTCGGACACAATGACGCCAAGGCGGCGCTCGACATCGCATGCTGGGATCTGCTCGGTAAATCGGTTGGGCTACCGGTCTGCGAGCTTCTCGGCGGCAGCACGAACATCCCGCTGCCGCTGATCTCGTCGATCCACACCGGTGAGCCCGAGGAGATGCGCGCCCGCGTCGCCGATCACCGCGCCCGCGGGTACCTGGGGCACTCGATCAAGATCGGCACCGCTGACCGGGACGGCGGACCCGCGGTCGACGCAGAACGCATCGTCGCGTGCCTGGCCGACAGGCAGCCGGGCGAGTGGTTCCTCGTCGATGCGAACACAGGGCTCAGTCCGGAGACGGCGCGCAGGCTCTTCAGCCTGTTGCCTGATGGCCTCGACTTCGTGCTCGAATCGCCTTGTGCCACCTGGCGGGAGACCTTGGCGGTGCGCAAGGCCTCACCCTATCCGCTCATCCTCGATGAGCTGGCGACGAACGATGACGACCTCATCCACGCGATCGAACTCGACATCGCCGACGGCTTCGGCCTGAAGGTGAGTCCTGCCGGCGGCCTCACCCCGGCGCGTCGCCAACGCGATATTGCCCGGGCGGCAGGCCTGATCATGACGGTTCAGGACACCGTCGGGTCTGACATCTCGTATGCAGCAGTAGTGCACCTCGGTGCGACGGTTCCCGCTGACCTACTGCGATGTGTCCTGAAGACCTCGGACATGGTCACGCTGACGACGGCGAAGTTCGAGCCGCTCGAGGTGCACGGCGGCGTGCTTCCGCCCAATCTGCCGGGCCTCGGTATCGAGGTGGACGAGTCGGTGCTCGGGGAGCCGCTGAATAGCTGGCGCCGGTAGGGAAAAGCCGGTGTACGGGCCGTGTGTCACGAGCGGCCCGAAGCGGCTAATCGATGGCGATGTCCTGCCAGATCATGTCGGTGAGCCGGTCGACGGTGAGTTGCATCTGCTGCAGGGCCTCGGGGATGCGGTCGCGGCCGAATCGGTACCGGGGGCCGTTGAGGGACAGCACCGCGACGAGGGTGCCTGAGGAGTCGCGGATTGGGCGTGACAGGGACAGCAGCCCTTCTTCGAGTTCGTTGTCGATGAGGCCGAATCCTTGCTCGCGGACCTGCTCGAGTTCTTTGAGCAGGGTCTTGCGGTCGGTGATGGTGCGCTCGGCGTAGGCCTCGAGGGTTTC
This sequence comes from Mycobacterium dioxanotrophicus, assembly GCF_002157835.1. Taxonomy (NCBI): domain Bacteria; kingdom Bacillati; phylum Actinomycetota; class Actinomycetes; order Mycobacteriales; family Mycobacteriaceae; genus Mycobacterium; species Mycobacterium dioxanotrophicus. The sequence goes on along the minus strand of NZ_CP020809.1, from coordinate 4,455,827 downwards.
CGGCAGCAGCGCGACCACTTTGTCGACCGGCATGTCCGCCAGCAGCACCTTCCCGGATGCACTCGCGTGCAGCGGCCAGTGTTTGCCGATCATGTTGCCCGACATCACCCCGACGACTCGGGAGCCGATGGCCTCGGCGATCAGGTCCAACCCGTCCTGTGCATTGGGCACCGCCAAGGTGACGGTCTCGTTGAATTTGTCGGCCAGTTCCTGCAGCAGGGGTTGGGCGCGGGCGACCAGTCCGGCGTAGGGATCGGCGCGCCTACCCAACCGTGCGAGCTCCCAGCCCAGGGTGTAGTTGTTGTCGACCCGGTCGACGAAACCGGTGCGTTCCAGGCTGTAGAGCAGGCGAAACGCGGTGGGGCGGGAAATACCGACGGCCTTGGCCAGCGTGGTCACCGTCGCACCCGATCGAGGCTGAGCGGCCAACTCACGCAGCAATCGCACCGCTTTGGTCACCGACTTGTTCGTCAACTCCGTCGGCTCGATCGGCTCGCTCATGCCATCCCTTCCCCATATCGCACACCCTCGTGCACTTGGCCAACCCTAGCTGACTCGTTCATATTGTGAACATCGATGGTCAGATTTGTGGCTATGGCGGCGTTGCCAGATGTCGCCGAACCCGGGCAGAACGGCTGGGTGTCAGGTAGGGGTAACCGGGCCCGCGGACGGCCCGCACGCTGAGTCGAATGGAACTCGGTTATTCCCGCGTCTGTCGTTCCGGGAGGCTTTGAAGCGTCGAGAGTTTGACTCGTTCGACGAGCTGTCGCAGCGCGGGTTCTTCGGGTGTGCCCCGGTACCCGTCCAGCCAGTCGTTGATGCGGGACAGCAGCGACAGGCGAAGCGGAAGTCCGCTGTCCGCTGCCGCTCGCAACAATTGACCGACGGCGGATAAGTAGTTCTCGCACGCGATGTCGGCGACCAACAAACCGCGGTCTGTGGACTCGAAGCATCCGGCAGTGACATCGACCAGCTGCCAAGCCAACTCGGCACCGGTAACCGGTGACCGGCGCCCGACCAGACCGCTGAGCCAGGATGCTCGCTCCGTCACGGCACGAATGCTCCGAGGCGGTGCGAGGGCTGGGCGTCCGGATCAGCCGACGTGGCGCGGCGCTGGTACCCCTGCCGTCCGACTTCCACCTGTCCTCCCTTGTACGCCGACGCACTCAACCGAGCGCGACTGAAACCGAAATTCGGTCGCACTCGGTCGAGGTGTGTCGGGCAGGTCGCATCCCAAGTGGTGAGACCCGAGATGATCCCGGTTAGTGCCCAACGCCGACGGCAGTGTCGCTGAGGTTCTTGCCCATTGTCTCGGGGCAAAGCCACTGCGACAGAGCCGCACCGACAAGAGCGACACCAGCGGCGATCAGCATGGTGACCGAGGTGCCGAGGTTGGTCATCGACCACGGGAGCAGGAACGTGCCGGCTGCGGCGCCGAGTCGGCTGACGGCCGCACCGAAGCCGGTTCCGAGGCCGCGGATCTCGGTCGGGAAGACCTCGGCCGGGTAGAGGCCGGTGATCGCGGTGTACATCGCGTTGAAGAAGGAGAAGACAAGGAAGAGAACCAGCACGATCACCGGGGGCGCGCCCGCCCATAGGCCGATGATTGCCAGGACCACGGTGCAAAGCCACTGTGGCGGGACTGTCAGGATGCGACGGCCGATCTTGTCGATGTACAACACAGTGACCACCACGCCGGCTGCTGCCACGGCAGACAGGCCGAGACCACCGGCGAGTCCACTGCTGAGGCCATAGTTCTTCAGCACGCTTTCAGCGAAGGTGGCGATCGCGAAGTACGGTGTGACGGAACAGAACCAGAACCCTGACACGAACAGGGTGGACCGCCAGTACTGCCGCGAGAACAGCATCCCGAAGGTGCCCTTGCGGGTGTCCTCATGCGCGATGTCCGTGATGTCTTTGGACTCCATCATGTACTTGTTCGCGATGGCCACGGCCTCATCCCTGCGGCCGACATTCCACAGCCACCGCGGCGACTCAGGCAGGCCAATACGGGCGATGAACAAGACCAGCGCAATCAACGTGCTCGTCCCGAGGATGATTCGCCAACTCACGTCTGTCGAGGTGGTCAGGATGTAGCCGACCAGGAAGGCGACCATGAACCCGACGTACCAAGCGACTTCAGACCCGCAGAGCAGTCGGCCCCGCAGCCGGGCCGGTGAAAACTCGGACATCAGTGGCCAACCGACTGCGTACTCCGCGCCGATCGCGATGCCCATCAAGAGCCGGACCACGAACAGTTGCCATGCCGAGTCGACGAAGAACTGCAGTACCGATGCGGCGACGAACAATCCCATGTCAGCCATGAAGAGTGGTTTGCGGCCCCACTTATCCCCGGCCCAGCCGGCAAGCGGCGCGCCGATCATGATGCCGAGGAGGGCTGACGCCGCGACCAGTCCCTCCCAGAGATCCGAAAAGTTCAGCTCGTGGGTGATCGGTGTGATGACCGTCCCGAGAATGCCGAGGATGAAACCGTCGAGGAACATGCCGCCGATCAGAACGGTGACAAACCTGACCATGAATCGGCGCTTGAACGCATCTGCGGTGTGATCCGTACTGACGCCTGGATTTTCAGTGGATGGCATCGGTCACTCCTCGCGGTCCAGATCAAACGGCATGGTTTCTCCTTTAGGTTTTCCTGGGGCGGGACTGTCCAGGCGATGAGCACGAGCCCGGCTTGGTCCAACGCCTGGGGAGACCGGCAAAGATCGGGTGTGCGACGCGTATGAAATTGAATTCTGAAAGACGTTCATGTAGTGAACGTAGTGCTCAAAAGTGTGACATCCGTCGCGCGCTGCGTCAAGAGTGGTTCACGACATAGTCACTGTTTGAACTGGCTGGACATGCAGGCGAGGGTCGTAACAGTGCCGATGCCGCGTGGGTGAGGCAGGAGTCATTGGCACTGTGCGTCATCTTGGTGTCCCGAAACTGACTCATAGACAAGGGAATTGACTGACGATACAAGAGTCGAGGGCGTCCTCGCTATGCTCGACGAGTCGGGAACCTGTGGCGGGGGGGCGGGCAGTGTCGCCGGCGTCGGGTGCTCGGATTCGGACTCGGTCGTCGGCCGCCGAGAGCTCCACACCTAGGCGATGCGGCGAAAAATAAACAATGTGTTCAGTTATTTGACCACGCTCAGACCGGTTCTCTGGCATGTTCAGTCCACCTCGTGCCAGAAGACATCGGTCAGGCGATCCACCATCTCCCGCATGGCGCCGAGCGCATCTGGAATGCGGTTACGGTTGAAGCCGTGCCGGGAGCCGTTCAAGGTCAGAACGGCGACCATCGTGCCGGCCGAATCGCGCACCGGACATGACAGGGACGTCAACCCATCTTCGAGCTCACCGTCGACTACGCCGAAGCCTTGCTTCCGAATGTCGCTGAGCTCGCTGAGTAGTTTTGCACGATCGGTGATGGTGCGGTCGGTGTAAGCCTCGAGTCGTTCCGGAAGTAGGGCAAGCGCCTTGTCTTCCGGCATCTCGGCGAGCAGTACCTTCCCAAATGAGCTGGCGTGCAACGGCGCTCGTGGCCCGATCAGCTGCGACATCTGCAGCCCGATCGCCACGTAATTCGGGCTGCAGGCCTGGGCTATCAGATCCAGGCCATCGTGTGCGTTCGGCACGGACATGGAGACCGAGTGGTTGAATCTGTCGGCAAGCTCTTGTAAGAGCGGCTGGGCTCGGGCCGCCAGCCCGGTGTGCGGATCAGCGAGCCGTCCCAACCGCGCCATCTCATGCCCGAGCACATAATGGTTGTCGACCCGGTGCACGAGCCCAGACTGCTCCAGACTGTGGAGCAGACGAAACGTTGTCGGGCGTGACATGCCGACCGCCTTCGCCAGCGCCGTCACTGTGACGCCTTGTTGAGGATGCGCAGCCAGCTCGCGGAGGAGACGTCCGGCCTTGGTGACAGACTTGTTGGTCAACTGGACTGGCTCGGCAACCTCAGTCATCGGCACCTCCTTGTCTGCGCACATGAGCTCGTGAACGAATCCGCGGGATTTAGCCGCTGCTCGAGGTCGGGGCGAACGCGAGGTCGATGATTTCTTGTTGTTCCACGGCGTGCACCTTCGATGAGCCGGATGATGGTGCGGACATGGCGCGTCGGGAGATGCGTTTGATGGGGTTGAAGTATTCGGGGAGGACTTCGGGCAGGGTGAGTCCGACCGACGGCCAGGCGCCTTGGTTGGCGGGTTCTTCTTGGACCCAGTATTTGTCGGTGGCGTTGGGGTAGTTGTCGAGGGTTTGGGCCAGGCGGCGTTTGGGTAGCGGGGCGAGTTGTTCGAGCCGCACGATGGCGACGTCGTCGCGTTTGTCTTTGACTTTGCGGGCGGCGAGGTCGTAGTAGATTTTGCCGCTGCACAGCAGGATGCGGGTGACTTTGGTGCGGTCGCCGTCGCCGTCGGTGTAGGTGGGTTCTTCGAGGACGGAGCGGAATTTTTGTTCGGTGAAGTCGCGGATGTCGGAGACGGCGGCCTTGTTGCGCAGCATGGATTTGGGGGGTGAACACGATCAGGGGGGCGTTGGATGCCGTCGAGGCCGTGGCGGCGCAGCAGGTGGAAGTAGTTGGCCGGGGTCGAGGGCACGGCGATGGTCATCGATCCTTCGGCCCACAGTTGTAGGAAGCGTTCGATGCGTCCGGAGGTGTGGTCGGGGCCTTGGCCTTCGTGCCCGTGCGGCAGCAGCAGTACGACGTTGGACAGTTGGCCCCATTTGGCTTCGCCGGAGGAGATGAATTCGTCGATGATGGATTGGGCGCCGTTGACGAAGTCGCCGAATTGGGCTTCCCAGAGCACCATGGCGTCGGGGTTGCCCACCGAGTAGCCGTATTCGAAGCCGACGGCGGCGTATTCGGACAGTGCGGAGTTGTAGACCAGGAACCGGCCGCCGGTGGGGGTGCCGTCGGTGGTGGTGGCCAGCAGTTGCAGCGGGGTGAATTCTTCACCGGTTTTGCGGTCGACGATGACGGCGTGGCGTTGGGTGAAGGTGCCGCGTTGGGTGTCTTGGCCGCTCAACCGGACCAGTTTGCCTTCGGAGACCAGCGAGCCGAGGGCGAGCAGTTCGGCGAAGGCCCAGTCGATTTTGCCTTCGTAGGCCATTTCGCGGCGTTTTTCCAGGACGGGTTTGACGCGGGGGTGCACGGTGAACCCGTCGGGCAACGCGAGGTGGGCGTCGCCGATGCGGGCCAGCAGGGATTTGTCGACCGCGGTGGCTAGGCGTTGGGGGATTTGTTGGTCGGCTTCGACCGATTCGCTGGGTTCGGCGGCGTGTTTTTCCAGTTCGCGGACTTCGTTGAAGACGCGTTCGAGTTGGCCTTGGTAGTCGCGCAGGGCGTCTTCGGCTTCTTTCATGGAGATGTCGCCGCGGCCGATCAGGGATTCGGTGTAGGCCTTGCGGGAGCCGCGTTTGGTGTCGATGACGTCGTACATGTAGGGCTGGGTCATCGATGGGTCGTCGCCTTCGTTGTGCCCGCGGCGGCGGTAGCACAGCATGTCGATGACGACGTCTTTTTTGAACGCTTGGCGGAAGTCGATGGCCAGCCGCGCCACCCAGGCGCAGGCTTCGGGATCGTCGCCGTTGACGTGGAAGATGGGGGCGCCGATCATTTTCGCCACGTCGGTGCAGTACTCGCTGGAGCGGGAATCGGTGGGTGCGGTGGTGAATCCGATCTGGTTGTTGACCACGATGTGGATGGTGCCGCCGGTGCGGTAGCCCTTGAGCAGGGCGAGGTTCAACGTTTCGGCGACCACGCCTTGGCCGGCGAACGCGGCGTCGCCGTGCAGCATCAACGGCACGACGGGGAAGGTTTGCGAGCCTTCGGCGTCGGTGCCGTCATCGAGGAGGTCTTGTTTGGCGCGGACCAGGCCTCCAGCACCGGGTCCACCGCCTCCAGATGCGACGGGTTGGCGGTCAGCGAGACTTGGATGTCGTTGTCGCCGAACATTTGGATGTAGTTGCCTGAGGCGCCGAGGTGGTATTTCACGTCGCCGGAGCCGTGGGCTTGGGACGGGTTGAGGTTGCCTTCGAACTCGGTGAAAATCTGGGAGTAGGGTTTGCCGACGATGTTGGCCAGCACGTTGAGCCGGCCGCGGTGCGGCATGCCGATGATGACCTCGTCGAGGGCGTGTTCGGCGGCCTGATCGATGGCGGCGTCCATCATCGGGATGACGGTTTCGGCGCCTTCCAGGGAGAAGCGTTTCTGTCCGACGTATTTGGTTTGCAGGAACGTTTCGAACGCTTCGGCGGCGTTGAGTTTGGACAGGATGTATTTCTGTTCGGCGACGGTGGGTTTGGCGTGTTTGACCTCGATGCGTTCCTGCAGCCATTTCTGCTGTTCGGGTTCGAGGATGTGGGTGTATTCCACCCCGACGTGGCGGCAGTAGGCGTCGCGCAGCAGGCCCAGGATGTCGCGCAGTTTCATGTATTGCTTGCCGGCGAACCCGTCGACCTTGAACACCCGGTCCAGATCCCACAGGGTGAGGCCGTGGGTGTTGACGTCCAGATCGGGGTGGCTGCGGAAGCGGGTTTTGTCCAGGCGTAGCGGGTCGATGTCGGCCATCAGGTGGCCGCGGTTGCGGTAGGCGGCGATCAGTTCGATGACGCGGGCGTTCTTGTCGGCGATCGAGTCCGGGTTGTCGGTGCGCCACCGCACCGGCTCGTACGGGATGCCCAGTTCGCGGAAGATTTCGTCGAAGAAGTCGTCGTCGAGCAGCAGCTGGTGGATGGTGCGCAGGAAGTCGCCGGATTCCGCGCCCTGGATGATGCGGTGATCGTAGGTCGAGGTCAAGGTGATGAGCTTGCCGATGCCGACCTCGTTGATGCGTTCGGCACTCGCGCCCTGGAATTCGGCGGGGTATTCCATGGCGCCGGCGCCGATGATGGCGCCCTGCCCGGCCATCAGGCGGGGTACCGAGTGCACGGTGCCGATGGTGCCGGGGTTGGTCAGGGAGATGGTGACCCCGGAGAAGTCTTCGGCGGTGAGTTTGCCGTCGCGGGCGCGCCGGACGATGTCCTCATAGGCGGCGATGAACTGGCCGAACGCCATGGTTTCGCATTTTTTGATGGCGGCGACGACCAGTTGGCGGTTACCGTCACGACCGGGCAGGTCGATGGCCAACCCAAGGTTGGTGTGTGCGGGGGTGACCGCGTTGGGTTTGCCGTCGATTTCGGCGAAGTGCCGGTTCATGTTCGGGAACGCCTTGACCGCTTGCACGATGGCGTAGCCGAGCAGGTGGGTGAAGCTGATCTTGCCGCCGCGGGTGCGTTTGAGGTGGTTGTTGATGACCACCCGGTTGTCGATCATCAGCTTCGCCGGGATGGCCCGCACGCTGGTCGCCGTCGGCACGTCCAGCGAGGCGTTCATGTTCTTCACCACCGCCGCCGCAGCACCCCGCAACACCTGCGAAGCATCACCCTCGGCCACCGACACCGACTTTGCCGCCTTGGGTGCGGGTGCCGCCGCAGCAGCAGCGGGGGCCGGCGCCGCGGGAGTAGCCGGGGCGGGCGCTGCCGGGGCCGCCGCAGCTGGGGGAGCAGCGGGGGTGGCGGGCGCGGCCGGCGCCGGGGACTGGCCGTTGGCGGCCGTGGTATCGGCGACGGGTTCAGGGGAGTAGTCGACGAGGAACTCATGCCAACTCGGATCCACCGACGACGGATCCTCGCGGAACTTGCGATACATCTCCTCGACCAACCACTCGTTCTGCCCGAATGGTGAAGGTGTAGTGGTCAATTCACACCGCAGCGCTGGGTCGTGATGCCGGGGTCGCCAAGGACCTATTCATCGTCGCCCACCGCCCAAATCTTCATTGCGGCAAGCAGTTCACGTGGGTCCCAGACCACCCATTCCTCGGCGAGCAGGCCGTCGTCGAACCGGCAGAAGCTGGCTCCGGTGACCTTTACGTCCTTCTGCGTCGGCGGCACGTTCATGAAAGTCCCGGTGTGCGAGCCGAAGCTGGTCCACCGAATCGCCAGTGTGTCGCCCTGCTCAACGGTCTGCAAGATCTGGGTATCGAGGTCCGGAAACGCGGTCCGCGAGTCGTTGATCTCCTGGCGCAAGTCGTCGATGGTCTTGACGCCCGATCTGGTGTGGCGCACGTAGCCGGGTGCCAGGATCTTCTCGAACGCGTCGATGTCGCCCTTTCCCCACGCGGCCCTCCACGCCTGCAGGATCACTTCGATTCTGTCGTGTTCCATTGCTGTACTCCTGTCGTTGTTGCGATCTGGACGAAGCCGCGACGTACAATCCGTTCAGATAGTGGACAGATTGTTCATTTAATGACTAACAGTAAGTGTCGTAGTGTGATGCAGTCAATAGGCAGTCCGCCGCCGAGCGCCGCCCCCGCCAGGTTCGGCGAAGCTGCCGGAATTCGAGAATCAGGCTGATCCATCGTTGGCCATCCCTATCGACCCAGGTCTCGACAATACCTAAAGTGCGTTGCTGCTCAACGCATTTCGAATAATCGCGTTCACGACGTCAGGCCGCTCGATCCAGCACAGGTGCCCGGCGCCGTCGAGCGTGGCGGCGGAGGCGTGGGGAATCCGCCGTGCGAGGTGGGCCGCGTTTTCGTACGGCACGACGCGGTCGGCAGTGCCGTGCACGATCACCGTCGGCTGGCTGATCGGTCCTCGCGGCAAACCCCGACGCAGGTATGAGGCACACGCCTGGTACTGCGAGCGCCAGCAGGCGATCGGTGTGCTGGCCTGCATGCGCAACTCCAGCAGTTCTTCGAACTGCTCTGGATGTGTGTCGGTCCATCCCGGAGCGAACGACAGTGGCATGGTGGCGCGGGCGAATCCCTCACTGCCCAGGGATACCGCGGAAGCCCATGCTTTGCGTATGGCTGCCGGCACCGGATGCGAACCCAAACCGCCACTGGTGGTCGCCACCAGTGTCAATGATGAGACCGCTTCCGGATGACGCAGGGCGAGGGTCATGGCGATGTAACCGCCCATCGACGTCCCGACGACGTGTGCAGGCCCGGCCGCGCATTGCCGCAGCACGTGGTAGGCATCGTCGGCCATCTGCGCAATGGAATAGGGGCCCGCGGGCTTGCCGGAACGGCCCGTTCCCCGGTTGTCCATCAGCAGGAGGCGACCGACCTGGGACAGCGGTTCGACTTGGTAATGAAACGACCACGAGGCATAACCGATGCCAGGGATGCACAGAATGTCCTCGCCGCTCCCGGATTCGGATACGAACAGACTCGTTCCGTCAGCTGCCACGGCCTCGCGACTGCGGGTGTCTACTTTCACAGACGGTCACCCCCGGCCGTCGACGAAGTCGTCGTCGCCACGATGTCGTGTGTCCGGAATACCTCGGCAAAGTAGCCGGTGAGCTCGTCGGCGAGCGCATCGGAATCCGCGACATCGTCGATCCCGGCGAGGAGGCGGGCCAGCCGCTTCCGATAATCCAGCTGCATGCCCCGCGCGATCTGCACGCGTTGCGCCTGCGGGGAACCGGCACCGTGGACGGATTCGGTCAGGTAGCCAACTGCGTTGCGTCCCAATGTCATGTTCTCGATGAGTCGGATGATGCGAAGCCGGGTCTCGGTTGGCACGTCGGCTCGGCCCTTCAAGTACTTGTGCAGCAGCGGGCCGACCTGCGGGTGGTCGAGATCGCGTTGCGATGGCATCGTTCCCACCAACCCGCCGGCGAGATCCTGTGCCAGCCTGCCCAACTCGTGCGGCAGCTTGGTGACGTGGTGCTTACACACGTTGGCCAGCATGTCGTCGCAGATCCACGCCCCGGAGCTGGTCGGCCGGCCCTGAAAGCTGGATGCGATGCCGGTGCCGTAGATGGTTTCGTTGAGATGGGTCATCTCGACCAGCTTGTCCTTGATGTGTGACGCCCGGTCGGTGCCGTTGTATTCGGCTACTTGGGCGGCTGCGCCGATGAGCACGTCGCCCACACCGGTCTTGCAGACATAGCTGCGTCGGTGATACGTCGTGAAGCGCTCGACCAGTGTCCCGGCGAAATCAGTCTCGCCATCCATGAACACATATCGGTTCGGGATGAAGACATCGTCGAAGATCACCACCGCTTCCTGTCCGGAAAAGCGGGCGTTGCCAACGTCGATGGTCCCGTCCTCAGCGCTACGGGTGTCGCAGGATTGGCGGCCGTATACATATGTGATGCCGGGTGCGTCCACCGGCACCGCGCCCACGATGGCGTAATCGCGGTCCTCGGCTGACATTCGCATGGTGGGCATGACGATCATCCAGTGGGAGTTCAGACAACCGGTCTGGTGTGCCTTGGCGCCGCTGATCCAGATGCCCTCCGCACTGCGACGGATCACACGGACATACAGATCCGGGTCCTCCTGCTGGTGCGGGGCCAGGGACCGGTCACCTTTGGTGTCGGTCATCGCTCCGCCCACAACGAGATTGCCGCGGTGCATTTGGTGGAGAAAATCCCGTAGGCGGTCGTGGTATGCGGTGCCGAACGCTTGATCGACGTCGAACGTGACCGAGTACAACGCGTTGAATGCGTCCATCCCGACGCAGCGCTGAAAGCACGTCCCGGTGAGCTGGCCGAGCTTGCGTTGCATCTTGTTTTGGAGAACGAGGTCCTGTGCGCTCGTGCAGACCGCGAGGAAGCGACTCACCGGCTCACCGGTGAAAGGTGAGATCACTGTGGCCAACTCGGGATGCGTCTGCGCGAGGTCATACGTCGCAGCCACGGCGTTGATCGACGGACGGATGATCGGGTGATCGACCGGCTCGTCTACCTGCTCGCCGAACAGGTAGACGGTGAGGTTCCGCCCTCTGAGGCTCTCGACATACTCGGCACCGGTACGGATGAAGTCCTGCGTGGTGGCAATGTTCACGTAGCTGCGTCTCCGTCAGATCAGGGCCATCGCGCGGGCAGATTCGGTCAGTTCGTCCCGAAACTTCGGGTGAGCGATCTCGATCAGTGCCTTGGCGCGCTCCCGCAACGTCCTTCCGCGCATCTCGGCCACGCCGTACTCGGTGACGATCTTGTCAACGGTGTTCTTGGTCGTGGTGACAACAGAGCCCGGCGTCAGCGTCGGAGTGATCTTCGATTTCATCCCGTCCCGGGTGGTCGACTGCAACACGATGAATCCCTGGCCGTTGTCGGAATACATGGCGCCACGGGAGAAGTCGTACTGCCCACCGCTCGACGAGAAGTACTTTCCGGCCACGGTCTCCGACGCGCACTGCCCGTAGAAGTCCACCTCGGTGGTGGCGTTGATGGCGACGAAGTTCGGCTGCCGGGCAATGACCCGCGGGTCGTTGACCCAATCCACCGGCGCGAAATCGACGGCTGAATTCTCGTGCAGGAATTCGTAGAGACGCTGGGACCCGAGCGCCAGCGTGGTGACGATCTTGCCGCGGCGCAGCGTCTTGTGGGTGCCGGTCACCACACCGGACTCGACCAGGTCGATAACCCCATCCGACAGCAGTTCGGTGTGGACCCCAAGGTCCTTGTGGCCCTTCAGCATTCCAAGTAGTGCATTGGGCATGCCGCCGATGCCGGCCTGGATGGTGGAGCCGTTGGCGATCCGTTCGGCGACCAGCGCGGCGATGGCCCGGTCCTTGTCGTTCGGCACCACGGCGTGGGCTTCGATCAGCGGGTAGTCGACCTCGGTCCAGCCCACGACCTGGCTGATGTGCACCTGGTTGCCGCCGAAGGTGCGGGGCATCTGCGCATTGACCTCAAGGAAGAACGGCGCCCTTCCGATCAGCGATGCCGTGTAGTCGCAGTTCGTACCCAGGGAGAAGTACCCCTGGCGGTTGGGCGGTGAGGCCGCGGCGATGACCAACGAACACTTGGTAGACCGACGCAGAAGGTCGGGTACCTCACTGAAGTGGTTGGGCACCAGGTCGCAGTGGCCTTCGAGATACGCCTTGCGCGACGGCGGGGCCAGGAAGTAGGACACGTACCGTAGGTGATCGCCGAATTCGCCGTTGATGTAGCGGCGCTCACGAAGCGCGTGCATCTGGTGAATTCGCACGTTCTGCAGCTCTTCGGCATGGTCCTCGAGGGCGTCGACGACCTTGACCGGTTCCCCGTTTGCGTTGGGCATGATGATGTCTGAACCCGGCTCGACGAATTCGAGTACCGCCTCGGGAGGTACGGGCTTGCTGAGATTTTGCTGGTACGTCATCGTGTTGCCTTCTTCCGCGCGGGCTGGGGTCTAGGAGAGTGCGACTGGCCTACAACCGATTGCCGGAGAGACCCTGTCGAGCCTTCTCGTAGGCATTCGTTTCTTCGATGCGTTTGACCGCCTGTTCGATCGAGACAGCGGCGAACTGCGCAGGGGCGCGCCGGATTCCAGCGCTACTTGAGGGACTCGCGGGCGGCTTTGATGTACGCGGCGCTGATGTCACCGACGAACTGCGCATGAGCGCTGGCAAGCGCTGAGACCCAGTCCAATTGGCTGGCTCCGGCCACCTTCTCCTGGAACTCCAGCATGCTCTGCAGCGCCTTCTCATAGGCGTCGAGGGCAACCAGGCCGGCACTCTTCGAAGATTCGATCATTCGACGGTTCATTTCTTCGATGCGTTTGATGGTGTCTTCGACGGCTTTGGCATAGTACTGCGGTGAGAAACTGTCATTGCCCATGGTCGGTCCTTACTCCGTAGTGTTGTTGGTTCCAGATCCGACTTCTGCTCGGTCCGCACTATTCGCGGTGTCCCGTTCTGAAAGCCAGTCCACGATCCCATTTCCGACAATTCCCTGGGATTTCGCCGAAACGAAGAGTCCGATGTGTCCTCCGGGCAGTCCCAACTCGGAGTAATCGTCGGTTCCGAGCTTGCCGTCGAGCACCTGAGACGTCGCGGGCGGGATGATGTGGTCGTTGAGCGCAAAGATATTCAGAACAGGCATGGTGACCTTCGACAGGTCGACGTCCCGGTCACCGAGCTTCCAGGTGTTATTGATCAGCTTGTTGTCCTGGTAGAGCTCTTTGAGCCATTGTTTGGCTGCTTCGCCTGCGTGATTGGGGCGGTCGCCCAACCATTTTTCCATACGAAGGAAATTGAGGAGCTTTTTTTCGTCGTCTGCGACGTCCAGCAGGTCGAGGTTGTACTTGGTGGCGGACCGGACCGGGGTGAGCATCGAGAACACCGCGCCCATGAATTCGCCCGGCAAGACGCCCCATACCTCGATCATCTGATCGACGTCCTCTTTGGTGAGACTGCGGGTCCACACGTTGATGAAACCCTTTTCCACGTCCGCGGCGTGCTCATCAGCGTGGAAGTCCAGCGGGGTGATTGCGAGCACCAGATTGTTGACCCGGGCGGGCTCGAGTGCGGCGTAGGCGAGCGTGAATACGCCGCCCTCACAGATGCCGAGCAGATTGACCTTGTCGGCGCCGGTGGCATCGAGAATCGCGGTCACGCAGTCGTCGATGTATCCCGAGACGTAGTCATCGATACTCAGCCAGCGGTCCGCGCGGGTGGGGTTGCCCCAGTCGACGACCCACAGATCCACGCCGAGGTTGAGCAGGTTGCGCACCAGCGAGCGATCCTCCTGGAGATCGGTCATGGTGTACCGGCCGATGAGGCTGTAGACGATCAACACAGGGGTGCTGATTCGCGACTCGGCCAGGGGCCGGTACCGAAACAGCGTCACCTTGTCCGTTTGCAGGACGGCATCTTTCGGGGTGGTGGCGATCTCAACCTGATCATCGGTGATCGAGTTGAGTCGCTCCAAACCCGCTGTCACTTTCGTATTGAAGGCAGCGGCCTCCCGCAGGAGTTCAGCAGGGTTTGGGATCGACTCGGGCATCACTGCTGATCTCCTCCGGGAACCGTGTCCACGTGGCTCGACTCGACGTGTGTCGTTTGGTTCAAAGCACGTGCGGCCAATTGCTTTTCGAGCGACCGTACGCGCCGCTTGAGCTCGTGGACATTCTGATGAACCTCGTCGATCTCACTGCGGGTCGGCAACCCGATGGGCTCGACGAGAGCCTCCACGAGTTCCCGCTCGGCGAGCATGAATTCCATCCCGTCCCGCAGTAGTCGCCGCTGGGCTTCCAGAAACTTCTCGGAACGATGTGTCTCCAGGAGAACGTCATTGGCCGTGTCCAGCCACAGCTTGAGCGACTCTTTCGCGTCCGGCATGGCTGTTCCTTCGCGGGCGCGCTGCGAAAGTTGTTCGGCAAATCGCGAATTGGCGCTGGACCATGCCGCTGCGACGATGCCTTCGTAGACGCGGGCACCTTCCTGGACGGCCAGCCATCGCTCCATGACCTTGGCGGTGCGCTGCTCCGAGGCGCCGACATCGGCCAAGCGGGGTCCGTCGGCCATCCGCCGGAGCGCCTGACTGACCGCACCGCCGTTGGCCAACGACATGGTGAGCGACTCGGTCAGTGTGCCGAGAGCCTTGGCGCCGGGCCACGCTTCGCCGACATTGGTCGAGGGTGCCCACCACATCGAGTCGCCGAACGTCAGCCAGGACCGCCACAGATCCGCCAGTGCCGTCGCGTCGGTACCGTGCGAATCCTTGGCCCCGGCAGCGAATGTCTTGCTCAGCTGCGATTGGCCATCGAGCCAGCTCTTACGCGCTGCCGCGGCGTTCTGGTCATAGATTTCGCGCCATCGGGCCGTCATATCCGCCCATGGATCGCTGGTCATAGTTCGACCACCTGGCGGATGGCCTGTCCGGCGTGCAGCCGATCGAAGCCCTCGTTGATGTCCTTCAAGTCAAGCGTCCCGGTGAGCAGCCGATCGACCGGAAGCAGACCCCGCCGGTACAGCTGGACGTAGCGGGGGATGTCGCGGCTGGGTACCGCGGTGCCGATATAGCTGCCCTTGAGGGTGCGCTCCTCGGCCACCAGGGTGACCGGTGCCAGCGGCATGGTGGCGGTCGGAGCAGGCAGGCCGGCGGTGACGGTGGTGCCGCCTCGGCGGGTGATCCGATACGCGAGTTCGAGGGCGCTGGTTGCACCGGTGAGGTCGAATGCGTACTCGACGCCACCGCCGGTGATGTCCAGGACCTGCTGGGCCGCGTCCGTGTCGAGTGCGTTGACGGCCGCGGTCGCACCGAGTTCCCGTGCGAACTCGAGCTTTTTGTCCGACCGGTCGATGGCGACCACAGTCCGCGCACCCGCGGCGACGGCGCCCAGCAGGGCCGCCAAGCCCACACCGCCCAGGCCGATGACAGCTGCCGACGACCCAGCGGGCATCCGCGCAGTGTTGATCACTGCTCCCACCCCGGTGAGAACCGCGCAACCGAACAGTGCGGCCTCCACCAACGGCAGGTCCGGATCGATCTTCACCACAGAGTGCCGGGAGACCGTCGCGTATTCGGCAAACCCCGACACACCCAGATGATGGTTGACGACTGTGCCGTCCAGTCGGCGCAGTCGATTCGCGCCGGAGAGCAAGGTCCCTGCACCGTTGGCCGCTGCACCGGGCTCACACAAGGCCGGTCGGCCCTCGGTACACGGTTCGCAGTGTCCACATGACGGTACGAATACGAACACCACATGGTCGCCGGGTTTGAGTTCGTCTCCACCCACCATGCCCGCGGACGGTCCGACCGCTTCGACGATTCCGGATGCCTCGTGGCCCAGCGCCATTGGCATCGGGCGCGGACGGTTGCCGTTGATGACCGAGAGGTCGGAATGGCACAGTCCCGCCGCCTTGATCCGGACCAGCACTTCGCCGGGACCAGGCTCGTCCAGGTTCAAAGTCTCGATGGTCAGTGGCTTTGACTCTGCGTAGGGTGCCTGAACGCCCATGGCGTTCAACACCGCTGCTTTAATCTCCATTGTTCGCGACCCCTCCGGCGAGTACCCGGCTTTGCAGTTGATCGATGAGAACCCTTGTGTTTTCGGAGTAATCGACCGGCACGACCACGACGTGCACGCCACCGCGGTCGAATGCCGATTGCAGGACGGACTCGAATTCTTCACACGTCTCGACCCGGGATCCGGAGGCGCCGTACGACTCGGCGTAGGCGATGAAATCGGGATTGCCGAACGTCATGCCGAAGTCGGGGAACTTGTCTACCGCTTGCTTCCAGCGGATCATGCCGTAGGCCTTGTCCTCGATGATCAGGACGACCAAGTTCAGGCCGAGTCGCACCGCGGTTTCCAGCTCCTGCGAATTCATCATGAACCCGCCGTCCCCGCACACCGCGAGCACCTGTCGCCCGGGGTGGTTGATCGCTGCCATCATCGCCGACGGGAGACCCGCGCCCATGGTGGCCAACGCGTTGTCGAGCAGCAGAGTATTCGACAGCGGAGTGCGGTAATTGCGCGCAAACCAGATCTTGTACATGCCGTTGTCCAGGGCGACGATGCCGTCGTCGGGCATCACCTTGCGGACGTCTGCGACGATTCGCTGAGGGATGAGCGGGAACCGGTCATCGTCGGAACCTTCCATGACCTGCCGCAGAATGTCGTCGCGCAGCGGAAGCAACGCCGACCCGTTGGGCAGCTGCCCTTGCAGCCGGTCGGCCAGCATCGACAGGTTGGGCCCGATGTCACCGATGACCGAGGCGTGCGGAAAATACACCTCCTCCACATTGGCCGCGGTGAATCCCACATGGATGACGGTCGGGCCGCCGGGGCCCATCAAGAACGGTGGCTTTTCGACTGTGTCGTGACCGATCGAGAGGATCAGGTCGGCTCGGTCGATCGCCTCGTGCACGTAGTCACGTTCCGAGAGCGCCGCCGTGCCCACCCACAGGTCGATCGGCTGGCCTTCCGGGTGGTCCGCGACCACGCCTTTACCCATCTGGGTGGTGAAGAACGGAATCCGCGTGCGTGCAAGGAAATCACCCAGGTATGCGCCCAACCGTGGCCGGCTCGCGGCGGCCCCCACCATGACCAGCGGGCGTGACGCCTGCCGCACCATCTCTGCCACCCGATCCAGCGCGGCCGGTGTAGCGATGGGCAACTCGATGAGGTGCGGCGGCACCAGGGGCACGTCGGGGCCCATGTCGCCTGCGACGTCTTCGGGCAGCTCCAGATGGACGGGACCCGGTCGTTCCTCGGTCGCCACGCGGAACGCCTCCCGCACGATCGTGGGAATGCTTGTGGTGCTGACGATCTGGCGCGAGAACTTGGTATGCGGCTTCATGGTGGCGACCATGTCGACGATCTGAAAGCGGGCCTGCTGGCTACTCTTGATCGCCTTCTGGCCGGTGATGAGGATCATCGGCATCGCACCGAGGTGCGCATACGCCGCGCCGGTGGCGAGGTTCAGGGCTCCGGGTCCCAGCGTGCTGAGACACACCCCGGGTCGGCCTGTGAGCCGGCCGTGGGTGGCGGCCATGAACGCCGCCGACTGCTCGTGGCGCGTCACGACCAGCTCGATGCTTGAGTTTCTGAGTGATTCGACGAAGTCGAGATTCTCCTCGCCGGGCACACCGAATATGCGGGTAACGCCCTCGTTCTCAAGTGCCCTGACAAAGAGATCCGAACCCTTGATCATGCGGCTATCCCCTTCATGGATGGTGTTGGTATGCAATGAGTTCCGGCATGTTCTCGAACGAGACGCCGGCGATCAGGTTTGAGTGGTTCGCGCGCTTCCGACGTGGCGGGCTTCGCAGCTGTCTTCGGTCCGATGTGCAACACCGTGAAAGAGCTTGGTGTCAACGAGGTTTCGTGAACTACGCCAGATGCGCGAGTCGGCGACAACATACGGAACCCGATCCTCACCGGCCACGCAACGAACTGGTGATCGGGGTGGGCACCATTTTGAACCTCCACGAGTTGGCCGGGTCGGAATAGTCAAACCACATCATGCAGATATTTCACTAGCGCGTATCGGAATTCGACAAACCGATGATGGCAAGGCGCCTCCGCTCAATCTTCGGGCAGCGATACTGTGGTTATGTCAATGGCGCGCATTAATTCCAATTTGTGAATCGACAGGTGTCGATGACGGTCGGGTTGCCCGGCGCGCACTCGGCCGCCTCGTGCGGCCTGGCCTGCATCTTTGTGCTGATTTCAAGCCGCTGGAGGAGGCCGCGGATGATGCGCGACTGGTGAGATGCGCTAAGTTCGCCGAGCCCGAGTATGTCGGATCGAGCGTTCGAGGCGATTCATTAAATGATTCAATACCGTATTGCCTGAGACCGATCCTGCCGCCATTCTTGCCGGCCGATAAGTTCGTCTGCAAATATGTCGTGGCCCGAGGCGATCGACCGACCCCGGCGTCGGGCAAAGCTGTTCACAAGCTGCCGACGAACGGCGTCCGGTTCGATGAACGGATCTGCCGCGCTTTCAGCGAGTTGCACTGGCGGACAGAATCATTACCTCGCGGTGAGCGTGCCGTCGACAAGGGGTGACACGCGCAGCGGATCCCCTGACCGCAACTCCTCGGCCAGGAGGTCTTCCGGAATGTTCTGGTAGGCAACGGGACGCAGGAAGCGCTCGATCGCACGGCTGCCCACGGATGTGGTAGCAGGCGCCGATGTCGCGGGGAAAGGCCCGCCATGCACGATGGCGTGTCCGACTTCCACCCCCGTGGGCCAGCCGTTGAAGAGCACGCGCCCAGCGATCAGTTCCAGCTTGTCCAGCAGCGCACGGGCATCGTTGTAATCCGCCGGTGCCGCGTGGATGGTCGCCGTCAACTGGCCTTCGAGTTGATCGATGACAGCTTCCAATTGAGCGATATCCCTGGCCCGAACGATCAGCGAGGCCGGCCCGAAGACCTCGTCCTGGAGCGCAGGGCTCGACAAGAAGGCATCGATCGTGGTGACGAACAACTGTGGCTGCCCGGAGCATGCAATGGCTGCGTCTGGCGCGGCGGCCGCGGCCTTGACCACGTTGTCGGTCGTAGCGAGGCGTTGGACACCCTGTTCGAAGGACGCGGCGATACCCGAGTTGAGCATCGGCGCGGTTGACGCGTTCTCGACGGCCTCGGTGGAGGCTGCGATGAACTTGTCGGCGTCGGGACTGTCGACGACGAACACCAGCCCTGGGCTCGTGCAGAGTTGCCCGTTACCCGTCGTCACAGACGCGATGTAATCGGCACCCAGTGCCTCGGCTCGCTCCGCGAGCACTCCGGGAAGCATGAAAACGGGGTTCACACTGGACATTTCGGCGTACACCGGAATCGGTACCGGGCGGGCAGCTGCGACCTCGGTGAGGGCGATGCCTGCTTTGCGCGAACCGGTGAATCCCACCGCGCGCACGCGGGGGTCGTTGACGAGCGCGATTCCGGTGGCGACGGAACCGAATACCAGCGAGAACGTGCCCTCGGGCAAGTTGTGGGCGTGCACCGCTGCGCGGATGGCCCGGCCGACGAGCTCTGAGGTGCCCGGATGCGCAGGATGGGCCTTGACGATCACGGGGCACCCCGCTGCGAGTGCGGAGGCCGTGTCACCGCCGGCAACGGAAAATGCCAGCGGGAAGTTGCTCGCGGAGAAGACCGCGACCGGGCCGAGCGGAACGCGGCGCTGGCGCAAGTCGGGCTTGGGCAGGGGAGTGCGCTGGGGGTCGGGAGTGTCCAGTCGCGCTCCGGTCCAGCTGCCTTCCCTGATCACGTTGGCAAAGAGCCGGAGCTGACCGGTGGTACGGGCCAGCTCGCCCTTGACACGCGCGGGCGGTATGCCGGTCTCTGCGGTGACACGTTCGGCCAGGGGCGCGGCGATACCCTCGATCTCGGTGGCGATGGTTTCAAGGAACGCCGCGCGATCTTCAAAGTTGGTGTGGCGGTAGGTGTGAAACGCATCCCAGGCCAGCTCGGCAGCGCGGTCGATGACCGCTTCGTCCGCCTCGCGGTACACCGGTTGCAGCTTCTGCCCGGTCGCGGGGTCCACAGCCTGGAACTCGGCGCCGGTGCCGGCGACGTCCGCGTCGCCGATCAGGTTTACACCGGTGAGCTCGGTGCTAGGTGCGATGGTCATGATGTCAGTGGTCCTCGGTGTAGGCGACCGTCGTGGACAAACCGTCGTGGAGCGGTGAGGCGACGGGAAGCCGTATCGGGCCGGGATCGGAAGCGTCAGCCATATCTGCCGTAAACACAGACATGGCTAAAGGTTAGGAGTCGCGCCAACGAGTTCCAACACTTGGCTGAAAACTGTCAATGCAGAAATGGCATCGACCAGTTCCGCTGAATCTGCATCCGCTTTATCGTGACCGTCTGCGAACGTAGACAAGCCGTATCCGCCCAGCGCAACCGCGCGCAGCCCCAGATTTGGAAGGTGTGGATGGACCTCGGGATAGCGGGGCGCAGTGCACTGGTCATCGGCTCGACCGCAGGACTGGGACGCGCAATTGCCGAGCGCCTCGCGGCCGAACACGTCAACGTCGTCGTGACGGGGCGCCGTGGGGATCTGGCGCGGAAGGCAGTGCAGGACTGGCCCGGTTCATCGGCGGTGGAAGTGGACCTGACGGAACCGGACGCCGTGGACCGGGTTCTCGCCGAGGCCCACGACCTGGCTCGCCCCGTGGACATACTGGTGTTGAACAGCCCGGGACCGCCGCCGGCGAGAGCCTCCGAAGTGGAGCTCGACGATGTGCGAGCCGCCGCGGAGACATTGCTGTTCCGGCAGGTTGCGCTCGTGCGCGCAGTATTGCCGAGCATGCGCGAGCGCGGCTGGGGCAGGATTGTCGGAATAGGGTCCAGCGGCATCCAGGCGCCGATCGCGAACTTGGCGTTGTCGAACACCGCGAGGGCGGCGCTGGCCGGCTATCTCAAGACCTTGGCAGCCGAGGTCGCCGCAGATGGAGTCACTGTCAACATGGTCTTGCCGGGGCGCATCGCCACAGACAGAGTCGCCAGCCTCGACCAGGCTGCAGCGGTTCGACAAGGCATCACCAGCGACGAAGTCGCCAGCCGGTCCGCCGGCATGATTCCGAGCCAACGATACGGTCGCCCCGAAGAATTCGCAGACGTGGTCGCTTTTCTGGTCAGTGAGCGCGCCAGCTACGTCACGGGCATTCAGCTGCGCGTCGACGGCGGCCTGGTCCAAGGATTCTGACGTGACGCCCGCCATGCAGCTGTCCACGATTCGGGCGTCCGGAGCCGAAACCACCGCGGTGGTCGTCGATCCCGCGTACGGAATGATCGACGTGTCCAGCCTGCTGGGGGAGGTTCACAGTGATGCCGGCAGCGTGATCCGCGCCGGAGTCTCCGGTTCTCGTCTCGCAGAAGCACTTTCGTCAGTATCACCGCGCCGGTTCCGTGACCCGGGCGAAGCCGTCTTCGTGGCTCCTGTGCAGGAACCGGGAATGATCTGGGGAATCGGGCTCAATTACCGGGAACACGCCGCTGACCTGTCCGAGCGCGCCCCGCAAGAGGCACCCGCGTCCTTCATCAAAGGCAGCCACACCCTGATCGGCCCGGGCGATCCGATTCCAATCCCGTGGCAGAGCGAACGGACCACGGCCGAAGCGGAGCTCGGGCTTGTTTTCGGTCGCCGGGCCCGAAATCTCTCGAATGACGAAGCGATGTCTGCCATCTGGGGTGTGGTTCCAATCCTCGATCAGACGGCAGAGGATCTCTTGCAACGCAATCCCCGTTATCTGACGCTGTCCAAGAACTTTCCCGGCTTCCTGTCCTGTGGCCCGGGGATCGTTCCCCTCTGCGAGCTCGACAACCGGGCTGGTGACATCGACGACGTCGTGGTCCAGACCGTCATCAATGGAGTGCTCCACCGTGAGAACCGGGTGAGCAACATGACATTCCGGCCACGCGACCTCATCGCCTTCCACACGCAGCTGTTCGAGTTCAAGCCCGGCGACATCATCTCGACGGGTACGCCGGGCGCCGTCGAGATCAAACCAGCCGACACCGTCGAGTGCCGAATCGTCGGTGTCGGTTCCCTGCAGAATCCGGTCACCTCCGGGCCGCCGATCCCACCGTGAGGAGTTGACGATGCAGCTGCCGCAAGAATTACCCGGTCCCAACGCCGATGGCTGGGATTGGCAACTTCGCGCGGAGTGCCGGGGTGTGGACTCCTCGGTGTTCTATTCGCCCGAAGGCGAGCATGGATACGCGCGCTGGCAGCGTGAGCAGGACGCCAAGCGGTTGTGCCGGCAATGCGTGGTCCTCGCGGAGTGCCGTAGCCACGCGCTCGCCTTCGCCGAACCATTCGGGGTGTGGGGTGGGCTGTCCGAAGCACAACGTGCGCGTCTACTGGGAACCAGCAGGCTGAGCCGGCTGGGCAGGCGTTGACCTAGCCGAGTCGGATGTGGGACAAGGTGATCAGGCGTCGGCGGGGGCCGGGCACAGGCCACTTTGGCCGGTCACAACGTCGCCGGCCAGGCCCGGCGCGGGGCACCCGTGACCTTCCTCACGATCAGCCACCAACCAGAGGCTCTTTGTGGCGGAGGCCACAGTAAAGAAGCCAACACTGGCCCAGATGATGTTCGAGACGGCGCTCGGCCACGCGCCATACAGAGCGGCGGCTATCGCGCCGGAGGTTCCGCCGAGAGCGTTCAGGGCTCCGTAGCGCCAGGAGTCCGCGATCAGCCGACCGCGGAAGACCAGAACATATGCAACGAAAGTCCCTACCGTCCCAAGCCAGCCGAGGATCGCTGCCAACATCGCCAAGACTCCGTTTCTCTCAACAATGCAATGTCTGCGACAGTATTGCCCACCGGATTCATTCATGACAATTGAATTGATCTTGATTGCCTGTTTAGCATTACTGAATGCCGATCGACCCGCGTAGACTGCGTTTTCTGCTGGCCGTCGCCCGCTCCGGAGGTGTCCTCGCGGCCGCAGATGTGCTGCACATGACACCTTCCGCGGTGTCGCAGCAGATCGCCCACCTTGAGCGGGAAACCGGTTGCACGCTCATGACGCGGACATCACAGGGTTCGGCGCTCACGGCCGAGGGACTCGTGTTGGCCGAGGCGGCGCAGGAAATCGAACGAACCCTTCTCGAGGCCAGGACAAAACTCGATCGAGGGGGCATCGAGCTGCAGGGCGCCGTGCGCATCGGTGGCTTCCAGAGTTTTCTCTCGGTGGTGATTGCCCCGGCATTGGCGGATTGGAGGCGCGATCTTCCCGGCATCCACTTCGAGGTGGTCGAAGCCGACCGCGAGGTGCTGCTCAGGTCGCTCAAGGCCGGCGAACTCGACGCCGCCATCATCGAATTCGACGCCGGCGAACCACCCAAGTCGCTGCCGAGTGGCGTGACGGAAATCCCGCTGACCGACGAACCGTGGAAACTGGTTGTGCCGGCGGGCACCCTGCTGACCGATACGACCGAGCTGGGCCGCATCAAGCTGCCATGGCTCGGAGTGGGGCCGGGGGACGCCAGCGCGCAGGCCCTGCAGCGACTGCGTCGTGTGGCCGGCATCAATCAGCCGACCATCCACCGCTACTTCGCGACTCAGACTGCGCTCGCCCTTGTCGCGGCGGGCGAGGGCATGGCAGTCATCCCGATGCTGGCCCTCCATGGCTTGTCACTGGAAGGGGTTGAGACGGTGGATGTTCCAGGCCTCGGCACCCGTCGTATCGTGCTGAGAAGCCACTTCCGGGGTAAGCAGGCGCACCGATTGCTCGCACCGGTGACAGCCTTGATCCGCGATGCGCTGTCGAAGATCGACGTCGGCCAGGCGTAGATCGCGCAAGACGAAGCGTCAGGGTTTTCTTGACGGATGGCGGCGCGTCAAGTAAACCTTGACGCATGGTGTTCCAATCGATCAGCCTGCACGCATTCCGCGAAGACCTGCCGGGCCCGCGGTGGCGTGCGCTGTATGACGCGACGTGGCCCGGATACCGCGCCTGGTATCTACGGCCGGGGTCCGGTCGGCGTCCGACTGCCGCCCAAGCCGAAGCGGCGCTGTTGCGGTACATGCCCGAGCTGCATCCGGCGTGGCAACACCTCGTCGCCCTGACGGATGGCGATCCGACGACGGCGGCAATGCTCACCCACTGGAACATGCCCGCGTTCGCTCCGGCTTGCTCGCAAGCCGTCGTCGACACCCGCACGCGAGGAGGACAAACAGCGCCCGGAAGCCGGGCTCTGATCCGCAATTACGACTACCACCCGGACCTGTTCGAGCAGGTGGTGCTGACCACGCGGCTCGGGGACCGGGTGGTGACCGGCACCGGTGATTGTCTGTGGGGCCTGCTGGACGGCATGAACTCCGACGGGCTCGCGGTATCGCTGACGTTCGGCGGAGCCAAGGGATCCGGTCCTGGGTTCGGGATCCCGCTTGTCGTGCGGTATCTGCTCGAGGTTGCGGGGACGGTGCCCGACGCTCTGTCCGCACTGTCCGGCGTGCCGGTCTCCATGTCCTACAACCTGACCTTGACCGATCGGACCGGTTGCCACCGCACGGCGTACGTCGCTCCCGGCCGGACGATGGAAGTGCGCGCCGTACCGGTGGCCACCAATCACCGATTCGATCGGCCCGACGATCCGGTGCACGCCAAGCGCTTCCGTAGCGTCGAACGTCAGACGCACCTCATCGAGGTGTTGCGCGACCGACCAGACCCGGATGCTCTGGCTCGCGAGTTCCTTCGCACGCCGCTGCGCAGTACCGACTACACAGCTGGCTTCGGCACGCTGTACACCGCGGACTACCGTCCCGACTCCGGGATCGTCCACTACCGGTGGCCGGGAACCACCTGGTCGAGGTCATTCGATTCGACCGATGCCGAATTGCGTCTCGACGTGGGGGCAAGTTCGCCACCGTAGAATGCCCGCATGCCGGCAGACCCAGACACTCCCGTGGACGCCATGACCGAGAGTGAATTGGCGGCGCTCGTCTACCGGGTCATCGACGAGCTGAGCGCTCGGGGCAGCCGGGAGGCCTTCGCCGAATTGCTCCGAGTGGTGGCATACACCGGCGAAAAAGTTGGCGAAGCGGCGCGATTGTTGGCGACGTCGAACTCGTGGGCTCAGGTCGCCGAGGTGTCCGGCACGTCCAAGCAGGCCGCCTGGGAGCGGTGGCGGTCCTAGATCTCGTCAG